>NZ_JBYKCM010000001.1:0-922848 GCF_057736575.1 Saccharopolyspora sp. MMCC62 | reverse complement strand
CCCCCCCCCCCCCCCCCCCCCCCCCCCCCCCCCCCCCCCCCCCCCCCCCCCCCCCCCCCCCCCCCACACCTTCGAGCGCTTCGTCCCACAACTCGCGCGTGCATATGGCGGGGTCGGCGCGGTACTTGTGCAGGTGCACGCTCAACGGGATGGGCATGCTGAGCTCGGAGTGCAGCGGGCCGAATCCGCCGTCCTCTTCGAAGACGTCGAGGAATTCCGGTGTTCTGGTCACCGGCACGCCGAGTTCAGCGACCCAGCGGGCGGCGAGCGCTCCGCGCAGCACGGTGCCGGGGATGTGGTCGTAGGTGTCCTGCACGAAGTCCGTGCGGAGCCGTTTGCCCGCGGCGACCGGTTCGGTGAGGGTGACGGTGATCCGGGCGGTGTCAGTCATTCTTTCAGCTCCAGGAACGTGCGCACGAGCTGTTCATCCGGTTCGTGCGTGCAGCGGATGCCGACCCAGCCGAGTCCGCGGCGCCGCCAGGCCCCGAGCGAGCGGGTCGCTTGTGCGGCGACGATGAGCACCGCGCGGTGCAGGTCGCGGCGATCAGGGTCGACGTGGCGGAAGCGGCTGATGTGGAACTCGGCCTGTTCGGCGCGTGTCTGCTCGGCGAACACGAGCATGTCCTGCTGCGCCGACCCGGTGGTGGCGTCGATGCGCACGCGCGCGGCGGGCTTCGCCTCCTGCCAGCCGTCGATGGGGCGTGCCGGGCTCCACCGCCACGGGCACGGCGCCGCATCTGAACCGAACACCTCGTCGATCACCGGGTTCCTGTCACCGAGCAGGGTGGTGGCAGTGGCGCGCATGACGCCGGCGAGGCTGGTCGCGGGCAGCCGGTCGGTGTCGTCGATGGTGTCGTGCGCGCCGCGGCCTCCTTCGCCGCGGGCGACTCGGAACGGGGAGTGGAACGTGATCGTGAAATCAAGCCGGTTCATGCCACCACCAGCGGACGATGCCGAGCGCGTCGGCGAGACGGATCGGGTCGTCGAACGGGGCGAGCACTTCGGTGCAGCCGATGCGGGCGGCGTGCGCGGCCAGTTCCGCGGAACCTCGCCGTGCGCCCGGAGCAGTTCGGCCAGCCGGTGCCGAGCCGATTTGGACATGGCGGCCAGCTTGCGCAACGCGTCCTGGTGGGCGGTGAACGCGTCGTGCTCCAGCGCAGGGCGCGTACCGGTCCCGACGCCGTCCTACGTGGTGTCCTGCCAGGCCAGTGAGGCGGCGTCACCGCAGGTGTGCACTTTCGCGCGGCGCAGCAAGGTTTTCGCGAGCTCGTTGAGCTGGAACAGCGGGACTTGGTAGTGGTGGAAGACGACCCCGACCGACAGGGTGGGCAGCCAGTCGGCGTCGTCGTTGTCCGTGGCGGTGCCGATGCGTCGGGTGAACCCGTCGAGCAAGGTGTCCACGAACCGCCAAGCCCGGCTCGGAGGGAGGCTCACCAGCACGTCGTCGCCGCCGACCAGGTGCGGCACGTGCCTTGACTGCTCACCTGAACGTTCACCAAAGGAGACCCGAAGCAGTCGCTTTTTGAGACGATGGGCAGATGCGCGAACAGATCTACCTTTCGGAGCGAAAGCTTCAGCAGTTTCTACCCGGACGTCCTCGACCTTGGGGTAGGGGCGCTGACGTGGAGGGGGAGCTCAAGATCCCCGGACTGGGCGGGCTGAAAATCGGGAAACCAGGTCAAGATAGGCCAGTAAGGCACACACCTGATCTTGACGCGGTGATCTCGGCTTTGGACAGCTCAGACCGCGCTGCCAAATGGTTTACAGACAGCACGGTTACTGCCGGGCAGTGGGTCCACTTTGAGGCGCCGCTCAGCTATGGAACGGTGCCGCTTGGCCAGGATGACCCCCCGGTGGTGTTCGTTGATCGAGCCACTGCGACTGACGAATACCCAACGGGGGGAGCAATCCAATTGCTGCTTCATGGATCGAGTCAGCATCTTCGTCCACGATTCGAGACAGCGCCTCCGAGGCAAGATATACAGCTGTGGGGGTCCGATCTTGTGTCGTTCATGTACTGGTGGAAACACTACTACTATGATGACGATTCCGACCTCAAAGCACCGTTTGGCCAAAAAGAAGAGCCGATGGATATGCCATTGATAGCCGACTGCATGGTGCGTTTCGTCCGTAGTCACCTATGGCCCGTGTTCACTGCCGCCTGGATGGCAGGTTACGCACGTGTCAGTGCGGTACTGCCCTGCGAACCGGGGCATAGGATAGTGCTTGCTACTCCGCTTTATGTTGATTTTGTTTCTCCCCCTGGAGAAACCGACTTCTGACGGGGCCTATTTGCAGGCGGGCTACATGGTGCGTGACAACGGCCAGATCTCCACGGACAGGAGACTGTCGCCGACGTCATCGCCGCGGTAGGCCACGCCGAATTCGGGGTTGTCGGTGCGGATGACCTGGACGTTGAGGAAGACCTCGATGGAGCCGGTGAACGGCCCGTAGCGCAGCGGCGGCACGCCGTAGACCTGCCGAGTGTCGGCATCCGCGGTACCGGTCTCGCCGCCATCCCAGTTCACGGCGGGACCGTTGTGGGGGTCGTGGACCTTGATTTGGACGTCGACTGCGGTGTTCGGGGACTGGCGCGCGACGACGCGGCCGGTGGGGTAGATCGTGTAGGGCACACCGGGGTCGGGGATGGTCACGCTGCATACCTCGCGCAGCGTTCCGCCTCCGCGCAGCCATAGCCAGTCGCCGGAGCCGGGGGTGGCGGTGTAGGTCATGGCGTTGTGGGTGCCGTGCCATCCGTGGGTCAGGCGGTCGTCGCCTCCGCCGTGCCAGACCTGCGCGGCGAAGCCGGAGTCTGCGACCCAACGCTGTTCACCGAGGTAAGCACCGGCCTGGCGGAACGCGGTGGAGTCCGGGCGGGCGTTTTCGCCATAAAGGACTCGGACACCGCCGCGGGTAGCGAGGCCGGGGCCGCGTAAGTCGGTGATGTGTTCCTGGGTGAGGTGGGTCGTGTCGGCCGGGACGCGGACCTTGGCCAGCGGAATCCAGCCGACGCCGTCCGGCTCCGGAACGGCCGGAGTCGTCGGGGACGGGTCTCCGGTCCACACCTCGATGCAGAAGTGGCGTCGCTCGTGGGTGGGGCACAGTGAATCGCTGAGGTCGTCGTAAACCCGTGCGACGACGAGGTCCACGCGCGACATGTAGCGGCTCGCTGGCTCCAGGCGCAGGCGTGCGGTGGTGTCGAGCGTGCAGACATACGGGCCGTCTTCGGTCGCGATCACGCAACTACCGCGCTCCACGGTGAGGCTCATCGCCTGGGCGGCCTGCACTCGTAAAGCGGTGTGGCAGGAACCGTCGAAGCCTTCGGAATCTCCCGAGAGCAGGACGCCAGCCCGCACTTCGATGGACTGGCGTGGTGCAGGGGCCAGCAAGGCGGACAAAGCCATGCGCGCATCGCGCAGGCCGATCCGCCCTTCGACGGCCCACGGATCGATGTCCGAAGTCACGTACATGCCGATGGTGGACATGGAAAAACTCCCTGAGAGTGCGGAGAATCGAGTTAGAACCAGGCGGCTCGCCAAGCCGCTTCGACACGGCCTTCAGCGCCAGGCGGGCCGTCGTGGGACAGCCGCACGCAGAGCTGGCCGGGCTCGGCGTCGTAGGACGCAGCGGGGATGACGAAATCGCCGAACTGCGCGGGGAAGATCTGCGCCCTGACGTAGGTTTCGTCGTCGAGCCGGGCGGTGGGCACCGCAGGGTCGAGCACGAGGGTCTGCCCCTCGTGCAGCGTGGCGTCGTAAGCCAGCGTTGCCGTGCGGTTGCCGTTGGTGACGGTCAATCGGGGACGGTGCAGCGGTCCGTGCAGCGTGTAGAGCGGCGCGGTGGGGGCGGTTCCCCGGTTGGTCAGCACCATTGCGCCGGAGCTGTGGCCCTCCCCAAAGGCAAGTCCGCGAGTTCGGTCAAAGCTCAGCCCTTCGCCGAAACGCAGACCGTCCCGGCCTTGAGAGGGCAGCCCGGTGTCCGTGCGATACCAGGACAGCGAGTACTTGCGCGGGTCGAGTGCGACCAGTTGCAGGGACCATTCGAAACCGGGCGTCGCGGTTTCGGTTGGCTTGGTCAAGATCTGGTCGTCGAGGTACACAGCGCAGGTCAGCGCGCCGATTTCCGAGTAACAGGTCAGTTTCATCGGAGTCAACGGGTCACTGAGCAAACCGGTCAGCGTGGCTGAGGCGCGGCGGAGCGCCGAGTAATCGGGTGCGAAAGCCTGGCCCTCCAACGTGATCGTCCGCTCGGTCTTCCAACCAGGCGTGCGGAACGCGCCATGTGCACCAAGCTGCGGGTTCAACGCCGCGGTGGTCGCAGGTGAGGCCCAAAACCCTTCTTCGGAAGTGAGAATCCAGTGCACTCCGTGGCGATCTGTCTGTTCCGGGTCGAACGTCAGGGGGCCGAGGCTCCAGATCGGTGAGCCTTCCAAAGACACGTCCTCCTTCCGACGTATGCGGGTTTCAGCACTCCTGCAACACTCAGGGCGGTACCTTCACTGTGATACTTGATGCACAGAGCTAGCCCGGACCCGAGGACTTATGATTACGAGTAATTTCGACGGAGAGGCAAGCTTCGCGATGCAGGTCGGGTTCGCGGAGAAATTGCAGTGCACTACTGTTAATAATAATTACGGGACGGCAGGTGGTGATCCGGAAAATATCCGGTCCCTTCCGGTCTCATTCTTGGAACATGAAGCCAAGGCTAGTGCAATGGAAGAAGTTGGTAGGCTGGCCGAGGCTGAGGCGGAGTATCGAGCATTGGCTCAGCGGCGTTCCCGACTACTTGGCCCTGGCGATTGCGAGACGTTGCAAACGCGGCATAATGTCGCAGCGATACTATTCGAACAAGGCCGTTACCTTGACGCCGAGATCGAGCTTCGCGAGATTTCGATAATTCAGCATCGCACACTCGGAGGACGAAGTCCTGAAATTCTGGGGACGCGCCATCAAATCGCTCGGGCGCTCCACTGTCAGGGACTTTATTATGAGTCCGCGGCAGAGTATTGGCAGGTTGCGATGGGAAGGATAACGCGCCTCGGAATTGGCCATCCGGACGCTTTTGAATCCCACAGGAATGCAATTACCCTGTGGGAGGAAGCGGGCTACTTGAGTCGCGCCGAGGCAGAGTGCGAGATTCTGCTTACGTGGCAAAGGTCACTGCTAGGGGAGAGCCACAGATATGCTCTGTGGGTCCTTGAGCGACAAGGATTGCTTCTGTATCGCAAGAATAAGCTAGATGAAGCCGAGAAGAAACTAAGTAGACTAACTGAACTTTTGAAGGAAAAGCACTATGGAACTCCGAGGTTAATGGATAACCTTCATTTTTTGTTGGAGGTATTGAAGGAGAAGCAAAGTTGGTCGGACTTCATTATAAGGGCACACGAACTGCTCTTGATCCAACAAGAATACTTGACGGAAGGCAACGAGCGCAGGGAGCGCACAGTATCCTTAATTAACGAAGCGAGGACCACTGTCGGGAATCTCCTAAAGTCGAGACCGTATCCGCAGTTGCCGATTGATCACGGCAGCGATGTGGTCCGGGCTCGCGTCGGTGCGGGCGTTGACTGTGATCTGCGGTGACCACACCTGTTGTCTGGATACTGCCACCTCGGCTTTGTCTCGCGGCAGGACTCGGCGTGGTGGTGCGGTGTTGCTGTAGGCGGCGGTGCTGCTCGCGAGTCCACCAGAGGCCATACCGATCGGCTGTCGCTGGTCGGGCAGCAGACCGAATCCCATGCGACGGGCTGTTTCGGCCAAGATCGCCTGAGATCGTGCGGAGTCGTTGACGGGGATGTACGCCTCGTCGCCGTACATCCGGTCGCCGACCACGCGCCAGGTTTGCGGGGATACGACTTGGGCGACCGGCCGCATGGGCTTGAGTCCGGCAATACCGCCCCTGGCGAAGGGTTGTACGAGTCGGCCGGCCGCGTTGCCTAGGGGCAGTGGTGGCGCGTTGGGGTCCTTCGGCGGTGGTTGGACGGCGTCGACGATCTGGCGGGTGTAGATGGTGAACCAGTGGGACTCGGGAAGCCCTTGGATCGAGGCCCGCAGCTGGTTGATGCGAGCGGTGGCTTCGTCGGCTCCGTTGACGCCGAGGAACACGCGTTTCTCGCCGGGTAGTACGAGCACGGCGCGGCCGAAGTTATCGGTTTCCATCCGTGCGCCGATGGCCCCGAGCGCGGAGGCGTCGAGGTTGGCGAGGTACTGCCGCAGTGCGATCGGTGCTGCGGTCCCGGCCTGTACGACCAGGTTCGCCAACGTCTGGTTGAACGCCCCGGTGGCGAGCCGGTCGCGGTCGTTGGCGGCAGCTCCTTGGTGTTGGGCCGCCGCCTTGTCACGAGCAGCCTGCGCCGCACGCAGCATCGACTGCTCCAACTGCTGATCGGCGGCGGTGGCCTGCGTGCTCCCGGCTCCGTACTGCGCGGCGGCGGCTGCCGCCTGCTGTTGAGCCTGGGTGACCCCGGTGAGGGCTTGGCGTAGCGCGAGGTCCTTGTCCAGTGCCGAAATGGCCTGCAACTGCTGCTCGACCATCCGGTCTGTATGGCTCTTGGTCGCGGCTGCTGCGGCCGACTGCTCTTGCTCGACCCGATCTGTCGCGGCGGCCACCGCGTTCTGAGCCTATGCGGCGGCGGCCGAGGCGGGGCCTTGCTGCTGGACCGCCAAGGCGTAGTCGTTCTGTGCCCTGGTCAGGTCTGTTTGCGCCTGTTGCAGTGGCGTCATGGCGGTGTAGAGCTCGTTCGCCTTGGCCTTGGCTTCGTCGAGGCTGGTGGTGAACTGGCCCTTGATCCACTGGCCGGGTCCGCCGAAGGCGTCGAGCCACCCGAGGCCGGTGAACTGGTTGTCCGCGTTCACCGAGGCCACGGCTTGTTGTGCTGCGCTGCCGCCCTTGAGGAGAGCGTTCGCCGCTTCGTCGGCGTTGGTGGCCACGGCGTCCAAGGCCAGTGCGGCACCGCCGATCACGACACCGGCGATCGGTACGACGCTGATCAGGCGGGCGAATCCGGCTGCGACGCCGCCGACTGCGGTACTGACTCGTTGGCCGGCGGCCACGCTGCCGGTCATCGAGGTGGCGGCGGTGCCCATCGCGGTTCCGGCGGCGGTAGCGCGGGCTTGCCAGATGGTCATCAGCCCGGTGAGTGCTTGCCAGCCGGCGCGGGCCGAGCTGATGGCGGCTGCGACGCCGCCGATCCCCCGGCCGAGAGCGACGAACCCGGCCAGAGCGATTGCGGCTGCCGCGGCGACCTGGGTCAAAGCGGGGTTGGCCGTGGCGAAGTTTCCGCTGGACTCGGCGATGGTGCCGACCATCTCGGCCAGCGTCATGCCCAGCGGTGCCAAGGTGTTGAGCAGTTCGGCGATGCCGGTGGCCGTTTGCACGGCGATGGCGCCGAACTCGGCGAGGCGGTCGCCCATTTGGGAGAACCACACTCCGAGTGCTCCGCTGGCGCGCTGGGTCTGGATGAACTGGTTGGCCAGGATCGCTTGCGATTCGATCCACTGGGCGAAGGTGTCGAGCATCGGCATGGCCGCGGCGGTGATCGACCGCAGCGCATCGGCCAGTGCCAGCCCGGCCCCGCCGAACGAGGTCATGCTGCGGTTGTTGGCTTCGGTGACCAACGTGAAGTCGTTGCTCCACACCGACGTGCTCGCCATCGCCGCCGAACGCTTGGCCAGGTCACCGAGTACCTGCCCGGTCGAGACCAGGGCGCCGTTGAGCTGCGGGGCCAGGCTCAAAAGCTGGCCAAGTGCTTCGCGGATGGGCGGCAGCATGTCGGATTGGACGCTGTCACCGATCGTGCGCATCGCGGGCAGCAGCTCGGTGCTCACGAAGACCGCGAACTCACGACCGGCAGGCGTCAACGAAGCCATCGCGTCGTTGAGCTTGTCGATCTGTTCCTTGGTCGCGCCGGGATCGGTCAAGTTGTCCAGGCGCACGGTCTCCATCGCCTCGACGGCGTCACCGATGCCGTTGAACCCGGCGATGGCCGCACTGGTGACCTGGCCGATGCCGACCAGGGATGCGGGGACGGCGGCGAGTGCTGCTGCGGCGGGCGGGGCCGCAGCGCCGAGCACGGAGAGAGCGGCGGTCAGCAGCCCCAGAATGTTGATCGCACGCTCGGCACCCTCGACGTCGGCGCGCATGGCGGCCTTCTTGCCGTCGAGTTCGTCGGCGTGCTCGCGCAGCTCGGCAAGCTTGGCCTCCGCTACCGCGGTGTCGGCGTCCACCGACAGGGCGGTGTGCTCCCACTGCGCTCCCGCCTTAGCGATCTGCGCTTCTGCACGGGAGATATCCGCGTCGACCTGCACTTGAACGCCGCGCTTCTGCGCATCGAGCTTGGCCAGCTGGGCTTCGGCCTTGGTGATCTCCGCGGTGACGTCGATCTTCTTCTCGTCGCGCTGCTTGACCAGGGCGGCAACCTGCTCGCGGACCGGGGCCATGTCCGCCTCGATCGCCATCACCCGCGCCCGCCGTTGGGTAGTCAGCTCATCGATGCGGGCTTGGGCCTGGTCGATGGTCGCGGTGACCTCGACCTCGGCGGTGGCCTTCTTCGCCGCGAGCGCGGCGATCTTGGCTTCGGCCTTGGCGATGTCGGCGTCAACCGGCACTTCGACCGGTGGCGCGGTGGCCGCCAGCGCGTCGATCTGAGCCTGGGCGCGCTTGACGTCGGCCTCGGCGGTGACGCTGGTGGTGTTCTGCCGCGCCAGCATCGTTTGCGTGTCGGCCTCGACACCCGAGGTCTCGGCATAGACGCGGATCTTCGCCGACTGGCTTTCGGCTTCGCGTTGGAACTGCTCCACACTCGCCCGCGCGGGCGCCATGTTGGCCGAGACATCTACGGTGGCCTGGGTTTCCAGTTGCTTGCCGAGGCGAGCGACCGCTGCTTCGGCCTGGGCAGCATCGGCAGAGACGGGCACGACGACCTGATCGTCCAAGCCTTGGAGAAGCTGGCCGATTTTCTTGTGGAAGTCCCGCAAGGTCGGGACGACCTGCACGAAGGCGGTACCCGCTTCGAACTTCGCCACGCGCACCGCCTCCTTTCAGGGGAGCTCCGTCCTCAAAGATGGTTCGGGAAGGCCGTAACCGCACACAGTCCGCAGACGGTGGGGCACACTGTGCGAGGTGACAGAGGGGTACAAGATCCGCAACGATTTCACCGGGCGGGCCGACGTCAGTTTCCAGATCGGTGTTAACAACGGACCGATCTCCATGACCAGCCCACCGAACCCACCGAGCCTCGACGGAAAGCAAGCGGAACTTCTCCAGAAACTCGCCGATGAGGTGAGCTCGGCAAGCGGCCGGGAGCTGTCCAAATGGGGGATTCGAGACCGGGACGCATTACCCGTTCGCTGGCACACCGCTGCGGAGGACCTGTTCGACTACTGGGAGAAGATTCAGGCTGACGGTGTCCCCGTACCGCTGGCGGGAAATTTCACCTCGATCCGTCAAACCTACGAGGCGATCGAGTCCCGACGGCTGGTGATCTTGGGGAGGGCCGGTGCTGGCAAGACAGTGCTTGCCCACCGGCTAATCCTGGACCTGCTCAAGAGTAGAATTACCGGTCCGGTGCCGGTGTTGTTCAGCCTCGGTGGCTGGGACCCTGCGACCGACCTACGTTGCTGGATGGCGGAACATCTTGCCCGCGACTACCCGTTCCTCGCCGCCAAAGAAACTACTACCGACAGGTATGTAGCAGACCTCTTCCTCGAACGCGGCCTCATCGTGCCTCTCCTGGACGGCTTCGACGAAATCCTCAAAGACCGTCATCCCGAGGCTGTCCGTGGCATCAGCACCCTCGACCTACCGCTGATCGTCAGCAGTCGCCTCGACGAGTACGTCCACGCGGCTCACGAAATCAAAGCTGTCGGCGGCGCTGCGGCAATCGAACTCGAAGACTTAAGCCTCGACGAAGCCCACGAATACCTGCTTCACAGTACCGGAAAAACCCGTGCTCATGCATGGAATTCGATGTTCGGGCAACTGCGAACCGCATCTGACCAGCCCGCGAGCAAGAACCTCACAGCTGTGCTGACCACTCCACTGATGGTCATGCTCGTCCGCACCGTCTACAACGACGGCCGGGGTCATGACCCCGCCGAACTCCTCAACTCCGCCCAGTTCCCCTCTGTCAAGGCGCTGGAAGACCACTTGCTGGCCGCCTACCTGGGCACAGTCTATGCTCCCGGCGGTGCTGGCTCGAACCGAGCGCGACGTCCCGAGTGGCGCTCCGACCAAGTCCACCGTTGGCTCGGCTACCTCGCCACACACCTCCAAGACCGCAATACACATGACATCGCCTGGTGGCGACTCCCCGATACCTTCCACCACCTGACTCGCCGCTTCGTCACCATAACTACTGTCTGGCTCGCCCTTGGGGTCCCCGCATGGATTCTTTTCGGGGGTCTTTGGGGGCTCTCGCAACTCCCTCATGGACTTGCTTTCGGGCTTATCTACGGTTTTAAAAAGGGGGCCCTTTTTGGGCTTTTATTCGGTAGCATCTTTGGCATTGTCGCCGGAGTCTTCAGCGAAGCAGGATTTAATTACAGAAATGCAAAAATCAATGAATCGCCACGTCTCTGGGTGCCACCACAAGGTCCCCAGTCGCGCCTCCGGTTAGTTCACCTCAAAAAATTTAAGACCCAGTCGGCTGTTGGGCTCGGTATTGCCTTTCTGTGCATAATTGGAGGTGGCATTGAGCGCGGTACCTACGGCCTCGCAGTCGGGCTACTGTTCGGGCTAGCGGCGTTGTCAGGGGTCTTCGCTCTATCAGATTTCGGGGATACCTCTATATCTCACGTCAGCTACCCGTGGACACTCCTGGCTCTCGACCGCAGGGTCACACTTGTCCGGACGTCCGCAACCATTCCTACCTTCACGCTCGCATTTATGTGCATCCTCATGCTTGGTCCTGGGTTTGATCGCGGAGATGCCGCCGTGGTCGGAATCGGCACGGGGATCTTCGCTGGTGCTCTAGTCGGGGTCGTTCGGTTCTCATTGTCAGCATGGGGGCAATGGCTAATGTTCGCGCGGCTGTGGCTGCCGCTGACCCGGCGTTTGCCCTGGCGCCCGAAACGTTTCTTTGAAGATGCATACGATCGCGGAGTGTTGCGAAGGACGGGTGCGGTCTACCAGTTCCGCCACGCACAGCTCCGCGACCACCTCGCCGAGCAGTACCGAAGCTAGCCCGAGGACAACCGCATGCCGAGCTGACGCCCCGGACAACCAGCCGCGGCCACTTCGGGGTTCTAGGCTACGACTTCTCGGTGCTACTGCTGATCACTACGTCGTGCTGAGCGGTCAAACGCGGTCTCGGGCCGCGGTACCGTTTTCGGTGCACGCCAGCGGTGGGACTTGCTGTGCACTTAGGCGAAATCGGCGCGCTGGTAGGCCAGCAGGTCGGCGATCAGCGCGAGAAGCTCCGCTTCCTGGGTCCAGGTCTGCAACGGCGGGTGGACTGTCCGCGCCTGGTCGTGACCGTCGTCGCTCGCTGCGACCAGCTCGGCGTGTTCGTCGTCGCTGGCGACGTCGGCGCAGTAGCGCGAGGTGCGCGGGAGCTGACGGAGTATCCGGAACAGCCGCATCCACGGGTGTACGCCTCGGAAGAAGTCGAGGATGTCCACTCCGACCGTGAGGAGGTCGTACTCGACCTCCTCGCCGTAGCGGTTGAGTAGGTCGATCAGTTCCCGCCATGCCCAGAAGGGGCGCTGCCCATCCCGAAGTGGGCGGCCATGTCGGCGACGAGGTTGTTGAACACCGAGATGTGCTCACCCCTGAGCTTGGCGTAGATCTGCGGATAGAACTCGCCGCACAGGGCCTTGAGTGCTTCGCGGGGCTTGTGGCCGTTCTCGGCGAGGGTGAACACCTGCTCGGTGGTGTCCGGGGGCGGGATCTCGATGATGTCGCCGGAGCTGAGATCCAGGGTGTAGGGCTCGGCGCGGCCGGCTTCGTCCCGGAACTGGTCGAAGGTGCGGATGGTGCGTTCGGCCACGGGGCGTCCCCTTCTGCTGTTGTTGCTCATGCTGCCCTCGTCACGGTCGCGGAGACGATGCCGATGTTGTGTGGGTGGTTCGGGGCAGACCACGGTCGCGCAGCCGGGCCTCGTGGTTGCGCCGGATCGCGCGGACAGTGTTGTGGGCGTCAATGTGGCCCTCGTCGCCCTCATGCAGCTCGGGCAGCGTGGTGATGTCAACCAATGTTCGGGTCCTTTTAGGCAGCGGCGGCCACATGGGGAAGTGGCACCATGTCGTAAGCGATGAAGGAGGTCGGGTCGTTGACCAGCCACCCGAACGTCGCTTCCACGAGGTAGGCGACCTGGTTGGTCTGCCACAGGTTGATTTGCTTGCCATCGCCCTCGATCGTTCCGACGTCGGAGCGCTTGAGCGTGATTGCGTCGGCGTACCTGTAGACGACCTGGGAGAAGTCGCCGGCGAACATGTGCACACCGGTGTCGCGCGAGGCGCCGAGCCGACCGGGCACGGCCTTGCCGTACTCCACGGTCAATCCGGCGATCGAGCCGAACGCGTCAGCCAGGTTCAACCGAGACTGCTACACCTGGTTGCCGTTGTGATCGCGCGTCGAGATGAACTACGGACGCGCGCGCTCGTCGGCGGCGAACTAGGACCTGGTGATCTGTTCAGGGTTGCCTTGATCAGTGTCGGGTGTGGACTCGAACTTGGCGAATGCGTCGGCGATTGCCAGGAGTTGGCGGGTATCGGCGTCTGCTTCGGTGGTCGTGGGTGGGGCGACGATGCTGGGTGGCTGGGGTGGGGTGTTGGTGGTGCTGCGTTGGAGTGCGGTGTGGATGAGTTGTGCTTGCTGTGCAGGGGAGTGGGTGGCGTCGGCGGCTTCGGGGAGGTAGGGGCTGAGGCAGACGAGGCCGTCGCGGATTTCGATGATGCGGCGGTAGGTGCGCAGGCGGAGGGCGCGCAGGTGACGGCGTTCGCGGGTCGCGGAGACTTTGGGGAAAAGCGCGATGGTGGGGAAGCGGTCGGTGAGGGCCGACCAGAGTGGGCGGAGTCGGCGGTAGGTGCGCCGGGCTTCGAACCAGAGACGGATTTTGATCAGGGCGGTGCGTGCTCCGGGGTAGCCGATTCCGAGGAAGAACGTGGTGATGCCGATTGCCAGGATTGGGGTGGTCCAGGTCGCGGTGCCGGGGATCGGGTCGATTCCGAGGAAGAGGCGGCTGGCGGTGGAGATCGCTCGGGGGAGGTGCGTTCCGATGAGGTTGATCAGCAGGCCTGCGGCGGCGATGTGGAGGCTGAGGCGTGCGCGGGAGCGGGTGTGCTCGGCGGTCGTTTTGGCGAGGTGTGCGCCGCGGGCGCAGGCGTAGGAGAGGTAGAGGTTGCCTGCTAGGTAGAAGGCGAGCATGTCGGGTGCGGCGGCGTCTTCGTAGCCGGTGCGGTCGTCGGGTTCGGTGCGGGCGAAGGTCGCGGCGAGCACGGCGGAGGTCAATAGGGCGAGCCCGATTTCGCGGTAGCCGCGGCGTGTGGCGAGCTGTGGGGAGACGCTGCCGTGCAGCAGTACGATCAGTAGGGCGAAGAAGACGGTCAGCAGGGTGTTCTGCGCCAGTTTCGGGAAACCTGCCGGGAGCACTGCGGCGAAGGCTGGTAGGTGGCCGGCCAGTTGGGCGGTCAGCGCGAGCACGACGAGGACCGTGCAGATCGTGACCGCGTGCAGGCCCTTGTCGCGAGGTGCCCGTGCGAGCTGGGAGAGCTTCCACAGCGCCGCGATCACTGCGGCTGCCCACATCAGCAGGTTCGGTACCAGCATCACAGCCAGCCCTGGTGGTCGTCGAAGGCGCGACCGATGCGAGTGGAGGCGGGGCTGGTGCGGTCGGGTGCGGCTTCGAGCCGGTGCAGCAGTTCGGCCCATTCCTTGATGACGGTGGCGACCATTTCGGCTTCGTACTCGGCGGCCGGGGCGTAGCCGTCGCGTCGAAGGGCGCGGCGCACGACGTCGGGTGGGATGTCGGGGAACAGCTGAGTCCAGATGTCGTCGTCGTCCTTGTTGGAGGTGTGACCGCTGATGAGGTGGCCGATTTCGTGCAGGACGATGTGCTCTTGGTGAGCTGGGGTGGTGTCGCGCTGGTAGAGGATCCAGTCGGTTTCCGCGGTGGCGATCCACAGCCCGAACGCGCCGGGCGCGGGAAGTGGCCAGGGCACCAGCCGGATCGGCCGCCCGCAGCGCTGTCCGAGTGCGTCGCAGAGCTGCTCGATGTTCAGCGGTGGGTGCAGGCCGAGTTCGCGCAGTAGTCGCCGCACGGTGCGGCGGAGTTCGAGCTCGCTGCGCCATGCCCGCAGACTGCGCTGGCGGCTCATGTTCTGGCCTCGGTGAACAGTTCCAGCAGTCCCGCGGTGACGCCGGCGGGGTGGCTGGTGAGTCCATTGTGGCCGCCGGGGAGGGCGATCAGTGGGCGGTCCAGCAGCTCGGCGAGACGTTCGGCGCAGCGGTGTTCCCACTTGCCCTGCGATCGAGCGCCACCGGTGGCGACGATGCGGGGCCGGGCGGCGGCGAGTTCGTCGGAGGACAGTTCGGCAGTGCGTACTGCGGAGAAGTCGTGGTCGAAGAAGCGTCGCAGGTTGGCTTGGGGGTCGCCGACGGGTTTCGGTGACCGAGCGCCGATTTCGGGTTCGTCGTCCCGTTCTCCACCCAGCGCGGCGAAGCGGCGGATCGCGGCCACGACATCACCAGTGGCTGCGACCTCGGCGACGGCGTTGAGACCGGCTTCCTGCTCGGGATCGCGGACGAGGCAGGGCATCGGAGGTTCGTGCGCGACCAGCAGCTCGACGAGATCAGGTCGGGTGATGGTGAGGTGGAGGCCGATGACGGCTCCGATGCTCGGGCCGACGACGAGCGCGGGCTCGGTGGCCACCGCGTCGAGCAGTGCGGCGGCGTCGGCGGCGTGCAGGCGCATCGTGACGGGTGGTTCGGCGCTCGTGGTCTCGCTGCGGGACAGGCCGCGGCGGTCGTAGGTGATCACCCGGTACCCGGCGGCGGTCAGGTGCTCGGCGAGCTGGGTCGTGGCGCCGGCTTCGCTGAGGCCGCCCTGGATCAGCAGCAGCGGCGGTCCGTCACCGCGGATCTCGTAGTACAGCTTCCCGCCGTCGACTTCGACGAACCCGTCTTCCTCTGCCACCGGTGCCCCGCTTTCCGGTTGAGTTCCGTTTCGCCTCTGTACCGTCTCCCGCTCGTCGTGGTGATGCCAATGAGGTGTGCTCACCCTTCCGGGTGTTGTTTCTTGCTCTGGTCGGCTTGGAACTCGATGAAGCGCATGACGCTTTCGAGGGCTTCGGGGGTGAGTTCGCTGGCGCGGGCGGCGATGCGTTGGGCGCCTGCTTCGCCGAGTACGGCGAGGGCCTCGTACTGGCGGTTGAGGTCGTGGGCGCGTTCGTCGTCGGAGAAGTAGTCGAGCTGGACTTCGAAGAAGTCGGCCAGGGCCTGGACGAGTTGCCAGCTCGGTGAGGTCTTCTGCCCGTTGAGCAGGTCGTAGAGGTAGGTCTTGGACACTTTGACCTTGCCGCGCGCGGTGATCGCGGCGGCGACCTCGGTCGCGGTGTACTTCTCGCCGCCGTCCTTGGTGACGCTGTCGAACAGCCTGCGCAGCCGTGCGGCGAAGCTCATGTCGGTCTTGTCGACCACGTCGACCACCCACTCCCTGAGTCCACTATAGCGGAATCATGAAGTCGAGAAACCACTACAGTTGACGCTCCCGGTCGGCCGGGTTACGTTGGCATCGTCCGTTCCACTATAGCGGAAATCAGCGGAGAAGATCCACCGGTTGGCGCGATGCTCACTCGGTCACCACACCGGGCATCGCGAGGCCCGGCCGGTTCCCCGCTGGCTCCGCGGGACGCGACGCCCGTGGAGCGCAGTGATCCACGAACGCCTCCGCCAGTGCATGAGTCGGTGGGACCGCTGAGTCCCTGGCCCTGAACGGGCAGCACCGTCTCGGTCACCGAGGCCGACGAGCCCGGTGGCGATCTCGAACTTCATCGACCCGCCGCACCTGCTCGGCGCGGCGCGATGCCGCACGCCTCGACAACGGCCGAATGCACCGATCCGCACGGTCTTCGGGCACAGGACCCGCACGTCCTGATCCGCCCCGGTTTTCGCAGTTCACATGCCAATCGAACGTCGGAGAAATCGTGATGTCCTCATTCCAGCAGCAGCCAGGCACCCCGCCCGCCGTGTCGCCGGTCGACCGGGCCTCGCCGGGAACGCGGCAGCCGTGCACCGCAGCGCTCCGGAAGGTGGCCGGTGCGGGAGGCGGCCTGATCGCGCGTGATCGACGGCTGGCCGGTGCCGCGAACGCGATGCGCGGTGACCTGCCCACACCGGATGTCGTCGGTGCTGTCGAAGCCGGTCGGCTCGTGGCGGCAGCCGAGTCGGGCACGGTCGAGCCGGAGGGCGACGACGTCGCGTTCCGGACGGCGGCGGCAACCGGCCAAGCAGCCGCGGTGGTGCAGCGGCAGGGGCTCGCACCGGGTGCGCGTGGTGGCGCGGACTGGTCCGGTTTCGGCTCGGTCGTGCCGGTGCTGGCGGCGTCGCCGGGTGCCGGTGCGTCGGTGGTCGCGGCGGTGCTCGCGGATGCGTTGCAGCTGGCGGGGCGTCGGGTGTTGCTGGTGGACACCGCGGATCCGGTGCGGTCGGGGTTGGCTGCGGCGGCGCGTTCGGACGGGCCGGTGTTCGACGGCCCGCATCCCGCCGTGCGGATTCGGTCGTCGTGGCGGGCGCACGCGGTGCTGGCGCGGATCGAGACGTCGTTGCCGATCGTGACGCCGGGCATGGTTCCGCCGCCGCAGTTCTTCGCCGCGGCGGCTCGGTCGGTGCAGGCGACGATCGTCGACATCGGACACGACCCGTGGCGGGTGGCCGCGCACCCGCTGGCCGGTGCGGGGGCGTGGTTGCGCGTCGGGGAGCCGGTGCCGCGGCCGTTGTTGGTGTGCCGGGCGAGCAGGCCGTCGTTGCTGCACGCCGAGCAGGTGCTGGCTCGGCTGGAGTCCTGGAACCGGACCGGGACGATCGTGCCTCCGGCACAGCTGGTGGTGCTGGGGGCGCGGAAGTGGCCTGCGGGAGTGGCGGGCGCGGCCGGGCGGCGCACTTCGGCGTTGCTGCAGCACGCGGTGTTCCTGCCGCACGACTCGTCCGTGGCGCTCGGCGGGATCACCGCCGAGGCCACTCCCGCGCGGTTGCGCGATGCCGCGATTCCGCTGCTGCAGCACCTGCGCCTGCTGCCCGGCCCGGCGCACTCGGCCGGGAAGTCCTTCTCCCGAAAGGTGATCCGCTGATGCTCCACTCCGGATTCGACGTCGTGGCCCCGATCCTGTCCCAGCTCCCGAACCCGCAACCCGCACCGCCACCGGGTGCGGACAAGATCACCGAAGTCGCGGGGTTCTTCAAGTGGGGCGCGCAGATCGCCCTGCTCGTCGGGTTCTTCGCGGGCCTGGCGGTGTGGGCGGGTGGTCGGTGGGTGGATCACCACCGCGCGGGCAAGGTCGGCGTCGTCATGATGCTCTGCGGGGTGTCCGGCGGGTTGCTCTACGCGGTGGGGTACCCGCTGATCAACGAACTCGCCGGGGGCGGGCAGTGAGCGCCCGGCGCGACGAAGCGCAGGAACGCCGCCGAGCAGGGGCCGGGCTCGCCGCCGTGGTGCTCGGGGCGCTGGCCCTGGTGGTCGTGCTCGCGGCGTTGATCGTGGCCCGCGCGACCACACCCGCTCCGGCTCCCGCGAAGCCCGACGGACCGGTCACCGCGGAACCGGTCGAGCCCGGTGGTGTCGCGCCGTCCGTGCTGGAGCTGGTGACCCGGCCGATGCCGGTGCTCCCGGCCCAAGTCGTGCGGCCGCAGCCGTTGAGCACCGGGTCGGCCGGACCGCCGATCACGCTGCCGCCGGCGCATCCGGTGCGGGGCAGCTGGATTCCCGGTGGTGTGCCGGGAACCGCGCGCGGCGCACTCGCCCAGCTCGCCGCGTTGGACGAGGCCGCGCTGCGCGGTGCCGATCCGGACCTCTACGCCCGCGGGTTCACCGAGCTCGCCGAACCGGGAGCACCCGGGGTCGCTGAGACCGGGCTGCACTCGCTGTTGCGGTCGCTGCGGATGTCGGCGGGTATGCCGCCCGTCGGCCCGGTGCCCGGGATGCTCGCCGACTTCCAGCCCACGCACGGGCAGATCAAGGGCACCGCCGAAGGTGGGCGGCTCGTGGTGGCGTGCGTGCTCGGCCAGTTCTCCGTGGACCACCGCGGCCAGACCGTCACCGCCGGGATCGGGGACTGCCAGGCGATGCGCTGGAACGGGCACCGCTGGCGGATCGCCGCGACGCCGCCTGCCGCGCCGGCGCCGAGCGCGTGGCCGGGCAGCGACGCCTCGGTGTCGGTCGGCTACCGAGAACTGCGGGAGGGCTGATGTGGCCGTTCGACGACATCGGTGACTCCCTCGGCTCGGAGATCGCCGAGTTCGCGGCGGACGCGTTCGAGTCCGCGATGCGGGCGCTGTGGGATGGCAGCCTCGACCTGCTGCGGGAGTCGTTCGCGCTCGCCGACCGGTTCTCCGTGTTCGAGGTGAACCCGCACGACGGTCCGGTCGGGGTGCTGTGGCCGATGATGCTGTGGATCTCCGGGGTGCTCGCGCTGGGGTTGTTCTCCTGGCAGCTCACCATGACGTCGCTGCGCGGCGGACGCGGGATCGTGCGGCTGACCACCGGGCCGCTGCAGTACGGGGTCGCCCTGGCGGTCACCGTCGGCATGGTCGGCGCGTTCCTCGCCGCCGCCGACGGGCTCACCCAGGGCATCCTGCAAGCGGGTCTGCAGTCGGCGAACTTCCAGGAAGCGCTGGGGAAGACCCAGTTCGCCGGGGGAACGGGCGAAGGCATCAAGGCGGTCGTGCTCGGGCTGTGTGCGGTGCTCGGGGTGCTGCCCGCGGCGGTCGGCTACCTGCTGGAGATGTTGTTCCGCGAAGCGGCGATCTACCTGCTGGTGGCCACGATCCCGATCACCGCGGCCGGGCTGCTGGCCAACGTCACCAAGCGCTGGTTCTGGACGACGGTGCGGTGGCTGCTGTCGTGCATCGCGATGAAACCGGTGCTCGCGCTCGCGCTGGTGCTGGGCATCGGTCTGGTCGCGGGCGCGGAAGGGTTGTCCGCGCTGCTCGCGGGGATCGGGGTGCTGGTGTTGAGCGTGTTCAGCCCGCTGGTGCTGTTCCGGTTGTTCGCCTTCGTCGACCCGAACACCGATGCCGGGGGCGTGTTCCGGGACGCGTTGTCGTCGTCGACGGGCATCGACTCCTACGGCATGAACAACCCGGTCGTGAAAGCCGCGGCCTCGCTGGCCGGGGCGGGCGACGGTGGCTCGGCGCAGGAGGACGCCGCGACCGGGCGGTTCGACGCGGCGGTCTCGGACTTTGGAGACCCCGAGGGCGACGCCCACGGCGTCGGTGGTGCGAGCGGTTCCGGCTCCACCGACGAGCCGCTGGACCCGGACGCGGCACAGCCGGAGCAGGACGACGACGCCGCGGGCGGAGCCGAAACCGATCCGGTGCGGCCGCCCGCCGCCAACCGGGGGTCGATCACGAGCGACGACGGGATCGGACCGCAGTTCACCGGTGACGGCGGGGGCGAAACACGGCCGCCGGACCCGCCGGAGCCCGGTGGCGGGAGCGCGGAGCAGGACCAGCCGACGCCGCCCGACGGCGAAGCATCGCGGCCGTCGGGCCCGCCGGAGCCCGGGGGTGGAAGTGCAGAGCAGGTCCAGCCGCCGCCTGACGGCGGTGCATCGCGGCCGCCGGAACCTCCGGTGCCGAGCGGAGACGGAGCCGAGTCGCACCCGCCGGAGACGTCGGCTCGCCACGGGAAAGGCGAGGAACCGCACCCGCCGGAGCCTCCGGAGCCCGGTGGAGATCACGAACCACCCGACGACCGTTCCCGCGGCCGCGGGCCGGGACGAGACGGCGGTGATGGTGCCGGTGGCGACCTGGACGAAGGGTTGAACGTCTGATGAGCAACAGCGATCGTCCGCGGATCTACCGCGGTTTGGCGCACGCGGAACGCGCCGGCTGGATCATGGGCCTGACTCCGGTGCAGGCGGTGACCTGCTTGGTCCTGGCCGTGCCGGTGTTGTGGACGGTGTCGGCGGGCCGCTTCCTGGACGCGTTGGTGCTGCTCGCCGGCTGCGGCGGGGCAGCGGCCTTGGTGGTGGTGCCGGTTCGGGGACGTCCGGCGCTGCGCTGGCTGGGGCACCTGCTGCTGCACCAGCTCGGTGTGGCGACCGGTTGGTCGCGGTGGCAGTCCGCCGCGGCGGCGGGGCACCCGGTCGATCCGGACGAGCCGGATCTACCCGGGGTGCTGCAGCGGGTCGAGCTGCCGGAGGGTCCGCCGCTGCGCGACCAGGGCCGGGTGTGCCTGATCCACGACACCGGCGACGGCCGGTGGGGCGCGTCAGCGCGGTTGACGCACTCCGGGGTCGGGTTGCTGTCGGGGGAGCAGCGCGAGCGGCTGGCCGCCCGGCTGGGGAACCTGCTGCTGTCCATCGGGCACCGCGACGTCGTCGACCGGCTCTCGCTGCTGGTGCGCACGGTGCCCGACGACGGGACCGAGCACGAGGTATGGCGCCGCGAGCACGAGGTCGCCGATGCCCCGGAGCTCGCTCGGCGGGTGGCCGACGAGCTGGACCGCACGATCGGGAACGCCGGTGTGCGGCACGAAGTGTTCGTCACCGTCTCCGGCACCGAGGACGCGCTGCGGAAACCGGCGGCGGCCGCGGGCGGTGGGGTCCAGGGACGCGCCCGGGTGCTGTACCGGGTCCTCGACGGCCTGGAGGGCCCGCTCAAGACCATGGGGGTGACCTCGGTGGAGTGGCTTTCGGGCGCCGGATTGGCCGAGGCGGTGCGCACCTCGTTCAACCCGGATTCCAGTGCGGTGCTGCGCGCCGCGCACTTGACCGGCGCGGCGGAGCAGGGCTTGCCGAAGGCCGCCGCAGGCCCGGTGGCGGCCCCGTCGCCGTCGATGCGCCGCTACGACCACGACGCGTACTCGACGGTGTCGTACTCGGTGCTGATGCCCGAAGCGGGCACGGTCTTCGGCAGCCTGTCCTCGCTGCTGGCCGTGCGCACCGCCGGAGAGCGGCGTTGCGTGGCAATCCACTACGAGGTGCTGGGTTCGCGGCGCGCGGGCCGGGAGGTGCAGAGCATCCGGTTCCGCACCGGGGTACTGCGCGATCTCAAGGCGAAGAAGGGATTTTCGGCCTCCGCGGTCGAGGAACGCGCGGTCGGTGGCGCCCAAGCGCAGGAACGGGCCGTGGCCGCCGGGCACAGCCTGGTGCGCTACGCGGTGGCCGCCGCGGTGACCGTGCCCGCGACGTGGCAGGTCGAAGACCACGCCGCACGGCTGGAGAACGACTCGGCCGGTCGGTTCCGGCTGCTGCGGCTGGATCTTGCTCAGGACTCCGGTTTCGTCGCCGCCTGCGTGCCGCTGGGCATCGGACTGCCCCGCTCCCGAGGAGGTCTGCGCTGATGCGCCACTGCGATCGCAGCGCCGCCCAGCTGCTCACCCAGTTCGGCGCGGAACCGACGAATCCACCGCCGCGCCCGCCCGCGGACCCTCGACCGGCCGGGCCGGTCAACCGCGTCCGCGCACCGCGCCGCGGACGGCCCGTTCCAGGACGGGGCTGGTCGGCGGCGGAAGCACCGTTGGCGACGTACCTGGCGACGACCCACGAGATCGGCGGCTTGTTCCCGCTGCTGGCGGCGAACCAGAACCCGGCGATGGGAGCCCGCATCGGCTACGACACCCTCAGCGGTGGCGCGTTCCACTGCAGCCCGATCGACTGGGTGCTCGGCGGTCTGGTCACCAACCCGAACCTGGTGGTGTTCGGCGAACCCGGGCGCGGCAAGTCGTCCACAGTGGTCGCACTGCTGCTGCGGATGATGCTGTTCGGCACCCGCACGCTGATCTCCGGTGATGTGAAGGGCGAGTACAGCCCGCTTGTTCGCGCGTTGGGCGTCGAGCCGATCGCGCTCGGCCGCGGCTCGCCGGCGCGGCTCAATGCCTTGGACCTCGGGCCGATCACCACCAGGTGGGACTCCTGGTCGGTGGCCCGCCAGCGCGACGAGCTCGACGGCGTCCTCGGGCGGTGGACGAAGCTGCTGGTCGCGCTCGCCGAAGCGCAGGGCTACACCGCCACCGTCAGCGACGAGGCGGTGCTCTCCCACGTGCTCCGGCGCCTGGTCGGCGCCGAGGACGGATACACGCGGCTGCGGGAGGTCACCGTGCCCGCGGTCCACCACGCCCTGGCACATCCCGATCCGATGCTGGTCGAGCGCGCGCGGTTCGCCGACGAGCGCCAGTTCCTCGACACGTTGCGGCCGATCACCGACGCGCTCGGCAACCTGATCTCCGGGCCGTTGGCGGGGCTGTTCGACGAGCCCACCAACTTCGCGCTCGACTGGGCGGCGCCGATCCAGTCGATGGACCTCTCGCGGCTGCGGTCGCGCGGTGATCAGGCCGTGGCGGTGGCGCTGACCGTGCTCGGCTCGTGGTCCTCGCTGATCACCGATCTGCAGGAGGACGGGGAGATCCGCATCGTGGTGCGCGACGAGGTGTGGCGGCAGATGCGGCTCGGGGTGAAAGCGGTGCAGGCCGTCGACTCGGACCTGCGGCTGTCGCGAACCGATCGGAAGATCCAGGTCCTGGTGGGGCACAAGCCCTCGGACTTCCTCTCCGTCGGCAACACCGGATCGCAGGAAGTCGCCATCGCGCAGGACCTGCTCGCGCTGTGCAGCACGAGAATCCTGTTCGGACAGTCCACGCGGGTCGCCGACGACCTGGCCGAAGACCTCGGGCTCGGCGAACCCGAGCAGGACGTCACCACCGGCTGGTGCATGGAACGCCAAGGCCGCGCGCTGTGGAAGTTGGAGAACCAACCCGGCTTCAAGATCCAGACGGTGCTCAGCAGCGCCGAGAAGGCCGTATTCGACACCAACGCCCAGTTGCGTGCGAACGGGGGCCGCTGATGCCGGGGTCGCGCGCGACCTGGGCGCTCGCCGCCGCGCTGGTCTACCTGGTCGGCACACCCGGACTGATCCTCGGCGTCGCGCTGCTCGCCGTCGTCGGTGCCGCCACCGCCGGATGCGGGACCGGAGACGGCTCGATCGGTGGTGGGCAGGTCGGCGACCACCACTGGTCCGGGGAACAACTCACCCACGCCCAGACCATCACCGGCATCGCCGAGCAGCGCCGCCTCCCGCAACGAGCAGCGGTCCTCGCGCTCTCGACCGCAATCGTCGAATCGGACCTGATCAACGTGCCCTACGGCGACCGCGACTCCCTCGGGCTGTTCCAGCAACGGCCCAGCCAAGGCTGGGGAAGCGCCGAGCAGGTCAGCGATCCGACGTACGCCACCAACGCCTTCCTGGACCGCCTCATCGCAGTGCAGGACTGGTGGCGGCTCCCGCCGGGGGTGGCGCAGCAGACCGTGCAGGCCTCCGCCTACCCGGAGCGCTACGCCCCGCAGGAAGACCCGGCGGCCGAGTTGATGAGCCGCTTCTGGCGCGGCCCGGACAACCCGCCGCCCCCGACGGGTGCGACGCCCGCCGAGCAGATCGCGCTCTGCGGCGACGAAGGTGGCGCGAGCACTCCGCTCGATCCGCAGCAGCTCCCACCGGGCTACCGGCTTCCGGCGGATCCGACTCGGCGCGCGGCGGTGCAGTACGCCCTCGCCCAGCTCGGGAAGCCCTACGTGTTCGGCGCGAAGGGCCCGGACGCCTTCGATTGCTCCGGCTTGGTGCAGGCAGCGTGGGCGCACGCCGGGGTTCCGATCTCGGCGGGCACCACCAGCCAGGTCCACGACGGCCGCGCGGTCGCCGCGCTGGGACAGCTCGCGCCAGGAGACCTCGTGTTCATCCCCGGCTCGCTGGGCTCACCGGCCAACCCGCGCCACGTCGGCATGTACGCCGGGCACGGCCTGATCGTCAACGCCTACGACGAGAGCACCGGAGTCGTGCTCGAACAACTCGACGCCTGGAAACCGCAGATCGTGGCGATCCGGCGCGTCACCGACACGAGGGGAGCGAACACGTGAACCGCACCGATTTCCCCTTCTCCCCGGCCGTCGATCGCGACCTGGCCGTGGTCGGGCTTCTCGTGATCGCGGGCAGCAGCGCGCTCGCGCTGGCGGGAGTGCTCGTGCTCGCCGCCGTGGTGGCCACCGCCTGCACCGGCGGGCCCTGGCAGCTGCCCGAGTTCGGCGACTGGCTGCCCGCCGCCATGTCGGCGCTCGGCACCCCGTCCGATCCGGGGGCGGGGTTCGGTGATCCGTGGACGAGTGCGCTGCAGGGCAGGGCGACGCTCTACTGGACGTTCGCAGCCGGCACCCTCGTAGTCGGCGGCGCTGTGAGCGTGCCGGTGGGGATGGCGGCGTGGTCCCGGTTCGGCCCCGCCGAGCTCGGTCACGCCAGCCGGGCGGAGATCCGCCGCGAACTGTCCCTGCACGCCGCGCGCCGCACCGCGGAGTGGACCCGCCCCGGACTCGGCGCCGAACGGCGCCGCCGCGCACCGCTGGAGGAGGTCGCCGCACCGCTGCACCGCGGACCACACGGGCAGCTGCTGGGCACGCCGTTGGAGAACCCCACGGGTGCCTTCGCCCCGACCCAGAGCGGTAAGAGCCGAACCGACGTCGTGCACAAGGCACTCGCCGCACCGGGCGCGCTGGTGTGCTCGTCGACGAAACCGGACCTCGTGGAGTTCGCCGCGCTGGCCCGCTCGCGACGTCCCGGCGCCGGGCCGGTGTACGTCTTCGACACCACGGGCAAGGTCCGCTGGCCCGCACGGATCCAGCCGTCCCCGATCCCCGGCTGCTGCGACTTCGGCGTCGCCCGGCGCCGCGCGGAAACGCTCGTCGACGCCTCCGCGGTCGGCCTGACCAACACCGGTGGCAACGACAAGGTGTTCCGGGAACGGGCCAAGACGGTGGTGCAGGCGTACCTGATCGCCGCGGCCCACGCACAGCGCGGAGTCGCCGACCTGGTCGCCTGGTCGATCACGAAACCACCCGACCAGGAACCGGTCGAACTGCTGCGCCGGCACGGCTTCCCCGAGCTGGCCGACAACCTGCGAGCCGAGATCGGCATGGTCGCCGAAACCTCCGACGCGGTGTGGCTGTCGGTGCGCCGGGTGATCGAACCGTGGCTGGACCCGCGGCTGCGGGAGCTGTGCTCCCCAGCGGCGGGGGAGGAGTTCGACGCCGCATCCTTCGTGGCCAACCAGGGCTCGTTGTTCCTGGTCGCCGACAAGCACCAGGCCGCGCAAGTCCGGCCCGTGCTGACCGCGCTCGTCGAGGACATCCTCACCACCGAGCAGGAGATGGCGTTGAGCTACCCCCACCGCCGCCTCGACCCGCCCGCGACGAACGATCTCGACGAGCTCTACGACGCCACCCCGATCCCGAAGCTCCCGGAGATCCTCGCCGACTCCGCCGGACGCGGCGTGCTGATCCACTGGGCCGCGCAGTCGATGGCGCACCTCGAAGACCTCTACGGTGAGTCCGGCCGCCGCCAGCTGCTGGACAACACCACCACGTTGACGTTCTGGGGCGGCATCAAGGACCCCAAGACCCTCGAACTGGTCTCGACCTTGGCCGCCCACCACGAGCGCAAGCGCTACCAGCAGCAGTCCGACGGGCTGCTCGGCTTCGGCCGCACCTCCGTGGGCACCGAGGACGTACCCACCTACCGGCCCGGGGCCGTCCGAACCCTGCCGCGCGGGCGGGTGCTCATCTTCCACCGGCACCTGCGCCCCATCCTCGCCCGCACTGTCGACGTGCGGAAACGCCCCGACTGGCCGCAGCTGCGAGCCGACCAGGAAGCCGTCCGAGCAGGCACCGCCGCGATCGACGCCGACGGCTTCGCCACGGAGGCGGTGGGCAACCCGTGAACGACGACGAGCTCGTACCCCGCGACCGGCCGCGACACGACGACGGCACCGAAGCCGCGATCGAGGCGCTGACCGAGATCGTCGGCGCCCTCACCGCGAAGCTCACCGCGCTGCGCGGGCGCATCGAAACCTTGGAGCACGGCGCACCGGAGGAACCGGAGCAGGACGACGCAGCCGACCAACCGGGCCCGTGGGTCCTGCACGTGCCGCCCGCAGCCGCCGAAGACCGGCGACACCGCGGCGATCGGCACTCTCCGCTGTGGACGGTCCGCAACTTCGTCGGCTGGTACAACGCCACCTTCCTCGGAAACCCCGGCTCCCCGGCCAGAGCGATCCCGCCGTGCTGGGCCGAACATCCCGGCCTGGCCGAGGAAGTCGGGGTGCTCGCCTACTCGTGGCGCCGCGCCAACGTCGGTGCGACGGCCAACGTCCGCGACGCCCAGCTCTGGCTGCAGCAGACCCGCACCGGGTTCGCCGCGCGGCTGACCGACTGGGTCCACGCCCACTGCCTCGACGGCCGCCACCGCCCGGTCGGCGCCCGCTGCCGACCCACTCGATTCGCCGCCGACGCGGCAGAACAGCACGCCATCTCATCGGGGGAGGAGACGGAATGAAACCTTGGATGCACCAAACCTGCACCGCGGCGGCCGGCGCCGGAGCCGTGGCCGCCGGAGTCGGCTGGGCCCACGCCGCCCACCGCCTGCACCACCGCACCCGCCAGCTCCGCATCGCCCACCGCGATCCGGTCACCGGGCTGCTCACCAGATCAGGGTGGGAGCACACGGCCCCGGAAGCCCTGCGCCGCAGCAGCGTGTGCGGGCTGCTCGACCTCGACGGGTTCAAGCAGATCAACGACACCTTCGGGCACCTCAGCGGTGACCACGTGCTGCGCGTGGTGGCGCGGCGAGTGCGCGGTGTACTGCCGGTGGAATCCGTGTTCGCCCGGCTCGGCGGGGACGAGTTTGTGTTCCTCGCCGACTGGGGCCGGGCGGAGATCGGGGTCCTGGCCGACGAACTCCTCGACACCATCACCGCGCCCCTGCCACTCGGCGAACGCGCGGTGCGCGTCGGCTGCTCGGCAGGACTGGTACTGCTGCGCGACTTGCCGAGCCAGCCGGTCCTGCTGCGCGAGGCGGTCACCGCGGCGGATCACGCCATGTACGAGGCGAAGCTCTTCCGATCCGGCTGGCGCCGCCACGACCCGCGGCTGCACCCCGACCCGCCGACCGACCACTGCTCCGCACCGCCGCAACGCGTCCGCGACCACGGCCCGCAACCACGCCTCGGGAGGACCCCGTGAAGATCCACGACGCCCGCTCCTGGGAACGCGAAGCCGCCTGCGCCGGAACCGACCCCCGCCTCTGGTTCGGCGAGGACGACGTCTGCGAATCCGGCAGCGACGCCCACCGCCGCCGCGAAAACGCCAAAGCGATCTGCCGAACCTGTCCAGTGCTCACCGACTGCCTCATCGACGAACTCCTCCGCCCCCACACCGAACAACACGGCATCCGCGGCGCCACCACCCCCGGAGAACGAGTCCGCATCCTCGCCCGCTGGAGAGCCGCCGGACTCGTACCCCAACACGACCCACCGCCCAACGCCGACGTCCTACGCACACTCCTCGGCGAAGAACCACGCCAGCGGACGGCGTGAACCGGCCTGCAGGACCGGTGCAGGCCTTTCGGTGCGCGGAGACTCCCTCGGAGTGTCTGAAGTGTCCGGGGTCTTCGGGCGAGCCCTGAGCACCTACGCGAAGGTGGAGCCCGCTCCGCCGAGCAGGATGGCCCGGCCTACCGGCGAACGACTTCCGCGTGCGGGCGAAGCACATGCGCGCCGCATGACCAGATCGTCGTGCGGCGTGCGTGGAGAGCACACCGACACGTGCGGCTCGACCACCGGGGCGGTCGGACCACCTCCACCCCACAGCAGGCCCAGCACGGACCACCTCCACGTGCGTGGAGAGCACGAATCCAGCGCCAGGCCCACCGTTAAGCCCGAACGGACCACCTCCACGTGCGTGGAGAGCCCGCCGCGGGCCGAGGCCGGCCACCCCGCACGCCCGGACCACCTCCACATGCGTGGAGAGCACGCCTTCTGTAACCACTTCATCCCGATCAAGCGCGGACCACCTCCACGTGCGTGGAGAGCACCCGAACGGGCCGCGGTCGGCGACCTGGTCCTGCGGACCACCTCCACGTGCGTGGAGAGCACACGGGGAGCTGCATGCGGTGCCGTTTCTCCGCCGGACCACCTCCACGTGCGTGGAGAGCACTGCTGGGCGCGACGGCGCCGCAGCAAGCCCAACGGACCACCTCCACGTGTGTGGAGAGCACTTCGTCTGAGAGGGGTGACATCGCATGGCTGACGGACCACCTCCACGTGCGTGGAGAGCACGACCGAGGTGGCCATGTCCAGCCAGCCGCGCGCCGGGCCACCTCCACGTGCGTGGAGAGCACTCCCGGTGCTGCGCGGAGTCCTTCGCAGGGTCCGGACCACCTCCACGTGCGTGGAGAGCACGACTGGGTGGCCAACAGCAGAATGATCCCGTACGGACCACCTCCACGTGCGTGGAGAGCACTCCGGGCCGCGGCTGAGGATCTGCGCGGTCCACGGACCACCTCCACGTGCGTGGAGAGCACCAGCCCCGTTTCATGCCGAAGTGGTCGACGGTCGGACCACCTCCACGTGCGTGGAGAGCACCGATTCGAGGAGCTGTTGGACGTCGTCGACGACGGACCACCTCCACGTGCGTGGAGAGCACGCCCGGTAGCGCTCGGCGCGGTACTGCACCCGCGGACCACCTCCACGTGCGTGGAGAGCACAGCGAGGCGCTTGCGGACGGGTGTCTCGATGACGGACCACCTCCACGTGCGTGGAGAGCACCCCCACGAACTGGACCGGTCGCACGCCCATCCCGGACCACCTCCACGTGCGTGGAGAGCACGACGACGCCATCAACATTGGGCTCGCCGAGGACGGACCACCTCCACGTGCGTGGAGAGCACAGATGGACCTCAGCAAAGCTGCGAAGCTCCAGCGGACCACCTCCACGTGCGTGGAGAGCACGGAGCGGCGTGGGTCGCCAGCATGAGGACCTACGGACCACCTCCACGTGCGTGGAGAGCACGCGACCGCGCGCGCCGGCGTGCGTCCGGGAATCGGACCACCTCCACGTGCGTGGAGAGCACCGGATGATGACGTCCGGGCCGTGGCAGGCAGACGGACCACCTCCACGTGCGTGGAGAGCACCCTTCGCGAGCTGGGGTTTTAGGAACGCCGTTGCACGTTTTCGAACGGAACCATGCGGCGACGTTAGCGCATGGGTGCGGTGGATGGCTTCGGCTAACCGAACCGGCAGTTCACCCGTTGGCACCAGCTTTGGCGTAAGGCGGACCGGTTTGTCGGAGGTAACCGTTAGCGTGCCGCTCGGTGATCGGGCTCTCCGGTTTTGGGAGGTGTAGTGGCCGACCCTGTGGTTGATCTGCGGCTGTGGGGCAAGGAACGCGGGCTTGGGGGAGCTCGGTATCCCGTGGTCTGCCATGGGCTGGACGCCGCGGCTGCGGTGCGCTCGTTGTGGCGCGACTTCCTCTCGGCAGGTCTTCGACGACGGTTGGCTGTGGAGCTCGGCTTGAGCGAGTCGGAGACGTGTTCCGTGCTGGAGTTCTGGGCGGCGCTGCACGACATCGGGAAGATCGTCCCTTCATTCGCGTTGCAGCTGCCGATGCCTCCGGAGTTTCCCGCGGATGCGGCGGAGGTTCGGATTCGGCATGAACAGGCGACGAACTTGTGGCTGCCCACCGGACTAGGCGTTCTGGGGTACCCGTCGCGGTCCGCTCGGTCGGTTGGTCGGCTGGTCGCACAGCTGTTGGGAGGCCATCACGGGCGGTTCCACAGCGTCGAGGGCGCGCGGCCGTTCGCCTCCTCACCGAATGTCCGTGGGCTGGCGATGCGAGCGAAGTGGAAGCCGAGCGTCGGCCCGGTTTCCCGCCGTGATCGGACCTCGGCGGGAAACCAGCGCAACGTTCGACCGCGTCGAACCGATCGCACTTCTCGTTGCGGCAGCGCGATGTCCGAGTTCGCGGTGGCTCCTGGTTTCAGCTCTGCCGCGCTCGTGCGAGCGTGAGCAGACCGCACCCGTAGGCCTTGGCTGGACCGATGCCCGCGGTGAGCGCCGCGGTGAGGAGTTCGGCGTCGGTGACGACGAGGTGCCCGTCGAAGCGCACGGGATCCACCGAGACCTTGTTGGTCTTCGGCGATCCCGCTTGCCGGCCGGTGAGGCGCGGGCCGGGCACGAGTGCGACGTCGGGTTGCGCGTCGGAGCCTGCGGGGATGATGAAGCCGTTGCGGTCGCCCTGGTTGACCAGCCAGGCGAGCTGTGCTTCGGGTTTGACGATGGGGTAGCGGTTGTCGCGGCGACCGGCGCGGCCGGGTTCGCGCTGGTGCTCGTAGCGGAGGCGTTTCGTGGGGTTCGCCGCCAAGCGGAACGCGAGCTTGCGTCCGGGTTGGACGGCGTCGAGCACCGGCGAGAGCTCGCGGACGTCGGCGGGCCGAGCGAGGTAGTCACCGAGGTGGTTCCAGTCCGGCCGAGTGCGGCTCTGGACGTAGAGCGCGAAGCCGCGGTCGGCCGGGTCCAGACGCCACAGCACCGCGTGGTCCGCGCGTGCGCGCTTGTCCGTTTCAATGTCCGGGAACGCGGACATGACGGTGCGGTGCATGTGCTGCAGGTCGCCGTGGTCGCGGCGGAACCGGTGCGAGGTGGTGTCGGGCGTGAGTCGGCTCAGGTACACAGGTGTGCTCCGGCGTGGATCATCGGTTCGGTGAGCTGCACGTGTCCGGGACGCACGGATCGTGTTCCGTACAGGCGGTTGCGCGGGTGGAAGGAAACCGGGACGTCCCGGCGCGGTTCGGCGATCTCGTCGTCCGCGCCGGTGTCGATCAACGTCCGCAGTGAGCGTTCTTCGCCGCGCGAGACGGCCGTCGTCGTGCTGTCCCGGTCCTTGGCTCGGTTCTCCAACCAGCCGTGTTCGGTGAGCACGTCCGTAGCAGACTGCTCGGTGACGCCGAGCAGCGGCGCGTCGGCGTCCGGCGAGACGATCGGCCGGGCGGGTACGAAAGCCTTGCGTCCGAAGTAGATCGGCCACACGGGGTCGTTGAGCGCGGCGTGCCAGCGCAGCAGCTCGGCCCGGTCCTCGTGTTCGAGGGCGACGAGGAACACCGCGTCGGCCAGGTAGTAGCGGTGGCTGACGACGGTGCGGTGGGCCTTGCCTGAGGTGTTGGGGACGTGGTTGACCGTGTGGTAGTCGCGCTCCACGAGTCCTTCCCGATCGACGCGAACGCCCATCCGCGTCTTCGCCAGTTCCCGCACCTCGTGGTCGGCGTCTCGGGGGACGCCGAGCGCGGCGGCGAGCAGGCCGATGACGCCGGACTTGGTGGGTTCCTGCGCTGTGTCGCGGCTCTGGAACCGGGAGCGCAGGCCCCAGGACTGCATGGGGGCGTCCAGACACAGTGCGAGCGTGTGGGTCATGCGGTTTCCAGTGCGGTGGTCAGCAGCCGGGTGCTCAGTTCGTCGATGCCGGTGACGGTGTCCTCGGCGGGCAGCGGGTCCGTTCCGCAGCTGAGCGCGGCGCCGGCCACGGTGCGCAGCGCGGCGTCGCCGTAGAACCCGCGCAGCTTCTCGAAGTGCTCGAACATGCGCTGGGTGGAGGTGCCGAGGAGGTCGGTTCCGGTGACGGGGCGCAGGAAAGCGTTCGCCAGGTTCCACGCGCCGCGGTTGCGCACCGTGCCGAGCAGGGTTTCGGGCATGGGGCGGGCTGCGGTCGTGGTCTGCTTGCCGGTGGGGGTGGTCTCGATGAACGCGTCGAGCCAGGCCTTCGCGGCTTGCGCGACGAGTTCCTCGTCGCCCGGCAGGTTTTTCCGGAGCTGGGTCAGGTCGAGATTGATGTAGCGGTAGTAGCAGGCGGTGTTGAAGTCGATCGTGCCGATCATGTCCGCGCCGGGCTCATCGTCCTTCTTCAGGTCGTCGACCGCGGTGTAGTAGTCGAACTCGGTCGCCACCGCGTGCGTGGAAATCGCGTGCGCGACCTGCGAAGCGGCGTTGACGTTGAAGTCGCTGTTGTCGGCGATCATGCGGCCGAACAGCGCGATGTCTGCGGACCGGGTCGCGTCGAAGATGCGCTTCGCCGCGGCTGCGACCTCCTTCTCGGGCTTGACCTTGGCGATCTTGACCGGCTCGTCCGAGTCCTTCTTCTTCGACGCCTTCGCCTTCTCGACGGCTTCGGCGATCGGGTCCCAGTTCTCCTCGCAGAAGTCGGCGAGCAGCTCGACCGCGCGGTGGCCGACGAACATCAGGTACTGGGTGCGTTGGGCTTTCTCCACCTTGAATCCGAGTTGGCCCAGTGCTGCTGCGGCGACGGCGGGAGCGATCTCGGTGTCACGGCCGCGTTTGCCGAGTTCCTCTGCGGTGGCGATGACGAGTCGCTTCGTGCGTGACCCGAGGTTCGTCTTCTGCAACCCGTATTCGGTGAACTCGTCGCGGGCGGCGCGCTTCAGCGACTGGCTGGAGATCCGGGCGCGCGGCACCCCGCCGAACGTGGCGCTCTTGGGCTGGCCGAGGTCGTCCCGGTTGAGGTTGCTGACCGGGAAGGAATGGAGCAGGTGCAGTTCGAGGATCACTGGTCGTTCTCCTGAGTGGAGTCGTCGTTGTCGGTCTTCGGTGCGGTGTAGCTGTGGAAGTCCCGGGCCCACCGCCAGCGGACGTCGCGAGCTCGGTCTTCGTCGACGTCCGGCCGGAGCAGGACCACCGCGTCGTCGAGCAGCGCCCGGTAGTTCACCGGGATGTCGTCGGTAGCCAGCAGTTGCAGCGTCGAACGCAGGTGGTGCGGCAGCGAGTTCGCGTCGGCGGCGAGCAGCTGGCGCAGGCGCTTCTGGGCGGTGCTGCCCGGGCGCTTGCGGTCGAGTTGCCGGAGGGAGGCGCCCAGCGGGGCCCGGTTCCTGGTCGGCTGCGGGTTGAAGGCGAACAATCCGGCTACGAGCAGCCAGATCTTCTCCTCAGCGCGCGGCGGGTCGTGCTCGAAGATGAGCGCGAGAGCCTCGTGCTCGTGGCGTTGGTCGCTGACCGATCGCCGCAGCTGGGCGAGCGTGCGTCGTGCTTGTGCTGCGGCGTTGCTCTGGTCGTGCGCGAGCGTCCGGGCCAGCTTTTCGAGCTGGGCGATGAACTGCTCGCGGCGTTCGCGGACCGGCGGTTTCTCGCTGGTGGTCATGGTTTCCCGTCTCAGAGGAGATGGCGGCCGATCTGGTCGTCGAAGGTGCGGCAGTGGTGGAACACCGATTTCCGGAACTCCTCGTAGGCCGCGGCGATTTCGGCGAGGTGGCGGGCCTGGCGGTCTCGCAGCTGGGCGACGGCGCGGTCCACCGCTTCCTCGGCGGTCGAGCACACGGTGTCGCGCCACTCGTTGATCGGTGGCTTCGCCGGTGACCGGTCGACGACGACGGTGCCGAGGGCGCGCAGCAGCGTGGCGAACTCGGGGGGGAGCGTCGGCCAGTAGGCCTGCGTGAGTCCGAAGTTGTGCTTGGCGCGGCGTTTCGCATCGGTGCTGTGCTCGGCGTGGAAGGCCTTGCGGCACTCGTTCGCGAACTGGTCCAGCGCCCTGCCGAGGTTGTCCGCGAGCGCGACGCAGCTGCCCAGGACTTCACCGAGCCAGGGCTGGCGGTTGGTGAGCAGCGCCGCGGGGGCGGGGAGCTGTTCCTGCAGCCAGGCGTACACCGAACCGCCGCCGCTGTCGTCGAGCTGCTGGCCGAACACGCGGATGGTGAACACAGCGTCGACCGGCAGCGTCCCCCACTCGATCTGATCGGAGACGTGGTCGAGGATCTTGGGGCGTTCGTGCTGCCGGGTGTCCTCGGCGAGCAGCAGCTTGCGCGCGTGCCGCCACACCCCGCGGAGCTCGTGCAGCCGCACCGGATTCCACGGCTGGTCGTCCTTCTTCGACTTCGAAGGCGGCTTGTCGAACGCCGCCATCAACTCGACCTGGCGGAGCTCGTTCTTCAAGGTGACGCCGGGCGTGATCACCACGCCGTTCACGGTGCAATCACCGGACTCGATCGAGGGGTGCAGGAGCACCCGCCGGGCTGGCCAGGTGAGGAGATCAAGCCATCCGTGCGGGGCGCGTTCCTCCGGGCGAGGATTCGGCGGACCTGCTTCCCAGGCGGGCAGATCGTCGTGCGTCGAACTCCACGGGATCTCGTACTCGGGGTCGTAGCAGTGCGCGTTGAGGAGCAGGGTCTCCTTCACGGTGCTGCCTTCGGCCATGACCACGCCGAACCTGTTCCCGAGTCCTGCGGAGGAGTTCTTGACCTTCTCGTACGGAGTTTTCGTGCCACCCGGGTCGTAGCACTGCACGGTCACCAACCAGCGGGCAGCTTCGGCCGGGGTGAGAGCAAGCCGGTCGCCTGCCGTGGTGTGGTCGAACAGCGTGAGGTTGCTGCCCACCGCGCGGAACTGGACGAGCTGCGCTACCGGCCGCACGTCCACGGTCTCCAACGCCGGGCACTGCAGGAACGGCCGCTCCACGTCGAACAGGTCGAATGCGCCGGGCATGCTCTCGATGTACTTGCGCACCAGTTCGGCGGGCAGCTCGGGCGCCTCCCACAGGCTTCCCCACGCCTTCCGGTTGCGCGGACCGCCGAGGCCGGCGTGCAGCACGGCCAGCAGCAGCCGGTGCAGGGCGGCGGTGACCGGCGGGGCTTCCGCGTCGATCCACCGCAGATCGTGTGCTTGGCGGAAGACGTCGATGATGCTGAGCGTGCGGGAGACGCCCGCGCGGTCGACCACCGGGATCCACGGCTCGGTCGAGAGGTCGAACGATGGCCGGGTCATCCGTCCTCCTCGATGCGCAGGCCGAGGGTCTCGTGGAGCTCGAAGCGGACGGGCCCGGTGCGGGCCGCTTCGTCGAGCACGAGCACCTGGTGGTCCTGCAGCCAGCCGGACCGCTCGAAGCACCGGGGCACCGGCAGGTCGTTCACCACGCGGAGAGCACGTTCGCCGAGCTCGGCGGGGTGGATGTGCACGGTCGAATCCGCGAGCGCCTGCTGCTCCGCCTCGTCGAGATCGTGGGCATCGGACAGGTCGACCGAGGTGCCGTCGAGCGCGCGCGGTAACGGCTCGTCCGGGCGCAGCAGTACGACCTCGAACGGTTCGAGCGACACGGTGTCGTCGGTGGTCACGTGCTGTCCTTCCAGGGGGCGTCCTTGCGGGTGCGGGCGGCGATCGTGGGCCGGTCGGTCAGTTCTCGGACGGAGTCCTCGGGACGCAGCGGCGGGAGGTAGAACCGGCGGACCTTGGACTCGTCGTAAGAGTCCTGGGCGGCCATGCTGCGTTCGGCCTTCTCGAACCGTCGGCGCATCGTCGGGCTCAGGACGTCATCCGGTGCGTCGTAGACCTCGGCTACCAGCTGCCCGGTTTCGCCGGGCAACTTCAGCTCCGACCGACCCCACAGCACGCGCCAGGTCTGCAGCATCGGAGCGTGGTGGTAGACGTTGTGCAGTCCGCGGGCGAACTTCGGGCCGTCGTCGTCCTCGGGGGGCTGGATCAACGCGAACTGCGGCGCCGAGTTCGACCGCACCTCGTCGCGTTCGTGGCGGTGCACGCGTCCGAGCCGCTGGATCAGCTCGTTGATCGGCGCGAGGTCGCTGGCGAGCACGTCGAAGTCCACATCGAGGCTGTGCTGGAGCACCTGGGTGCCGATCACAATGGCGTACGGGCGCGTCGCAGCCGTGGGGCCGAAGGAAGTGCGCAGCCAACGTTCGATCTTCGCCCGGGCGCTCGTGGGCGTGTGCCCGGTCAGCAGGACGAGCTCGGGCTTGCGTTGCCAGGACTTGATCTCCTTTTTCAGAGCTTCGTAGGTGGCTTGCGCATCGCGCACCAGGTTCCGCACGACCAACGCGCAGCCGTCCTGCTCGCGCAGCCAGCCCGCGAGCTTCGCCTCGGCGATGTGGTGCAGGGCCACGGGAGGACGGTTCGCGTTGATCCTCGAAAGCTCCTTGACCGGCTCGGACGCCGGAGCGTTGTGCTCATCGGCCCACGTGACCTGCTGTCCGCCGGAGGTGGCAGGCCCGGGTTCCGCATGCCTGGGGGAACGGCCACCGCGTCCCGCACGCCACTGCGCGATGAGCTGCTCGCGGTGACCGGCGGGCAGGGTCGCGGACATCAGCACCACCGGAATGCCGAACCGCCCGCACCACCACATCAGCCGCCGCAGCAGCGTTGTCATGTGAGCGTCGACGTCGTGCACTTCGTCGAGGACCAGGACCTTCCCGGACAGTCCGGTGAGCCGCACGAACACGTGCCGCGAAGTGATCACCGATTGCAGTGCCTGGTCGATCGTGCCGACTCCGATGGGGAACAGCAGCCCGCGCTTGCGGGTGAACCACTCGTGCCCGTCGTGCGCTCCGTCGCCGTCCTCGCTGACGCAGGTAGGGGTGACCGGCGATCGGCCTTGCACCAAGTTCGGCAGGTAGGGCAGCTGGAGCTCCGTCGCCACGGAGGTCAGCTCATCGTGCACCTGGGCCGCGGTCGCCTTCGTCGGCAACGCGAAGTACATGCCCGACAAGCCGAGCCGGTTCACCAGCGTGGCCGCCGCCTGGAACCCGGCACGGGTCTTGCCTTCGCCGGTCGGCGCCTCGATCACCAGCACGCCGGGTTCGTCCCGGCCCGCGAGCTGCTTCTCGACGGCTTCGTTCAGCGGGCGGGGCTCGTTGCGGAAGAGCCCCCGGTACGTGGTGTCGGTGGGCGGGGTCCACCGCTTCCAGCGGAGGGTCTCGTGGACGGCCTTTTCCGCCAGGGCAAGGGACTTCTCCCGGTAGGCGGTGAGATCGAGCTCTTCCAGCGGGGGCTCGGCGTAGCCGAAGTTGTTCTCGTCGGAGGCGATCCAGTCCGCCACCGACGTCAGGCCCGCGAGCCCCACTGCACCCGCCACGTCCAGCTTCGCGTTGCGCCAGTCGGCCTCCGCCGGGTCACCGAGATCCCACAGCCGCGCGACCTCCCAGACCACGGCGCAGCGCAGCTCGTGCCAGGGTTCACCTCCGTGGTGCGGCAGGCGCCCGCGGGTGACCTGCACTTCACGGGAGGTCAGCAGGGAGCCGTGATGGCCGCCGAGGCCGAAGGAGAGTGCGTCGCGGAGCTCGGCTGACGCTCCCCAGCTGTCCAAGCAGCGGCTCAGGTGCACTGCGGTCAGTGTGCCGTGGAAGCTCCTTGCGTCGTTGTTCTTCGAGCTCGGCTTCAACCTGGTGACGATCTCGCGCACTTCTTCCCCGATGTGCTCGATGGCCAGGTCATGCCGCATCGCTTGGAAGATGGGGCTGCACTTGCCGATGTCGTGCAGCCCGGCCAGCACGGCGACCCACGCCCTGGGATTCCCGAGTGGGCGCAGCCCCTCCTCCAGGTCTCGACGCACCTGCGGGCCGAGCAGGACGTCGTACAGCAGACCGGCGACCGCCGCGGTGTCGATCGCGTGGCAGATCAACGGATGCGGATGCTCCGCTTTCCCCGCCTTGCCCCACGGCCCGCACAGCGGTGCCATAAGGTGGATCTTGAGCGCGTCCAACACGAGTGATCCTCAACAGCGTTTCGACATGGTGATCAACTGACGGGCACATGCTGCCCGGAACCCCTGACACTTCGGGCGCTGTTTCGCCACGTGGATTGGAGAATCCCCCGAATGGATCAACGTGTAGCTAGGTGAGGGCTGCGGAGTTCCGGTGAGCGCAGTACGACGGTTCAGCTGCATACGTCGACGAAACGGCCTACCGTTGTCCCGGGCGTGGCTCGTGATGAGCTTGCAAGAGCTGGGTCGCGTCGAATCTGAATTCGGAAGGACTTCTCTCCGTTCCGGCTGTTGCCGGATCGCCACCGAAGTCCAGCACCTGCTTGCCCAGACCGATCCGCAACATCGACAGAAGGCGCAGACCAAGCTCAGCGCCGATCGCCGGTCCGGCCAGCTCGAGTGCTAGGTTCGCCGCGTCGGGTTCGCCGGTGGTGCGACACAGGGGCGCAGATTCTCGGCGGTCACGAACATCGTCGGTGCGCGGCGCCGACCGGTCGACGTGCAGCGGTCGAGCCCGCTCGGCTCGGGCTGTTCCAGTGTCTCGGGGCGGGTGATGCGCTCGGTCAGTTCTCGGAAATCGGCCTCGCCGCGCCCGCATGTCTTCCACTCGACGGCGTCGAGTTTACGGTTCTCAGCCCCGGTGATGGCCCGTATCGGCTCGACGATCCGGGCGCGCCGTTGCCGAATCTCCATGCTCGTGATCATGGTCCCCGTCCCCGTCCCCGTCCCCGTCCCCGTCCCCGTCCCCGTCCCCGTCCGGGTCCCCGGATTGACCGGGCATGTTCAAGTGCCCACGCCACGGGCGCGGGCAGCATGGACTCGTCACGTTGTGCTAGCGCTGGCCGGTGCAGAGCGTGACCGTCGCGGGTGGGAAGATCAGTTAATGCGATATGTCGGCACGGCGCTCGATCAGCGAGAACGACTGCGTGCTCGCTGCATTGCGACTGTTTTTCCGACCTGCTCCAAGGAGGCGGGAGTCTGTGAGTATTAACGCGGCACAGGTGTGTGTGATCTGCAGATCGAACGCCGAACCTACTGTCGAGCACATAATTCCGAAGACGTTGCTGATTGCGTGGGGCCTAAATCCGAACGGGCCTGACCTTGAGCGTTTTCGGACTGTTCTGTGTCGGCCGTGCAACTCGCAAATGGGAAAAATTCACGCTCGTCCGGAGATGAAGCGGATGATAGTGGATGGAAACCCGGTCACCGATAAGGCCCTTCTTCATTTCGCGGATTGGATAGTGTGGGTCACAATGCTACTAGGAGTTGCGAGAGGGTGGGGTGTATGGCCTGTCGATGCAGCCCGTGAGCGCCTGCTGAAGCAATTTTCGCGGGAGGTAAAGACTGGTGCGGCGCCTAAGGGGGTGCGTGTTTATCTTGCACGAAGCGTCCCTCATTCTCTCCCGCGGCGAGACGTTCGTCATGCTGTGGCGCTGTGCGACGACGATCGGATCACTCTAGACTATCGCGGTAAGCCGTCCGGAATCAGTGTTAAAGAGGGTGTTATCGATGCGGCAGAGTGTCTGGGTATTGGGCGTCTGATAGCGCTAGTGATTGGTCCTACTTGGAGTTCGGGTCCAGGTCATAAGTCTCGACTTGATGCCGTTCCTGAATCGGCGGGATTCGTGCGAATCCATCCGTACCCAGAGGTGACTCCTGTGCTGCGGCCGATTTCCATTGATCTCGTTTCGGTTCAGGGATTCTTTACCGCTGAACCTTTGTTGGCTGACGACTTCAGTCTTCTTCCTTATGAGGTGAGACTAGTCATGTCCATGTTTAGCGCCGGAGGTGTCTAAGTGATTCGCAAGTTGGCGAATAACGCGAGATCGCGCAACTTGTGTCGATGCTGAGCCGAGGTACAGTCCGCAGATTCCGTCAGGGTGTACGCCAGGGGAGGCAGGGCTGGCGCCCGCAGCCGCTAGGCGAGCTTTCGGACGAATCGCAGAGTCTAGCCGAGCGTGGCATCTGAGCCGCGGTGCCGCATGTCTGCGGGGCGCTCCACAACCTGCTTCTATTTGGTGGAGAGCAGCCCTTCCGCAACCGCGTCCTTTAAGATCTTGTTTGGCATATCTAATCGGCCTCGGACCGTGCCTTAGGTCTGCCCCGACGTTTGCGACCCGCTCTCGTCGCCTATCGCATGCGGCGGGCTGGACCGGTGGGAGTGGCGATGGACGCGGAAGCCTTCTCGGTGGAGGCCGGGCTGCTTTCGGACCGGTCGCGCCGGGGCCCGGCCGGGTAGGTCTTCTGGACGCTCGCGAGCGGGGGAATCTAGCTCCCGTAGCCCAATCCACCGCTGCGGGAGCTGTGCACGTCCTGCTGCTCTTCTTCGGCTTGGCGGCGGGTGTGTTCGTCGTCGGTGAGGTGTTCGCGGTGGTCGATTCGGTCGTCGCGGCGGTCGTCGCGGCGGTCGTCGTGGGTGTCGGCGAGGTTGTCGCGGAGGGTGTTGAGGCGTTGCTGGTTGCGGTCGTGTTGTTGGGGGTTCATGGGTTTTCTCCATTCCTGGTTGAGGTTGTGCCAGTTCTGGGCGCGGGTGTCGTCGCCGTGGGGTTGGGGGCCGAGCGGTAGGTCGGGGTGGTCGGTGCGGACGCCGTAGGTTTCGCGGTAGGCGGCGGTGCGGATGAGGAGTTCGGCCCACTGCTCGGCGGCGTGGGGATCGTCGGGTCGGGGTGGGAGGTTCGCCGCCCAGCGGGGCGGGTTGGCGGTGGTGGTGTCGCGGAGTTCGGTGAGGCGTCCGCGGATGGCGTGGTCAAGTTCGTGCAGCTGCTCGGTGTTGATGTCGGGTGGGAGCGAGCTCATCCAGGGCAGGGCGGGTTGGTGTCCGAGTCCGGCGGCGCGTTGGTCGGCGAGGTGGTCGACGAGGCGTTGGGCGACTTCGCGCGGGTTGAGTTCGGTCCGTGCCCGGAGTGCGTGGGTGGTGTCGGTGAGCGCGCGGTCGGTGTCGAGGCCGGCTGAGGAAGCGGCTGCGGCGTGGCGCCAGACGGTGTCCCAGCCGGTCCAGTCGGGATGTTCGGTGCGCTGGATCAGGCCTTTCCAGTGCTCGACCTGGTCGGTGGTGGGTTCGGCGGTGGGCGCAGGTGGTCGGCGGCCGTCGGTGTGGTGGTGGATGCGCCAGGCGAGCAGGGCTGCGGGGTCGCGGGCGTGGTCGAGTTCGTTGAGCCGGGGGAGCAGGCGGTGTGGTTGCCAGCCTTCGCGGATGGCGTCGCGGAGGGTGCGCAGCAGTGCTTCTTCGGCCGGGGCGCCGAGCGCGGTCGGGGCGTGGCGGGCCAGCGCTTCACGGGCGGCCTGGTCGAGCAAGGAGCGCACGAGGTGTTCGTGACGGTGCACGGTGTCGGAGAGTGGTTCTTCGGTGCGTGCGGGGTCGGTTGTGGTGAGCGTGGCCATGAGGGGTTCGCCGAACTCCGCGCGCAGCCGGTCGTTGGGGTCGCGGCGGTCGGTTTCGGGCGGTGCTTCGGGGGTCCAGCGGTCGAGGATGTGGCGCCAGGCGTGGGCGCGCAGGTTGTGGCCTTCAGGTGGTTCGCCGAGTGGGCGTGCCGGGTCGGTGGAGTCGATGCCGTAGGTCTCGCGGTAAGCGGTGGCTTGGCCGAGCAGGTTCTCCCAGCGCAGGGCTGCTCGTGGTTCGTCCGGTCGCGGGCCGAGCCCCGCCGCCCAGTGCGGCGGGTCGGCGGCGGTGGCCTGCTGGAGTTCGGTCACGCGGTCGGTGATGGCCACTTGGAGCCGGTGCAGGTAGCCGGCTTCGTCGGCGGAGAGGTTGCGGAAGTCGGCGTGGGCAAGCCAGGGAATCGGCCGGTGCCCGCGTTGTTCGGCGCAGGCCGCCGCGACGACTTCGGCCGCCACCGTGGAAGCCGGTGCCGGGTCGGTGGCGGGTCGGGTGTTGAGCGCGTGTGCGGCGCGCCGGATCGCGGCGTCGGCGTCGAGTCCTTCGGCAGCAGCTGCGGCGGCGCGTTCCCACACCGGGTTCCACTCGGGGTCTTCGGGTGCGGCGGTGTGGTCGTGGCGTTCGATGGTGCTGCGCCAGCGGGACGTCTGGTCGGTGGTGGGTGTGGCGGTGCGCGCGGGCGGCTGCTGGTGGGAGATCAGGTCGCGGATGCGCCAGGTGAGCAGTGCGGCCGGGTTGTCGGCGTCGTGGAGTCCGCGGGCGAGTGCAGGGACCAGGCGGTCGGCCTGCCAGCCGAGGTGTTCGGCGCTGCGCAGTCGCTGGCGAAGCGCTCCGACGCCGTCGAGGTCGAGCAGTTCGGGGACGTGCTCGGTGAGCACGGCGTCGATGCGTTCGGCGCGGCCGAGGTCGGCGACGTGGGTGTGGCGGGCGACGAGGGTGCGCAGCGATTCCTCGGCACCGAGGGAGTCCCGGAGTTCTTCGGATGCGGAGGTTTCCGCCGAGGATCGTTGCAGCGCGTTCTCGAGGACTCCGCGTGCGGTGCGCTCCAGCGGGGTTTCGCGGTAGGAGTCGAGGGTGTGCTCGTGGGTTTCGACCCACAGCCGGTTGTGCCCGCGGGCGCGGGTGACCATCGTGTAGAGCTGTTCGCGGGAGGTGCCGCGGGTGATGACGCTGTGGGCGGTGTGCTCGGAGGTCATGCCCTGCACGCGGTTGACGGTGGCGGCATAGGCGAGTTCGACGTGTTCGCGCACGTACTCGGCGGGCAGCCGCACCGACCCGCCGGTGGTCCGGTGGCGCAGCACCAGCGACCCGTTGTCGTGCACGCGCTGCACGGTCCAGGTGTCGCCGTTCTTGACGAAGTCGGTGCCGCGGAACAGGGTTTTCAACCGGTCGTTGTGCCGGGTGACGACCCAGTCCCCGGCGCCGGCGGTGGTGCCGTCGTGCAGCCGCACGGACCGGTCGTCGTCGACGTCGCCGCGGGCGAGGCGCAGCTCGCGGGCTTGCACGTTGAGGTCGACGACGTCGTCGTTGCTCGGCACGATCAGCAGCGATTGGAGCCCGGCGTCCAGGTCGGTGCGCCATGCCCGGTGTGCGGCGTCGCGCATGGTCTCCAGCGAGCCGTCCCGCACCCGGTCGTGGTCGAAGTAGTAGTCCAGCCCGCTCGGGTCGGCGGCGTGCAGCAGCAGCGACGCCTGCGCTTGGGCGCGATCGCGGAACCGCACCACTTCGCGGAGTTTGAGCACGTCCTCGGCGTTCTGCAGGGCGAACCACCGCACGGCGCCGCCGGCTTCGACGGCGGAGAGCTGGCGGTGGTCGCCGACCATGCGCACGTCCGCGCCGCGGCTCAGCGCGTAGCTCACCACGGTGTGCAGGGTGTGGGTTCCGGCCATCGCCGCTTCGTCGATGATGAGCACGTCGCCGCGGGCGAAGGCGAATCGGCGTTGGGCGTTGCCCAGGTCCAGCGCGGTGGTGACCTGGTGCAGCGTGTGCGGGCGGGCGCCGATGGAGTGCCCGAGTTCCTGCGCGGCTCGTGCGGAGGGGCCGAAGGCGTACACCCGGCCACCTGCGGAGCGCCACGCGTCGGCGAACACCTTCATGGTGGTGGTCTTGCCGGTCCCGGCCGGGGCGACGAGCAGCTGCACCCGCAGGCCCGAGGTGGCGAAGCCCCGCACCGCGGCCTGCTGGCCGCTGTTGAGCGTGGCGCCTGCCAGCGCGGCTTCGACGGTGTCGGCGGTGAGCCGGTGGCCGTCGCGGCGCCGTCCCCATTCGGCCAGTGCGGCTTCTTCGCGCAGCGTCTGGTAGGTGGTGAAGCGTTCGGCGCCGTGCTCGGTGAACACGCTCTCCCCACTGGCGCGGCGCAGCGAATCCGGCTCGTCCACCAGCGACGGCGCCTGCAGCGCGACCGTGTCCGGCGCGGCGAGGACCGCGTCCACGATGCGATCGACGAGGCCTTCGCGTTCCGCGGCGGGCACGGCCGCACCAGCGGATTGGCGGTGTGCTTCGGCGAGCAGGTTCCACCGGTTGAAGTGGCTGTAGTGCTCGGAGACGGTCGTCAACGTCGCCACCGCCAGCTCCTCGAGCGACCGCTCCTCCGCGGGCGTGGGGCGTGCGCCGAACACCCGCTCGCCGATGCGCGAGACGGCTGCCGCACCCGCGGTCGTTGCCGCTTCCCGGCGCCACCGCGCGACGTGCTGGGCGAGGGGGAGCGACTCGGCGGGCTTGGCCTGCCGGGTGGCGTACTGGGCTCGGCGCCCGATCTCCAGCAGCTGCTTCGAGTTCGGTTCTCGCCCGTGTTCGCGGCGGAAGGCGACGATGCCGCGGGCCCGTTCCCGCTCGACCGCGGCGGCGCGCCGGGAGAACCCTTCCAGCAGTTCCGAGCCGACTCCATCGAGTTCCCACACCGGGCGCTTGAGGTCGATGCCGTGGTGCGGACGCGTGCTGAACTGCGCGCCCTGCTCTCGCAGCAGGTCGCGGATTCGGGAGTTGTAGAACTCGCTGAGCGTCACCGCCGCGGCCAGCAACGTGCGCCCGTCCACCGACGTCCACTTACCGTCCACAGCGGACTGGACTTTGGTGCTGACCGGCACGTGGGTGTGCAGGTGCGGGTCGGCTGCGCGGGAGTCCCAGTGCTCGAACAGCGTCGCCGCGATCCCGCGGGTGTCGTGCTGCGCGATACCGCCCGCGCCCTTGCGCGTGAACGCCGCGTTGCGTTCGAGGTAGCCGAGCGTGTCGCGCACCGCTTGCCGGTGCACGTCGACGATGCGTTCACGCGTAGCCGCATCGCCCAGGCCCCAAGCGACGCTGACCGACTTGGGCGGTGCGAACACCAACTCGTAGCCGGCGGTCGCGTTCTTGAGCAGCCGCCGTTGTTCCGCCCGCCACGCCTCGAATTCGGTGTCGTCGGCGGGCGGAGCGCCGTGGGCTTCGGTGAAGGCCCGCACTTGCACGTCGTGGCGGATGCGTGCTCGGTCGGCTTCGCTGATGGGAGCGCCGGGTTCGCGGCCGCGGACCCGGTTGTAGGCCGCGTAGGCCTCGCGGATCATCGTGCGCAGGTCGTCGACACCGCCGAAGCGGGGGAACCGGTTGCCGAGCTTGGTGGCCTGCAGCGCGTCCTGCGGGTTCGCTCCTACCGCCAGCAGCCGGGTTTCGATGCCGTCGGCGTCGGGGTGTCTTCCTTCGCCGAACAGCGCTTGCATTTGCGCGGCTTGGACTTCACCGGTCATGCCGAGTGCGGCGGCGCCTGATCCGAACCACTGCCCGGGTGGGTAGCCGTGCCGGAAGTAGTAGTCCGCGAGGGTTTCGCCGACGTCCATGTCGCGGTCGCCGCACGCGACCCTGCCGACGAGGTACTCGTGACCTCCCGGCGTGATCTTGCGAATTCCCATCATGGCGGCACCTGCGCGGGCGTGGTCGAGGACGAAGCGGTGCGCTCCATGCTCGCGGGCCCGCTCGCGATTCCCGAGTGACCGCAATCGATTCAGCACCTGGGAGCACTCCGAGTGCAAGAGGTGCTGTGGCCGAGCGGCGCGGCCGGCGCGAGCCGGGCTGGCAGGGCTGGGCGGGCGCGGGCGCGGCGCGGTGGAGGGGCGGGGCGTGGGCCGGTCGGTGTGGTGTGCGGTAGGGGTCTGGTGCGTTGCGGGGGTGCCCTCGGCGGTGGCGAGGGCACCCCCGGCGTGGTCACGCGGCGGCGCGGACCCGGTAGCGGCGGGTGTTGGCGGCGCGGCGCTGAGCGGGCAGTGCCACCACGGGCGCGGTCGGCAGGTTGCGGCTCACCCAGTCTTCGACGATGCGGCGGTCGTCGTCGCGGGAGTACCGGGACCACTCGGCGCGCAGCGCGCGTCGCGGGTGCGGGTCGTGGGCGAGCCGGTAGGCGCACACGGCGCGGATGCGGTCGGCGCGGGAGGCGTTCACCGGCAGCACGTCCAGTCCGGGACGGCCGCGTTCCCGGCAGTCCTCGCACAACCCGTCCCGCTGGCGGCGGTCGCATTCGGACGGTTCCACGTTGCAGACCAGGCACCGGCCGCGCGCGGGGTGCTTGGCCGCGTCGTCGTAGTCCAGGCCGGAGGCGTAGACCGTCGGCGAGTCCGGCCGGATCGACACGCTGTCGGCGCGTACGGGATGTGCGGGCGCGTCGTCGTCGACGTGGAGCCGGGTCGCGGCGTAGGCCTCCACCAGGTTGTGCGCGCGTTCGGCGGCGCGTGCTTCGGCGCGCTGGGCGGGCAGCCGTCGCAGCACCCGCCGGGTCGCCAGGTCTCGCGGCGCTTCATGGCGGGTGTCCTCGGACCAGTGCGGCGCGCGTTGCTCGGCGGGTTGCGCGGTGGCGGCGGGGCGGTGCTGGTCCCACTCGGCTGGTGCGCACGCCTCGACGACCGCCCGCACGTCACCGTGCGCGGCGGCGCGCTCGGCCAATGCTTCGAACCTGGGCCGCGCGACCCGGGTCGGGCGCTGCAGCGTCCGCGCGCACTCCAGCAGCGCGGCAAGCTCCCGATCGGACGGGCGCAGCGAGGCGAACAACTCCACCGCCCCGCGATAGTCGCGGTTGTCCAAGCATTCCGACACCGCAGAAAGCAAGTGCGGAACAGGAATAACGCCAGAAATGTGCATGATATGAGTCCCTACTGTGAAAGTCCGCCAGGTTTGGCCTTCCTGGCTGCCTAACGAAACAATCATAGCAAGAAAGCGCGCAGTTTATCCAGGCAAAAGCGCTTCTCATGCTTGTTATTTAGGGTGAATCGAGCCCTTTTGGATCATGTCTTTGAGCTGCGAAGATAGTCTGTGCTGGCAGGAGGCCGGAATGCGAAGGTGTCGCCGTAAGGCAGGTTGACCAGGGCCGCTGTCTTTGAGGGCGTAGCCCGCCCCTGCTCTTCTTTTTTCCGCTGGCAGCTCTCGTGCTGCCCGGAGCCGGGGTGGGTCCAGTCGCGCTTAGGGAAAAAGTTTTCGGGTGGGGTTAGGGGTCCCCGCCCGAAAAGTTTTTCCCTGCGACTTGACGCGCCCCGGTGGAGGGCTACCCTCCGCTGCCTTCCAGCGGGAAAAAGGGGAGCAGACCTAGGGGAGACGGCAACGCAGACCATCGCCGTCAGGCAGCACTACAACTCCGCGTTCTGCGCGCGAGATGCTGCAGCGAAGCGTGCTGTGCCGATTCGAGCGGTATGCGCGGTAGCCTGACCGGGCACTGTGTGCGTGGTCAGGCGAGTCCCTCCCACGCCCGGTGCCGGGCAGGGTGCGTTTTTGGTCGAGCCGCCTCGGCGGTAAGCCCTTGGGGCTTGCGCACCCTGCCCACCTCGACCACTTCCCGGCGCCGCTCGTCCCACTGCCTCGGCGAGCTCTTCGCGTCGGCGTGCCGGATCCGACAGAACCGGACACCTTGCTCGACACCGTTCTTAGCCTGGCAAGGCCAGCGCTACCGAACACCGTCGAGAGGGGAAGGCCGCGATGACCGAAGACACCCGAGGTACCGGCAGGCGCCGCCGCCGGTCCACCAAGATCAGTGAACGGTTGGAGGCGGCCCGGCGCCGCAACCTCGACCAGCTCGCCGAGCAACGTCGCCGCGAGCAGGAAGTCGAAGGCGCGTTGGCGGAGTTCGTGGAAGCCGGCGAGGCCATCGCCGCCGCGGAGCGGACCGCGGAGGAGAAGATCAACGCGTTCCAGCGCAAGATCGACGGTGTCCGCGCGGACCTTCGGTCGGTCACCGCAGCTTCGCATGATCGACAGGCCCAGGCGGCTCTGCGGATCCACGAGATCGGCGGCCGTACCGTCGAGCAGGTGTCCGACCTGCTGGAGATCGGCTCGGTCAAGGAGACCCGGCGCGTTCTCGCTGCGGCGCGGGCAGAGCACGACCCCGTGGAAGAAGCACGGTTCGTGCGGTTCTAGCGGCCCCACCGGTATTGGCGCACGAGCGCGAGCTCGCGCTGGAACCCGCGGAACCACAACCACACCAGGACCGCAGCGCTGAGCAGGACCACGACCACGGCCGGTGGACCTGGATGCGTGGTCTGGTTGATCCCGCCGAACCCGAGCGGAAGTGCTCCCGCGCCGATGAGCGTGAACAGCAGCCTGCGACGGGCGATGCAGGGAAGCAGCCACAGGCGGGTGAGCCTCGCGGTGACCAGCCCGGCCGCTGCACCGAGCAACGCCAGGACCGGTGCACCCAGCAGCCAATCGAGGGTCAGCGAGATCCGTCCCAGCAGGAGCCCGAACAGGCTCGCGATCGCACACCCCAGCAGCACACCGATCCCGGACGCGCCACTGCACCGCAAGAGCACGATGTAGAAGTGGAACCGCATGTCGGGAGGGTAACGCGGCCCTCCGACGCGAGGGCTGAAATAGCGCTGCAAGTCGGAACGCGGGAATCGAGCGACCCGCTGTGCGTGGCGGGAGGTGGTCCTGCGCATGAAGCTCCTTGGCGAAGGCTTGCCGGGCCGGGCCCCAGCAGGATTCGGAAACGGGCGTCGGTCCCGGGACGATCTGACGACGACGCCAGCGACTACGTGAACGACGACTTCGTGCAGAACGCTGCGGCACGCCCAGGTGCTCGGTCGAGGATTTGGTGAACGTCTTGGCTGAGATCGCGGGTGAGGTCGACGCGTCGGCCAGCGCAGGCGCAAGGGAAGGGGAGACGTGAAGGTGCGTTACCGTCGCGGCATGCGTCCCTTCCAAAACGTGCAACGGCGTTCCTAAAACCCCAGTTCGCGAAGGGTGCTCTCCACGCACGTGGAGGTGGTCCGGTGAGTTGGTAAGTAACCACCTGCACGCGCGCGTGCTCTCCACGCACGTGGAGGTGGTCCGTTCTTGCCGCTCATCGAGTCGGTCAGGTCGACATGCTCTCCACGCACGTGGAGGTGGTCCGACCGGCCGGACTCCGCTCGACGTCGCCCGGCCGTGCTCTCCACGCACGTGGAGGTGGTCCGGCGACGGCGGCTACGCCCAGCACGACGTCAACGTGCTCTCCACCCACGTGGAGGTGGTCCGGCCTGTCGCCAGTCGGGGAACCCCAGCGTCAGGTGCTTTCCGCGCACGCGCTGGCATCGGGGCTCGGGGATCAGCGGATGTGCTGATCCCCGAGCGGCGGGTTCAGAACGGGGCTTGGTCGTTCTGGCCTTCCGGCGTGGGTGTGCTCCACGGGTCCTGTCCGGCTCCGGTGCCGCCGTTGAAGCCGTTGTTGGTGCGGGCGGCCTTGCTCACCTTGGCGGTGGCGAAGCGGAGGCTCGGTCCGATCTCGTCGACGTCGAGTTCGATGGTGGTGCGTTTTTCGCCTTCCTTGGTCTGGAAGGAGCGCTGTCGCAGCCGGCCCTGCACCAGCACCCGTGCCCCGCGGGTCAGCGTCTCGGAGACATTCTCGGCGGGCTGGCGCCAGAGGGTGCAGCGCAGGAACAGGGCTTCGCCGTCCTGCCACTGCCCGGATTCGCGGTCGAAGGTCCGCGGGGTGGAGGCGACGGTGAAGTTGGCGACCGGGGTGCCGGACTGGGTGTAGCGCAGTTCGGGATCGGCGGTCAGGTTGCCCACGATGGTCGTCGGGGTCTCGCCGGCCATGATGTCCTCCTAGGTATCGGGAAAAGGGGAGTCGTGCGGGATCCGCTCATTCGCGGATGAGGGGTTGGGCGCCGTGCTCAGGCGCTGTGGGGCAGCAGGGCCCGGGGTCGTTGGACGCCGTAGGCGAGTCCGTCCTCGACGGTGCGGTGCACTTCCTCGACGGGGAAGTCGGCGCGGTGCCCGGATGCGGCGCTGTGCAACGCGTTGCGGGCGTCGTCGACGTCGAGGACGCCGGCTCCGGCGAGGGTGCCGAGGGAGATCGCGGCGTGCAGCAGCGTGGTGTGCCGGGTTCCGGGTACGGCGGCCGCGACCGCTTCGCATTCGGCGGTGAGGGCTGCCGCGACGTACCGGCTCATCCGTGCGGGCTCGATCGGTGCCGGTGTGCCGGAGCGGGCAGGTGGCGCGAGCGCGTCGTGCAGCCATCGGGGCAGCGCTGCGATCGGCCCGTCGCGCTGCACCCGGTAGCTGCCGTCGAGCCGGAGCGAGCCGGGTGCGACGACGAACCCGCCTTCGCCGCGGGTGTCGATGTGCCAGCCGAGGCGGCCGACCGACGAACGCAGCACCGGGCCCCGGGGCGCCTGGAAGTACAGGTGCTGTCCGTGCGGTGTGGTGACGGTGAAGGTCTCGGCGGGGAACGGTTCACCGGCTTCCCGCGCTAGGCGGGCGAGTACGTCGGTGCCGTCGCGCGTCCCGGCCCAACGGGAGGGCGGACGGTGCCCTTTCGCGTCGTCCAGGTCGATGACGAGCAGTCGGGACGGACCGCAGGCGATGCCGATGTTGAACGGCGTGGCGGCCCAGATCTCGCGGATTCGCAGCGGGTCGGTGGTGGCCGCGTTCTCCCAGTCGGTGACGACCGGGCGTTTCGAGCGGGGCCACAGCGGGAGCACCGCGTGTCCTCGTGCGGCCGCGGTCAAGGCGGCGCGGAGCAACGGCGGGCCGGTGTCGGGCATGTCGTCGAAAGGGCCGACAGGGACGCTCATGGGCAAGACCTCCCCTGGGCAGCAGCCTCGACGTGGACGAGGCGATCACGTGTCCTAGGCAGGTCGTGGCGGTGATGCAGCACGAGGACCTTTCCTTCCTCGGTCGGCACCTGGCCGGCCTCCGCAGGGAGCGGGGCCGGCCAGGTGGACGTGGTTCAGGCGGCTTCGCCGAGTTCGGTGGCGTCCTCGGTATCGCCCGTGCTCGCCGCGTCCTCGGCGGTGACGAGGGCTTCCACGTCGGCGGGTTCGTAACCCCACTGCTGGATCTGCGCGAAGTAGAGGCGCTGGAGTTCGTCGGGCCGTTCCCAGGTGCGGCGGCGGTCGGTGCTCGCTTCGATCGCGGCCAGCGCGAGCACCGTCAGGATCACCGTGGCGCGCCCCGGCGTGGCGTTCTCGGCCGCACGCGCGATCTCGGAGGGGCCACCGGCGAGCCCGAGCAGTTCGCCCGCGAGTGCGTGGCCGCTCTCCAGGGCCTTGCGCAAGCAGTGCGCACCGCTGCCCCAGACCTGCGCGGACCACACCGGCGCGTCCTTCGGCGCTGTGCGCCGGGCGGCGAACGTGCGCAGCCAGTCCCGGCGCAACGTGGTGGCCGAGTCCCACGCTTTGCCGTGGGCGATCACGGTGCGCCGGTAGGCCGTCTTCGCGGCGCGCTCCCGCTCGGTCAGCGCAGCGCCGTTGCTCGGTGCGCTGGTGGCCTGCCCTGCGGGTGCGAGGCGCTCGGCGTGCCCGTGGGCGCGGAAGTCCGAGCAGACTCCGACGTCGTGGACCTGACCGGTGGCTCGGGAGTAGTCCAGGAACACCGCGTGCCCCGGGCAGTGGCGGTGCTGGTCGGGGTCGACTTCGGCGCCGGGTTCGGATTCGGGCGTCGGACGCAGCGTGCTGAGCCGGCGCGGTCCGTCGGGGTAGAGGTAGGGCCGCTCGATGACGGTGACGCCCTGCTCGGCGAGTTCGGCGCTGCGTGCGGCCAACGCGGCGTCCTCGGCACGCTGGTCCCGCCAGCGCTGAGCGACGTGGTCGAGCTGGTGGGGTTGTTCGGCGGCGGTGGTGCGCAGTTCGGCCATCGCTTCCTCGTCGCCGTCGAACTCGGCGAGAGCGGCGGCCTGGAGGAGGTCCATGCCGGTGTCGAGGACGGCGTGGCGGGCGGCGTCGCTGCGCGCGACGACGACCGTTCCTTCGACCCGCTTGCGCGGGATCGAACGCTCACGCGCGATCTGCCGCGCGGTCAGGCCGAGGTCGAGCAGCTCTTGGGTGGCGGCGAGCTCATCGCGGTCGGTGATCTGCTCGCGGTGTTCGTTCTCACCCAGCTGATCGATGACCCTGGCGATCCGGGACTTCGCGTCGGTGTCCTCGGCCTCGTCGAGCAGCAGCGCGGGCACGCTAGCGCGCTCGGCCTTGATGGCCGCAAGAACTCGCCGCTGCCCCTTGCGCACGACGAGTGCACCGTCACCTCGACGGACGACGGTGACGGGTTCCCGGACACCGCGGCGCTTGATGTCGGCGACGAACCCCGAGCCCAGCACCGCGTTCGCGCGGACGTTGACGCCGATGATCAGTTCGTTCGGGTCCACCCGCAGGAGCTGGGCCTCGGATACCTCGGCGTCGGCAGAGTCCTGCGCTTCGGGTTCGGTGGTGGTCACGGTGTTCTCCTTTCAGAACAACAAAAAAGCACCCCGAGCGGGGTGCGTGGTGGAGGTGGGATCCGGTCAGTCCAGGCGGAGACTCGGGTCACCGGCGAGGCCGTCGAGGATCTCGCGAAGGCGCGCGGGCTCGTGCAAGAGCATCTGGTCGAGCATGCACACGAGGTCGCCGGGTTCCCGGGGAGCAGCGGCCTCACGGGCGCGGTCCAGTGCGATACCGGCCATCGCGCCGTCGCCGTTGAGGTGTGCAGCGGTCGCCAGCAACACCGCGGGTGCCTCGATCTCCGCGTCCGGCGCGTATCGGAGCAGGAGCGTCCAAAGCTGCTCAGCACCCGGCTCCCGGCGTGCGAGCATCATGTCCCGCACGAGCGGGTAGCTCAGCGCACCGAGCGCTGCCACGGCCTGATCCGTGCTCAACGCTTCGCCGCCGCGGAGCTTCTCCAAGGCGGTGAGCACCGGAGCGGCGGCGTCATGCAGCGAGCCGAACGCGCTTTCGGGGAGCGTGCGCCACGCTCGCAGACCGTCGGCAACCTCCTGCCGGTCCTCGTCCGGGACGGGGGCGACCGACGCCACCATCTCCTCCCGGCTGCCCCAGCGGCGGAACCCTTGGACGGCCACCATCGCGGCCAGCTGGGATCCGCTGGTGTCGTACACCGCACCGTGGCATCCACAGTCCTGGTAGCAGTACCAGCTCTCCCCGGCGTGCAGGGCAATGGTCCAGAGCGTATGCAGGGCGATCTGGTTCGCATCGAACTCGGTGCCGATCTCGGTGATCAGCTCCCGCTGCTCGCTGCGGTCACCGCCGACTACGACCGCGATAGCGGCGTCGATCTGCCTGGCCGCGGTGAAGTCGAGCAGGTAGCGCGCCGCGGCCGAACGGTGCTCCGGGGCGGGCAGGTCGATACGCAGGGTGAACTCGAGCGCCGAGCGGGTTCCGAGGTCGGTGAACCCGATCAGCACCAGGGACTCGGCAGGGACGAAGCCGAGCAGGTTCGGGATCTCGCTGACGATCGCGTCGGTTCCCGGGAGGACCAGTTGTGATTTCTCCATGGTGGAAAGCCTTTCTGCGTGTGGAAGGGGGTGTTCAGCTCGCGAGGTCGAGGTGCCCGTGCCCGGGGGCGTAGGTGCAGTCCACGGGCGTGCCGTGGTGCTGTCCCGTGCAGACGATCTCGCCGAGCGCCCGGTCCGGACTGGCGGCTTTGCGACGGGTGGTCGCCTCGAGCTCGTCGATCCGCGCGCCTTCGAGGGCTTCGTGCGCGGCGTGGGTGTCCCAGAACAGCGGCTGCGCTGGGAAGGCGCGCTGCCACATCCGGCAGTACAAGCCCGCGGCGACCGAGTTCAACGGGGTGACCTGGCTGGCCTCGGCCAGCACGCAGCACGTCTCGGCCGCGGTCGCCGGTCGCGTGTCCTGCCCGGCCGCGACGCGGTCCAAGATCTCGACGGCGTGCGAGCGGTACACGAACTCGGTGGACATCAACTCGTGCCGGGGAACGAGCAGCGTGAACGAGTGCCAGAGGGTGTCGGAGTCGACGACGTGCCGCTGGCGGGCCGCCTCGATCTCCTCCTCCGCCCATTCCATGATCTCGAACAGCCCCGCGACGTCGTGGCCGATGGTGCCGAGCACGGCTGAGATCGAACCGTGCAGCGTGAGCGACGGTTTCGCCGCCATGTTCACCTCCCATGAAAAAGACGCCCGTCCGGAGACAGGCGTCGGTTGAAACGGCATGCGGATGGCTCGTTGGTGGTCGAGGAGCCGGTGACGGAGCGGGGAGTGCTCGTCAGCCGGCCGCGGGGAACGCGTTCATCCCGTCGACGCGGACATCGATCCGGACCTCGGTCCCGGGTCTTCGGTAGCGCTTGCCCGCCCGTTCACGACTGACGTCGATCAACAGGTGACCGTCCTTGCTGATGCGTGCCGCGATGTGCACCCCACCGACGGTCATCGCGGGAGCGGATGTCGGCTCGACCAGCCACAGTGGATCGCCGCCTTCCGCGCACAGCTTCGCCCCGAACGCTCCAGGTACGACGGAAGTGGCGGCGGCGATCTCCTCGTCGCTGTGCAGATCGATGTGGAACCGGTCGTTGGCGGACTCGTCCCGTCGCCAGAGATCCTGCGGCGACCGGACGCCGAGCGCGGACGTCAACGCGTACTGGATGTGTTCGAGCACCTCGGCCCAAGGCGCCGAATCGGGATCTTCGGAGACCGGTGCGTCGTCACCGGAAGACCAGAGCCGGCGTTCGTCCTCGGCCAGGGCGCAGCACACCTCGGTGCCCGTGCGACGAACGGCGACGACCAAGGCGTCAGCTTCCGGAAGCACGCCGCGGACGAGCTGGGACACCTCCAGCATCCGCAGCCGGTAGAGCTGGTCGGCCGCGTGCTCGGCGGTCTCATCCGCACGAGCGATCCGCTGTGCCAAGTACCGCGAGGGAACAACCGACAACATGACCTCACCTGCCCTTTTCGCTCGAAATCGAACCGTCCATCGGGACCCGGCGCCGAAGGCTTCACCGCTCGGTTCCGGGAAGATCAGCGCTCGTCTGGAGCGGCCGCACGACACGAGGCACAGGTGGGTCGATGCGGTCATCTCCGAGGATGGCTTCGTCGTTGCCAGCCGTGGTGTTTGCCGCCGGTGATGCGGGTGAGGCGGTCGGCTTCGGCGGGGTGGAGCAGGTGGAGGGCTTCGTTGTTGCTGGCCCATCGGTGTTCGGCGACTTCGGTGGGGTCGGGGTCGGGTGTGGTGGTGCCGGTGAGGTGGGCTTCGAAGAGGAAGTGGACCTTGTTCTCGCCGGTTGATGATTCGGCGTGGGAGGTGCCTGCCCACAGGAGTTTCCCGGCGGTGGCGGTGAGGCGAAGTTCTTCGTGGATTTCGCGGGTCATCGCCTCGGGTGGTGTTTCGCGTCCGTAGGGGTGGCAGCGGCCGCCGGGGAAGCTGAACCGTGTGTCGTCGGGTCCGCGGACGAGCAGGAGTCGTCCTGCGGCGTCGCGGATCATCGCGGAGGCGCGGACCGGGAGGGTGGGTCGGGGGTGGCTTTCCGGGATCCAGCGGTGGATTTCGGTGACGGCGCGGGAGAGGTCCGCGGCGGTGCGGTAGCGGTCGGTGTCGGCGACGCGGGGGATTCGCTGGTGGTCGGGGCGAACCAGCAGGGCGCGGGCACCGGCGAGGAGCGGTGCGTGGGAGTCCTCTCGTTCGTCCGGTCCGATGTGGACGATGTTGGTGACGTCGATGTCGTGGTGGTGGGCGAGGTTTTCGAATGCTTGCGGCCCGTTACCGTTGGCGTGTCCGGTGCGGTGGGAGAAGTGGGTGGTGTCGAGCAGTGGGCCGAGTTCGGCGCGGATGAGGTCGGCGTGGCCGGTGTCGGCGGCGGCGAGGTTCGTGCTCACGGCGAGCCGGAGTTCCGGGTGGGCGTCGCGCAGTCCGGCGAGCAGTGCTCGCGCGGTCGGTGCGAGCATCAGGGGCCGTGGTGAGTGCAGGAGGCAGCGCACTTTCCGCGCGGGAAGCGCGAGTTCCGCGGCGAGTTGGGCGACCAGTTGTGGTGTGGTGCCGGCCCGGGGGTAGAGCGTGCGGCGCAGGACGTCGGCGACGGTGGCTTCGTCGTGGGGTGATGCCGCTGTCAGGGCGGCGGGGAGCGTCGGACCGCTGGTGGCGGCGAGGGCGCCGATGCTGAAGGAGACCAGCCGGATCCCGTGGTGGCGGGCGGTCATCTCTGCGGCCTCCGGTGTCCGGGGCGGTGGTTCGCGGGTTGTTCCAGGAACCGGGCGAGTGCGGCGAGGTCGTTGCGGGCGGTGATGAGCTTCCTGCGCAGGGCGGGAACGCTCATCGCGGTGGTCTGCTCCGGGTAGAGCACCTTTCCCGCGTCTGGTTGCGGGGACTGGGGAGCGTCCGGGTTGGCGGCGACGCCGGGGATGACGTGCCCTGTTTCGTACATCCAGACCACGAGCTGGGTTCGCGAGCGGGCTCCGGTGCGGCGCAGCAGGGTGCTGGCCTGGGATCGGATTCCGGCGCAGCTGCGTTGCAGGTGGGCGGCGATCTCCGCGTTGGTCCATCCGCGGCTGATCAGTCGGGCGAGAACGAGATCGGTGCGCGAGAGCACGGCGTCGAGATCGAGCCGTTCGGTGCGATCGGGCGATTCGAGCATGGGCTTCTCCTTCCGGTCGTGGGTTCAGAGCGTGCCGAGGCGGGTGAGCGCGGCATCGACGTCGGCGCGGGCGGCGGTGATCGTGCGGTGCAGGCGGAAGGCGACGCGGTTGCGCTCGGCTGCGGAACCCAGCGGGGGAGGACTGGCCGGGCGTCGGGCGTGGTCAGGGAAACCGGGCTGGCCGGGCACGACGTGGCCGCTTTCGTACATCCAGATCACCAGGCCGGACCGGGTGGTGGCGCCGGTTTTGCGCAGCAGGTGTCGGATGTGGCACTTGACGGTGTCCTGGCTGCGGTAGATGCGGGTGGCGATGGCGCTGTTGGTGAGTCCGCACGAGACCAGCCGCGCCACGTCGAGTTCGGCGGGCGTGAGTGCGGCGTGCAGCTTCAGCGTGGTGATCCGGTCGGGGTGTGTGGGTGTGGGGGGCATGGTCGTGCTCCGTTCCGCGGGTTGGCGCGTGCCCATTCGCGTGCTTTGACGGCGACGTCGGTGTCGTTCTGCCAGGGCTTGCTGACGCGCACGGTGTCGATCAACGCGTGGTCATCGCGCTTGCCGCGCTGATCACCGTTGTGGACGGTGAAGTGGCCGTCGGGCCGTCCCCAGCGCAGCGTGATCCCGCGGACGGGTTCGTAGTGCCAGGCGCAGGGGAGTCCGTAGGTGCGAGTGGTCATCGGGCGAAAGTCCTGTTCGGGGACGCGGAGCGCTGCGCGCTGATCCGCTGGGAAGGGCCGCGCGTGGGCAGCCGGGCCCGGCCGCACGATCGGGAAGGGGGTCGTGCGGCCGGGCTGGCCGGTGACGCTCGGGGGAGCACGTCACGCGGCCGGCTCCCGGCACCTGCCGAAGGGGAGGTCAGGTGCCGGTGCACCTCGAACCGGCGGTCGGGGTCCGTCCGGTCCGAGGAGTTCGGGTCAGCGCCGCTGGCCGGGGAACACCCGGGTGCGCGTCGTCGCGCAGCTCGGGGGAGAGGTGGGGCAGAGCCCGCCGAAGCGGTCGAGGCGCTTCGCGAAACCGCGCAGCGACGCCGCGAGCCGCGTGCAGTCCTCCGCGGTCACCACGGACGACTCTTCCAGCGCAGCCACGAGTTCGAGGAGACGGCGCTCAACGGCGTGCGCCTGCTCGACCACCTCACCGGCGTACGGAGGGTGTGATTCCGAGGAAGTCGGTGGTGAAGGCATGAACAGCTCCGTCTCTTCCGCTGCGGTCGAAGCGTCGGGATCTCCGTGGACGTGACGTGTCGCGACTCCGAAGCGTTCAACTACGACTTCGGACGGTGGTATAGCGTGCACCTAGCAGCGACTGACAACGCGACACTAACGCGAAAGTTTCGAGTAAACGATACCCTGGAAGGGTGAGGTCCGGTTCAAGCCTCGCCATGCTCGGGCAGGAGGAGATGATCGTGTCCACGAAGGACCCGCAGGTCGTGCTGATCCAGCTCGGAATCCTGCTCCGCCGTCTACGCGAGGCGGAGCACCTGACCGCAGCGGCGGCTGCCGAACACCTGGGTTGCTCCACGGCGAAGATCTCGAAGATGGAGAACGGCAAGCAGAGCATCAAGTCCGACGAGGTCGGCAAGCTGCTCGAGCTCTACGGCGCCGACGATTCACAAGCCGCGGAAGCGCTCCGTCTGGCTGCAGTCCCCACGCCACGCCGTCGCGGTACGTACCGGGACAACGTGCCTGACTGGTTCCGCCGCTTCCTGGTCCTGGAGTCGGAGGCGACCGCGCTCACGATCTACGAGAACGAGGTCATCGCTGGGATTTTGCAGAGCGAGGACTACGCGCGTGCCGTGCTGACCGCTGGTTATCCGTTCGCGTCACGTCAGGAGCTAGACCGGCAGGTTGAAGTCCGGCTTCGAAGGCGTGACGTGCTCATCAAGGAGGACGCTCCGCACGTGGACGCGATCCTGCATGAGGCGACTCTGCATCGAGTTCTCGGTGCCGACCAGGTGATGAAGAAGCAGCTGGAGCTCCTCGAGGAGTTGGCCGGACTGCCGAACCTGGATCTTCACATCTTGCCGTTCCGCCCGAAGACGGCGGCTGGGACGGATGGAGCGTTCATCGCGAAGAGCGCCTTCGTGATGCTTCAGCTTGAGTCGACTGGTGCCGTGGTCTACGTCGAAGACGTCGCCGGTGCCAACTACCCCGAGGAAGCTGCCGTCATCGAGGCTCACGCGAACGCCTATCGGCGTCTGCGTAACGCCGCTCTCACGCCGGACGAGTCGTTGGAGTTGATCGGTAAGGTGAAGGCCCAGTACGGATAGGGCGAGAGCATTGTGAGAGGTCGCTGCCATGACCAGCACTGAGCTGCGACAGTTGTCGTGGCGCGTGTCCAGCTACTCCGGCAACACCGGCAACTGCGTCGAGGTCGCAGCCCTGCCGGCCGGAGCACGCGCGGTCCGCGACACCAAGGACCGCGACGGCGGCGTGCTCGTCCTGGGCGCCTCCGCATGGACGACGTTCCTCGCCCGCATCCAACAAGGCGCCCTGGCCGAGTAGCAGCCCAGTCGAGTTCGGCCCTTCCCGCCGGGCGGCAGCAGACGGGCGAAGTGATCACGTCGCGCAACTGGGCCGCGAAGCCGGCTCGCGTCGCTCGATGACCTACCCCTGAGCGGCTGTTGGCGACGAAGTCACCGAGGAAGGTTCCGACCCCCAACATGATGTCCTCCCAAAACGTGCAACGCCCCGCCTAAAAACCCAGCTCGCAAAGGGTGCTCTCCACACGCGTGGAGGTGTTCCGGTCGGAGACCCAGCTCAAGACCTACTGCAAGGGTGCTCTTCACACGCGTGGAGGTGTTCCGGGCGCGCAGTGCGCGGGCGAGTTCGGTGGCGGGTGCTCTCCACACGCGTGGAGGTGTTCCGGCATGGATGAGCCCTGCGAGGATCAGTGGGAGGTGAATCTCCACGCGCGTGTACCGCAGGAAGCGCCGAGATCATGAGAGAGCAGGTCAACCGGCCCATCGAGGAGCTTGATCGGCCGAACGTCGAGATCCAGGTAGTGCCGTTCGGAGTCGGCTACTACATGGGCCAAGGCCACGACTACAGCATCTTCGGGTACGACGCGAAGCCTCCGGTCAGTATCGTTTACCTCGAACACCATGACGCTGGTTCGTACGTGGATGACAGCAAGCGAGCGGCGCAGTCCCTGGCGCTGTGGGAGCAGCAGAAAGCTGCCGCGGTCGGCCCGGAGCAGACGCGCCGGTTGCTGCTCGACTTCGCGGACGAGCTGTAGTTCGTCCGTCCGAGCACCGACGTTGAAGGATTGCAGCAGAGATGACTCCGACCGACGCAGACGCTGCCCGCCGCACTCGGGGAGTCTGGTTCAAGAGCTCCTACAGCCACCCGAACGGCAACCAGTGTGTCGAGGTGCGCTTCGGTGCCGATCTCGTGCAGGTCCGCGACAGCAAGGAACACGGGGAAGGTCCGGTGCTGGGGGTCTCTGCCGTGCGGTGGGCCGCCTTCATCGACTTAGTGGGACGTTCCTCGGAACGCTGACGGTTCAACACGACGAACATCGTGGAGGTCGCCGCCATGACCAGCATCGAGCTGCGACAGCTGTCGTGGCGCGTATCCAGCTACACCGGTAACACCGGCAACTGCGTCGAGATCGCAGCCCAGCCGAGTTCGGCTCGCCCGGCGGCCAGGCGAAGTGATCACGTCGCGCAGCTGGGCCGCGAAGTCGGCTCGCGTCGCTCGACGGCTTTCCCCTGAACGGCTCTTGGCAACGAAGTCACCGAGCAAGGTTCGATCCCGTCCCAACATGACCCTCGCTCAAAACGTGCAGCGCCCCTCCTAAAACCCCAGTTCGCAAAGGGTGCTCTCCACGCACGTGGAGGTGTTCCGCTGCGGAATCCGCTGCACGGGCCAGCGCGTCGGTGCTCTCCACGCACGTGGAGGTGTTCCGCCGCTGGAGCCGACGCTGACGATCACGACCAGGTGCTCTCCACGCACGTGGAGGTGTTCCGCGCTTTCGCGCCTGCGGGAGCGGTTCCTACTCGTGCTCTCCGCGCACGTGGAGGTGTTCCGGTCTCGTTCGACGACATGGCGCTCGCCATCAAGTGCTCTCCACGCACGTGGAGGTGTTCCGGCCGGGAACTTCGAGCCGCGCGGGAGGTACAGTGCTCTCCACGCACGTGGAGGTGTTCCGCGACACATCATCTCGGGCGGCGTGGTGCACCTGTGCTCTCCACGCACGTGGAGGTGTTCCGTCATCCGGGGTCAGATCGGCGTCAATGACCTTGTGCTCTCCATGCACGTGGAGGTGTTCCGTCCCCGAACAGCGCGGCAGGCATCGGGCCGGGGTGCTCTCCACGCACGTGGAGGTGTTCCGGCGTTCGTGGCGGGCGGCCGGGCGCTGGTGGTGTGCTCTCCACGCATGTGGAGGTGTTCCGTTCGGCGCGTGCACGCCGCGGTCGTGCGCCCAGGTGCTCTCCACACGCGTGGAGGTGTTCCGGTCATGTTGGAGAGGACGATTGCCGCGCCCAAGTGCTCTCCGCACGAGTGGAGGTGTTTCGAGCAACGGGCACTCGGTGGTGCGCGCCGCTCAGTGCTCTCCACGCGGGTGCAGGTGATCCGACGCTAATGTTCACCAGGGCTGGAGTGCGGGTGTGCCCGCCACACAAGTAGGGGTGGCCCGTCCGAGGTGTGGCTGATCACGGGGTGGTTAAACTACTGGGTCGCGCGCGAGGTCGTAATAAGCAATCTCGTGCTGCTTGAAAAGCGCTTCGAGCGCAAAGTAACCTTCTTGTTGCAAAAATTTCCGCTCGGATTCGGAGATCGGGATCGCCAGTAGCCAGTGAGCGGTGATCTGTTGGGATGCTTCGACGGACCCAAGGTCCCCCCATGGGAACGGCTCCACCCACAGGACGTGCTCCAAGGTTTCCGACAGATTGAATTGCTTGACCACTCCGGGAAATACCACTCCCGGTGCGGCCAGCCAGCCTTCCTTGATCAGCTGGAAAGCAGCGGTGGCCAGGAGGTTGGGGAACAGCGTCAGATCAGCCGGAGCCACCCCGGCGAGTTCGACTCGGACATCTGCCTCGTCGATGAAGTTCGAGCTTTCGTGCGCGCCCACGGTGCTGTAAGTGCGGAAACCTTCCTGCGGTGCATCCTCGCACTGAAGAATGCCGATAGAGTGCGATTCGTCCTCGTCGTAGTACCTGTGCACGCTAGCGGTCCCGCCGAACGCTTGAGCTGCCGTCTTGGCCAAACAACGGGACTCGCTGGTGGCCTTACGGCCCGAAGCAGTCATTTAGACTGCCTCAAGAAGCGTAGAGATCATCGCCGTTTGTTCATCGGAATCGAACTCGAAGTGGAGGTATCGCCCGTTTGATTCATATCGATCGAAACTGTTCCCGACGCGCTCCGGTGTGCCCAGGAATGCTGCTACCTCTGCGCGGGTCGCGGCAGCGGGGAGTCCGTTGATCAGTTTCACCGGTCGGGGATAGAGACCGTAGGTCCCATCTCGATTGTCCGGCTGCGTGCGCATCATGACTGAAACCAAGATGTCATCTTCGAAAATAAGATCTGTTCCGCACGGTTTGAAGATAAAGTGTGTTGATCTCTCGCCACCGAAGTTGAGCTCCTCGATTTCCATGTCAGGTCCAACTAGGGCGATTGCGTCGAGAATTTGATCATCGCCCTGGTGGCGTCCCAGTGCGTTCAGCATCACGACAACTTCTCCCGTGACGGCCAGGTGATTCTGGCCGTGGTTCGGTGCGCTCGTCATTCGCGATCAAATCGGGCGAGCGAACCCCAATTTCCGAACTCGGGGACGGGTTCCCAGTTTTGGGTCACGTCGACGTCGGACAGGTCGCGAACCGTGCGTTGTCCGGCTTCCTTGTCTTCGATTTGGTGTCGAATGATACCTGCGGTCGTGTAACTGACCTCTTCGATCAGATTTGCCTGACTCATCAAGGAAGCGCCTTCTGGGTATTTCCAGTTCGTGATCGACTCAAGGAAAAGGCGATCTTTTTTAGGGCTGAACGAAAAGTTGACCGTAGGGCGCACCTGGTCGTCGTAGAACCAAACTCCGATGTGATCGTTTTCCCAATCGACCTCGATGGCCGCGTCGGGCGAGGACGGGTCGCCGAGTGTGACGGTGAACGGCTCGCCTGAAGAGTTGCGCTGCCGTGCCTGCTCTTCGCTGAGCGGGCCGGTCGGCTTCTTCGCGAGAGAGCTATAAGTTTCACTGTAGGCCAGGTAGTGCATGGTTTAGCTGAATTTGGCCAGATCGTTGGTAAGGTATTGATTCACTGAGAGGAGCCATTCGTGCATGTTGGGCCAGCGGTCGACCTCTTCACCTGCGAGCCAAATGATGGGACGGCCCAGCTGGGTGCGGGGACCCGTGGTCCACAGGGCGAATACGTCCGTTACGTCCTCGCCGACGGCCACCGGAAGCAGGTCTTCGCGAAGCGGAAAGCTCTCGGGCGTCGGAGCTTCGGTGAAGTACAAGTCTAGAAGTTGCTGACCCTTTTCCCACAACGGACCCGCGCCGAGATCATCCGCACCGAGCAGGTCTGTGTAGGTGAAGAACCACGGCCAACCGTTGCCGTGCATCAAGAGCGCCCGGTGCTGGTCGTCGAGTTGCCTGCCAAGGCGGCGCTCGGCATCGGCAAGATCGTTTTCGGTTGCAGCGAGCTTAGGAATGGTCATCGGGCTCAGCTCTGGATCTACATCAGCCAAGCGGCTGCGCAGCGTCGCTGAATGTCCGATCAGCTCTGCCCAGTCCTGGGGGAGCTCGCTTGCGGCACTGTTCATTGGCATCGTCCTATCATGTCAAAGTCTCGGTCAATCACGTGGTTCGCCTACTTGAAATTCGCTAGGTCGATACCCTTCGGGATACTGGCGTGCTTGTGCACCCAAGGAGGCATTGACTCTGCTGGTCTGATCGTGCCACTCGTACCCCTCCGGTCGCCCGGTCCAAGTCGTGTCCGGGACATGTCCGGCCTGGCCTTGGTACGGTTCGCCTGCCTTCTTCGCCCGCAAACGCTCCGCCATTGCTGCCCGGTTCGCCTCGGCCCGCAACTCGCCTTGGGTGGAAACGCGGCCATTTTCCGCAAGGTGTCCTTCTTTGCGGGCTTTCTCGCTCGCCTCGACGTATTTGCGCAGCTGTTCGTGTTCGTCAGCAGTCCAATGGCTGCGCCCTCTGAACACCACGGGTCCGTCACCGACTTGGTCGCCGACGTTCTTCGCTGTCACTTCGGCGGACTCTTCAGAAATCTCCGAGGCTGCCTTTATCTCCTTCGCGCCCTTGCCGAGGAGTTTGCCGCCGGTGGCTCCCCAGCCGGCGAACGGGATCATCGCGGCTGCGGAGAGTCCGGCGTTGGTGTAGTCGCCTTCGGCGGCGTACCAGGAGGCGTTGGCGCCGTCGGCGAGTTCGCCGATGCCGGGGATGAGGCCGCCGAGGTCGAGGACGAAGTGCCCGATGTCGGAGAGCGGGTTGCTGGTGTCCTCGGTCTTGCCCCAGGGGAGCCCTTCGTCGCTGCCGGCGGCTGCGGTGAGCTGGTCGGCGGTGTAGCCGTACTCGCCTGCGGTCTGGTGGCCGTCGGCGTTGTCCGCGGTGTAGTGGGTGCCGCCGTAGAGGGCGGTGATGGTGTTGGCGCAGCGGCGTTGCGCGGCCATCCAGTCGGCGACGGCCTGGTTGACGGCGCTCATGATGTGGGCGTCGCGGTCGACGAGGTCTCCGTCGTCGGTCCAGTCCTTGTCGGGGACGATGCCGGTCTTGGCGCTGGCGGCGAGTTCGGAGTTGCTGGGTTTCTGGTTCTCGTAGCTGTGGATGTCGGCGACGAGCTGTTCGGCTTGGGCTTTCAGGTCCCGCAGGCGTTGCTGGATGGGGCGGACCTCGTCGGCGTAGGCCTTCAGCGCGCCGGAGACCTGTTCCACGTCGCGGCCGATGTTCCCGGCGACCTGCGCGACGGGCGCGGTGGCCTGCAGCAGCTGGCCGGATTCCGGGGCGGTGTAGGCGGGCGCCAGCGCCTGCCAGTTCGCGTGCACGTCGGAACCGGTGTCGGCGATGCCCGTGCCTGCGGTGCCCACTCCTGCGGCGTGCGCGGACAGGGCGCCCATGTCGCCGGGGATCTGCGGGATGGCACCCGGGTTGATCACCGGTGGCCTCCCGGCATCTGCGCCCGCGGGTCCGGGGCGTTGGCGACGCCGCGTTGGGCGTTGAGGACCATTTCGTGATCACCTTGCAGGTAGGCGTTCACCGCCGTGGTCGCCCCGCCGATCGCCGATTCGACGCGGGAGTACACGAATCGCAGATCGCGGCCGGTGGCTTCGGCGAAACCCACGAGTGCGTCGCCGATGATCCCCGAGCTCGCCTGCCCGGCGGCGCCTTCCATGTCCGAGAGCATCGTCTCGACGTGCCCGTCGAATTCGGCCGCCGTGCTCGCCGTCCGACCCAGCACACCCCGCACCTGCTCGGGGTGGATGTCCCACTGCACCGATCGACTCCTCTACCGCGTCGAGCTGAGAGCTGTACCGATGATCAGCCGATGCCTTGCACGGCGGAACGGGCGCGGGACAGGGCGTTGCCCGCGGAGTCGTCGTTCTGCGTCATGGTCTGCTTGACGAGCTGGATGATCTGGCGGACCTCGGTGGCCGCGGACTTCCACCGCTGCTCGACGTGGTGGTAGTCGTCGGAGACCCCGTCGGCCTGGAAGTCCGCCATCGCCGCGGCGACCGCTTGGTCGCGCTGGCCGATGACCGCTTCCAGGCGCCCGACGATCCCTTGGAGGTCGCCCTGCACGGCCTGCGAGGTGCCAGTGTCGAAACTGCGCCGATCCATCGTCATGATCTCTGCTCCCCAGGTCAGCGGGCGCCGAAGCGGGCCGCGTCGAAGTTGGCACCGGCCTGCGTGGAGGTGGCGTTGTCGGCCATCTCGGTGTCGCCCTGCACGAAGGAGGTGTCCATGCCGGACTGCCCGCCGAGGATCGCGTTGAGCGACCCGTTCAGTTCGGCGGTGATCTCGTCGGCGCGCGCTTTGAATCCGTCGAACGCCGCACGGCCCGCGCCGTTGAACTTGCCCTCCAGCGGTTCGGCCGCGGCGATCAGCTGCCGGATCAGCGTGCCCAGATCGTCGCTGGAACCCTGCGTCTGCTTGGTCAACGTCGACAGCGTCGACGACCCCATGTCGAACTTCACGTCACACCTCACCAGTGCTCGACCCGGACGTTTCCAGAGCAGATCGTAAAGGTCCGATCGGCACCTGTGGGCCGAACCGTCGAAATCAGCACACCCGATCGCCGGTACGCGTTGGGTTATCGCTGCGCACGCTGTTTCGGGCATTCGGACTACCTCCTCGTGATCCAGTCGTGATCAACGAGTTCACGCAAGATCAAATGGCGCGTCACGTTTCCTCGAGCATCGCGGTCTGCACCACGCGCGGCGCGTCGCCGGGGCGGAGGAACATGCCGCGGCCCGGCGGCAGCGTCGCGGGCCGGACGCCGGGGAACAGCTGGCCTTCGGAACGGTCCCCGGACATCAGCAGGCTCAAGCAGCCGGACTCCCGCACGCCCAGCACGAACGGTTCGAACAGCCCGCGCGCGGCACCCATCACCCGCCGGGTCAGCACCACGTGCAGCCCGAGTTCGCGGCCGGAAGCCAGGTAGGGCACGAACGGGGCCAGCGGCTGGTTGCCGGAGGCGGCGAGGACGTCGTAGTCGTCGACGACCAGCACGATCTTCGGGCCGTTCGAGTTCCCGTTCGCGTGCCGGTGCGACAGCTCCTTGGCGACCGACATGGCGAGGCCGTTGGCCAGCGCGTGGTTCGCGGCGTAGCCGCCCAGGTGGGACTCGGGAACGAGTTCCGCCAGCGCGTGGCGGGGGTCGAACACGGCGAACACGATCTCGTCCTCGGAGTGCTGCCGCAGCAAGGTCGTGGTGACCAGCCGGAGCAGGTTCGTCTTGCCGGTGCCCGTGTCGCCGAGGGCCACGAAGTGCTGGTCCCGGCCGAACAGGTCCAGCGCGGCGGGCTCGAAGTCGTGCTCGAAGCGGCCGAACGCGATGGTCCCGGGTGCGGTGGCGGGCAGTTCCCGCGGGTCGAGCACCGCGGGCAGCACGCGCACCGGCGGCGGCACCGGCCCGGTCCAGCTGTCGCGCACCAGCGCCGCCGCGTCCGGCAGGCCGGAACTCTCGGACAGGTGCGGGAGTGCGACTTGGGCGTAGAGCTTGTCGGTGGTCAACGCCCTGCCCAGCTGCTTCGGGCCGATGCCGCGGGCCAGCTTGCCCTCGATGCTCGACTCGGCGGCGTCGTTGAGCCGCAGTTCGATGCGGTTGCCGAACGTGGCCTGCTGCGCGCCGCGCACCTCGTTCCACCGGCGGGCGGTGGCGACGACGTGGATGCCGTAGCGGCCTCCCCGGGCGAGCAGGTCGTGCACCCGGGCTTCGATCGCCTCGAAGTCGCTGGCGAGCTGCCCGTAGCCGTCGATCAGCAGCACGACGTCGGTGCAGGGCAGCTCGGACCGGACGCCGCGCAGCTGGGCGATGTCGTCGATCTGCCTGCGCTGGAACAGCTTCTCCCGCTGGGCGAGCATCGCGTGGACTTCGTCGACGGTGCGCCGGATCCGCTCCCGGTCGTCGCGGGCGGCGACGCCACCGACGTGCGGCAGGTCGGCGAGCGCGCGCATGCCGCTGCCGAGCAGGTCGATGCCGTAGATGCCGACGTCGACGGGCCGGTGCGCGCCCGCCAGGCCGAGGGCGAGGGTGCGCAGCGCGGTGGTCTTGCCCGCGCCGGGACCGCCCAGGACCATCAGGTTCCCGCCCGCCACCGACAGGTCCACCGTCCACGTTCCCTGCCACTGGTGCGCCGGATCGTCCAGCAGACCCAGCGGGACGGGCAGCCCGCCGTCGCCGGTGTTGCGCAGCCGCAGCCCTTGGTCGGTGCGGTCGTAGCCACCGGCGGCCGCGTCGAGGGAGATCGCGGCGGGCATCGGTGGCAGCCACACCGGCCGGACCGGTTCGGCGGCGCCTTCGAGCTGCCCGACGATGGTCGACAGCAGCGTCGGGCCCACCGTGCGCCGCGTCGCCTTCGGCTCCTCGGCGTGCTCCTCGCCGCCGGAGGAGCCGTAGCGGGGCAGCGCGTGCACCCGCGGTAGTGCGGTGTCGGCGGGTTCGTCGCGTGCCGGTTCGGCCACCGGCCCGCAGACGTAGGCGGACTTGAACTGGTCGTACACGCTGGTGTCGACCTTGAGGTAACCGGCGCCGGGCACCGGTGGCAGGTGGAAGGCGTCCGGGGTGTCGAGCACCGTCCGGCTCTCCATCTCCGACAACGTCCGCAACCCCAACCGGTAGGCCAGGTAGGTGTCCAGGCCGCGCAGCTTGCCGCCTTCGATGCGCTGGCTTGACAGCAGCAGGTGCACACCGCCGGACCGGCCGATGCGGCCGATGCGCAGGAACAGCTCGATGAACTCGGGTTTGGCGGTCATCAGCTCGCCGAACTCGTCGATCACCACGAACAGGTGCGGCAACGGGGGCAGCTCGGGCGGTTCGCCGTGGGCGGCGCGGTACTGCTCGTAGTCGTCGAGGTCGACGCTCATGCCGGCGTCGGCGAGCAGCTCCTGCCTGCGATCGATCTCGCCTTCGAGGCTGGAGTACATCCGCTCCACCAGGGAGGAATCGGACTCCAGGTTGGTGATCAGCCCGGCGGTGTGCGGGAGTTTCTCGAACGGGGCGAAGGTCGCACCGCCCTTGTAGTCGACCAGCACCAAGCCGAGCTGGTCCGGCGGATGGGTCGCGACCAGTGCGAGGACCAGCGTGCGCAGCAGCTCGCTCTTGCCCGTGCCGGTCGCCCCGACGCACAGGCCGTGCGGCCCCATCCCGAACCGGGCCGGTTCCTTCAGGTCCAGCAGGGCGGGGGCACCGAGCGTGCTCACCCCGATCGGGATGCGCAGGAAGTCCCGGTCGCCCCGCCGCGCCCACATCCGCGCGAGGTCCAGGCGCGCGGGATCGTCGATGCGCAGCAGCGCCAGGAAGTCCGCGGGCGGCATGCCCGAGCCGTCGTCGTAGGAGTCCGCCGACAACCGCAGCGGCGCGAGCTCGCGGGCCAACCCCAGGGCGAACGCGTGCGAAGCCGGTTCGAAGGTGCCGCTGACGGTGACGGCGGGGGAGAGCTGTTCGACGGTCACCTGTTCGCCGATGGTCACCCGGCTGGAGATCTCGCCGGGCTCGTGCAGCCGGTCGGAGAGCAGGTGCAGCACCGTGACGCCGAGCAGGTCCAGGCCGACGCCCTGGTCCGGTGTCGGCAGGACGTGCGCGATACCGCCGAACGCGTCGTCGATCACCACGAGCCGCGAGCGGGTCGTCGCTTCGGATGCCCGCGCGCCGTGGCGGAGTGCCTGCGCGGCACGGGTGGCGCGGTCGGCGAGATCGTCGGACAGCAGCGCGGCCAGCGCTGCGGCGTCCGGCGCGAACAACGGCTGCGGCCCGGCCGCACCGATGTTGTCGCGGTCCAGCGCGTGCGGGAGCCAGCGCACCCAGCCCCACTCGGGTTCCCGCTCCGGCGGGGTGATCACCGCGATCGTGACGTCGTCGGGTGCGTGCGTGGCCGCCAGCTGCAGCAGCAGCGCCCGAGCTGCGCCCAGGACGTCCTCCCGGTGCTGCCCGATCAACGAGACGTCACCGGCGCGGTCCAGGTCCACCCGCAGCGGCAGGTCGGGGACCGCGCCGAACCTGCGGCGCAGCGCTTCGGCTTCGGCCAGCATGAACGGGTCGGTCGGGTTGACCGGGGTGCCTTCGACGCGCATCCGCAGCTCGCGCACCTGCCGGTGCCCGCTGCCGATGCGCAGCAGCAGGAAGTCGCGGTCGCGGCGGCGCCGCTCCCACAACCGCGCCGGGTCGTGCACGAGGTCGAGCAGGCTGCCCACCGGCGGGTCGGGCACCGACGCCCGGGACTGGAAGGTCTTCTCCCACTCCCGCAGGTCCTCCCGCAGCTGTTCGAGGTGGTCGAGGTAGCGCTCCCGCTGCTGCCGCCGCTTGCGGGTCGCCTGCCCGCGCTGGGTGAAGTAGAAGATCCCCGCCGCGCACACCGAGACGAGCATGACCACCGCGCCGAGTGCGGCGAACCCGCTGCGGAAGAACATCATCATGACCATCGCCGCGGCGGCACCGGCCATCGGCAGCAGCGCCTGCACCCCGGCGGCCGTCTTGCCCTCCGGCAGCAGCGGCGGCGGATCCAGGTCGAGCGGCGCCTGGTCTTCGATCGGGCGCACCGTGCGTGCAGGTCGGTGGACCAGGCGGGTCGTCACTGCGTCTCCTCGTCGTACCGGCGATCGGGTCGCGATCCGCCCCTCACCACTGCCGCGCCCGGTGCAGCGCCCACGCGGCGAGCCGGGACGCCTCGGTGAGCGTCGGCTCGGCGAACCTGCCCGGGTTGATCGGTGCCCCGGACGCCACGTGCCGGTCGTGCGGCACCGACACCACCGGCAGCCCGAGCCGTTCGAACGCGGCGCGAGCCGGGGCGTGCCGCAGGGCGTCCCGCCCGTGCGGGTGCTGCGCGTTGAGCGCGATCACCAGGTGCTGCAGCGCGCCGGGGGCCAGGCGCGCGAGCGCGTCGGCGGTGGTGCGCACCCCGTCCGGTGTCGCGGGAACGACCACGATCACCGCGTGCGCATCGGCCAGCACCGCGTTGTTCGCGGGAGCGGCCATCCCGGTCGTGCAGTCCAGGACCGAGACCGCGAACAACCGCGACAACGCCCGGGTCAGGTCGCGCACCAGCTGTGGCCGCTGCCCCGCGCCACCGGGCACCACCCACAGGCCTGCGGCGGTGCGCGGGAGCAGCTGCTCCAGGCTGGTGAGGTTCTGCCCGCTGGCGGTCATCAGCGCGGGAGCGACCCCCGGCAAGGTCATCGCGGATTCGACGCCGAGCCGCCACGGCAACGAACCGAACTCGGGTTCGGCGTCCACGGCCAGCACCGGATCGGCGCGCCGGGCGGCGAGCACCGAACCGACCAGCGCCGCCACCGCCGTCTTGCCCGCACCACCGCGCACCGAGGTCACCGCGATCCGGCGGCCCGTGGTCACCGGCGCCTGCACCGCGGTGAGGATCTCCGCCAGCTCGCGCGGCTGCTTCGTGCTGGAGAACGCGCGCACGACGGTGCGAGCGACCCGGCGCGGCAGCGGATCGCCGTGCGCGACGCTCCCGACCAGATCGCCCGGAGGCTGTGCCGGAGGGGGAGCAGCGGGCGCGGGAGGCCCGCCTGCCGTCGGCCGGGTGACCTGCTGGCCCGGCGCGAACGCTTGCGGGTGCGTCGGACCTGGCTGCTGGCCCGCGCCAGGAGCCTGCCGGGGCGGTGGACCCTGGTTCACCGAGATGCGCTGCGTCGCCGACGGTTCGGCGTTCTGCTCCCAAGGTGGCCGGTCGGTTGCTCCGCCGCTCCACGGGCGCGCCGCAGGAGGGCCCGGCTGCCCGCCGGGCTCGCGATCCGCTGTGGACACTGAAGGCCTTCCTAGGTCAGAACAGTTGCAAGAGGTCCTGGTACAGCCCGAACACCCCGACGGCCACCGGCACCATCGCCACCACCGCCACGCCTTCGACCCGGTCCACGACCTGTCGAGCGCGCGCCCGCGTGTGCGCGGCCGGGCGGTAGGCGAGCGCCACGAGTCCCGCACCGGACAGGGCGAGCGCCACGAGCACCCCGCCCCACCACTGGGACGGCGACACCAGCGACCAATGACGCACCAAACCGCCCACGATCACCAGGGCAGCGGTGACCAGGCTGATCACCTCGACCGTCAACGGGCAGGCCCGCACGCGCGCGAAGGTCGTGATGCCGAGCAGGCACGCCAACGCGATGGCCCATCCGTTCGCCGCGTGCGCGAGGTGCCACCCGGCCAGCGCGGCCGACGCCGCGGTGAACACCACCGCGAGCGCGAGCCCGCGATGCGCCGAGTCCAGCGCGGCGCGCACCGACGTCCGGGCGACCGGCTGCTCACCCGCCCGCACATCGTCCAGACGGGTCAGCCCCGAGGTCACCAGAGCGAGCCGAGGCAGCAGGCCGAGCAGGACGGTCGACACGATCCCCGCCACCGTCGCCGTCCCCACCACGTCAAGACCCGACACGAGCGGAACCACCCACAGCAGCAGCATCCCGAGCAGTACACCCGCGCCGGTCGCCGACGAGCGGAACCGCGAGTTCGCCACCCCGGCGGCCAGGACCAGCACCGCGACGATCAGCATCCACGCCGACCAGCGCTGCGGCGGCTCCGCCAGCCAGAACGGCACCGACATCGCAGCGACCGAAGCGCCCGCCGCCAGCACCGCGGTGCCGACCACCCGCGCGCCCGCCAGCGCGGCACCCGTTCCCGCGGCCAGCAGCACGAGCCCGACGACGAGCAACGCCACCGGCGGGACGGCCGCCACCGCGAGGAACCCGGCCCACGCGGCCGTCGCGGCGATCACCGCCGTCGCCACCCACCGCCGAGCACCGTCGCCCCACCTGCCGGGGCGCCGCTCCAGATCGTCGGCGACCTCCTCGGTCACGTCGTGGACCACGGCCGGCATCGGAGCATCGCTGACCCGGTCGACCCGCACCAGCGCCCCGTCCGGAATCCCGGCCGAGCGCAGGCTCTCGGTGAGTTCGACGACCCGGCCGTCGACCAGCGACAACCGGTACGACTCCGGCGTCGGCGGCGTCGGGAAACCGAGGATGCGCACGATCTCGGGCAACAACTCGCCCAACGGCGTCTCCGCGGGCAGCACCAGATCGACCCGGCGCCACGGGGCAGCGAGCGTGAGCCGGGTGAGCGTCCCGGCAGCCGACGGCCCCGTCACCTCAACACCTGGCCGACCGTGCTCTGCTGGCGCACCTGCTGCTGGGTCAGCACGTTCTCCAAGAACGCCCACCCGACGCAGCCCGCGCATCCCACCGCCGCGACGACGACACCGACCGCGAACCGCTTCAGGTTGTCGACCATCCCCAACCGGCGATGCGCCTGCCCCCACAGCAACGACTCGCGCAGCCGACCACGCCGAACCGCGACCGACTCCAGAAGCTGAGCGTCATACTCCCGTGCCACTTCCGGGATGCTACCCAGCAGCACCCCGCCGACGGGGAAGGACCGGCGAAACGGTCGCGGACCTCGCGAGCGATCTCCGCAGCCCGCCTCCCCGCACACGCCAGTGCGCTACCGTCCCGACATGCGCCCCTTCCCAAACGCGCAACAGCGTTCCTAAAACCCCAGCTCGCGAAGGTGCTCTCCACGCACGTGGAGGTGGTCCGGGGAAAAAGACGAGCACGGTCTCGTTCCGGGCGTGCTCTCCACGCACGTGGAGGTGGTCCGGAGGCCGGGTTCACCACGATCATGGCCGCGAAGTGCTCTCCACGCACGTGGAGGTGGTCCGGTCCCCCTTTTTTGCTTATCTCGCTCCGCTCCGGTGCTCTCCACGCACGTGGAGGTGGTCCGATGGTCAAGATCGGCGATGCGACGCAGTGGCGGTGCTCTCCACGCACGTGGAGGTGGTCCGTTCCGGCGGTCGATCAGCCGCCAGCGCTGCAGGTGCTCTCCACGCACGTGGAGGTGGTCCGGTGCCCCGCTGGGTGCGATCGCTGACCCGATTGTGCTCTCCACGCACGTGGAGGTGGTCCGGACGCCGGCAACCGGGCCTCCGTGTACGCGCTGTGCTCTCCACGCACGTGGAGGTGGTCCGGTCGACCAGATCCGTAAGCGGCAGGAGAACGAGTGCTCTCCACGCACGTGGAGGTGGTCCGCCGCCACCGGCAGCAGCTACTGCGTGTGGGGCGTGCTCTCCACACGCGTGGAGGTGGTCCGGCCGCGCTTCGCGGCTACGTCGTCCGCTCGTGGTGCTCTCCGCACGCGTGGAAGTGGTCCGGCGCCGGAGTTCGCCGCGTTCGTCAAACGCCTGTGCTCTCCACGCGTTCGGAACAGTTGGTCAATCAAGCCACTGCTCTTCCGACCATCTACGGGCCGACTGCGCAAAGGAGACGCGCGTGTTCCGGCATGGATGCTGCTGCGATGAATGGTGCAAGACCATGCGGATCGTGGTCTACGTGATCCTTAGTCCTGGTTCACGGGCTGGTGCCGGCTAGTACGGCATTGCCGTACTGACCAGCACCCCGAACGGCTCGGCGGCCGGATGTCGCTGCGGGGCAACCGCAGCGTTGATGACTCCGGTCGTCGAGCCACCTCGTGAGGCGTCAGCTTCGTCGAGTCGACGGATGCCGCTCGCAACGCTCGCTTGACCAGGGACGAGGTTGCAGCGCCGCGCAAGGACACTGGCGAAGCCCGTCTCGTTCGTCATTGCCCAACCATGGGCGAACTGGACTGCGTTGGTCGGCGATCTCGCGCGGCCGAAGCTTGTTCCGGCCGATGCGTTCCGGATCGAGCTCATGCAGACCGTTCTCGGTGGGAGCGCATCGGAACCGGTGACCGGGAGGTGCAACGCGCCATTGCGCATCGTCGTGGCTGATGTCGATGCCATGTACGCCGGAATGCGGTTAGGGTCCGATCATGACGTCTGCTGATGACTTCGGCTGGTTGGACGATGATTCGATCGTCGGCTACAGCGTCTCGTTCGTCGAGGCTGTCGACCCGGGTGAGGCGCTTCGGCGGATCGGTGCGGAGGCGGACACTTACCCCGCGTCGTCCGCGGCCGAAGCTGACGAGCTCGCGGGAGATTCCGGTGGCGCCGCGGTGGTGCGGGCCGGTCGGTGCGGTGGGTGGACCGCGCTCGTCGAGCACGATGCGAACGCCGGAGTGAACGAAGCGACCCTGCCCGCGTTGTCGACGGGCACCCGGGTGGTGTGCGTGTTCTCGTCGGCGTCGGGAATGGACTTGTTCTACTTCGCGGAGAACGGCCAGGTGACGACGGTCGTGGAGACCTCGATTCCCGCGAATCGGTTTGGTAGTGAGCCGGATCGGTTCTTGGCGGAAATGGCCGACGTGGGTCTCGTCGCGGGCGAGATCGCCGAGTCCGTGCGTGCGGCGACCATGGCGCTCGCTCGGGAGGTGTGCGGCGTGGAGCTGACCGAGGAGATGATGTTCGACGCTCGGCTGCAGACCGGGCTGGTCAGCTCACCGAGGTGAGGGCAGTGGCGCCGGGCCGCTGCCCTCACCCGGGCGGTCAGGCTGCCGAAACCCAGTAGGGACCGTTGTCGACGATCCGCTGGGCGGTGACGAACCGTCCGAGATCGCCACCGATGTACGTGTTCTGCGTCAACGGGACGTGGACTCGTGCGCAGGTCGTCTCGGGTGCGGGCGCGTGAACCAGGTCGGCGATCGGTGCACCGTCGGGTCCTGTTTGGACTTCGAAGGGAAGGGACAGGAGGTTGACGTGCGGTTTCAGCTCGGCGCAGTCAGGCCCAGGCATGCTCCCGCCTTCCCGGGTGGCCGCGAAGGGATATTCGTCGCAGCTGTCGGTGGGAACGGTGAGGAGATCCGGCGTCCAGCCGGTACCGCAGACGGTGTTGCGGTTCTTGCTCTGCTGGCTGCGATTCGCCAAGCGGTGCAGTGGTTCCCCGCCGGGAACACCAGGGTGGCCTGCCAGGTTCTCCTGAGCCCAGCGGATGCCGAACGCGCCGACCGGGTTGGTCGAGCTGTTGACCTCGTAGGTGGGGATCGCGTCGGTGACGACGCACCCGGCGCTGCGTCCCACCTGGGCGTCACACCGCAACTGCGGGGTCGCCCACACGGCAGGGGCATCGCCGATGGAACCGGGGGAGAGCAGTTCCAAGGTGTAACCAGGCGCGAAGTGGTCGATGCCGCCGCGAGCCTGCGGATTGGAGAACTCGGTCGTGCCGGTCAGCGTCTGACCCGGGCTCAACCACGTTCCGGGAGCGAAGGGGGCCGGCTGAGTGGCTTGGCAGTTCGAGCTGCAGCCCGCGGTCCACGTCGCGGACAGGCCGGCGGCGACCACGTCGTTCGCGCTGTCCATGCGAAGCGTGTCCGTCTCCACCCACGTGGTCCGGTTGTTCGCGAGCTGGAAGTCCTGGGTGATCGTCACATGGGCGGAGCCGACCGGAGCACCGGTGCGGATGTCTCGCGCCGTGTAGGTCAGTCCGGCATGCCAGCACCCGCGGAACCGGTCGATCTGCCACTGACCATCGGGAAAGCCCGCGCACACCAGGTCTTGCGCGTCTACTTGTGCGGCACGACCGCCCGGGGCGGCAGGTTCGTCGAACGCCACCTCGAGCCGGTACGAGTTCTCGGCTCCTGATGGAGCGCTCGTGACGTCGGTCCGTGCTGCGAATGCGGGGGATTCTCCGAATCCAACTACGATCAAGGTCAAGGCCGCTAACGAAGCGGCACACCGTCTCAGGCGCACGTCGTCCCCTCGGATAGCAAGCGATCTTGCCCCGGCAGGCTAAGAGGAGCGCGCGATGTGACGCTGGAGAATTTTCAAACTGAACGAAAACTATCTCGTTTGGAGCAATGCTGCCCAATCTTGCGGGGACGGGCGTTGAAGCGAGGTGCGGAGCCCACAGCGCGGCGCGAAGGTGGGGGCGTTCCTTAGCGATCTACATGGCCGGCTTCCCGCTGGTGAGCTTCGATCCGCGACATAATCGGCGTCCGGCTGTTGCCCCGGGGAGTCGTGGAGGTGCGTTACCGTCGCGGCATGCGCCCCTTCGAAAACGTGCAACGGCCTTCCTGAAACCCCAGCTCACGAAGGGTGCTCTCCACGCACGTGGAGGTGGTCCGGTAGGCGCGCGGGACGGCGGCGCGCAACTGGCGTGCTCTCCACGCACGTGGAGGTGGTCCACGGGAGTGCCGGGGGAGTTGGTAGACGAGGCGGTGCTCTCCACGCACGTGGAGGTGGTCCGTGGACGGAGCCAGCCTGGTCGATGCGAGAACGGTGCTCTCCACGCACGTGGAGGTGGTCCGAACGTCGCCACGTCGGTGCGGATGTGCGTCGCGTGCTCTCCACGCACGTGGAGGTGTTCCGCACGCGCGTGCCCGGGTCGCCGACATCCGCGAGTGCTCTCCACGCGCGTGGAGGTGTTCCGACGGGATCGAGTGGGACTACCTGACTGACGACGTGCTCTCCACGTATGTGTAGGTGTTCCGGGCGATTACATCCGCGGGCAGGACATGACTCGGTGCTCTCCACGCGTGTGGAGGTGTTCCGATCGAACTGGTGATGCAGAGGTATTCGAGGGAGTGCTCTCCACGCACGTGGAGGTGGTCAACCAGCTGGACGGCGGTCGAAACCGGACTCGCGCTCTCCGTACGTTTGGAACGGACTTGTTCTACTTCGTCGGGCGTGGTCAGGTGGCGGCGGTCTTCGAGAACGACGATGCAGCGCAATTACTTCATGGCCCACAACGCCGGGACGTTGCTGTCGGAGCCCGGGAAGGGAAGTTCGAAGAGGGATGAGCTGTGAGTGCGGATGACTGCTCGGTCTCGCTGGAGACGTTGCGTCAGGTGTTCAACGAAGCGTTGGACAACCTCGAGGAGCGCGTCGGAGACGTTATCGAGATCGAGAAGGACTTCTTCTGGTCCATTCCCCGTGAAGCCCGCTACGACCCCTACAACGCCCCAGCCACTGAACAGCTCAGCCGCCACTGTGACCAGCTGGCCGAGCAGCTCGACGAAGTCGATGGCACCGGTCGCCGGAGCTGTCGACGAGCCACGGGCGGACGTGCCTGTGCGCTACCGTCGCGGTATGCGCCCCTTCGAAAACGTGCAACGCCGTTCCTAAAACCCCAGTTCGCGAAGGGTGCTCTCCACGCGTGTGGAGGTGTTCCGGTCGCGGAAGCGTTCGCGGAGCCGTACGTCAGGTGCTCTCCACGCGTGTGGAGGTGTTCCGTGCGGTTCGTGCTCAAGGCGGGCATCCCGTTCGTGCTCTCCACGCGTGTGGAGGTGTTCCGCCCGCTCGGCCGGGATCAGCCTGGTGCTGTCGGTGCTCTCCACGCGTGTGGAGGTGTTCCGATCGCCATCTCGCTGGCTTCCAACGGCCCGCCGTGCTCTCCACGCATGTGGAGGTGTTCCGCAGTACGAGTACTGGGCCGACGGCAACCCGGCGTGCTTCTCCACGCACGTGGAGGTGTTCCGTGGTTACGCATCAGGCAGGTCCACAGTGGAGTGTGCTCTCCACGCGCGTGGAGGTGAGTCGAGCCGTGTCGCTGCGTTCTTGGGCTGGTGGTGGGTCGAGCTTGATTGACGGGGGTGCTTCGCCGACCTAGGTTTCCTCTATAGAGGAAATCGCGTCTCGCGTTCCGCTAGGTTCGGTCCCGTCTTGTGGTGGGCGGCGGTCGATCTTGCGGATGTCCGGGTGGTCTCGTGGTGACCGATCAACGCTGGTTCGGCGGCCGTCGTGGGTTTCCTCTGGGTCCTGTCGGAGGTAGTGACCAGGAGATCTGGATGGCCATCAAGCTCGATCAGCTCGTGGCGGCGCTTCCGCCGGAGTGGGCCGGGTTCGTCCGCGATTGGGATCGTTCGTTGCGGGCGGCCGGGAAACCGGAGACGACCCGGTACAACTACCTGCTCGCGGTGGTGCAGCTCGGTCGGTACCTGGGCGAGCGCGACGCCGATGCGCCGGGTGCTGTCGACCCGACCGAGGTGGTCCGTGGGCAGGTGGAGGAGTTCCAGGCGTGGATGATCGAGACGCGGTCGCGTTCCACGGCGTTGAACAAGCACAAGTGCCTGCAGCAGTTCTTCCGGTGGCTGGTCGAGGACGAGGAGGAGATCGACCGGTCGCCGATGGAGCGGATCCGGCAGCCGAAGAAGGACGTGAAGTTGATCCCGGTCATGGGGCAGGCCGAGACGAAGAAGTTGCTGGGGGAGTGCAAGGGGAAGGACTTCGTCAGCTTGCGCGATGAGGCGATCATCCGGCTCTACTGCAACACCGGCGCCCGGCTCGCTGAAGTGGCGGAGTTGTCGGTCGAGGATCTGGATTTCGGCACCGATTCGGTGGTGTACCGCGGGAAAGGGGCGAAGAGCCGTCGCGTGCGGTTCGGGCACAAGACCGCTCGTTCCCTGAGCCGTTACCTGCGCGCTCGTGCGAAGCATCCGGGGTCCGGGCTACCGAACGTGTGGCTGGCCGCGCGGGGCGGGCGGCCGTTGGGTGCCAACGGCATCAAGATCAGGCTCAAGAGGCTGGGTGAGCTCGCCGGGGTCGCCGACGTGCACGCTCACCGGTGGCGGCACACCTTCGCGCACGAGTGGAAGCGCGCCGGTGGGGACACCGGGGATCTGATGTTGCTGCTGGGCTGGACTTCGGATGCGATGCCGCGCCACTACGGCGCGAGCGCGGCGGCCGAGCGGGCCCAGGAGGTCCAGCTGCGGATGGGGATCGGTGACGATGTCTGACGGCGAGTTCACCGCTTCCCAGCGGCGGCGCCGGGCGAGGCGGGCCGCGCACATCTCGTGGGCCAACACCTCCGATCGCGCAGCGCGGACACAGCCGGGGACGCAGGCGTTCCTGTCCCGGTTCGAGCACCAGGTCGATGCCGACGGAGTCCTCGCCCCCGAGGAACGAGCCGAACGCGCCCGGCACGCACGCCAGGCCCACATGCTCAAGCTCGCCGAACTCTCGGCGCGGGCGAGACGCAAGCAGCAGGACGACTGACACGTTGATCGAGCTGGTCTTCTGCGGCTTGATGAGCGAGAGGTAGTGACCGCTCGCCGGATTGACGGGTAGTGCAGGCAGTGGGCCTGCTCTGTCACCGCCATGTTGTTACGGAAGCCTGAGATCGCTTTTCCGTACAAGAGTGCTCAAGCAGCGGTATGGTCACCAAGGCGGGCACGAGCAGTCCGGTGGACAAGGGGTATGGCTACTGGATATGTGTTGCTCCTGTCCGTTCCCGCCTTGAGCGCGGTTTCGCTCGTGCTCAAGCTTCGGTTCCTCCGTCATGTCTACGACAAGGGTGGGCCGAAGGACCTGAAGGTTGCGGCCGATGCGCTGGCGAAAGTGCACCGACCACCGGTGCGACTCGTTCGAGGAGACCCCAGACCTTGGCGAGGTGAAGGCGCTTGCTGAATCTGTGCACCCTGACCGTTGAGGACAGGGTGCACAGATGCTTGCCTTCGTTGTCTTGTTGCCGCCGCCGATCAGCCGAGGATCAGGCACCTAGCGCGTTTAACTTCAGCTCTCGGCAAGGTCTGTGATTTCTCCGCCTGGCCATCCGCTCACACGTGATCGCCGATGCCCATGCGCTGTTGGGTTTCCTGCGCGCGTTCGGCGGCGGCGCTGGCGCCGTAGTGCCGGGGCATCGCATCGGAGCTCCAGCCGAGTAGGAGCATGAGGTCGCCGGTGTCGCCGCCGGCGCGCTTCCACTCGTGGGCGAAGGTGTGGCGCCAGCGGTGCGCGTGCAGTCCGCGCAGGCCCGCTTTCTCGCCGAGGCGCTTGAGGCGGATCTTGATGCCGTTGGCGTGCAGCGGGATGCCGCCGCGGTCGGCGAGCCACAGGTTCGGCAGGTCGGCTCCCTTGCGCTTGGCGCGGGCCCGCAGGTAGCGGCTCAGGGCGCGGGCGGTGCGGGCGCCGAGGCGGACGCGGCGATCCTTGGCGCCTTTGCCGTGGAAGACGAGCGAGTCGGTCTTGAGGTCGACGTCGTCGAGGGTCAGGTTCGCGACCTCCGAGAGCCGTGCCCCGGTGTTGCAGAACAGCCGGATGATCGCTTGGTCCCGCAGGCTGAGGAAGTCCTTGCCCTTGCACGCCTCCAGGAGGCGGCCGGTGACGTCGGCCTCGACGACGGGCACGAGCTTCGCGGGGGTCTTGGGGAGCTTGACCCGTTCCATGGGGGAGCGGTCGATCTCCTCCTCGTCGAGCATGAGCCACTTGAAGAACTGCTGGAGGCACTTGTGCTTGTTCACCGCGGTCGAGGCCGAGCGGGTGTCGATGATCCAGGCTTGGAACGCTTCGACGTGGGCCTTGGTGATCTCGGCGGGGTCGTCGGCCGCGTCGGCGGCGTCGGGGTCCGGCGAGTGCTCGGCGACGTAGCGGGCGAGCTGGGAGGCGGCCAGCAGGTAGTTGTAGCGGGTGGTCTCGGGGTGGTTGCCGGATCGCAGTGCGCGGTCCCAGTCGCGCAGGTATCCGGACCACGTCGGGGACAGTTCCCCGGTGAGACGATCAAGATCGAGAATGGGCATCGGAAACCTCCGAAGTCAAGTGGTCCAGCAACGGCGTGCTCGACTTCGAAGAACCGACCAAGATCATGAAAAGAGGGCCTCCGCAGTGTCTGACCTGCGAAGACCCTCTAGACCGTCGGGACGGCGGGATTCGAACCCACGACCCCTTGACCCCCAGTCAAGTGCGCTACCAAGCTGCGCCACGTCCCGGCCACACCCTCTGTCTTGCGGTGTGTGGAAAGCTTAGCGCACCGTCCGCAGAGGATCTTCATCCCCCCTCCGTTAATGGATCTGCGCTGGTCAGGAGCTCTGCGCGGGTGCCGATGAGACGGGTGGGGCGGTCGAGTGCGAATGCGGTGAGCGCTTCGTGGGACGCCTGGGCGAGGGCTCGGGATGAGCTCGTGGGGGCGGTGAGGCCGTGCGCGTGGCTGCGGGTGCGGAAGCGGGAGTCGCGGAGTTTGACGACGACGCGCCCGGCCAGCAGGGCGTGGTCGGTGAGGTCGGCGGCGACCAGGGTGGCGAGGCGGGTGAGCTCGGCGCGCAGTCGTTCGGGGTCGGCGACGTCTTCCTGGAAGGTGATCTCGTGGCCGTAGGAGCGCGGTCGGTACGGCTCGGGGTCGACGGGTGTGGGGTCGTAGCCGCGGGCGACGGCGACGAGCCACGGGCCGTTGCGGGGGCCGAAGGTCTCGGCGAGGGCGGAGCGGTCGGCGGCGCCGAGCTCGCCGACGGTGTGCAGGTCGTGGGCGGCGAGCCTCGCGGTCGTGCGGCGGCCGATTCCGCGCAGGGCGTCCACGGGTAGTTCGTTCATGGTGGTCGCCCAGTTGTGCCGGTCGAGCCGGTGCACGCCGGTTCCCGCCGGGGGTTTGGCGAATCCGGAGGCGGTTTTGGCGCGGAGCTTGTTGTCGCCGATGCCGACGGAGCAGTGCAGCCCGGTGCGCGCGTGCACGTGCGCGCGCAGTTCGGTGGCCGCGCGGGTGGCGTCGTCGGTGTCGAGCTGGAGGTAGGCCTCGTCCCAGCCCGCTTCCTCCACGACGTCGCAGCGTTCGCGCAGTGCCGCGTAGTAGGTCTCGGACGCCGCGCGGTAGGCGTCGGCGTCCAGCGGCAGGAACATCGCTTCGGGGCAGCGCTTCGCGGCGGTGCGCAGCGGTGTTCCGGAGTGCACGCCGTGCTTCCGGGCCTCGTAGGACGCTCCGGCGACGACGCCGCGGCGGGTGGGGTCGCCGGTTCCGCCGACGAGGACGGGCTTGCCGCGCAGTTCGGGGCGTCGCAGCAGTTCCACGGCGACGATGAACTGGTCGAGGTCCGCGTGCAGCACCACCCGTTCCACGGCTCCAGCGTGCGCGCCCGGCGGTACGGTCGCCGGATGGCGAAGCGCAGCGCGGGTGTCCTGCTGTACCGGATGCGCGCGGGTTCTCCGGAGGTGCTGCTGGTGCACCCGGGCGGCCCGTTCTGGCGGAACAAGGACCTGGGCGCCTGGTCGCTGCCCAAGGGCGAGTACGACTCCGACGAGGAGCCGTTGGCGGCCGCGCTGCGCGAGTTCGAGGAGGAGACCGGCTTCCGCCCGCCCGCGGGTGCGCTGCTGGATCTCGGTGAGGTCCGGCAGCAGAGCGGCAAGGTGGTGACCGCCTGGGCCGCGGCGGGTGATGTCGACGTGTCGCTGCTGCGCAGCAACGAGGTGGAGTTGCCGTGGCCGCCGCGTTCCGGGCGGACCGCGACCTTTCCGGAGGTGGACCGGGCGGAGTGGTTCGACCCGGACGCTGCGCAGCGGAAGCTGGTGGCGGCGCAGGCCGAGTTCGTGCCGCGGCTGCTGCGCGCCCTCGGCCTGGCGTGACCGGGTCAACGCTCCGAGAAGTACCCGGCGACGAGCAGCACGAGGTACACCCCGAGCACGGCCAGTGGCGCGAGCAGTAGCAGGCGCGGTTCCTTCGCGGCCATCACCAGAACGCCTACCGCGCCGGCGACGGCGCAGCAGGACACGGCGGCGGTGATCAGGTAGCGGCGGTGCGGGATGGGAGCGGTCGCCTCCGCGGCGGGGAGCACGGTTCCGCGCTGCACCGGAATGGCCTCGCCGAAGTGGGGGCGCGGCTGCGGGAGATCGTGGAACGGAACGAGCAGTTCGGCGCGGGTGCGGGCCTGTTCGAGCTGCACGGCGCGGTCGCCGAACTCCTCGGAGGTGAGGCATCCCGCCGCGACGTGCTCGTTGAGCAGCCGCATGCCCTGCGCCCGGTCGGCGTCCGACAGGCGGATGTCGCCGTCCCGGGCGGGAAGGTCCGCGTGGGTCACTGCGCTCACCTCGAATCCTCGTGCCGCCGGCGGTCGGCGGCTCGGGTGCGACGCTAGGTCGGCGGTGGCGGGTGGCGGATCGGACTTCGAGCCGGGACGACTCGGCCGAGAAGCCGGGCTGTTGCGGCGGAATCCGGCTGAACGACCGACGGCCCCTCCGGTGCGGAGGGGCCGTCGGGACGAGATCGGTCAGTCCAGCGCGGAGTCCCGCGTCTCCCGGCTCAGCAGCAGCGCGATGAACGTCAGCGCGCCCATCGCGGCCAGGTACACACCGACCCAGCCGACGCCGTAGGAACCGGCCAGCCACGTCGCGATGTAGGGCGCGACGGACGCGCCGAGCAGGCTCGCCAGGTTGTACGACACCGAAGCTCCCGTGTACCGCACCGCGGTCGGGAACAGTTCGGGCAGCACCGCGCCCATCGGCCCGAACGTCAGGCCCATCAGCCCGAGCCCGACGATGAGGAAGGTCAGCACCGCCGGCAGCGAACCGGCTCCGAACCACGGGCCCATCAGCAGCCCGAACACGATGATCGCCCCGGTGATGATCAGCAGCGTGGGGCGGCGGCCGAACTTGTCCGCCAGCAGCCCGGCCACCGGCACCGTCAACCCGAAGAACACGACGCCGACCAGCAGGAAAACCAGGAATTCGGAGCGGCTGTAGCCCAGTCCGGACTCCGCGGTGCCGTAGGACAGGGTGAACACGGTCATCAGGTAGAACAGCACGTAGGTCGCCAGCATGATGAACGTGCCCAGCACCAGGCCCCTCAGGCCGGTCCGGAACACCTGCACGAACGGGACCTTGGCGCGCGCACCGGATTCGACGACCTTCGCGAACGCGGGCGTCTCGTGCAGGCTCAGCCGCACCCACAGCCCGACGATGACCAGGATCGCGGAGGCCAGGAACGGCACCCGCCAGCCCCAGGCGAGGAACGTGGCGTCGTCCATCGTCTCGGACAGCAGCAGGAACAGGCCGTTGGCGACGAAGAAGCCGATCGGCGCGCCCAGCTGCGGGAAGGTCCCGAAGAAGGCCCGCTTGCGCGCGGGAGCGTTCTCGGTGGCCAGCAGCGCCGCGCCACCCCATTCGCCGCCGAGGCCGAGGCCCTGGCCGAACCGGCACAGCGCGAGCAACAGCGGCGCGGCGACCCCGATGGAGGCGTAGCCGGGCAGCAGCCCGATGACGACGGTGGAGACGCCCATCGTCAGCAGCGAGGCGACCAGCGTGGACTTGCGGCCGATGCGGTCGCCGAAGTGCCCGAACAGCGCGGAGCCGACCGGGCGCGCGATGAAGGCGATGGCGAAGGTCGCCAGCGACTGCAAGGTGGCGGCGGCCGGGTCGCCCGCGGGGAAGAACAACTTCGGGAACACCAGCACGGCGGCGGTGGCGTAGACGTAGAAGTCGTAGAACTCGATCGAGGTTCCTACGAGGCTGGCCACCACGACTTGGCGAGTGGAATTGCGCGGCGCGGTGCCATCCGCGACGTCACCGGGAACGTGGCCGACCGCCATGGTCCGGAACCTCCCTGTTCACACGTTCAGACCAGAAGTGAGCACACGCAGGGTAACCCCCGCTGCCCATCTATCGGGAACCGAGTCTCATCCGGTGGACGTGGGATCGGACACCGGGCGCGTCCGGGGCGGAATCGAGCCGGGGTGCGGCGGCGTTGGGAGCGGTGTGACGACTCCGCTGCGCTCTTCGGTCCTGGACCGCTCGCTCGTGCTGCGAGGGCGGAGCCCGGCGGAATCCCTGCGGCGCACCGTCCGGTTCGCGGTCGAGGCCGAGCGGCTCGGCTACCACCGGTTCTGGGTGGCCGAGCACCACGGCGTGCCGGGCGTGGCCGGTTCCGCGCCCGCCGTGCTCGCCGCGGCCGTGGCGGGGGCGACGTCCCGCATCCGGGTGGGTACCGGTGGGGTGATGTTGCCGAACCACCCGCCGCTGGTCGTGGCCGAGCAGTTCGGCGTGCTGGACTCGCTGCACCCGGGGCGGATCGACCTCGGCGTGGGCCGGTCGGTCGGGTTCACCGCCGCGGTCCGCGCGGCGCTCGGGCACGGCCGCGACTCCGCGGACCGGTTCGCCGAGCAGCTCGCGGAACTGCTCGGCCACTTCAGCGCCGGACCGGAGGCCGCGGTGCGCGCGGTGCCCGCCGCCGGGACGCACGTGCCGGTGTTCGTGCTCGCCACCGGTGCGGGCGCCGAGCACGCGGCCGCCGCCGGGCTGCCGCTGGTGATCGCCGCGGTGCGCGGGGACGAGGCGTTGCGGCGCGCCGTCGACGGCTACCGCGAGCACTTCCGGCCGTCGCCGTGGGCGGAACGTCCGCACGTGGTGCTGTCCCGCTCGGTCGCGGTCGCCGAGACGGCCGGACGGGCCCGGCGGTTGCTGGTGCCGGAGGCGTGGGCCACCGCGAGTTCCCGCGTGCACGGCGTGTTCCCGCCGCTGGAACCCGCGGACGAGGTGCTGGCGCGGAGCATGGACCGGCGGGAGGCCGAGCAGTTCGAGCGGGCGATGCGCGGCCACGTGCACGGCACCGCGGCGGAGGTCGCCGACCGGTTGCAGGCCCTGCTCGACGACGTGGCCGCCGACGAGCTGCTGATCACCACCAGCGGCCACGACGAGGAGGAGCTGCTGGACTCGTACCGGCGGCTGGCGGAGCTGATGCCGTGACCGCCGCGCTGGAGATCGTCGCGGCCGGAAGTGCTGGGGTGCAACGGTTCTTCGCCCGGCCGCTCCCGTTCGAGTGATCATCGTCCCGCTAGCGGGTGATCAACGGCGCCGATTCCTTGTGCGCCAACGGAATCCTCCGGTCCACTGAGCACCTGCGGGCGGTTTTCCGGGGCCGCCCGCGGGCCGCGGCGTGGGATCGTCGTTCCTGGGGCGCGCGGAGCCGTGAGCGGACGCGCGGGAACGGTGGGTCTCGGGGAGGCGCCGCGGTTCCCGCGCCGGACCAGGGGGCGAATCGTGGTGGAGATATCGACGCGGTCGGTGGTGGCCGCGCCCGACGGTCCGACGTTCGGGCTGACGAAGTTCCTGGATCCGCTGTCGGTCCCACCGGTGCTGCGGCCCACCGCGCACGGCTGCGACGCGGACCTGACGATCCGGGCGATCACCTCCCGCGCGCGGCTGCACGGCGAACTGCCGGAAACCGTGCTGTGGACCTACGACGGGCACTTCCCCGGGCCGACCATCGAAGTGCGCCGGGACCGGATGCTGCGGGTCGCGTGGACCAACGAGGTCACCGGCACGATGCCGTTCGCCGCGGTGCGGATCCCGCAGCCACCGGCCGGGACACCGCCGGAGGACCTGCCGGCGAACCGACCCGGCTACCCGCGGAATCCCGACGGGAGCCCGGCCGACGGCGCCGCGCTCGTCGACGGCGTGACCGAGCTGCCCGCCTGGCTGGTGACGCACCTGCACGGCGCGGACGCGAACGCGGGCAGCGACGGCTGGGCGCACAACGCGGTGCTGCGCGGACATTCGCAGCTCACCGAGCATCCGAACCGGCAGCCCGCCACCGCGCTCTGGTACCACGACCACGCGATGGCGGTCACGCGCTGGAACGTCCACGCGGGGCTGTTCGGCGCGTACTGGATCCGCGACGACCGGGAGCGGGCGCTGGGGTTGCCGGACGGGGACCGGGAGATCCCGCTGCTGATCTGCGACCGGAACCTGGACACCGGTGCGACGGGCGAGCTCACCGGGCGGCTGCTGTTCAAGGTGCCCGCGATCGGCACCGCGATGATCCCGTTCACCGGACCGTTCACGCTGGTGAACGGGACGATCTGGCCGCACCTCGAAGTCGATCCGGCCGCGTACCGGTTCCGCGTGGTCAACACCTCGAACGCCCGCTTCTACCGGCTGAACCTGATCGACGCCGACGGCGCGTCGGAGAACGCCGTGGTGCGCCAGATCGGCACCGACGGCGGGCTGCTGCCCCGGCCGGTCCCGCTGCCCACGGACGGGCTGGTGCTGGCTCCCGCGGAACGCGCCGACCTCGTCGTCGACTTCCGGCGGGCGCGCGACCGGTCGCTGCGGCTGACCAACACCGCGGCCGACGCCCCGCTCGAACCGGACGTCATGCAGTTCCGGGTGCGGGGTGGCCGGGCGAGGGACACCTCCCGGTTGCCCGACGTGCTCTCCGCGGGGCCGGTGCACCTGCCCGGCGACCACGACCAGGTCTGGGTGGGGCTGGTGCCGCCCGGCACCGGCGGCGAGGCGCATCCGCAGCTGTGGGAACTGCGCGAGCTCGCCGAGCACGAGGTCCCGCCGCTGCCCGCCGCGGACGTGGTGCAGGTGACCGATCCGCGCACCGGGCGCACCCGCACCTTCCGCCGGGTGGCGTCGCTGTTCGACGACGCGGTCAGCGTGTTCATCGCGCACGACGCCGTCGTGGAGTGGAACTTCATCGGCTTCGGCGGGCCACCGCACCCGATGCACATCCACCTGGTGCAATTCCAGATCCAGGCGCGCCGCCGCTTCACCCCCGACTTCGACCTGCAGCTCGGCGGAACCCGGACCCCGGCCGCCGGGTTCACCGACGTCCCGCTGCAGGACTTCGAACGCGGCCGCAAGGACACCACGGTCGTCGACGGCGGCGAGTGGGTCAGCGTGCTGGCGCGGTTCGGCGAGTCCACCGGCCAGTTCATGTACCACTGCCACATCCTCGACCACGAGGACGAAGGCATGATGCGCCCGTTCGTCGTGCACCCATCGGAGATCGCCCGCTTCCACCCGCATCCGGGCTCGCACCCGCACGAGCCCTACCGCGGGGCGTGAGCAGGCCGCGGTAGGGGTTCAGGCGGCGCTCCGGGTGGTGGCGGGCCGGCGGCGCCGCGCGGGGTCGGTGATCGCCGGCGGGGCGTAGGCCATGTCCAGGGCGCCGACATCGGTGCCCGGCGGGACGATCGCATCGATTCGGTCCAGGACGTCGTCGGGCAGCGTGCGGTCCAGCCCGTCGAGGAGATCGCGCAGGTGCTCCATGGTCCGCGGACCGATGATCGCGGAGGTGACGCCGGGGTGCGCGATGGTGAACGCGACGGCCAGGTGGGACAGCGGCATGCCCGCGTCGGCGGCGAGCGGGATCAGCTGTTCCACGACGTCGATGCGGCGTTCGTCGGACAGGTGCGCGAAGCCGAAGTTCGCCCGGCGCGAATCGGGGGACGTGCCCTTCCGGTACCGACCGGTCAACATGCCTTGCGCCAGCGGGCTCCACACCAGGGCGCCCATGCCGTACTGCTCGCACACGGGGAGCACGTCGCGTTCGATGCCGCGGTTGAGCAGGGAGTACGGCGGTTGCTCGGTCCGCATCCGGTGCAGCCCGCGCCGCTCGGCGACCCACTGGGCCTGCACGATCTCGTGCGCGGGCGTGGTGGAGGAGCCGAAGGCCCGGATCTTGCCCGCGCGCACCAGGTCGGTGAGCGCGGACAGGGTCTCCTCGACGTCGGTCGCCGGATCGGGCCGGTGCATCTGGTAGAGGTCGATGTGGTCGGTGCCCAGCCTGCGCAGCGAGCCTTCGACGGCCCGGGTGATCCAGCGGCGCGAATTGCCCCGCGCGTTCGGGTCGTCGCTCATGGCCCCGTGCGCCTTGGTGGCCAGCACGACGTCGTCCCGGCGGTGGGCGAGGGCCTTGCCGACGATCTCCTCGGATTCGCCGCGGGCGTAGACGTCGGCGGTGTCGATGAGGTTGATGCCCGCGTCCAGCGCCGTGTGGATGATGCGGGTGCAGTCGTCGTGGTCGGGGTTCCCGAGCGCTCCGAACATCATCGCGCCCAGCGCGTAGGGGCTGACCTGGATGCCGGTGCCGCCCAGCGTGCGGTACTCCACGGGGGTCCTCTCGGTGGGTGCGGCACTTCCGCCGCGCAATCGGAACGTTGTTCCGGAACGACGATACGGAACCTCGTTCCGGATCGCAACGCGGGTGGTACCGGATGGGTGCGCGACGTCCCGATCGGGCTGGTGCGGCGAATGCGGCCCGTCGGTGCCGCGGGAAAATGCCGCATTCGTGGTCGCATGTCCGAGATCGGTGGTGTTCCGGATAACGGATCGGTGGACATCGGGTCGGGTGGGGGCGGTTCCGGGGATAGGTTCAGACCTCGTCGCACCCCCGAGAACGGATTGGCCGCAGCATGAAGCCGACGAGCGCGGAGCACGAACCCCACGTACCGGCGAGCTCGACTCCGCGCGAGATCACCGCCAAGGCCGTGGTCCTGGGCATCGTGCTGGCGGCGATCCTGGCCGGGGCCAACGCCTACCTGGGGCTGAAGGTCGGGCTGACCGTGTCGGCCTCGATCCCGGCGGCCGTGATCTCGATGGCGGTGCTGCGGCTGCTGCGCGGATCGACGGTGGTGGAGAACAACATCGTGCAGACCGCGGCCTCGGCCGGGGAGTCGCTCGCCGCGGGCGTGATCTTCACGCTGCCCGCGCTGGTGCTGCTGGGCTACTGGGACGGGTTCCCCTTCCTGCCGGTGGCGACGATCGCGCTGTGCGGCGGGGTGCTCGGCGTGCTGTTCACGGTGCCGCTGCGGCGCGCGCTCATCGTGGAGAAACCGCTGCGGTTCCCCGAAGGCGTCGCGACCGCCGAGGTGCTCAAGGCCGGTGAGCGGGGCGGGCGCAGCGCGGTGCACATCACCGTCGCGGGCCTCGCCGGTGCGCTGCTGAAGTTCCTGCAGAGCGGGCTCGGGCTGGTGTCGTCCACGGTGACCGGGTCGGTGAAGGCCGGGGGCGTGGTGATCGGGCTCGGCAGCGAGCTGGGCGTCGCGCTGCTCGGTGTCGGCTACATCGTGGGGCTGAACATCGCGTTCCTGGTGTTCCTCGGCGGCGGCCTCGCCTGGTTCGCCGGGATTCCGCTGTACATGGCGTTCACCGATCCGGCGCAGCTGCACGCGATCGTCGGGGGCGCGACCGGCTACGACGCGGCGGAAGCGGTGTGGGACGAGAAGATCCGCTACCTCGGTGTCGGGGCGATGGCCGTCGGCGGGGTGTGGGCGCTGCTGTCGGTGGTGCGGCCGATGATCGCCAGCATCCGGTCCTCGGTGGCCGCGGTCCGCGCCCAGCGCGGCGGAGGAGCGGGGGAGGTGCCGCGCACCGAGCGGGACATCCCGGCGAACTGGCTGCTCTACGGCACGCTGGCGATGGCGGTGCCGGTGCTGCTGGTGTTCCTGTTCGTGGTGGACCGCTCGCGGCTGGAGATCGGCGGTGGCCTGTTCGCCGCGACGATCGCGTTCGGGGTGCTGTTCGCGCTGGTGGCGGGGTTCCTGTTCTCCTCGGTGTCGGGGTACATGACGGGGCTGGTGGGCTCGTCGAACAACCCGGTGTCCGGGGTGACGGTGCTGACGCTGCTGGCGAGTTCGCTGCTGCTGCTGGTGATCCTGGGCGCGCAGATCGACTTCGCGGGTGATGAGGCGAAGGCGACGATCGCCGCGTCGACGGCGGTGCTGATCTCCGGGGTGGTCAGCTGCGCGGCGGCGATCGCGGGCGACAACCTGCACGACCTCAAGACCGGGCACCTGCTGGGGGCGACGCCGTTCAAGCAGCAGGTGATGCTGGTGGTGGGCGTGGTCGTCTCGGCGCTGTGCATCGCGCCGATCCTGTCGGTGCTGTACGCGGCGTACGGGATGGGGAACTCGTTCCCGCGGCCGGGCATGGACCCGTCGGAGTCGTTGCAGGCGCCGCAGGCCGCGCTGATGAGCTCCATCGCGAAGGGCGTCTTCGGCGGTGGCCTGCCGTGGGGGATGATCTGCGCCGGCGGTGTGCTGGCGGTCGCGCTGATCGTCGCGGACCGGCTGCTGGAGCGGCGCGGCGCGTCGTTCCGGATGCCGGTGCTGGCTGTCGCGGTGGGCCTGTACCTGCCGCTGGAGCTGTCCGTGCCGATCTTCGTGGGTGGTGTGATCGCGTACCTGGTGGCCCGCCGCAAGCGCGGTTCGGAGTCCGGCAGCGGCCCGGGGCTGCTGTTCGCCTCGGGCCTGATCACCGGTGAGGCGCTGGTGGGGATCGTGCTGGCGATCCCGTTCGCCATCGCGCAGAGCGCGGACGTGTTCGCGATCAGCCCGGCGGTGCTGGGCCTGTCGGAGTCGTCGTTCTCGGTGCTCACCGACGTGCTCGGGGTGGCGGCGTTCGTGTTCTTCGTGCTGTGGCTGTACCGGACGGCGCGCAGGTCGGAGTGATCCCGCCGGCCGGGTGCGGCCGTCCGGGTGACTGTGCTGGTGACCACGGGGCCTTGTGAGTTAGGCAAGCCTGTCTTTAATGTTCGGCTGTGCCCTCGAACTCATCGCAGCAACCGGCCGGCGTGCGCGCCCGCGAAGTGGACGTCGCCTACGGTCGCGACGTCGTGGTGCACGGCGCGTCGATCTCGCTGGTCGCGGGCGAGGTCACCGTGCTGATCGGACCGAACGGCAGCGGGAAGTCGACGCTGCTGCGCGCGCTGGCCCGGCTGCATCCCCCGGTCGCCGGTGCGGTGTCGTTCGCCGACGGCGCCGAGCTGCGCGCGCTGTCCGGGAAGGACCTGGCCCGCCGGATCACCCTGCTGTCGCAGCAGCGCACCGCGCCGGGCGGGTTGAGCGTGCGCGAGCTGGTGGAGTTCGGCCGCCACCCGCACCGCTCCCGCTGGGGCGGCCGCGACGCGGAGGGGCCCGCGGCCGTGGAACGCGCGATGGCGCTGACCGGGCTCGCCTCGATCGCCGACCGGCCGGTGCAGGCGCTCTCCGGCGGGCAGGCGCAGCGGGTGTGGCTGGCGAGCTGCCTGGCCCAGGACACCGAGCTGGTGCTGCTGGACGAGCCGACGACCTTCCTCGACCTGCGCTACCAGGTGGAGATCCTCGACGTGATCCGCGCGCTCGCCGACGAGCACGGGGTCGGCGTGGGCGTGGTGCTGCACGACCTCGACCAGGCGGCGGCGGTCGCCGACCGGGTGCTGCTGCTGGAAGACGGGCGGGTCACCGCGGAGGGCGCGCCGGACGAGGTGCTCACCTCCGCGAACCTCACCCGCGCCTACGGCATCCAGGTGGACGTGGAGATCGATCCCGCCGACGGGCACCTCCGCACCCGCGCCGTCGGCCGCTTCAACACCTCCGGCGTTCGCGCCCCCTCGGCCTGACCGGCACCTCCGGTCACCCTCCAGGTAGGAGAATCATGCGCAGGACCAGAGCGATCATCGGGCTGTGCGCGGCCGCCGCGTTCTTCGCGGCGGGCTGCGGTACCACCGAGCAGGCGGGTGGCCGGGAGAAGTCCGCGAGCGGCGGCGATCCGGTGACGGTCGTCGACTCCCGCGGCGAGGAGGTCCGCCTCGACGGGCCCGCGAAGCGGGTCGCGGCCACCGAGTGGAACGGCACGGAGAACCTGGTGTCCCTCGGCGTCATGCCCGTCGGAGCGTCCGATGTGGACGGATATGGCAAGTGGGTGGGCGCCGCGCCGCTGGACGCCGAGGTGAAGGACCTGGGCACCCGCGGCGAACCGAGCCTCGATGCGCTCGGCTCGCTGGACCTGGACCTGGTGGTCGTCACCGACAGCCTCAGCGAAGCGGCGCTGGCGCAGGTCGAGCAGATCGCACCGGTGCTCGTGATCAAGGGCGGCGGCGCGCCGGACCCGATCGGCACCATGTTCCAGAACCTGGACCTGATCGCGAAGGCGACCGGCACCGAGGACGCCGCCGGGCGGTTGCGCTCCGAGTTCGACGCGAAGATCGCCGAAGGCCGCGCCGCGGTCGAGCAGGCCGGTGCGCTGGACACCCCGGTCGCGTTCTCCGACGCCTACGTGACCTCCGGCGAGGTGAGCATCCGGCCGTTCGCGAAGGGTTCGCTGGTCTCCGAGGTGTTCGACCGCATCGGTCTGCGCAACCCGTGGCCGATGGCGGGCGACCCCGAATACGGCCTCGCCTCCGCCGACGTGGAAGGGCTCACCCGGCTGCCGGACGTGCGGTTCTGGTACGAGGCCAACGGGTCGGAGACCGACGCCTACGGCGAGACGCTCAAGGACAACGCGATCTGGAAGAACCTGCCGTTCGTGCGCAGCGGCAAGGTGCAGCGCCTGCCCGATTCGCTGTGGATGTTCGGCGGCCCGAAGTCCATGGAGCAGTACGTCGACGCCGCGATCGCGGCGCTGAAGGCGTAGTCCCGCGGTGACGACGCTCGTCCGCCCGCCCGCCCCGCCGGTCGCGACCGTCCGGCGGGGCGCGCCGCTGGTGCTGCTGGTGGTGGCGCTGGCCGCGCTGATCCTGCTGGGTTCCGCGGTGCACCTCACCCAAGGCACGTCCACAGTGGACTTGGGCGGGCTGCTGCACCTGGTGCTCGGCGGCGGCGCCGAGGACACCGCGGCCGTCGTGCTCGAGTCGAGGCTGCCGCGGCTGCTCACCGCGCTGCTGGTCGGCGCGTCCCTCGGCATCGCGGGTGCGGTGCTGCAATCGGTGGCGCGCAACGTGATGGCCTCCCCGGACACGCTCGCCGTGGACGCCGGGGCGCACCTGGCGATCGTCGCGGTCGCCGCGTTCGGCGTGTCGTTCCCGGTGCTGGGCACCACGGCGATCGCGTTCGTCGGCGGGCTCGGCGCGGCGCTGCTGGTGATCTCGCTGTCCGGGATGGGCGGCACGGGGATCGTGCGGCTGGTGCTGGCCGGGACCGCGATCGCGCTGGCGATGCACTCGCTGACGCGGATGTTGCTGCTGCTGTTCGACCAGGAGACGCAGGGGCTGTTCGCCTGGGGTTCCGGTTCGCTCGGGCAGACCGGGCTGGGTGGGATCGAGGACGTCGCCCCGGTGATGGGCGTGGCGCTCGTGCTCCTGCTGCTGCTGTCGCGGCGGCTGGACCTGGTGTACCTCGGCGACGACCACGCGCGGACCCTCGGCGTCCACGTGGGAGGCATCCGGTTCACCTCGATCGCGCTGGCGGTGCTGCTGGCGGCGGCGTCGGTGACCTTGGCGGGCCCGGTGGGGTTCGTCGGGCTCGCCGCGCCCGCGGTGGTGCGGCTGCTGGCGAACCGGGTTCCCGGTCTGCACCGGCACGTCGCGCTGCTGCCGATCTCCGGGGCGATGGGCGTGGTGCTGCTGGTGGGCGCGGACGTGCTGCTGCGCGCGCTGATCGGGGCGCAGAGCGCGCTGGAGATCCCGACCGGGGTGGCGACCACGCTGATCGGCGCGGTGTTCCTGGTGGTGCTGTGCCGGAACATCCGGGTGTCCGCCTCGGCCGCGGAACCCCCGGCGGCGGGGGTGCGCGGCGGCGTGTCGGCGGCCCGGGTGCGGCTGGTCGTCGGCGGCTTGGTGCTGCTGCTGGTCGCGGTGGTGATCGGGGCGGTGCTTCTGGGCGACGTCCTGCTGCTGCTCGGCGACCTGGCGAACTGGGTGAGCGGGCAGGCGGGGCCGATCGTGAGCAACGTGATGTCGAACCGGGTGCCGCGGGTGGTCGCGGCGGTGCTGGCGGGAGCGGCGCTGGCGCTGTCCGGCGCCGCGATCCAGGCCGTGGCGCGGAATCCGCTGGCCGAGCCGGGGATCATCGGTGTCGCCGGAGGTGCCGGGCTCGGCGCGATCACGGTGATCACCGTGTGGTCCGGCGCCGGGTTCTGGGTGCTGGCCGGTGGTGCCGGGCTCGGTGCGGCGGTGGCGACGCTCGTGGTGTTCGCGATGGCCGCGAAGGGCGGGTTCGCGGGCGAACGGCTGGTGCTGATCGGGTTCGGCGTGCAGGCCGCGGCCCAGGCACTGGTGACGCTGCTGATCACGCTGTCCGATCCGTGGAACGAGACGAAGGCGCTGACCTGGCTGGGCGGCTCCACCTACGGGCGCACCTACGAGCACCTGGTGCCGCTGGCGCTGGCGCTGCTGGTGCTGGTCCCGGTGCTGGTGCGCGCCCGCGGCGAGCTGGACCTGCTGTCGGTGGACGAGGAGACGCCGCGGGTGCTGGGCGTGCACGTGCCGGGGGCGCGGTTGCTGCTGCTGTGCTGCGCGGTGCTGCTGACCGGTACCGCGGTGGCCGGGGTCGGGGTGATCGCGTTCGTGGGGTTGATCGCCCCGCACGCGGCGCGCGCGATCGTGGGCAGGCGGCATTCCCGGATGCTGCCGGTGGCGGCGCTGCTGGGCGGAGTGCTGGTGTGCGTGGCCGACGTGGTGGGCCGCGCGGCGATCGCCCCGGCGCAGCTGCCCGCGGGGATGATGACGGCGCTGATCGGCGCGCCGTACTTCGTGTGGCTGCTGTCCCGCACCCGGACCCGCTGATCGGCACCCGGGCCCGCTGATCCGCACCAGGTGAATGGCCCATTCGACCGGTGAGGGTGGTCGAATGGGCCATTCACCTACGGGGTCAGGCGTCGAGGAGCAGGACCACGTGCAGGGTCCGCGGCCCGTGCACGCCCTCCACCCGGTCCAGTTCGATGTCCGAGGTCGCCGAGGGGCCGCTGATCAGCGTCGTCGGCCGCACCGGGTCGAGCCGGGCCACCGCCTCCGGCACCCCGGCGACCACTGCGGACAGCGCGACCAGGCACACGTGCAGGTCCGGCACCAGCGTCAGCGCCCGGCGGCCCTGGTCGGCCGACGAGTCCAGGAAGATCGTGCCGGTCTCCGCGCAGGTCACCGCCGACCCGGTCACCACCCCGTCCAGCTCGTCCAGCCGCGCGGGCGGCACGTCCGCGGAGTCGACGGTGATGTCGCCGCCGAACTCGGCGACCCACCGGCGGTCCAGCCCGGCGGGGATGCCGATCCGGCGGGCGCCGCGCAGCGCCGTCCCGATCGCCCCGGGCGCGTCGGCGGCGTCGCACTGGTGCACCGCGGCGCCGTAGTCCTCCAGCCGGTCCACCAGCAGTTCCCGCCGCCGGTCCGCGGGCAGCGTCCGCGAGCGCCGGTACTCGCGCGGCACCTGCACCGCGGCGGGCGGGGCGAGCGCGAGGGCGTCGCGCACCCGGCCCAGCACGGTCTCCCGGGCGTTCACCGCGCACCTCCTTCGCGCCGGGCGCGGTCGAGCGCGGCCCGGCCTTCCGCGGAGTTCCACCACTGCCGGAACGTCCGCTTCGGCGGCACCGGCAGGTCGCGCGACGAGGTCCACGCGCTGCCGGGCGGTGGCAGCACCTTGATCCGCCCGCCGCGGCCGAGCAGCCTGCCCAGCTGCGCCGCGCGCTGCGCCGCGGTCCACCGGCCCGCGGAGCCCATCGCCGCCGACGCGGCCTTCATCATCGCCTGCTCGGCGTCGAACCCGGCCTGCTCGACGTGCTGGTGGCGCAGTTCCACCAGCAGCGACGGGATGTCGATCTTCACCGGGCAGGCGTCGAAGCACGCCCCGCACAGGCTGGAGGCGTAGGGCAGCGAGCCGTTCGGATCCCCGGACCCGGCGTTCATCCCGGCCAGCTGCGGCGTGAGCACCGCGCCGATCGGTCCCGGGTACGTCGAGCCGTAGGCGTGCCCGCCGGTCCGCTCGTACACCGGGCACACGTTGAGGCAGGCCGAGCAGCGGATGCAGTGCAGCGCCTCGCGCCCGATCTCGTCGGCGAGGGTGGCGGTGCGGCCGTTGTCCAGCAGCACCAGGTGGAACACCTCGGGTCCGTCGCCGGGCGTGACGCCGGTCCACATCGAGGTGTACGGGTTCATCCGCTCGCCGGTGGAGGACCGGGGCAGCAGCTGCAGGAACACCTCCAGGTCCTCGAACCGGGGGATCAGCTTCTCCAGCCCCATCACGGTGATCAGCGTCTCCGGCATGGTCAGGCACATCCGCCCGTTGCCCTCGGATTCCACGACCGACAGCGTGCCGGTGTCGGCGACGCCGAAGTTCGCCCCGGAGATCGCGACCCGTGCGCGCATGAACCGGTCGCGCAGGAACCGCCGGGACGCCTCGGCGAGGTGCGCGGGATCGTCGTCCAGGTCCGGGTCGACGCCGGGCATGGCGCGCAGGAAGATCTCCCGGATCTCCGCGCGGTTGCGGTGGATCGCCGGGACCAGGATGTGCGAGGGGCGGTCCGCGCCGAGCTGCACGATCAGTTCGGCCAGGTCGGTCTCGATGGCGGTGATGCCCTCGTCGGCGAGGTGCTCGTTGAGGCCGATCTCCTGGGTGGCCATCGATTTCACCTTGAGGACGTCCGCGGAGCCGGTGTCGCGGACGAGCCGGGTGACGATCGCGTTGGCCTCGGCGGCGTCGCGCGCCCAGTGCACCGTGCCGCCGCGCGCGGTCACCGCCTGCTCGAACTGCTCCAGGAGTTCCGGCAGCCGGGCGAGGACGTCGCGCTTGATCGCGGCACCGGCGGAGCGCAGCTCCTCCCAGTCGGGCAGTTCGCCGGTGACGGCGAGCCGCTTGTCCCGGATGGTGCGGGTGGCCTTGCCGACGTTGCGGCGCAGCTGGGCGTTGCCGAGCTCGGTGCGGGCCGCCGCCGGGAACGGTTCGCCGCCGCGGAGGTTGCCGGTGCCGCGCGGCGGGGCGGTGGGCATGCCGAGGAACGTGCCGCTCATGCGAAGGCTCCCTGCTTCGGGGCGATCGTGCGTTCGGTGGCAGCGAGGATCTCGGCGAGGTGCTTGGTGCCGACGCCGGTCTGCAGCCGGGACAGCCCGCCGCCGATGTGCATCAGGCAGGACGCGTCCCCGGCCGTGCAGTACTCGGCGTCGGTGCCGCCGATGTGGCGCAGCTTGTCGGAGAGCATCGCGGTGGAGGTGTCGGCGTTCTTCAGCGCGAAGGTGCCGCCGAACCCGCAGCACTGGTCGGCTTCGGGCAGCTCCACCAGGTCGATGTCGCGCACCGCGCGCAGCAGCCGCAGCGGTTTGTCCCCGACCCGCAGCATCCGCAGCGAGTGGCAGGTGGGGTGGTAGGTCACCCGGTGCGGGAAGGTGGCGCCGACGTCGACGACGCCGAGGACGTCGACGAGGAACTCGGCGAGCTCGTAGGTCTTCGCCCGCGAGCGCACCACCTGTTCGCGCAGGCCGGGCCGGCCGAAGCGCTCGGCGACGATCTCGTGCTGGTGCCGGATGGATCCCGTGCAGGAGCCGGAGGGCACCACCACGGCGTCGATCGAGTCGTCGGCGAAGCAGGCCGCGTGGTTCTCGACCAGCGGCAGCGCTTCGCGCTGGTACCCGGTGTTGACGTGCATCTGCCCGCAGCAGGTCTGCGCCTCCGGGAACACCACGTCCTGGCCGAGCCTGCTCAGCAGCAGGGCGGTGGCCTGGATCGCGTCCGGGAACAGCGTGTCGCCGAGGCAGGTGGCGAACAGGGCTACCCGCATGCGTCGGACTCCCTTCGTGTGTGGTCTGACCACACCGTAACCGGGGTGGGCGAGTTCGGGAACGGGCGGTGTCCGACCGCCTCGGGCCAGCGTTGCGGCAGCGGGCGGCGCCCGCAACGCGCAGCGCGCGGAGCTCGATAGGCTCCCCGGGTGGCGAAGGCTGGACCGCGGGCGTGGGAACGGGTGCTCGCGCAGATCGAGGACGACCTGGTGCAGGGCCGGATCGCGCCCGGGCAGCGCCTGCCCGGGGAGCGGGCGCTGGCCGAGGAGTTGCAGGTCGGACGCTCCTCGGTGCGCGAGGCGATGCGGGTGCTGGAGGCGCTGGGCCTGCTGCGCGCCCAGACCGGATCCGGGCCGGAGGCGGGCGCGGTGATCCTGGCCCGCCCGACCGGCGGCATGAGCGCGCTGCTGCGGTTGCAGGTGGCGGGGCAGGGCTTCCAGGTGCGCGACGTGGTGCGCACCCGGCTGGTGCTGGAGACCGCCTCGGTCACCGAGCTGGCCACCGGCTCGCCCGATCTCGCCGCGGCGCAGGAGCTGCTCGACGCGATGGACGAGCCGGACCTGGCGCCCGCGGAGTTCCTGGCGCTCGACGCCCAGTTCCACCTGTCCCTGGCGCAGGCCGCGGGCAACGAGGTGGTCGCGGCGATGATGTCCGGGCTGCGCGACTCGATCGAGCACTACACCCGCGAGACGGTCCCGCTGCTGGATTCGTGGGCGGCGACCTCGACCCGGTTGCGCGCCGAGCACCGCGAGCTGCTGGCCGCGATCCGGGACGGTGACGGCGCGCTGGCGGGCCGTCGCGTCACCGCGCACATCAAGGGCTACTACGCCGACGGTGGCCTCGCGCTCTGACCTGGCGGCGCGTGCCCGTCCGGTCCGGCGGGCCGTCGGCGCCGCTGCCGCGAGCCGCCGGCCAGGAGCCGCGAGTCAGGAGCTGGGGGGTCAGACGCTGCGCAGGACGGACACGACGACGCCGAGGACGGTGGCGTGGTCGCCGTCGATGACCTCGTAGGCCGGGTTCCGCGGCTCCAGCAGCACGTGCCCGTTCCGCTTCCGGTACACCTTGACCGTCGCCTCGTCGTCGAGCAGGGCCGCGACGATCTGCCCCGAGTGCGCCTCGGGCTGCTGCTTGACGATCACGGTGTCCCCGTCGCAGATCGCGGCGTCGATCATCGAATCGCCGCGCACCCGCAGCGCGAACACGGTGCCGCGCCCGGCGAACTCGCGGGGCAGCGTCAGCGTGTCGTCGAGGCGTTCGTCGGCGGCGATGGGCGTCCCGGCGGCGATGTCGCCGACCACGGGCACCGTCACCGAATCCCCGTCGCCGCGGGCGGCGGCGGTGCCGTGCAGGAACGCGCGCACGTCGATGGGCCGGGACACGGTCTCGCTGCGCCGCAGGAAGCCCTTGTCCTCCAGGCTCGCCAGGTGCTTGGACACCGAGGACGTGGAGCGCAGGCCGACGGCCTCGCCGATCTGCCGGGTGCTCGGCGAGTACCCGTGCCGCACCACCCAGTCGCGGATCGTCGCCATGATCCGCTGCTGGCGCAGCGGCAGGGACGAGGCGTCCAGGTGCTCGAACGGGTCGAGATCGTCGTAGCCGGTCATCCGCCGAATGGTAGATCCCGCCGCGCCGAACCCGATCACCGGCACGCCGACGCGGGGTGATCGGCGCGGTGCGGGGTCAGGAGGTGGGGAGGATGAGGCAGGTGGTGGTGGCGTGCGCGATGAGCTTGCCCGCCTCGTCGTGGACCTTGCCCTCGGCGGTGGCGGTGCGGCGCCCGGCGTGCACGACGGTGCCTTCGGTGGTGAGCACCTGGCCGTCGGTGCGCGCGGCGCGGATGTAGTTCACCTTGAGCTCCAAGGTGGTGTAGCCGACGCCCGCGGGCAGCGTGGTGTGCACGGCGCAGCCCATCGCCGAGTCGAGCAGGGTCGCGGCGATCCCGCCGTGCACGGTGCCGAGCGGGTTGGCGAAGTCGGGCCGGGTGTCCAGCGAGACCACGATGCGCCCGTGCTCGACCACGTCGAAGCGCATCCCGAGCAGGCCGCCGATGGACGGGGTGTCCGCGAAGGCCCCGGACTGCACCCGGCGCAGCAGTTCCAGTCCGGACGGGGCGGTGGATTCGGTGGTGGACATGGGCCTCTCCTCGGACGGCGGCGTTCCGGCCGGCTCTTGACTACCGGTCGGTAACTTACGTTATCCGAGGTGGACGGCGCGGCGGAGCCCGATGTGGCGCGGATCGCTCGACCGGACGTCCGGACCGGGCGCCCGGTCCAGGCGTCGTGCCGGACGCCCGGTCCGGACGTCGTGCCGGACGGCGATCCGCGGCCGTCGCCTAGATCGTCCCGAGCGGCGGTCCCGCGGGCGCCACCCGAGGCCCGGTCTCCCGAGCCTCGTTGGCGCCCGCGGCCTCACCAGGTGACCGGCAGCGACTCCACGCCGTAGACGAGCTTGCCGAACTTGAACGGGATCTCCGCCGGGTCCACGGCCAGCGCCAGCGACGGCACCCGCCGGTGGAGCGTGCCGAACACGACCTGCAGCTCCACCCGCGCGAGCTGCTGGCCGATGCACTGGTGCACGCCGAACCCGAACGCGTTGTGCTGCCGGGCATCGCGGTGCAGGTCCAGCCGGTCCGGTTCCGCGAACGCCGCGGAATCCCAGTTGCCCAGCGGCAGCGCCAGCACGATGCCCTCGCCCGCGCGGATCGTCTCGCCCTCGACCTCGATGTCCTCGTGCGCGACGCGGCGCAGCCCGTGGTGGGCCACCGACAGGTAGCGCAGCATCTCCTCGACCGCGCCCGCGACGACCTTCGGGTCCTCGGCGTCGCGGAACACGGCCAGCTGCGCGGGGTCCTGGAGCAGCTTCGCGGTGCCGAGCCCGATCATGTTCGCGCTGGTCTCGTGCCCGGCGATGAGCAGCACCATGCCCATCTGCGCGGCCTCGGCGACCGTGACGTCCCCGGCGGTGACCCGCTGCGCGAGGTCGGACACCCAGCCCTCACCCGGTTCGTCGACGCGAGCCGTGATCAGGTCGGCGAGGTAGTCCTGCAGCGCGCCGCTGGAGGCCGCGCTCTGCTCCGGCGTCGCGTCCCGGTCGATGGCGAGCACGCTGTGCCGCTGGAAGAACTCGTGGTCGGAGTAGGGCACGCCGAGCAGTTCGCTGATCATCAGCGACGGCAGCGGCAGCGCCAGCGCGGCGACCAGGTCGGCGGGCTGCGGCCCGGCGAGCATCGCGTCGATCAACTCGTCGGTGGTGCGCTGGATGAACGGCCGCAGCGCGGCGACCCGCTTGGCGGTGAACGGGAACGTCATCATCCGCCGGAACCGGCTGTGCTCGGCGGCGTCGGAGTTGAAGATGCTTGGCGCGCGGTCGGCGGCGTGCGCCTGCGAGGCCGCGCTGATGTGCGGGAAGTCCGGCTGCTTCTCGTCGGTGCTGACGCGGGCGTCGCCCAGCAGCGCGCGCTGCGCGGCGTGCCCGGTGATCACCCACGGGGTGCTGCCGTTCCACAGCCGCACCCGCGACAGCGGCCGCTGCGCGGCGGCCTCGCGCAGCGCGGGCGGGGGAGCGAACGGGCAGGACGGGGCGCGTTCGGACGGGAATTCCGCCGTCGCGGCGAGTCGTTCGGTCATGGTGGCCTTCCGGGGGAGCGGTTCTCGGGAATGTCCGAAGTGGACTTCAGCGGGCAGGTGCGGCCTCGGCAGCGTCGAGGATCTCCTGGCGGCGCAGGCGGACCTGCTTGGGCATGTTCCAGCCGAGGACCGCGGTGGTGCGGCCGTCCTCGCGGTAGCGCACCACGAACCGGCCGTCGGCGGGGTCGCCGTCCACCACCTCCGCGTCGGCGGCGGGTCGCACCGTCCCGTGCACCTGGATCTTCACGTCGTACTGGTCGGTCCAGAAGAACGGGATCGGCGAGAACGCGCGGTCGGCGCCCAGGGCGTTCGCGGCCACCGCCCCGGCCTGCTCGGTGGCGTGCGTGCGGTTCTCCAGGCGCAGCAACGAATTCGTCCGCTCGTCGAGCCACCGGCACACGTCGCCGACCGCGTAGATCCCGGGCGCGGCGCGGCACCGCGAGTCGCACACCACGCCGTCCGCCAGCCGCAGCCCGCTGTCCGCGAGCCACTCGGTGTTCGGCACGGCGCCGACGGCGACCACCACCGCGTCGGCGGGCAGCTCCTCGCCGGAGTCCAGCCGCACCCCGGTCACCCGGCCGGACCCGGTGAACCCGGTGACGCCGCGGCCGAGGCGGAGCTCGACCCCGCGATCGGCGTGCAGTTCCGCGAGCCGGGCGCCGACCAGCGGGCCGAGCTGCCCGGCCATCGGTGCCGCCAGCGGCCCGGTGAGGGTGACGTGCGCGCCCGCGGCCCGCGCGGTGGCGGCGATCTCGGAGCCGAGCACGCCCTCGCCGACCACGACCAGCCGGGCCCCGGGGCGCAGTTCGGCCCGCAGCGCCAGCGAGTCCTCGACGGTGCGCAGCACGTGCACCCCGTCCAGCCCGTCCTGCCCGGGCAGGGTGCGCGGCCGCACCCCGGTGGCCAGCACGATCGTCGCCGCGCTGAGCAGCCGTCCCGCGGCGGTGCGCACGGTCCGGGAGCCCGCGTCCAGGGAGACCGCCGCGTCGCCGAGGACGAAGTCGACGTCCAGCGCGGCGAGCGCCTCCTCGGTCCGCAGCCGCGCCCGGTCGGGTTCCCACTCCCCGGCGAGCACCTTCTTCGACAGCGGCGGCCGGTCGTAGGGCAGGTGCGGTTCGTCGCCGAGCACCGCGATCGGCCCGTCGTGCCCGCCCCGGCGCAGGGCTTCCGCGGTGGACAGGCCGGCGGCGGAGGCGCCGACCACCAGCACCGGTCCGGTCACGACTCCTCGCTGAGCGCGATGGCGGCCGCGGGGCACATGTTCGCGGCTTCCCGGGCGCCGTCGTGCAGTTCGGCCGGGGGAGCGGCGTCCAGCAGGACCACCACGCCGTCCTCGTCGCGCTGGTCGAAGACCTCGGGCGCGACCATGACGCACGTCCCGGCGCCGCAGCACTTCTCCTCGTCGATGGTCACCTTCATCGTGTTCGACTCCTGTCGTATCGGGTTCGGCCGTCGTAGTGGGTTCGGGTCGCGGAGCCCGCTCGGCTCCGCGGCCGCCGGGCCGGGCTGCGCATCGCGCGAGCACCGGCGGTCACGGTGCGCCGTCCCGTTCGCCCGGGAGGCTTCCAGCGGTGGCGGGCGCGAGCCAGAGGCCGGTGATCGCGTCCACCAGGCCGGTTCCGGCCTGCTGCCAGGTTCGGCGCGGGGTGGGGGTGCCGTCGGCCAGTGCGAGCTCGCGCTCCGCGACCACGTGCACCACCAGCCGCCGGGCCATGTCGCGGCGTTTCTGCCGCACGGGTTCGGGCAGTTCGGCCAGCAGGCGGTGCAGTTCCTCGCCCGCGCGCCGCAGCGATGGGGAGTTCCACGAGGCGCGTTCGGCGATCTCGCGGTAGGCGGGGTCGGTCATGACCTGCGCGCCGAACCGGCCGTACCAGGTCGGCCCGCCCAGGTCGGCCAAGTGCTGCGCGCTCGGCAGCACCATGCACGCCACCCAGTCCCGCACGGCGGTCGACCCTTCGGCGTCGGCGACCATCCGGGCGCGCAACCGCTCGACCTGCTCGTAGTGCTTGCGCAGGATCGCGGCGACCAGTTCGGCCTTGGTGCCGAAGTGGTAGCCGACGACGGCGTTGTTGCCCTGTCCCGCGGCCTCCCCGATCTGGCGGTGGGACACGGCGGTGATCCCGTGCTCGGCGAACAGGCGCTCGGCCGTCGCGAGGATCAGCTCCCGCGTCGCCCGCACCTGCCGGGACCGCGCCGCGCCCACGGTCACCACCGCACCGGGACTTCGCGCAGGCCGCCGACGACGAGTCCTTCCAGCGGTCGCAGCTGCGCGGCGGGCACCGCGAGCTCCAGCGACGGCAGCCTGCGCAGCAGCACTTCGAGGGTCACCTGCAGCTCGTTGCGGGCCAGCGCCTGCCCGAGGCAGGAGTGCGCGCCGGTGCCGAACGCCAGGTGCGGGTTCGGGGTGCGGGCCAGGTCCATGTCGTCGGCGCCGTCGAAGGCGGTTTCATCGCGGTTCGCGGCGGCCATGTTGCACATGACGGTGGTGCCGCGCGGCAGCTCGGTGCCGGCGATCTCGACGTCCTCGTTGAGGAAGCGGACCATGCCGAGCCCGGAGTTGGCGTCGAACCGCAGCACCTCTTCGACCGCGGAGCGCACCAGCGACGGGTCCGCCAGCAGCCGCTCCCAGCGCCGCCGGTCCGACAGCAGCATCGCCACCATTTTGCCGATCATGTTCGCGGTGGTCTCGTGCCCCGCGATGAGCAGGCCGAGCCCGGTGGCGGCGAGCATCCGGTCCGGCATCCGCTCGCCCTCGGAGTCGGTGGCGGCGATGAGCTCGCTGAGCAGGTCGTCCCCGGGCTCCTGCTGCTTGGCGGCGATGTGCCCGGCCATGTAGGCGAAGAAGTCTGCCTCGGCGGCCTTGAACTCCTGCTCGGAGTACCGGGTGAGATTGAGGAAGGTGTCCGACCAGCGCGAGAACCGGTCCCGGTCGGCGGTGGGCACGCCGAGCATGTCGCAGATGACCCACACCGGCAGCGGGAACCCGAGCGCGGCCTTGAGGTCGGCGGGCTCGCCACCGGCGATCATGTCGTCGACGAGGCTCTCGGCCATCCGCTCGATCTCGGGGCGCAGCGCCAGCATCCGCTTGGCGGTGAACCACCGGTTCACCAGGCGCCGCCAGCGCTGGTGGCCCTCGCCGCTCTGCGGGAGCGCGGTGGACATCTCGCTGTTGAACAACCCGCCCGATTCGGTGTCGGAGATCCGGGCGGCGTCGGGGTCGTCGAGGCTGCGGCCGGAGCGCTGGTCGGCGAGCACGTCCTTGACGTCGGAGTAGCGGGTGAGCAGGGCGACCTCGTCGCCGCTGGGCAGCTTGGCGCGGGAGACGGGGCAGCCGGCGCGCAGCCGGGCCCATTCGGCGGGTGGTTCCAGCGGTCCCGGTGCGGGGATCGGGTAGTCGAGCACCCGTTCGTCAGATGTGGTCACCGCGGTGTCTCCTCAAGTCGGCCTTGCTCGGGTCCGGGGAATTCGGCGCGTCCGGGAACGTCCGGGGATCGAGCTTGGAGGTAGTGAACCGCAGCTGCTAACGTCAGTCAAGCGCCTGCCTTAAAGGCGCGGACCGAACGAGAACGGAGCACCATGACCCACGCCCTCAGCGCGCCGCGGCGCCCGGACGACGCGCCGCCCGCGCGGACGAACGTGGTCGTCCCGGTGCTGGCCTTCGGCGGCATCTCGGTGTCGCTGATGCAGACCCTGGTGGTGCCGCTGGTGCCGAGCCTGCCCCGGCTGCTGGGCGCGTCGGCCGCCGACACCGCGTGGGCGATCACCGCGACCCTGCTGGCCGCCGCCGTCGCCACCCCCACCGTCGGGCGCCTCGGCGACATGTTCGGCAAGCGGCGGATGCTGCTGATCAGCCTCGGGATCATGGTGTGCGGCTCGGTGCTGTGCGCGCTGGCGAACGGGCTGGCGCTGATGGTCGCCGGACGGCTGCTGCAGGGCCTCGCCGCGGGCGTCATCCCGCTCGGGATCAGCATCATGCGCGACGAACTGCCCGCGGAACGGCTCGGCGGGGCCACCGCGCTGATGAGCGCCTCCCTCGGCGTCGGCGGTGCGCTGGGCCTGCCCGCCGCCGCGTTCGTCGCGGAGAAGGCCGACTGGCACGCGCTGTTCTGGGCCGCCGGGGCGCTCGGCCTGCTCGCCGCCGTGCTGGTCGCGTTCCTGGTGCCGGAGTCCCGGGTCCGCGGCGGCGGCCGCTTCGACCTGCCGGGCGCGATCGGGCTGTCCATCGCGCTGCTGTGCCTGCTGCTCGCGCTGTCGAAGGGCGCCGACTGGGGCTGGGGCAGCGGGACGACGCTCGGGCTCGTCGCGAGCGGGCTGCTGGTGCTGCTGGTGTGGGGCTGGTGGGAACTGCGCACCGGGCACCCGCTGGTGGACCTGCGCACCACCGCGCGCCGCCAGGTGCTGCTGACCAACCTGGCCTCGGTGGTGTTCGGGTTCGCGATGTTCGCGACCTCGCTGGTGATCCCGCAGCTGCTGCAGCTGCCGGCCGAGACCGGGTACGGGCTCGGGCAGACCATCCTCGCCGCCGGGCTGGTGATGGCGCCGAACGGGCTGGTGATGATGGCGATGTCACCGGTGTCGGCGCGGATCTCCCGGGAACGCGGACCGAAGGTGACGCTGATGGCGGGCGCGCTCGTCGTGGCCGCCGGCTACGGGCTCGGGCTCGTCATGATGTCCGAGATCTGGCAGCTGATGGTCATCTCCTGCGTGATCGCCGCGGGCATCGGGCTCGCCTACGGTGCGATGCCCGCGCTGGTCATGGGCGCGGTCCCGGTGTCCGAGACCGCCGCGGCCAACAGCCTCAACACCCTGATGCGCTCCATCGGCACCTCCGTGTCCAGCGCCGCGGCCGGGGTGATCCTGGCGAACATGACCATCCAGGTCGGCGGCGCCGCGCTGCCCGCGCTCGGCGGGTTCCAGGTGGTGCTGGGCATCGGCGCCGCCGCCTCGCTGGGGGCGTTCGCGATCGCGGCGTTCCTGCCCGGACGCGCCACCGAGTAGTCCTGCCGGAGACCCCGAACGTCCCGAACCACCTGGAGGAAGTGGAATGTCCACCACCGAGGAGTCCCGGCGCGCCGTGCTGGACCCCGCCGTGCTCGGCTTCGACCCCGAGCAGCTGCGGGCGCGCTACCGGGCCGAGCGGGACCGGCGGCTGCGCCCCGACGGATCCGCGCAGTACCGGTCCACGACCGGCGATTTCGGTTACTACGCCGACGATCCCTACGCCGAGGACAGCACCCGGGAACCGCTGCACGAGCACTCCGAGGTGCTCGTCGTCGGCGGCGGGTTCGGCGGGCTCACCGCGGCGGCCCGGCTGGTGGAGCGCGGGTTCACCGACATCCGGGTCGTGGAGAAGGGCGGCGACTTCGGCGGTACCTGGTACTGGAACCGGTATCCGGGCGTGCACTGCGACATCGAGTCCTACATCTACCTGCCGCTGCTGGAGGAGCTCGGATCGTTCCCGGCGTGGAAGTACTCGCCGGGCGAGGAGATCCGCGAGCACGCCCGCGCCGTCGGCCGCCACTACGGGCTCTACGACCGCGCCTGCTTCCAGACCGAGGTCGTCGACAGCGAGTGGGACGACGAGGCCGAGCGCTGGACGGTGCGCACCGACCGCGGGGACGTGCTCACCGCCCGCTACGTGATCGTCTCCAGCGGTCCGTTCAGCAGGCCGAAGCTGCCCGGGCTGCCCGGCATCGAGACCTTCCGCGGACACACCTTCCACACCAGCCGATGGGACTACGACTACACCGGCGGGGACGCGAGCGGCGGGCTGCACCGGCTCGCCGACAAGCGGGTCGCGGTCATCGGCACCGGTGCCACCGCGATCCAGTGCGTGCCGCACCTCGGTCAGGACTCGGCGCACCTGTACGTGTTCCAGCGCACTCCGTCCTCAGTGGACGAACGGGGGAATCGGCCCACCGACCGGGAATGGGCCGCCGCGCTGCCGCCCGGCTGGCAGCGCGAACGGCGGGAGAACTTCCTGACCCTCGTCTCCGGCGGGCACGCCGAGCAGGACCTCGTCGGCGACCGCTGGACCGACAGCGCCGAGACGTTCCGCTCCATCATGCCCAGCGCGCACAACGAGATCCTCGACGCCGACGACGCGCTGCACGCCGAACTCGCCGACTTCGCCAAGATGAACTCGGTGCGCGCCAGGGTCGACGAGATCGTCGAGGACCCGGCCACCGCCGAGGCGCTGAAACCCTGGTACCACCGGCTGTGCAAGCGGCCCACGTTCAGCGACACCTACCTGCCGACGTTCAACCGCCCCAACGTGACCCTGGTCGACACCGGGGGAGCGGGCGTGGAGCGGCTCACCGAGCGCGGCGTGGTCGTGGCCGGCGTCGAGTACGAAGTGGACTGCATCGTGTTCGCCACCGGGTTCGACCTCGGCGCGGGCGCGATGACGACTGCGCGGACGGTGCGCGGGCGCGGCGGGCGCACCCTCGCCGAGCACTGGAGCGGCGGCCTGCGCACGCTGCACGGGTTCACCAGCCACGGCTTCCCGAACCACTTCCGGCTCGGCGCCTCGCAGAACGCGAGCTCGGTGAACTTCGCCCACGTCCTCGACGAGCAGGCCGAGCACGTCGCCGAGCTCATCGCCGCCGCCCGCGACCGCGGGGCCCGCCGCGTCGAGCCGTCGGCCGAGGCCGAAGCCGCGTGGGTCGCCACGATCCGCGAGAAGGAGCGCTACGACCGGGAATTCCTCGCCGAGTGCACCCCGAGCTACTACAACAACGAGGGCGATCCCCGGGCTCGCAGCGAGAGCTACGGTGGCGGTGCCATCGAGTTCTACCGGTTGCTGCGCGACTGGCGGGCCGCGGGTGGCGCGGACGAGGTGCTGGTGGAAGGGGAACGGGCGTGACGCGCAGTGGTGTGCAGCCGGTGCTCGGCGAGCGCTGGAGCGTCGGCAGGGAGAACGAGCCGAACCCGCTGCGCGGCTCCAACGGCATCGCGTTCGGCCCGGACGGGCGGCTGCACGTCGCCCAGTACCTGGCCGGGGGGATCAGCGCGGTCGACGTCGACTCGGGCGAGGTGGAGCCGGTGCTGCCGCTGGGCGGGCCGGTGCGCTCGCCGGACGACCTCGCGTTCGCCGCGGACGGCTCGATGTACGTCACCGACCTGAACCCGGGCCTGGTGTGGCGGCGCTCGCCGGACGGCGGGCTCACCGTGGTGGCGCGGGAGTTGCGCTGCCCGAACGGGATCACCTGCGTCGGGGACCGGGTGTTCGTCAACGAGATGTACCGGGACGGGCGGGTGCTGGAGGTGTTCCCGGACGGGCGCGCACCGGTGGTGCTCACCGGCGGGCTCGCGATGGGCAACGCGATGCAGCTCGGGCCGGACGGCTCGCTGTACTACCCGCACATGATGACCGGCGAGGTGTGGCGGGTCTCCCCGGAGGGCGGGGCGGCGGAGCTGGTCGCCGAGCAGGTGCACGAGCCGGTCGCGGTGCGCTTCGACCGCGGCGGCGCGCTCGTGGTGCTCTCCCGCGGCGTGGCGGGCATCGTCACCCGCTTCGACGGGGACGGCTCGCGCACGATCACCCGCACCGGCATCGCCGGGATGGACAACGCCGCGTTCGACGCGGAGAACCGGATGCTGGTCTCCAGCTACGGCAGCGGCGGGCTGACCAGGATCGATGCCGAGGGGCCGGTGCGCCCGGTGGTGGCGCGCGGGTTCAACGGCCCGTTCGGCGTCGCCGCCGACTCGGACGGCCGCTGGTACGCGGCCGACCACTTCCGGCTCGGCACCGCCACCGATGAGCTGGGAGCGGAGGCCGGCGGGCCGCTGCTGTCGGAGGTGGGCGGGTTCGTGCACGGCATCGCCGCCGAGGACGGGCTGCTGCACATCACCTCGCAGTTCGGCGACGTCCGCACCGCGGGCGAAGGCCGGGTGCGGGTCCGCGCCGCCGGGCTGGACGGGCCCGGCGGGATCGCGGTCGCCGCGGACGGTGCGCTGGTGGTCGCCGAGACCGGTGCGGGCCGGGTGCTGCGCATCGACTCCGCGGACGAGGTGACCGCGCTCGCCGAGGACCTGCACGCACCGGTGGACGTGGCGCTCGACGAGGACGGACGCTGCTTCGCCACCGAACGCGGCGGCCGGGTGCTGCGGATCGACGGTGGTGCGGTGGACGTCCTCGCCGAGGGGCTGGCGGAGCCGCAGGGCATCGCGTGGCTCGGCGGCGAGCTGTTCGTCGTCGAGGTCGGCGCGCGGCGGCTGCTCTCGCTCGACCCGGGCACCGGCGCGCAGCGGATCGAGCGGGCGGACCTGCCGGTCGGCGTCCCGCCGGGAATGCGCGACCCGGAACCCGTTGCGGCGCAGGGGGTTCCCGGCCAGCCGCGCGCGTTCGCCGGGATCGCCGCCACCGCGGACGGCGAGCTGCTGCTGACCGCCGCGGCGGAGGGAACCGTCCTGCGCCTCACCCGCGGCTAGCGGACACCCCCGTCAGGTGCCGAAGACGCGTTCGTCGAGGAACTCGTTGCGGAAGCGGTGCTGCGGGTCCCAGCGCTCGGCGAGCGCGCGGAAGTCGGCGAGCCGCGGGTAGCGCTCGGCGAGCACGTCGGCGCCCATCGCCCACACCTTCCCCCAGTGCGGGCGGGCGTCGAACGGGGCGAGCGCGGCTTCGAGCGCGGGCAGCGCCGCCGCCACCCCGGCCTGGTCGCGGCGCCAGGTGAAGTGGACGGCCAGCGAATCCCGCCGCCACGCCGGGCTGAGCCACAGCTCGTCGGCGGCGACCGAGCGGAGTTCGGCGACCAGCAGCACCGGGGCGAACGCGGGCGCGGCCCGCTGCAACGCCTCGACGGCCGCGGCCGCGTGCCGCGCGTCCACCAGGTACTCGCTCTGGATCTCCGCGCCGCTGCTGGGAGTGCGGCCCGCCCGGAAGTGCGGGAGCCGTTCGTGCGCGGGGCCGGGCGCGGCCTGGGCGGTGACGTTCTCGGTCGGCCCGCCCGCCATCGGGTGCCGCGGCCCGTCGACGAGCGCGCTGCCGAGGCGGGCGAACAGCGCGGCGTCGTGCCCGCCGCGCTCCTTCACCACCACCTGCCGGACGCCGGTGCCGTCGAAGTCGGTGAACAGGCTGACGCTGTACCCGGACGCGAGCAGCGCGTCCAGTTCGGCCCCGACCACCGGCCACGGCAGGCCCGCGTAGACGTGCTGGGTGACGTCGAACGCGGGCTCCACCGCGAGTTCGAGCCGGGTGAGGACGCCGAGCGCGCCCAGCCCGACGACGGCTCCCGGGAAGTCGGGATCGCCGTCGCGCAGCCGCCGGATCTCCCCGTCGGCGGTGAGGAGCTCCAGCGCCCGCACCGCGGAACCGAGCCCGCGGGTGCGGCTGCCGGACCCGTGCGTGCCGGTGGAGATGGCGCCCGCCACCGACAGGTCCAGCAACGACGCCAGGTTCGCCAGGGCGAGCCCGTGCTCGTGCAGCACGCGGGTGAGCTCGGCGTAGTGCACCGGCCCGGAGATCGCGACGGTCCCGGCCGGGTCGACCTCGATCTCGGCGGGCAGTTCCGCCAGCGACAGCTGCACGTCGGGGCTGTCGGCGATGCCGGTGAAGGTGTGCCCGGTGCCGAGCACCCGGACGCGGTCGGCGCCGGTGACGATCTCGGCGAGCTCGTCGAGCGTGCGCGGCCGCGCGAAGCGGGGTGCCCGGTAGGTGACGTTGCCGGACCAGTTGGTGCGGGGCGTGCTCATCCCCGGGCGCCCATCAGGTGTTCGGTGGCGAGCTGCTGCAGCCGCACGAACCCGTAGCCGCGGCCGTCGTAGTGCGCGGCGCTGTCGAAGTCCTCGAACGCGGCCCGGTCGGCGAGCAGCGCGGCGGCCCCTTCGCCGTCGGCGAGCGTCGGCACGGCCAGTTCCGGCACCTTCGCGGTGGCGAGCGCCTCCTGCACCTCGGGGTCGGCGCGGAACGCGGCCGCGCGCTCCGCGAGCAGCAGGTAGTTGGCCATGTTGGCGCGCACCGAGTCCCACACGCCCGCGTCGTCCTCGGTGCGGGCGGGTTTGAAGTCGAAGTGCCGCGGCCCGTCGTAGGCGGGCGTCCCCCCGGGACCGCCGTGCTCCAGCAGGTCCACCAGGGCGAACGCGTTGTGCAGGTCGCCGTGCCCGAACACGAGGTCCTGGTCGTACTTGATGCCGCGCTGCCCGTTGAGGTCCAGGTGGAACAGCTTGCCGTGGTAGAGCGCCTGCGCGACCCCGGCGGCGTAGTTGAGCCCGGCCATCTGCTCGTGCCCGACCTCCGGGTTGACGCCGAACAGCTCGGGGCGCTCCAGCGAGTCGATGAACGCGAGGGCGTGCCCGAGAGTGGGCAGCAGGATGTCGCCGCGCGGCTCGTTCGGCTTCGGTTCGAGGGCGAAGCGCAGGTCGTAGCCGCGTTCGGTGACGTGGTCGGCGAGCAGGTCGGCGGCTTCCCGGTAGCGGGCGAGCGCCTGCTGCACGTCCTTGGCGGCGTCGTGCTCGGCGCCTTCCCGCCCGCCCCACATCACGAAGGTGCGGGCGCCGAGCTCGGCGGCCAGGTCGAGGTTGCGCAGCACCTTGCGCAGCGCGAACCGGCGCACCGCGCGGTCGTTGGAGGTGAACCCGCCGTCCTTGAACACGGGGTGCGAGAACAGGTTGGTGGTGACCATCGGGACGGTGATCCCGGTGTCGGCGAGGGCCTGCTTCAACCGGTCGATCTCGGTGCGCCGCGCCGCGTCGGTGGCGTCGAACGGGAACAGGTCGTCGTCGTGGAAGGTGAGGCCCGCGGCACCGAGCTCGGCGAGCTTCTCGACCGCGTACCGGGTGTCCATCGTGGACCTGGTGGGGCCGCCGAACGGGTCGATCCCGCGGTAGCCGATGGTCCACAGCCCGAAGGAGAACCGGTCGGCCGGGGTGGGGGTGCGGCTCATCTGGGGTCCCTCCCACGAATTTGTTCTTGTGCAGAACATACTAGGGTTCCGGTTGATCGACGGGCAAGATCCAGGTGGGGGAGCGGATGCGCGGCAGCAACTCGGACCGGGTCCGGCGCGCGAACCTCGCGGCCGTGCTCGACCTGGTGCACCGCACCGGGCCGCTGTCCCGCGCCGGCATCACCCGCGCCACCGGGCTGAGCCGTTCCACGGTGGCCGCGCTGGTCGCCGAGCTCACCGGCATGGGCCTCGTCGCCGAGTCCGGTCCGCAGAGCACCGCCCGCGTCGGCAGGCCCTCGCCGGTGGTGCACCCCGACCCCGACTGCGTGGCGATCGCGGTCAACCCGGAGCTGGACGCGATCACCCTCGGCGTCGTCAGCCTCGGCGGAGAGGTCCGCAGCCGCCGCCGCGTCGAGGTCGCCCGCCCCGGCGCGGCGCAGACCGTCGAGGTCGTCGCGGCCGAACTGGGTTCCGCCGAGCTCGCGGGCAAGCGCATCGCGGGCATCGGCGTCGCCGTGCCCGGCCTGGTCCGCGGCGACGGCGTGGTGCGGTGGGCGCCGCACCTGGACTGGCGGGAGGAACCGATCGCCGCCGAGCTCACCCGCGCCACCGGGCACCCCGCGTTCGCCGCCAACGACGCGACCCTCGGCGCGCTCGCCGAGCAGCTGTTCGGCGCGGGCGTCGGCGTGCCGGACCTCGTGTACCTCAACGGCGGGGCCAGCGGCATCGGCGGCGGCATCATCGCCGATGGGCGCCCGCTCGGCGGGATCGGCGGCCACGCGGGCGAATTCGGGCGCAACCGGCCGGCGATCCACGACCCGGACGACCGCGCGGTGCCGGGCGGGACGCTGGAGGACGAGGTGAACCGGGCTCGGCTGCTCGGACTGCTCGGGCTCGGTTCCGCCGACCAGCTCGCGCTGTCCGGTGCGCTGGCCGCCACCACCGATCGGCGGGTGCGCGGCGAACTGGCCCGGCAGGCGCGGGTGCTCGGCGGCGCGGTCGGTGCCGCCGTGAACGTGCTCAACCCGCGGCTGGTGGTGCTCGGCGGTTTCCTCGCCGACGTGCTCGGCGCCGATCCGGCGGGATTCGCCGAGCTGGTCCGCGAGCAGTGCTCCGCGCCCGCCTTCGAGGAGGTGCGCATCGTGCCCGCCGCGCTCGGCGCCGACCTCCTGATGATCGGCGCCGCCCAGCTCGCGCTGCACCGGCTGCTCACCGACCCGGCGGCCACCCGGACCACCGCCGCGCGGGCGGAGTGAACGGCCCGCCCGTCCGATACCGCTGGGCGAACGGTCCGTTCACTCCGGCCGGTCTCAGCCAGGTGGTCGCGGCGCCGGGGTGAGTTCGCCTGCGCCGACGTACTCGCGGGCGAACCGCTCCGCCTCGGGCCCGGTGCCCGCCAGGTGCCGCACGCGGGTGCGGCGGGACGCCAGCTCGGCGACGGGATCGGCGGCGTCCGGGGGCAGGTGCAGCAGCTGCAGCAGCTCTTCGGAGAACGCGAGGGTGTGCTCGGCCTGCACCCGCCGCCGTTCCCCGTACCCGTCGAGCGCGGCCGGGTCGTCGTCGCGGTAGCGCCGCACGAGCGCGTCGGCGAGGTCGGCGGCGTCGGCGATGGCGAGGTTCATGCCCTTGGCGCCGGAGGGGGTCAGCACGTGCGCCGCGTCCCCGGCCAGGAACGCCCGCCCGTGCTGCAGCACGCCCGCGATGCCGCTGCGCATCCGCAGGACGTCGGCCTCCCGGATGCGCACGATGCCGGGCCGCCCGTCGTCCGTGCCCAGCCGCCGGTCCAGCGCGTCGCGCATCCGCGCGGAGTTCCAGCGGGCGAGGTCCTCGTCGGCGGGGACCTGCAAGTACAGGCGTCCGAGCGTGCCCGCGCGCGGCATCATGCCCGCGAAGCCGTCCGCGTGGACGGCGTACCGGATTCCTTCGACGGGCGCGGTGAGGTGCGCGAGCATCGTCAGCCAGTCGTAGGGGTACCGCCGTTGCACGTTGCCGCCGGTGCCGTCCGGGAAGGCGCGGGCGACGACGCTGCGGGCGCCGTCGCACCCGACGACGTAGTCGCTCTCCACCTCGAATCCCGCGCCGCGCAGCCGCGGCCGCCGCCCGGTGAGGTCGACGCCGAGCACCGGACGCTGGAACGAGGGGGTGCGGTCGAGCGCGGCGAGCAGGTCCTGGACCAGCCGCTGCTGCGGGTAGACCCAGTGCCGATCGCCGCCGGAGAGCGCCGCGTAGTCCAGCCGGAACGGTTCGCCGTCGACCACGACGTCGCACCAGCCGTGCCGGGTGGCGCCCGCGAGCAGCCCACCGGCGAGCCCCCACCGCCGCAGGTGCGCGACGACGCGGTGCTCGACGAGCCCGGCGCGCGGCAGGTTCTCGACGTGCTCGCGGGAGTGCTGCTCGTACACCCGCGCGTCGATCCCGGACCGCTGCAGGACGTTCGCGAGCACCAGGCCCGCCGGTCCTGAGCCGACGATCGCGACCTGGGTGTGCTGCACGTCGGTCATCGCACCGCTCCCGGGTTCGCGAGGTCGGCAGGGATGAACTCGGGGCTGAACAGTTCGCTGATGGCCACGGCCGGGATGTCGCGGTGCCAGAGCAGGTAGGTCTTGAACACCGCGGGCGGCCGCCCCGGATCGGGGTGCCAGGCGCGGCGGCCGATGTGCAGCACGGTGCGCCGGAATCCGGTTCCCGCGGCGTGCAGGGCGAGGCCGAGCGGAGCGGCGGCGTCGGTCAGGCAGCGTTCGGCGCCGGGGATGTCGGTGCGCGCCACGACCTGGTTGAGCGCGAGCGCACGCCCGTCGTCGGTGGCCGTCGTCGAGCGCCGCACGAGGATCGCGTCGTCCAGCGGGACGTGCAGCAGCTCGGCGGCGCCGCGCGGGGCGGCGTCCGCGGGAACCCGCTCGTGCTCGGCGCCGAGGATGTGGGTGCGCAGGCCGGTGGCGGATTCGAGCAGGGTGGTGGTGAGCCCGTCGCTGCTGAGCAGCATCCGGGTGATCGGGGAGGCGAATGCCGCGGTGTCGCGTGGATTCACCGCGGTTCGGGGGAGGGCGAAGGGGTTCTCGTGCAGCACGAGCGGCCCGTTGTCGAGAAATGTCATGTGCCTTGAGGGGGATCGTCCCTGGATGCAATGCGGTGAGGGGTGGAATAGGGGTCTCGGGGGCCCGCTTCCGTTCTCGTTCCAGAGGAGTGAATGTGAGCGTCGAGGACCCTAGCATGATCAACTTTGGGGTTTTCATGGCCGTTGATCATGATGTTGACCAGCGGTGATGTCACTTCTGGGTGCGCTGAAGCCGAAATGGTGCATTTGTCTCCGCGCCTCTTCGGGTGTCTTCCCGTTGGCTCGGGCAATCCGGAGTTCGCTTTCAGGGTAGCCGCTTGGACCTCTTGGTCGAGTGGGTTTCTCGCTGTTTCCGGCAAATCCGGACCGGAGACGATGTCATTTCCCGCTCAAGGAAGATTTCTCGGGGTGGGCGATCTTGCAGATGCGATCTCCGTGGAGTCCGGGACCTTCTCTCCGCTCAGCGGGGAGGGCGGGAGACAGGTCAGTGCTCGCTGTACTGTTCAGCGAGTGCTGACGAGTGAGGCGAGAGAAGCGGCGCTCGCCCGGGTGGGGAAGGCGCTCGCCGACCCGACCCGGTGCCGGTTGCTGGTGGCGCTGCTGGACGGCCCCGGTTACCCGGGCAGGCTGGCGGCCGAGCTGGGGCTGTCCCGGTCGAACGTGTCCAACCACCTGGGGTGCCTGCGCGGCTGCGGCCTGGTGGTGGCGTCCCTGGAGGGGCGGCAGACGCGCTACGAGCTGGCCGATCCGCACCTGGCCGCCGCGCTCGCCGAACTGGTGCAGGTCGTGCTCGCGGCGGAGCGGTCGCAACCGTGCCTGAACGACGCGCCGGAGGCGGTGCGCGATGAGTGCTGAGGCGGAGTGCTGCGCGGGCTGCTCGGCGACCGCGGCACCCCCGGCCCCGGCGCGGCGGTCCCTGCTGCAGCGGCGGATCCGCCGGCTGGTCGCCGCGACGATCACCTACAACGTGGTCGAAGCGGTCGTCGCGATCACCGCGGGGTCCCGGGCGTCCTCGGTGGCGCTGATCGGGTTCGGCCTGGACTCGGCCATCGAGGTCACGTCGGCGGCCGCCGTCGCCTGGCAGTTCAGCGCGCGCGACCCGGAGGCGCGGGAGCGGGTGGCGCTGCGCGTCATCGCCGCGTCGTTCTTCGCGCTGGCCGGCTACGTCTCGGTGGAGGCGGTGCGCGGGCTGCTCGGCGGGGTGGCGGCGGAGCACTCCGCGGTCGGGCTGGTGCTGGCGGCGGTGAGCCTCGTGCTGATGCCGGGGCTGTCGTACGCGCAGCGCAGGGCCGGGCGCGAGCTGGGCTCGGCGACCGCGGTGGCCGACTCGAAGCAAACCCTGCTGTGCACCTACCTGTCCGCCGTGCTGCTGGCCGGGTTGCTGCTCAACGCGCTGTTCGGCTGGTACTGGGCGGACCCGCTGGCCGCGCTGGTGATCGCGGCCGTGGCGGTGCAGGAGGGGCGGCAGGCCTGGCGGGGCGAGCACTGCTGCTGAACCGCCGCGCGGACCGGTCCGGTTCCGGTGCAGGCCGGACCGGCGGAGCGGATCGGGCGCTCGTCGTCCCGTCGGGTACCGGACGGCACCGCATCGGATCGGATGACGCCGTCGCGGAGCGGGTGGTGAACGGACCGTTGGTCCCGTCCGCTCGGGCGAACGGTCCGTTCACCGGGGCCGAGTGCGAGACCGCTGCGTTGGGTGCCCGCGTTCGCCGGGAGGTGAACCGGGCGGTGGCTGGAATAGATCGGCCGGGCGGTCCGTTCACCCGAGGACGTGGCGGACACGTCGGGTGATCGGAATGGGGGAGCGGCACGACGCCGATTTCCCGGTGGGGCGCGAGCGGGCGGCTGAAGACGACTGCGCGTGCGCACCGGTGCAGCGGACGTCACCGAAGAATTCAGCGGCATCACCCGAACGGGCCCTCTAGACTGGGGCGGCTGGGCGTCCGCGGTGCTGCCGGGGCGCGCGGCCCGTGCGCGGGGGCGCACGACCTGGGGGAAGTGCCGAGGCCACCGGTTCGCGGGGGCGTTTCGGCGGCATCGCGACACCTGATCCTTCGAGCCCGCTCCGACGGCGCACCGCCGCGGGGCGGCGCCCGGCTCCGCCGCGCGGGTGGACCGACCGAGTTCTGCGAGAGGTAACGAGAACCATGACCGACTCCACGAGGACCGTGGACGCGGGGACCGAGCGCGAAGCGGCACCGCCGCGGGCGAACGTGCTGCTGAGCGTGCTCGTCGTCTCCGCGTTCGTGATGATCCTCAACGAGACGATCCTGAGCGTCGCGCTGCGCGACCTTACCGTCGACCTCGGTGTCTCCACCACGACGGTGCAGTGGCTGACGAGCGGCTTCCTGCTGACGATGGCGGTGGTCATCCCGATCACCGGGTTCCTGCTGGAGCGGTTCACGCCGCGCCAGATCTTCCTGGCCTCGCTGACGATGTTCAGCATCGGCACCCTGCTCAGCGCGCTGGCGCCCGGTTTCGCGGTGCTGCTGGTGGGCCGCGTGGTGCAGGCCTGCGGTACCGCGGTGATGATGCCGCTGCTGATGACCTCGGTGATGCGGCTGGTGCCCATCGCCAAGCGCGGCGCCACCATGGGCACGATCACCATCGTGATCGCGGTCGCCCCGGCGGTGGGTCCGACGATCGGTGGCGCGGTGCTGTCGTCGCTGGGCTGGCGCTGGATGTTCGGCCTGGTGCTGCCGCTGTCCCTGGTGGCGCTGGGGATCGGTGCGGTCTGGATGCGGCTGGACAGCGAGACCCGGCGGGTGCCGCTGGACGTGCTGTCGGTGGTGCTGTCCGCGGCCGGTTTCGGCGGGCTGCTCTACGGGTTGTCCTCTGTCGGCGAGGCCGGTGGCGGGGGCAACGCGGTGGCGCTGTGGCTGCCGCTGGTCGTGGGCGTGCTGTCGCTGACCGCGTTCGTGCTGCGCCAGCTGCGGTTGCAGCGCGAGGACCGGGCGCTGCTGGACCTGCGCCCGTTCGGGCTTCGTTCGTTCGTGGTGGCGCTGGTGCTGACGGCGCTGCTGTTCATGTGCCTGCTGGGCGCGGGCGCGATCATGCTGCCGCTGTACCTGCAGACCGTGCTGGGCGAGTCGACGTTCGTCAGCGGGCTGGCGGTGCTGCCCGGCGGCCTGGTGCTGGGGCTGCTCGGCCGACCGGTGGGCCGGTTGTTCGACCGGTTCGGCGCGCGGCGCCTGGTGATCCCGGGCGCGGGCGCGATGGCGGTGGCGTTGTGGCTGTTCGCCTCGCTGGACGGCCAGTCCTCGCTGGGCGAGGTGATCGCGATCCACGTGGTGATGATGATCGGGCTGGGCCTGATGATGACGCCGCTGATGACCGAGTCGCTGAGCGCGCTGCCGGACCACCTGCACTCGCACGGCAGCGCGATCCTCGCGACGTTGCAGCAGGTCGCGGGCGCGTTCGGCACGGCGGTGTTCGTGACCGTCGCGTCCGTGGGCAGCGCGGCCCCGTCCGGTGCGCCGGACGCCGCCGGGCTGCGGACCGCGTTCGTGGTGGCCGGGGTGATCGGCGTGCTCGCGTTCGGCACCTCGCTGTTCGTGCGGTCGAGCGCCCGGAGCACCGACGAGTCCGATCCGGCGTCCGCCGGTGCGGAACCGGTGCGCGCGGGCCACTGACCCGCTGGTGAACTCGGCGCGATCACTCCGGTGGTCGCGCCGAGTCGCGTTTCCGGCCCCCGCGGCAGGGCGCGCCGGTGTTCGGGGGCTGCGGCGCGCCCTGCCCGCCTCCCACTCGCGGGGTCGCGGCGGCGGGAGGCGTCCCGGTCCCGGTGCGCGGGGGAGGGCGTGGGGCGCACCGGCCGGGAGGTTCACGGGCGAGGGGCGATCTCCTCGTCGAGCAGGTGCGCGGGTGCGCGCGCCGGATCGTCGGCGCAGGCGACCAGCGCCGGTCCGGTCACCCAGATCTCCAGTCCGCTGTCGCAGACGACCTCGCGCACCGTGCTGCCCGCCACGGCACCGGATGCCCGCGCCAAGGCGTCCGCTTTTCCTTCGAACACCCGATCGGGCGTTTTCCGCTGCGACAAAGCCGTTCCTCCGAATAGACGCGGGTGCGGTGCGACAGAATCGGATTCACGCCATTCCGGCGTCCCCGCGATCCCGTCCCGCACAACGGTGGCCGGTTGCGCACCGGGACCACCAGAGCGCCGATCGCGTGATCGTGGAGAACAGCGACGACAGGTAGGTGTTGCATGGTCGCCACCGCAGGTACGCCCCGGGCCAGAGCCCTTTCCGCCGCGCTGCGCGATGCGCGGGAAACGCGCGGAGTGGGCCTCCGGGTGTTAGCGCGGCAACTCGAGATCTCGCACACCCAGATCTCGCACTGGGAGACCGGGCACCGGGTCCCCGGCGTCGAGGTGGTCGCGATGATCCTCGCGGCGCTGCGGGTGCCGCCGGGGGAGCGGGAACGCATCCTCGACCTCGCGCGCAACCTCAGCGAGCCGAGCTGGCTGACCGTCGGGATCTCCGGCATCCCGCAGCAGCTGGCAGGCGCGATCGAGTGCGAACGGGCGGCTTCGGGGATCGTGGAGTGGTCGCCGATGGTCGTGCCGGGCCTGCTGCAAATCCGGGACTACAGCAGGGCGATCCTGGAGAAGGTCGATCTGCCCGCGACGGACTTCGACACCCGCGTGCTGGTGCGTGCCGGTCGCGGCGACGTGCTGCTGCGGCAGGATCCGCCGCGATTCGAGGCGTTGATCAGCGAGGCGGTGGTGCATGAGCCCGTCGGTTCCGCACACGTCATGCAGGCGCAGCTCGCTCACCTCGTGACGATGGCCGCGAAGCCGAACGTCACCATCCGTGTCGTGCCGCTGCGGGTCGGCTGGCACCCCGGCTGGTCGGGTCCGTTCGTGGTCTACGAGTTCCCCGCCGCCCCAGCCGTCGTCCATTTCGAGCACTACAGTTCCGGCGCGTTCGTGCCGGTCGAACACGACGTCAAGGAATACGGCACCGCCTCGCAGCGCATTCGCGACGTGGCCCTCGGTGCGGTCGACTCGCTAGACTATCTCGCGAAGGCTCTCCGGGAATGGGAGGTACGTCCGTGAGTGGAATCGTGTGGCGGAAGTCGAGTCGTTCCAATCCGAACGGGAATTGTGTCGAGTTGTCGAATCCGCGGGGGTTGGTCCGGGATTCGAAGGATCCGCGCGGTCCGGTGCTTCGGGTGGACGTGGCGGGTTTCGTCGCGTCGGTGAAGCGCGGCCGCTTCGACCCGAGCTGACGAGCCCGGCCGGTGCCGTTGAGCCGTGGTGCGACCGACCGGGCCGTACCGGTGCCCCGCAGCCGGGCCGGGACGCCCGTGCGCGACTCCGCTTCGAGGGTGCCGCCGCGGCACGGTGTTCACTGATCTCCTGATCGCGAGCGGAGGAGTGGGCACCGATGGAACCGCACCGTCCGGCGTGGCGGCCGATCGCGCTCATCGCCGGGGTCGTCGCCCTCGCGCATCTGGGCGTGGCGGCCGTGCCGCGCCGCTGGTTCGACGAGGACCTGGTGGTCGCGATCGGCCGCCACCACCTGGACTGGGGCGCGGTGGACCAGCCGCCGCTCACCCCGCTGCTGGCGCGGCTCGCCGACGCGATCGCCCCGGGCGACCCGGTGGTGCTCGCGGTTCCGGCGGTGCTGGCCACCGCGGCCGCGGTCGTGCTGACCGCGCTGATGGCCCGGGAGGTCGGCGGGGACGCGCGGGCCCAGGTGCTCGCCGCGCTCGGGTCGGCGACCTGCGTGGCCGCCGCCCAGTTCGGGCACTGGCTGACGCCGTACTCGCTGGAACCCGCGCTGTGGGCGGTGCTGTTCCTGCTGCTGCTGCGGTGGATCCGCACCCGGGACGACCGGCTGCTGCTCCTGCTCGGCGTCGCCGCCGGGATCACCGCGCAAACCAGGCTCCAGGTGCTGGCGCTGGGCGTCGCGGTGCTCGTCGCGGTCGCCGTGGCCGGGCCGCGCGACCTGCTGCGCCGACCCGCGACCTGGGCGGGCGTCGCGCTCGCGCTGCTGATCACCGCGCCGACGCTGGCCTGGCAGGCCGCCCACGGCTGGCCGCAGGCCGCGATGGGCGCGGTGGTGGCGGCCGAGAACCAGCTGATCTACGGCGGACGGGTGCTGGTGGTGTTGCACGGGCTCGCGGTGATCGGGCCGCTGGCGCTCGGGCTCGCGGGCTGCGGGCTGGTGGCGCTGGTGCGGGACCGGCGGTGGCGGGAGCACCGGTTCCTCGCGGTGGTGTTCGCGGTGCTGTTCACCGCGTTCGCGCTCGCCGCGGGACGGCACTACTACCCGTTGCCGCTCTACAGCGCCGTCGTCGCGATCGGCGCGGTCGCGTTGCAGCACCGCCGGGAGTCGGGTCGGCGGCGGGCCGCGTGGCCGGTCGTGCTGCTCAGCGCGGTGCTCGCCGCCGGAGCGCTCGGGTTCACCTCGGTCATGGCCGCGCCGAGGTTCGCGGACGCGCTGGTCGCGGCGACCGCTCGCGCCTACCGGGACGTCCCGGCCGCCGAGCGTGACCGCACCGCGCTCGGCGCCGGACCCTACGTGTACGCGACCTACCTGGACACCGCGGCGCCCGAGCTCGGCCTGCCGCCCGTGGTGAGCACGAACCGCGCCTACGGCTGGTTCGCGCCGCCGCCGGGACGGCAGGACCGGATGCTGTTCGTCGGAGACCCCGGCCGGTTGCGCGACCGGTTCGCCGCGGCGCGCCGGGTGGCGGTGGTGGACGCGCCGACCCCGCTGGGCACCTACGGCGGGATGGTTCCGGAGAGCACCGAGATCTGGCTGCTCACCGGCCGCACCGCCCCCTGGTCCGAGATCTGGCCGGAGCTGCGGAACCTCACCCTCGACCCGCCCTGACCGCCTGCCTCGCGACTTCTGCTTCGGAGCGCTCGGATGCCGGAACCGCTGAGAACCCGCCGGTGGTCGCGCTGGATAGGGGATCGGCGGCTCAGCGGCCCCGCCGCTGACAGGGAACAGGCGAAGAACCATCGGGCCGGTTCGAGGACGGGCAGTGATCCCGGCCGCCCGGACGCGCTCGCGCTGGTGCCGACCCGCCGCGACCTCGCGGGCCGCGCGGATGCCCGAACCGTCGCTCGACGCGGTGCCGTCCCACACGGTTCCCGCCGCCCGATTCCGCGGACCGGCAAGCGGATGAGCATCGGGACGGCCAGATGCAGAGTCAGTCCTAAGTGGACTCAAGGAGATTTCTCATCGGCCGGACCACCCCGACCCGGCCCGCTCCGCCCGATGGCGATGCGGACCGGGTTCGGAATCGCACCCGACCCCGAGAACCGGACCGGGATCGGTGCCGGCCGGCCGCCGACTAGCGCGGCCCCGGCGCCACGTCCGAGCGGGTGTTGGAGTCCGGAACGTCACCGGGCAGCACCACCGGGTTCGGCGTCGGGCCGGGGCTCCACAGGCCCCAGTGGTCCTCCTCGTGCGTGTGCGCGGCCGCCGACGCGGGCAGCGCGTCCGGCTCGTACGGGTGCACCGCGTACAGCGAACCCCAGTCGTTGCCCAGGTCGTTGCGCAGGTACGTCGGCAGCTCCGTCATGCTCGTCGCCACGTTCAGGTAGCCGAACGGGCCGCCCGCGTCCGGCGCCGACCAGCCCTGCCCGGTGCCGCGCACGTCCCCGCCACCGGAGACGCGGAACTCCGGCAGCTCGGCGATGCCGTGGTGGATCGAGGTCATGCGCAGGCACGGGTGCACCATGGCCGCAGGCCACTCCACGAACGCCGGGGCGTCGCCCACCACGTCCGTCATCCGGGTCAGCCGCGGCGCGCGGGGAGCGCTGACCGCCAGCCAGCCCTCCTCGCCGAGCGCGCGGTCCTCGGCGACGACCCGCACCCGGGTCGCCTCGGCCGGGGCCGCGACGCGGTGGTCGCGCCAGCGCTGCTCGTCGTCCTGGCCGATCGGGTCGCGGCGCAGGATCTCGAAGCCCTCCGGGGTGTCCCGGCCGAACTCCACGGACAGCGCGTTCGCGCCTGAGGTGCGTCCGGCAGAGCTCACCACGATCGGCACCTCGCCGCTGGTGGCGCGCTCCGGCAGGTCGTACCAGGCGGTGCGCAGCTTCCCGGTGCTGGTGGGGGAGCCGTAGCTGCCCCAGACCGGGGCCTGGTCGCTGCCGAAGCGGTACGGCGGCGTCCACATGGGCTGCCCGGTGTCGATGTTCCGGGTGCCCGGCAGCCCGCCCCGGACGAATCCGGCCTCGCTGCCGCGCAGGTACTCGTCCGGTGTCTCGTCCTCGTCGGTCTTCCCGTCCGGGACCGCGCGCCCCGGCTGCGGCGCGGGCGCGAGGATGCCGGACGCGGGATCGGTCTCGGCGTACACCGAGTCCGACAACCCGCAGCTCGCCCCGGCCAGCTGGCGCACGTTGTCGGTCGCCAGGTTGTAGGTGTCCCAGCGCTCCGGGATCACCTTCGCCAGCGACGCCAGCTCGGCGAGCATCAGCAGCGCGCACACGATCGACAGCGGCGCCGTGCCCAGCCGCAACGCCCGCGACCGGTCCTCGGTGCGGGCGGGCGGGTTCCGGTCGTCCAGCTTGAGGTGCTCGCGCAGCGCCACGCCCAGCGCGATCGCCGCGATGATCAGGAACCCGGTGCTGAACTCCCAGCCCTTGATCGACGGCGGCTTGTCGAACCACGGCACGCCCCACCCGGAGGCGTACCACCAGGCGTTGGTGCCGGTGAAGGTGAACGCCAGCACCACCATCAGCCCGCCGAAGAACACCGCGCGGTTCCGCTTCGACCGCAACACCGTGCTGCTCGTCGCCAGCGCCGTCAGCGCGGCCACCGCGCCGCCGACCGCGGCGAGGATGCCGAAGTGGTGGGTGTGCTTGGTCGGCGTCAGCGCCAGTGCCACGAAGTACAGCCCGGCGACCGTGAGCAGCCGCCGGCTCGGCCCCAGCGCGGCACCGCGGATGCGGCCGCGGCGCAGCAGCACCACCGCGCACATCGCCAGGCACAGGATCAGCAGCAGCACCGGGAACCGGCGGGTCAGCGACCCGTCCGGGGACTGGCTGAACAGCAGCTCGTAGCGGCTCAACTCCTGGTACCAGGCCTGCGACGGCCCGATCTCGGAACGCACCGCGGTGGCCTCGGCGACCGTCTTCAACGACTGGTCCCCGAACGAGGCGACCAGCACCACCAGTCCCGCGGCCGCGATCGGGCTCAGCACCGCGGCCCAGCCGAACCGCTCCGCGCGGTCCCGCACCAGGTGCAGCAGCGGCTTCGCGGCCGCCAGGAACGGCAGCACCGCGACCATGCCGTGCGGGTTCACCGCCACTGAGAACGCCGCCACGATCAGCCCCACGGCGGCGGGCGCCAACCGGCGGGTCGCCACCGCGTACTCCACCGCGCACAGCGCCAGCAGCGCCAGCACCACCACGACCGGTTCCGGGCGCAGCCCGTTGTCGTAGGGCAGCCAGCAGGCGAGGAACACCGCGGCCGCCGCCCACCCGGCCGCGCGGCTGCGGCGGACCCGCTGGCCCAGCCGCGGCAGCACGAACCGGCTGATCAGCGCCCAGCTCAGCAGGCCCATCAGCAGCGCGGGCACCCGCAGCCACGGCGTCGCCGTGGACACCGACACCCACGCCGATTGCAGCTCCACGAACCAGCCCATCGGCGCGACCGGACCGGAGAACCACCGGTAGAAGTCGTTGACGTACCCCAGATCACCGCTGACCCGGGCCATCGTCAGGAAGTAGCCGTCGTCCGAGGTCATCGCCCCGATCAACCACCACGCCAGCAGCGCGGCCGCCACCGCCGCGTCCCGCCCGGTCGGCTTCCACCGGCTCCGGCCGAGCCGCACCGGCTTGCGCCCGGCGAGCCCGTCGATCCGGTGCAGCGCGACCAGCGCCCCGGCACAACCGAGCACCGCGACCACCATCGCCGCGACCTTCAACGGCGTCGGGTGGCTGTCGTAGCGGTCGTCCACCTGCGCGGAGAACGACAGCCCGCGCACATCGTCGACCGCACCGTCCACATCGGAGTAGATGCCGGTCAGCTGCGGCCGGGCGTCCCCGCGCACGTGCGCGAAGGATTCGTCGCCGACCTCCGCGTCGGTGCCGTGGCCGTCGGCGTGCACCCGGACCGTGCAGTCCCCGGCGGGCAGCGGCGCGGTGCCGAGCTGTTGGCCCTGCGAGATCAGCCGCAACTGCCCGTCGTGCACGTCCAGCCGCAGACCGGTCAGGTCGCCGTACTCCGCCTTCGGCGGATTCGTGCTCAGCAGCACCGCCGGGTCCGGGCTGCGCTCGTCGAGGCCGCGCGCCGTCGCGCACGGCACCTCCAGGTCCAGCCGGATCGGCTCGTACGCCGACAGCGGCGCCGACACCGCCTGGGTGCCCTGCGGGGTCGGCCAGCGCAGCTCGGTGATCTCGAACCGGACGGGCAGGAACGGCAGCAGCACCGCCGCGACCGCACCGATCAGGCCGCAGACCACCGCGATCCACCGCAGTGGTCGTTCCCGTGTGGACACCGGGTTCACCTTCCTTCTGCCGGAGACGGGCCGCGCACGGCCGAAGCGGTGAGCGCCGCGCAACCGACGAGCACCAGTACCACGATCATCGCGTACCGCAGTCCGAAGTGGTCACCGAGGGAACCGAGCAGCGGCGGCCCGACGAGGAACGCCAGGTAACCGGCGGTGGCGACCGCGCTGACCCGAGCGGTGGAATCCCCGCCGCCATCTCCCGCGGCCGAGATCGCCAGCGGGAACCCGAGCGCGGCGCCCAAACCCCACAGCACCACCCCGGCGGATGCGGCGACCGGACTCGACGTGAAGATCACCGCGACCAGCCCGAGCGCCGCCAGCCCGGCGCTCGCCCGCACCACCGCGGCGCGCCCGAACCGGACCACCAGCGCGGAACCGGCGAAGCGCCCGGCCGTCATCGACGCGGCGAAGGCCGCGAACAGGACCGTCCCCGAAGTGGGGTCGAAACCGTGCGCGTCCACCATCAGCAGCGGCAGCCAGTCGTTCGCCGCGCCCTCCGCCAGCGCCATGCCCAGCACGACGCAGCCGATCAGCGCGATCCGCGGCTGCGTCCACAGCGCGAACTGCTCCCGCGCGGCGGCTCCGGCACCGCGGCGCCGGCCACCGCGCTCCTTGCCGAAACCGGTCGGCACGGCCGGGACGACCGCGGTCGTGATGATCCCGGCGAGCACCGCGACGCCCAGCAGGTGCCATTCGACGGCTACCTCGGCCCGGGTGAACAGCATGCCGAGCACCGCGCCCGCCACCGTCCCGGCGCTGAACGTGCCGTGCAGCAACGGCATCAGCGGGCGACCGGCGAGGCGCTCGACCTCGGCGCCCTCCACGTTCGTCGCGATCTCCGAACACCCCATGCCCAGGCCGAACAGCAGCAGCCCGGTGAACGCCCCGGCCGCGGTGGCGAGCGCCGTCGCCGCGCCGAGCGCGGCGAGCCCCGTCACCGCCAGCGCCATGCTCACCGCGATCACCGGCCGGGTGCCGAACCGCCGCACCAGCGGTCCGGCGGACAGGATGCCGGTCATCGATCCGACGGAGAGGCCGAACAGCACCAGGCCCATCTCGCCGGTGGATGCGGCGAGCGCGTCGCGGATCGCGGGAGTGCGGGTCACCCAGGAGGCCAGCGAGACGCCCAGCAGGAAGAAGATCCACTGGAGTGCGCGGCGGCGGGCGGGCGCGGGGACGGCCGGCGGCGCGCCGCAGCCCGGTTGCTCGGTCATGGTTCCTCTCGGTCGCGGTGTGCACGCAAGCCGTTGCGTACGAGCGTACGCAGTGATGCGTACGATCGTACGCGAGCAGCTTCCGGGGACGGCCGGGCGCCGTCGTACCGGACCCGCACCGGACGCGACGTCGCCCATCGACTACCGTCTGTCGAGGTGACGCGGGAAATGCCACCGAAGAGCCGCCGGTTCGACCCGCAGCGGCGGGCGCGCATCATCGACGCCGCACTGGCGCTCATCGCCGACGAAGGCGTCGCGGGGACCTCGCACCGCAAGATCGCCGCCCGCGCCGACGTGCCGCTCGGCTCGATGACCTACCACTTCGCCAGCATCGACGAACTGCTCCGCGAAGCGTTCTCCCGGTTCACCGGCGCCGTCATCGCCCGCTTCGAACGGCGGCTCGGCGCCGCGCACGACATCGACGAAGCACGCCTCGCCGTCGCCGACCTCATCCACGAAGACCTGTTCGCCACCCGGGCCGACCTGGTGCTCACCCACGAGCTCTACGCGCTCGCCGCCAGGGAACCCGCCTACCGCGAACTGATCGATCAGTGGATGCGGCGCAGCCAGGATGCGCTCGGCAGCCACTTCGGCGCGGACACGGCCCGGCAGCTGGACGCGCTCATCGAAGGGCTCACCATCCACCGCGCGCTCGGCACCAGGTCCGGCGACGACCGCGCACTCACCCTCGACGCGATCCGGCGCATCACCGCGGGAGCCGACGGCGCGGCGTAGCGGTGGGCTCGGCGGTGCGATGCGGTGAGAGTGGTGTCGCGCCGGCCGGCTCGGGTGACCGGGACCGGTGCCGCGTACACCGGGTGGTGCTGCGGAAACGGTCCAGCGGTGGGAAATCGGGCTCGCGCCGGGAAAACGGGCCGGTGGCGCGGAATCGGGTCCGTCGTCCGGAACTGCTGGCGAAAACTCGGTCTGGCGGCGGAAACTCGGCCTGGCGGCACGGAATCGGGCCGGTGGCGGACGGCGTTCCGGCGGTGGGAGATCAGGCCACCGACCCGGTGGGAGCGCTCGGCCGCGGCAACGCGACCGAGCGCCGCCACGTCACTTCGGGTCGAGCACGAACACCGGGATCAGGCGGTCGGTCTTCTCCGCGTAGTCCGCGTAGGACGGGAACGCGGCCACGGCCCGCTCCCACCACTGCGCGCGCTCCTCGCCGGACACCTCGCGGGCCGAGTAGTCGCGGATCGTCGTCCCGTCCTGCAACGAGATGTCCGGGTGCGCCTTGATGTTGTGGTACCAGGTGGGGTGTTCCGGGGCGCCGCCCTTGGAGGCCACCACCGCGTAGCTGCCGTCGTGCTCCACGCGCATCACGGGCGTCGGGCGCAGCTTGCCGGACTTCGCGCCGCGCAGCGTCAGCAGCACGATCGGCGCGCCGCGCACTTCGAGGCCTTCGGTGGTGCCGGTGCGGCCGATCTGTTCGACCTGCTGCCGCACCCAGTCGGGCACGTTGCCGTTCTCGTCGCTCATACCCGGCCGCAACCACGCCGGGCCGTGATTCATTCCCCGCTCACCCGATCGAGAGGACCGTCCGAGGTGAATGGCCCATTCGCCCAGCGAGACAGGTCCGATGGGCCATTCACCCGGAAACCGCCGTGCAACAGAACGACCCACTCGCCCGGGGAGAACGGGTGAGCGGGCCGTTCACCCGGTGATCAGCGGGGGAGCGGGGCGGGCGGGGCGTCCGCCGGGTCGGTGGCGGCGGCGAAGGCCCAGAAGAGGAGGGCGATGCCCAGCGCACCCGGGTCCGGTTCGCCGACCGCGCGTTCGCCGACGTAGCTGGCGCGGCCCATCCGGGCCCGCAACCGCGCGGTGCCCTCCGCGCCTCCGGCGGCGGCGCGGGCGGCCGCGGCGAAGCCCTGCTCGGCGGCGTCCACGGCGGGGGAGAGTGCGTCGACCAGCGTCCGGTCGCCGACCTCCGCCTCGCCGACCCGCTGGATCGCGGCCAGCCCCGCGCCGGTCCCGGCCCGGAACCCGGCGAGGTCGTCCGACTCGGCGAGCGCGCGGGCGATCTCGGTGAACAGCAGCCCGAACAGCGGGCCGCTGGTGCCGCCCACCTCGTCCAGGAACACCTCGCCCAACGCGTCCAACGCGCGGCCGCCGGCCGCGTCGAAGCGGGCCACCGCGGCGCGTACCCCGGTGCGCAGGTTGTCGCCGAAGTCGCCGTCGCCGCTGCGCTGGTCCAGTTCGGTCAGCTGCGCGTGCGCGTCCTCCACCGCGGTGGCGAACCGGCGCAGCACGGTCTCCTGGTCGATCATGATTCCTCCGAGGTGCGCGGGAAGGCGGGGGTGATCGCGGGCGCGGCCCACCAGGGCCACCACTCCGGTTCCATCCGGGTCACCGACACCGAGAACCCGGCCATGTCCAGTGCGGGAACCAGCGTGCCGACCAGCGCGCCCGCCACGTCGAACCCGCGCCGCGCGAGCCCGTCCGAGACCAGGTCGTGCAGCCCGTAGAGCTCCAGCTGGGTGGTGCCGCCGAGCCCGTTGAGCACGGCGACCACCCGGTCCGGTCCCGGTGGCAGCCCGGCGACGAGCTCGTCCAGCAGCCGGTCCACCAGTTCCTCCAGCGGTGGCCGGGCGACGGTCGTGCGGGCGCGTTCGCCGTGGATGCCGACGCCGTACTCCAGCTCCGCGGCGTCCAGCGCGAACGACGGTTCCCCGGTGTGCGCCGAGGTCTGCGCGCGGGACGCGACCGCGAGGCTGCGCGAGGCCGCGGCGAACCGGCCGCCCAGCTCGGCGAGTTCGTCGACGCCGAGCCCGGTGTCGGCGGCCGCGCCGAGCAGCTTCTCCACCACGACGGTCGCCGCGGTGCCGCGCCGCCCGGTCGCCGTGTCCGCCGACTCGGTGGCCAGGTCGTCGTCCACCAGCACCCGCCGCACCTCGACGCCTTCCAGGCGCAGCCGTTCCGCGGCGATGCCGAAGTTGATCCGGTCCCCGGTGTAGTTCTTCACCACGTGCACGACGCCGTCCGGCCCGGCGGCGGCGCGGCTGGCCGCCAGCACCTGCTTGTTGTGCGGGGAGGCGAACACGCTGCCGGGCGCCACGGCGTCGAGCATCCCGCGGCCGAGGAACCCGGCGTGCAGCGGCTCGTGCCCGGAACCACCACCGGAGACCAGCCCGACCCGCCGCTCCGGGGCGCGGTGCCGGGCGACGAGGTGGGCCGGCCCCTCGTGCAGCTCCACGAGGTGCGCGTGCGCGCGGGCGAACCCGCGCAGCGCGGGCGGCACCGGGTCGCCGTCGGACGGGTGGAAGGGAAGGGGCATCAGCGGACCTCCTGGACGACAGCGGTCGACGATCGGATCAGCGGACCTCGGGATCGAGGCGGGACGGGCGCCCCGCCACGGCCGACGCGGTGACCGGCGGTGCCGCGGGAACCGATGAGCACCCCGATCATGATCGGCACCGTAGCGCCACCGAGGCCGGTGCAGCACCGCCGGAGAACCGCATCCGCCGCGGCGAGGTCCGGACCCGCTCGCGAAGGTACGCGTTCCCGCGCCGCGCCTCCGCCCCCCGCCGGACCCGGCCTTTGTGCGCCGCCACCACGGATGCTCCCGAACACCGTCCGCTACCGGCTGCGCCGCATCCGCGAACCCACCGGCCGCTCCCTCACCGACGCCGAGCTCGTCAGCGCCTCCTCCGCCTTCGGACCGACCGGCTGAGCGGCCCCCACTTGACCCTGCCCCCGGGGCAGGGTGTCTCTGAGGAGTATGAGCGGGAGGACGTCGATGACGTGGAGCACTCGGCAGGTGGCGGAGCTGGCGGGGACGACGGTGAAGGCGGTCCGGCACTACCACCGGATCGGGCTGCTGGACGAGCCGGAGCGGACGTCGAACGGGTACAAGCAGTACGGGATCAGCCACCTGACCCGGCTGCTGCGGATCCGGCGGCTGGTGGACCTGGGCGTCCCGCTCTCGGAGATCGCCGTGGTGGAGGGCCCGGACGACCGGGCCGAGCAGGCGCTGCGGGAACTCGACGCCGAGCTCGCCGCGAGCATCGAACGCCAGCAGCGGATGCGGGAGGAACTCGCGGCGGTGCTGCGGAACCGGACGCTGGCCGAGCTGCCGCCCGGGTTCGAAGGGATCGGCGAGGACGTACCGCGCTCGGGCCGGTCGCTGATGCTGCTGTACGCCAGGGTGTTCAGCCCCGAGGTGATGGACGCGCTGCAGGAGATCGTGTCCCGGCCCATGCTGCCGGTCGAGGCCGAGTTCGAGGAGCTGCCCGCGGACGCCGACGAGGCCACCCGCGCCGACCTCGCCCGGCGCTACCTGCCCGAATTCCACCGGCAGTACGAGGCGTACCCGGCGATGCGGGACGCGTGGCGGACCGCGCCGGGCGGCGAGGCGCACGCCGCCTCCGTCGTCGTCCCGGCGATGGTCGAGTACTACAACTGGGCGCAGCTGGACGTGCTGCAGCGGATGAACGCGCTGCTCGCCGAGGACTGAGTCACTCGTGGTCGCCGTCGACGTAGTACCACGCCCCGCCGGTGCGGACGAAGCGGCTGTGCTCGGTGAGCGACCCGGCGCGGCCGTCCAGCCGGTAGTGCGCGCGGAACCGGACCGTGCCCGCCGAGTCGAACGGGCCGCCGCCGCTGCGGTCCAGGACGTCCAGGCGGGTCCAGCGCTGCGCCGGATCGAGCTCCAGCGCGTCCGGCCGGGTCGACGGGTCCCAGGTCCGCAGCAGGTACTCGGCGTCGCCGACGGCGAACGCGGCGAAGCGGGAACGCATCAGCTGCTCGGCGGTGGCCGCGCGCCGCTCGCCGGTGTGCAGCGGCTCGCAGCAGCCGGCGAACACGTCGCCGGATCCGCAGGGGCATCGATCGGTCTTCACCGGCCCAGTCTCCCAACCCGGCCGCGCGCGGCGGCGTCCGGATCGGCCGCGGACGGCGGATCGCCGCGCCCGCGCGCTTCGCTACCCTGGTGGCAGGGGAAGTTCGATCTTGCAGGGGAGTGCGTTCGTGGGACTTTTCGACGGCATGATGGGGAACGCGTCGCAGATCGACCCCCGCGCGGCGGCGCAGGAGTACGGCAGGCTGCTGGCCCGCGGTGAGGAGATCCACTCCGCCTACCGGCTGATCCGCGACTCGCTGCTGTTCACCGACCGGCGGCTGATCCTGGTCGACAAGCAGGGCATGACCGGCAAGAAGGTCGAGTACCACTCGATCCCGTACCGCAGCATCAGCCACTTCGCGGTGGAGACGGCGGGCACCTTCGACCTGGACGCCGAGCTGAAGCTGTGGCTGTCCGGTGCGGCCGAACCGATCGTGAAGCAGTTCGGCAAGGGCGTCGACGTGTACGAGGTGCAGGCGGTGCTGAGCGCCTACGTGGCCCGCTGAGCGCGGGGTGGTCCGCCCGCCCCCCCGCGCGGGCGGACCGGTCCGCGTGCGGCCGTCAGCCGCCTTCGGCGGTGAGCCGCTGCTTGATGTCCGGCTTCAGCACCTTCCCGATCTTCGACCGGGGCAGGTCGGGCCACAGCTCGATCCGCTTCGGGGTCTTCACCCCGCCCAGCCGTTCTCGCACGAACGCCCGCAGCTCCTCCTCGCTCGCCTGCGCCCCGGCCCGCGGCTGCACCACCGCGGTCAGCTGCTCGCCCCACTTCTCGTGCGGCAGCCCGATCACCGCCGCGTCCTGCACCGCGGGGTGCGCCAGCAGCGCGCGCTCCACCTCCGCCGAGTACACGTTGAACCCGCCGGTGATCACGACGTCCTTGGCGCGGTCGACGATGTGCAGGAAGCCGTCCGCGTCGAGGTAGCCGATGTCGCCGGTGTGGTGCCAGCCGTGCGCGCCGACCTCGGCCGTCGCCTCCGGTGCCTCGTGGTACCCGGCCATCACCAGCGGGCCCCGCACCACGATCTCGCCGCGCTCACCCGCGGGCAGCGGTGCGCCCCCGTCGCCCAGCACCGCCACCTGGGTCAGCGGGCTCGGGCGGCCCGCGGCGGTGAGCCGTTCGGTGGCGATGGACCCGTCCGGGCGGAAGTGGTCGGCCGGGGCCATCGTCGCGATCATGTTCGGCGCCTCCGTCTGGCCGAACAGCTGCCCGAGCACCGGGCCGATCCTGGTCAGCGCCTCCTCCAGCCGGGCCGGTGACATCGGTGCGGCGCCGTACCAGAGGCAGCGCAGCGACGTGAGGTCCGTCGAGTCCAGGTCGGGGTGCTCCAGCAGCCCGTAGATCACCGTCGGCGGCAGGAACGCGTGCGTGATCCGGTGCCGCTGCACCAGCCGCAGGAACTCGCCCAGATCCGGCTCCGGCATGATCACGATCTCGCCGCCGAGCGCCAGCACCGGGAAGGTCAGCACCCCCGCCGAGTGCGTCAGCGGTGCCAGCGCCAGGTAGCGCGGTGACTCGCCGAACGGGTAGCTCATCAGCGTCGTCGCCGTCGCGGTGAGCATGTTCGTCGCGGTCAGCCGCACGCCCTTCGGCACGCCCGTCGTGCCGCCGGTCCCGGCGATCATGCACAGGTCGTCCCCGGCGCGCGGCACCCGCTCCGGCGGGGTGGCCCGGCGCTCCAGCCAGTCGCCGAACTCCCACGCGCCCTCGACCTCCCCGTCGAGGCACACCAGCTCGGTCAGCTCCGGCAGTTCGCCGCGGATCCGCTGCACCAGCGGCGCGAACCGCGCCTGGAAGAACAGGCAGCGGCAGCCGAACAGCTCCAGCAGCTGCCGGTTCTCCGCCGCCTCGTTCCGCGGGTTCACCGGGCACCACACCGCCCCGGCACGCGAGATGCCGAAGATGCAGGTGAGCGCGTCCGGATCGTTGCCGGACAGCACCGCGACCCGGTCCCCGGGTTCGATGCCGGAACCGCGCAGCGCCCCGGCGACCCGCCAGGACAGCCGCTGCACCTCGGCGTAGGAACGGGTGTCGGCACCCGTGGTCAAGCAAGGCCGGTCCCCGCCCGGGGAAGCGCCCTTGTCCAAGTAGTCGGCCAGCTGCACAGCTCATCGCCAATCTGTCGAACTCGGCGCGCGCCCGGCGCTCGCCGCGTCGTACGGAGCGGGACGCCGACCGTCCCCTCAGGACGGTCGGCGCCGCCGGTCAGCGGTGGACTTCCAGGATCGGGTCGAGCACCAGGCCGAACGCGCGCAGCGTGCCCAGCAGTTCGCGGTGCCCGAACGCCTGGCAGCTGGAGGCGAACCCGACCTTCCGCGGCGGCTGCTGCAGCAGTTCCGCGGCGGCGTGCGCGTTCAGCAGCGCCGTCTGCTTGTAGTTGCAGTTGCCGTGGATCACGCAGTGCGCGCGCCCCAGCGGCCCGGAGGCGTGCACCGAGTCCAGCGAGGTGTTGATGCGCGGGTTCTCCCGCGGCGGCATCTCGCTGCGCACCCCGGCGGAGATCTCGTCGATCATCGCCAGCTTCTGCTCGGTGGACAGGCCGTCCATCTGCTCCATCGCACCGGCCACGATCTGCGGCACCGCCTGCATCAGCGACCGGTCGAACACCCCGCCCAGGGCCCGCACGTTCGCCACCCGCGGGTCGTTCTTGAACCACACCGGGTGCGAGGTGCCGCCCCACGGCAGCGCGAGCCCGACCTCGTGGTGGCCGGGCACCACCACGTCGTAGGTGCCGCGGTCCGCCGGCCACGGCACGTACTCGTTCTGCTCCAGGTAGAACGCGTCGGCCAGCACCGCGTTGGTGAGGATCGTGTTCGTGGAGGCGACCGTGGGGTGGCCCTTCCAGAACACCTGGATGTCCAACGTGTCCAGTCCCGGCGTCTCCAGGCAGATGTTCGCCGCGATCTCGCCGATGGTGTACATCTGCGCGAGCCCCAGCGTCAGCAGCAGCCCGCGTTCGGCGAACGCGGTGCCGTAGCGCTGCTCGACGTCGATCATCCAGTTCTGCTCGCCGTTGGTGTCGGTGTAGTGCGCGCCGATCTCCAGGCAGGCCTGCACGACCTCGTGGCCGAAGCGGGCGAACGGGCCGACGGTGTTGAGCACGACCGAGGCGCCGCGGAACTGCTCGGCGAGGGCTTCGGCGGTGTGCTCGACCTCGACGACCTCGTGCTCGACGGTGTCGATGCCCGGGACCGCGGCGACCGCGTCCCGCACCCGCTGGTGGTCGCGGCCCGCCGCCAGGAACGGGATGCCGTACTCGCGCAGGTACTCGCAGATGAGGCGTCCGGTGTAGCCGGAGGCTCCGTAGACGACGACCTTCTTGTCAGTGGCCAATGAACTGCTTCCTTCCGTGCTGGTGGGGGGAGAGAGTCGCGGTCACATGCCCATGCCGCCGTCGACGGGGAGTCCGGCGCCGGTGATGAACTTCGCGGCGTCGGAGGCGAGGAAGACCACGGCGTCGGCCATGTCGTCGACCTGGCCGAGCCGTCCCTGCGGGGTGAGGCCCACGACCGCTTCCGCGGCGGCCTCGGGGGAGGGGAACAACCCGATCTCGGCGCAGTCCACCGCGAGCTGGTTGCCCATCGTGGTGGGGGTCAGGCCCGGGTAGATGCAGTTGACGCGCACCCCGTAGCCGAGCTTCCCGGACTCGGCGGCGGCGACGCGGGTGAGCCGGTCGATGCCGGATTTCGTGGCCGAGTACATCGCGATGCCGGGGAAGGCGATGGTCGCCGCGACGGACGCGATGTTCACGATCGCCCCGCCCTGCCCGGCCGCGCCGCCGGGCCGCATGGCGCGGAACCCGTGCTTCACCCCCAGCGAGGTGCCGAGCACGTTGACCTCCAGCATCCGGCGCACGTCGGCCGGGTCGAGGTCGGCGATGAGGCTGGTGATCTCGACGCCGGCGTTGTTCACCAGCACGTCGAGCCCGCCGATCGTCTCGGTCGTGCGCCGGACCGCCTCCGCCCAGCTCGCGTCGTCGGTCACGTCGAGCGGGACGAAGTGCACCTCGGCGCCCGCTTCGCGCAGCGCCAGCGCCGTCTTCTCGCCTTCGTCCTCGAGCACGTCGCCGATCACCACGGCGGCGCCCGCCTGCGCCAGCGCTTCGGCCATGCCTGCGCCGAGTCCGCGCGCACCGCCGGTCACCAGTGCTCTTCGGCCGGTCAGATCCTCACTGCTCATCCGGGAATCTCCTCGTTGAGATCGGGGTTCCGCACGGCTCGGAAGATCGTCCGTGCGGCGTGGATCACACCGTAGGCGGATTTTTGGACAGTCGTCAAGAATTTTTTGGACGCTTGTCAAGGAACCTCGTGAGCGAGGGCGTTAGACTGTGCCCTCAGCCGGAACCAGCCAGCACCAGCCGACAGGACGGGCAAGTGACCGAGGTCGCGGAGACGAAGCAGAATCGGGTGGCCCGCCGCCAGGTCGACAAGTTCGAGGCGCGGCGCACGGAGCTCGCCGTGGCGACGCTGCACACGCTCGCCGACCTGGGGTACGCGCGGACGAGCCTGCGCGAGATCGCGCAGAAGTCCGAGTTCTCCCACGGCGTCCTGCACTACTACTTCGCGGACAAGCAGGACCTGATCACCCGCGCCGTCCGCCAGTACGAGGCCGTGTGCGTCACCCGCTACGACGGCGTGATCGCGGAGGCCACCGGCGTGGCGGAACTGCGGGACGGGTTCATCGCCGAGTTCTTCGCCTCGATGCGGACCGACGCCCCGCTGCACCGGCTGTGGTACGACCTGCGCAACCAGAGCCTGTTCGAGGAATCCTTCCGCGCCGACGTCGAGGAGATCGACCGGCGCCGCGAGGAGATGATCTGGCAGGTGGTCGGCCGCTGCGCCGAGCTCGCCGGGACCCGGCCCGCGACCTCGTCCGGGATCGCCTACGCCATGATCGACGGGATCTTCCAGCGCGGGCTGCGGCTCGCGCTGGCTGGGGCCGACGAGGAGATCGAGCGGCTCCAGGACGAGCTGCGGCAGGTGGTCGGGCTGCTGCTGGAAGAGCCCGTTCCGGCGAGCTGACCGGCCTCCCGGCCGCGATCCGCTGCGGCCGCGCGGTGCACCCGCAGTCGAATTCACGCGGTCCCGGTACCGCGTTTCCTTTCGCGTCCTGTTCTGAGGGCGGACCGTGTTGCGCAATCACACTTCGGTGGGAGCATCCCCACCGACTTTCGTCGTGCTTACGGGAACGAAATCGGCGCCTGCCGCGCCCGATCCCGCCGTGCGGTCGGATTTCCCGGTTTTGTGGCTGGTTGTCGCCGCGTTCTTGATTTTCCCATCGCTCTGTGCGGTCGCGTTGATTCGTGTTTGAAGCTGGTGAATACGTACTCCTTTTGGAGGTATCGAGTGCAGGTCTAGACCGCCAGACTTTCGGGATCGATCACGAGAAGATCGGCCGCCTTCCGAGGTGGTCAAGTTTGTCTCTGGAGGTAACCCCATGGTTTCTCGTAGGCGGTTTCTCGGGTATTCCGCTGCGGCCCTGACCACGCCGTTCTGGGTGCAGGCGATCAACGCCCCGTTCGCTTCGGCCGCTCCGGAAACCCTGAAGTTCGTGCTGCAGAACAACTCCGGCACCACGGCGCACGCCTACATCGCCGGATTCTCGGACGCGGAGAAGAAGGCCGTGTTCATCCGGCAGGACGGGACCTCCTACTTCCCGGAGGCGGGTGGCCCCGAGCCGCAGCCGCTGGGTGAGGACCCCGCCATCCCGGTCGACGGCAGCGTCGAGGTCACCGTGCCGCGCATGTACGGCGCGCGGGTGTACTTCGTGACCGACGACAAGCTGGAATTCCAGGTGGTGCAGGGCGCGGACGGCACGACCTCCGTGGTGCACCCCAACTTCGTCTCCGAGGACGACTCGAACTACGGCAAGGACTGGACCTTCGCCGAGTTCACCCTCAACGAAGAGCAGCTCTACGCGAACATCAGCTACGTCGACTTCGTCGCCGCGCCCATCGCGCTGCACCTGAAGGCGGGCAGCGGCGAGCAGGACGTCCCCGGCATGCCCACCGGCGCGCTGGACGGCGTCGCCCAGGGCCTGCGCGACCAGGGCGAGAACTGGCCGAAGCTGGTCCAAGAGGCCGACGGCAAGGTCGTCCGGGTGCTCAACCCGAACCACCGCGCCGCCGACTTCGAGGGCTACCTCGAGCCCTACGTGGACGAGGTGTACTCCAAGTACGCCGGTGAGTCGATCTTCGTCGACACCCAGCGCGACGACCTCGGCGTCATCGAGGGCAAGGTCGAGGGCGACGCATTCGTCTTCGGCTCGGAGCGGTTCGAGAAGCCGTCCTCGGTGGACATCTGGGGCTGCAACAGCGGTCCGTTCGCGAACAACCCGGAGAGCGACTCCCAGGAGCGCCTGGCGATCGTGCCGCGGCTGGCGGCGGCGTTCAACCGCACCACGCTGCTGATCAACCCGAACCAGCCGCAGGACGAGGACCCGGCCACGTTCTACCAGAACGAGATCACCAACCACTACGCGCGCGTGGTGCACGAGAACCTGCCCGACGGCAAGGGCTACGCGTTCGCCTACGACGACGTCAGCTCGAACGCGGGCGAGGACCACAGCGGCAAGGTCAACGCCGGTGACCCGGAGGTCTTCACCCTGACCCTCGGCGCCATTCGCTGATCACCCCGCGCGAACCGGCGGCCGGCCTGCACCAGCGGGCCGGCCGCCGTCGTGCTCGCGGCGTCTAGGGTGGTCGGCACGGATTCCCGCCCGACACCGAGGAGACGCCGTGGAGTTCACCGGGCCGCGAGCCACCACCAGGGCGCCCGCCGAGTGGTTCACCGGCGACGTGTGGTTCGACGTCCTCCACGTCGGCACCGAACCCTCGCGGCTGCGCGCGAACCTGACCCGCTTCGCGCCCGGCGCCCGCACCCGCTGGCACCACCACGCGGTGGGTCAGACGCTGCACGTGGTCGCCGGGACGGCGCTGATCGGCACCCGCGACGGCACGATCTTCGAGGCGCAGCCGGGGGAAACGGTGCACTGCCCGCCCGGCGAGGAGCACTGGCACGGCGCCGCGCCCGACCGCTTCATGGAGCACCTGGCCCTGTGGGAGGCGCCGGACGACGATCGCCCCGAGACCAGCTGGCTGGAACCGGTCACCGCGGAGCAGTACGAGGGCCCCCGCACCCGCCGCGGCTGATCGCCGTTCCGCGTCCACCGCGGGTGATCGCGGCCCTGCGCCCGCCGCGGTCGGCCGCGACCCCGAGATCGCCGCGGCCGAGCTCCGCCCGTGCCTGCTGAGGTTGAGCGCCGTCCTGCACCTGCCACGGGTGATCGCGGCCTCGCGGCCGCCGCTCAGCCCGCGCCCGGTTCGGCGAGCATCGGCACCAGGAAGCGGCGGGCCACCTCGCGGACCTGCTCGTCGTCGTCGAGGTCGACCAGTTCGCTGGGCGTGACCAGGAACGACGCCGACACGCGGACCATCAGCTCGGCGACGACGTCCACGTCCACCCGCTCCGGCACCTGCCCGGCGCGCTGCTCGCGGCGCAGCTGCCCGGCGAGGAAGCGCCGCACCACGGCCATGGTCCGCCCGCCGTCGGTGAGCATGGACGGCACCAGCACCTCCGGCTCGACCTCCATCAGGCCGCCGATCAGCGGGTTGCCGCGGATGGCGCGCAGCGCGCTCGCGAACCCCAGCACCACCCGGTCCGCGGCGGTGCGCGCGTGCCGGATGTCGGTCCGGAACCGGTCGAAGTACTGGCGGAACTCGCGGCGCACCACGTGCTCGACCAGCGCGTCCTTGGTGGCGAACCGGCGGTAGACGGTGATCCGGGAGACCCCGGCGCGGCGCGCCACGTCCTCCATCGTGGACCGGCGCAACCCCAGGCGGCAGAACTGCTCGTAGGCGGCGTCGAGCACGCGCGCGGTGGTGTCGTCGGGGTCCTCGACGCGGTCGACGGCCTCGGTGAACGCGCGCTCCAGCAGCGATTCGGGGTCGTGCGGCGTCATGGTCTCGGACCGTACAGGTTCCGCGGCGCCCCGAACCCGGATCGCGCGACCCGGGCCGGCGAGCGGCGGGAGTGCCATCGGAGCAACGGTGCTCCTCCTTCCATCCGAGCGGAATCCCGGTGAACGGCGGGAATGCGGGCCGCACGCGGATTCGGGTCTGGTGCCGGGGAGCGTCCTGTGCTTCGCTTCCTGATACGCGGTAGCGGATCTTGTTTCATCGTACCAAACGCGCTCCGGTGCGACGGCCCGAAGCGGGCCACACCGCGCGGCGCGGTACCTCGCTGCACGCGATCAACCCCGCACCTCGCGATCCACGAACTCGAGGAGGAGTTCCGGACATGAGCGAATCAGGCAAGCGCGGACAGCTCGGCAGGCGCGGACTGCTCGCCGCGGGCGGCGCACTCGGTGCGCTCGGCGCGCTGAGCACCGCCGCACCCGCCATGGCGTGGACCTGGCAACCCAGCGGTTCCGTCGTCGGCACCGGCGAAGGCGCCGACCCGCGGTGGGTCTGGGACGAGGTCGCCGACCCCCTCGTCGGCTCGCTGCTGGACAGCGGCGCGGTGCCCCGCGTCAACGAACTGCTGCGCGAGTGGACCACCAACGCGCAGGACCTGCCGAAGGGCCTGCCGACCGAACTGCGCGACTTCATCGAGGACGCCCGCCGGAAACCGGAGTGGGCGGACCAGCGCAAGCTCGACCTCGCCTACCGGTTCAACGAGAAGCGCGGGCTCTACCTCGGCGTCCTCTACGGCATGGCCAGCGGCATGATGAGCACCGTCATCCCCAAGGAGGCCCGCGCCGTCTACCACTCCTACGGCGGCGCGAACATGAAGGACCGCATCACCAAGACCGCCAAGCTCGGCTACGACATCGGCACCCCGAACGCCTACTCCGACGACGGCTCGATGATCGTCACCTGCGTCAAGACCCGGCTCACCCACGCAGGTGTGCGCAACCTGCTGCCGAAGTCGTCGAACTGGGCCGACGTCGCGCCCGAGGACATCCCGATCAGCCAGGCCGACATGATGGTCACCTGGCACAGCCTCGCCACCACCGTGAACCGCAAGATGGTCGAGTGGAACGTGCCGATCCCACCGGAGGAGTCCGAGGCGTACCTGCACTCCTGGCAGCTGTGCGCGCACATGCTCGGCATCGCCGACGAGTACATCCCCGCGTCCTGGGAGCAGGCGAACCTCCAGGCCGACCAGGTGCTCACCCCGATCCTCGCGCCCACCGCGGAAGGCGTGAACCTCGCGGACATCCTGATGGACTTCGGCAAGGAGATCGACGGCTCCATCCTGAGCAGGCCGGTGATCGGCTCCCTCACCCGGTTCATGCTCGGCGACCAGGTCGCCCGGTGGCTGATGATCCCGGACGAGCCGATCTGGGACCCGCTGCTGAACACGCTGTGGGGCCCGTTCATCGCGGTGCGCGAAGGGCTGCTGCAGAACTTCCCCGGCTCGCAGCAGGCCTACTGGATGTTCGACGAAGTGCTGCGGCAGGCCGTGCTGCTGTTCCTGTCCCGCGGCGACTACCCGATCAGCATCTCCATCCCCACCGGCAACCGGCCGGGGTGACGGGAATCGGGCGGCGCCGTGCGGGACGTCCGCCCCGCGCGGCCCCTCCTTCCTGTGTGGACGGTGTTCAGTCCTGAGTGGACTCGACGCGCAGCGCGGCGTCCAGGCCCGCCATGAGCGCGGACACCCGGTTCCGCCCGGTCGGCGGGGTGGGGTAGTGGCGCAGCACGGCGATCACAGTCGGCGAGGCGAGGCGGCACCACCGCGCCAGGGCGGCGGTGCCGACCTCGCGGTCGTCCCCGGCGCGGAGCTCGGCGATGCGCGCGGCGCTCGCGGCGGCGCGCAGCACGTGCCCGACCTGCGAGGCCTGCGCGATCGGGTGCAGGTACGCGGCGGAGGCGGCGTCCCCCGCCGATCGGGCGGCCAGGCGGGCGAGTTCGGTGCCCGCGTCCCGCGCCGCGCGGTGCGCGTCCAGCGCGGTGACCCGCTGCAGCCTGCTCCGCCGCGTGCCGTCGGCGAACTCCCGCGCCGCCTCGATCGCGGCCCGCGGCCGGGGATCGCCCGGGCAGGACTCCTCGAACACCGGCAGCACCTCCTGCGCGGCGAGCAGCGCGTACCGCGCCACCGCGCGCAGCTCGTCCCCGCTCAGCTCGAAGTCGCCCACCGCCACATCCTCCCGCGCACCGCGACCGGGACCGGGACACCGCGAGCTCACGCCAGGTGGTCCCGCTGGAAGATGCTCATGCGGAGGGCGTTGTGGTAGTGGCCGCCCGCGAAGAACTCCTCCCGGAGCTCGCCCTCGGTGCGGAAGCCGAGCTTCTCGTAGACGTGGACCGCCTTGACGTTCTCGGTGCTCACCAGCAGGTAGATCTTGTGCATGTTGAGCACCGCGAACGCGTAGGTCAGCGCCTGCCGGGTCGCCTCCGCGGCCAGGCCGCGCCCCTGGTGGTCGGGGGCGACGATGATCTGGAACTCGGCGTTGCGGTGGATGTAGTCGATCTCCACGAGTTCGACCAGGCCACCGCGCTCGCCGTCCACCTCGATCACGAAGCGGCGCTCCCGGGTGTCGTGGATGTGCCGGTCGTAGATGTCCTGCAGCTCGACCAGCGCCTCGTAGGGCTCCTCGAACCAGTAGGTCATGATCCGCGAGTTGTTCGTCAATCCGTGCACGAACGGCAGGTCGTCGCGTTCCAGCGCACGCAGGCGGAGGCTCATTCCAGCCATCCTGGTCGCGGCGACCGCGCCGTTCAACCGAACCGCCGGCGCCGCGCGGTGGGGTCCGAATGCCGACGCGGCGCGGCGGTGCCGAAAGCCCCGGCGCCGCCCGGCGGGGAACGGGATCCGGCGCCGCCGGACGGCGTCCGCAACCTGGGCGCCGCGCGGTGACGCCGGATCAGGCCGCCGGGCGCCAGCCCAGTGCGGGCGCCAGCTTCGTGGCCATGTCGGTCAGGATCTGCACGTAGTCCTCGTGCTCGAAGGTGAACGGCAGTGCGAAGGACACCTCGTCGACCGCGCGGAACGCGGCGTGCGCGGCGAGCCGCTCGGCCAGCTCCGCCGACTCGCCCACCAGGTCCGGCGCGTACAGCATCCGGGCCGGGCCGTGCGTGGTGGCGGTGCGCGGCAGCCGCTCCGCCGCGTAGCGCGCGTACTTGGCGCGCTGCGCGGGCGTGGCGCCGTCGGTGGGGATCACCACCAGGCCCTGCGAGACGCGGGCCCGCTCGCCGTCCGGGTGGTGCGCGCGGAACCGCTCGATCAGCGACAGCTGGACCTGCTCGAAGTCCGTCGAGGACTCCGTCTTCACCACGTTGCTGACCAGCAGGTTCAGCCCCCGCCGTCCGGCCCATTCGGCGGAGCGCAGGCTGCCGCCGCCGTACCAGGTGCGCCCGGCCAGGCTCGGCGAGTGCGGCTGCACCCGGTCCGAGAACACCTCGATGCCCTCGGTGCCGCTGAAGCCGGTGACCGGTGCGCCGCCGAGGAAGTCCAGCAGCCGCTCGGCCCGGCCGTAGCCGAGGTCCTCCGCTTCGGCGGTGTCCGGGTACAGCGCCGCGCGGACCCGGTCGAAGTGCATCGGCGGCCCCGCGCTCACCCCCGGGTTCAGCCGCCCGCCGGAGAGCACGTCCACCGTCGCCAGGTCCTCCGCCAGCCGCAGCGGGTTCTCCCAGCCCAGCGGGATCACCGCGGTGCCCAGGTCGATCCGGCTGGTGCGCTGGGTCAGCGCGGCGAGCACCGCGGTGGGGGAGGAGATGCCGTATTGCAGGTGGCGGTGCCGCAGCCACGCGATGTCGAAGCCGAGCCGCTCGCCGAGCTCGACGATCTCCAGCGTCCGCTCGTGGCCGGGGCGCGGATCGTCCCCGTCGAACAGCCCGATGGTCAGGAATCCCAGTCTGCGCAGGGGTTTCTCCAGCTCAGGCACGGCGCCCTCCAGTCCGCTCGCTCCGGTCACCGCGATCAACGCGGCCACCGGTGCGGCTAGTCCCGGACTCGATGGCGTCCCACGATCCGGGAGCGTGGGCGCGCCGGGCTCGTCGCGTGAACGCCGCCCGGGTGCCCATGCGCAATTGTGCGGGAGGTGCGAGATGGGCGGCGATGAATAGTGCGAAATTGCGGATTCTGATGTTCCGAAGAATATGGCGAACGGTTTCCGTGCGAGTGGAAAAATTCGGTGTGACGACCGCTGGGCGCAGCAGGATGGCCGTTCATCTCCTGATGGATACCGCTCGTCGAACTGCCGAGGAAAAGTGCGGCGGCGGTGTGCTGGTGGTCAGTTCACTGGACGAATCGGGGATCGACAGATCGGATTCCCCGGTGTTCTTCGGAAGCGGTCCCCGGTGAACGGTCGGGGGCGTGCTCACCTCGGGGAATCGAGCCCGGCCCGTTCGGGGTGGGCCGGGCTCGATCACCGCCGATGGCGGCTTCGCGAGTGGGAGGACCCGTCGCTCGGGTCGGCGGGTGCGAACGCCGCTGACCTGCTCCGTACTGCGGGACGGGTGCGGTGGAGGTCGTGTGAGGCGCCCGGGGCGTTCCAGCGCCGATCCGCCGCCGAACCAGGGCGAATCCGGGGGCACCGAGCCGGACGTGCGGGCCGTGCGGGCCCGCGGAGAGGGAGAACGGATTCTTGTCGGAGAAGTCGGAAGATCTGCACCGTTCGGGAGACGGCGACGAGGGGGTGTCGAACTCGAACCGGATCAGCGGTCGCTTCGGGCAGGCCGTGCAGGTCGGCACGCTTTTCGGGGACATCACGTTCACCACCTCCGGAGTGGCCGCGGTCGGCACCGGTGGAGTCGAAGCGCTGCCATTGGCGGGGCACGCGCTCGTGCCCCGCCCGGAATTGCTCGACGAGGTGATCGCGGCCTTGTGCGGCGATTCACCGGAGCGCTCGCAGCCATCGGTCGGGGTGCTCGGTGGCAGCGGGTACGGCAAGACCACGCTCGCCGCCGCCGCGTGCGTGGACGAACGGCTGCACGAGACGTTCCCCGACGGAGTGCTGTGGGTGACGGCCGGTCGGGATGTCGGTGGCCCGGACCTGGCCGGCAAGATCAACGACCTGGCGCAGCGGCTGTCCGGCACCCGCCCGTCGTTCACCGATCCGCAGCTCGCGGGCGAGCACCTCGCGCAGCTGCTGTCGGGAAAGCGGTGCCTGGTCCTCGTCGACGACGTCTGGCGGAAGTCGCAGCTGGACCCGTTCGTGCCGGTGGGGGCGTGCCGACGACTGGTGACCACCCGGTTCCCGGACGTCCTCCCGCCGGGAGCCGCGGAGGTGCGGGTCGGGAGGATGAAACCCGACCAGGCCCGCGCAGCGCTCTGCGCCGGATGGCCGCACCACCACCCGGACCACGCCGCCCCGCTGCTGGACCGCACCCAGGCGTGGCCCGCGCTGCTGTCGCTGGCGAACCGCGCGGTGTGCCGCCTGCACCCCGACCACTCGATCCAGGAAGCGGCGCAGCTCGTCGCCGACCGGATCGCGGGCGGTGCGCGGAGCGTGGACCGCACCCACGCGGAGCAGCGCTTCGACGCCGCGGCCGCGGTGATCGAGCTGAACATGTCGCTGCTCGGCGACGAGCACGCCCCGCGGTGCCGTGAACTCGCGATCTTCCCGGAGGACTCCCTCGTCCCGCTGGAGACGCTGCGGACCTACTGGACGCACACCGGCAGGCTGTGCTCGGAGAAGGTCGACGCGCTCGTCTCCAGGATGGGCGAACTCGGGCTGGTGCAGCAGTGCTGGCTCGACCGCACGCCCGTGATCCGGGTGCACGAGGTCGTCGGCGACCACCTGCGCGAAGCGGTGGGCGCCGCCGAACTGGCCGGGTACCACCGCGCGTTGCTGGACGCCTTCGACCAGCGCCCGGTCGGGGCGGCGGTCGGCCGGGACCTCCCGCCGGAGGACGGCTACCTCCGCGATCGCGGTGCGTACCACCGGCGTGGCGCCGCCCGCGCGGTCGGCGACGGCGGTGCGCCGCGCCGGCGGAAGCGGACCCGGACGCTCGGCCGTTCCGGTATGGCAGTGGTCGTGGCGGCGGGCGTGCTGGTGCCCGCGATCATCGCGGGGATGATCTGGGCGTCCCAGGTCGGGCCGGCCCGTGTTCCGGAAGGCGGGGCGGCCGCCCCGACCGCGTCCGGCGGGGTGGAACCGTTGCCGCGGCCGGATCCGGTGCCGTCCCGGCCCGGGAGCGTTCCGGCCGGTGCCTGCTCGTCGACGCGTTGCCCCGCGGAAGGCGCCGCCACGGCTCAGGTGCCGGGAGGGGAGGCGCTGGTCACGCTCGTGCGCAGCGCGACGGGCAAGGTGCAGCGCTACGTCCAGGAGTCACCGCGCAGCGCGCCCGTTCCGGACCCGGTGGACCTCGGCACGTCGGTGCGGGAGGACCCGATCATCATCCCGGCGTGGGACGGCACGCTGGTGGGATTCGTGATCGACGATTCCGGGACGCTGTCCTTCAACGCGGACGTCGGCGGGGAGGCCCCCGCACGCGTGTGGTCGGACATCGGGTCCGGGTTCGTCGGCACCCCGGCGGTGGTGCGCGACTTCGAGGGAAGGCTCGCCGTGTTCGCGCGGGACGAAGAGGGGCACCTCCACCAGATCGGGGACCGGACCGACTGGCGACCTTCGGAGGTGCCCGGCTCGGACGACTTCGTCCTGCGGGATGATCCGGAAGCGGTCCTGGACCGCAACCGCGCCCTGCGGATCTTCGGGCTCGGCGAGGACCGGCGGGTGCACACCTGCGCGCAGTACAAGCGCGTCGACCCGGACGCTTTCGATTGCCAGCGCGTCGGCGGCAAGACCACCGACCTGGACACCACACCGCGACTGGCGCTGGACGGGAGCGGACGGCTGCAGCTGTTCGCCCGGGATCTCGCGACCTCGCTGCGGGAGATTACCGAGCGGGACGCGCCCAACACGTGGCCCGGCGAGTGGACGGACGTCGCGACCGAGCACACGGGACGGCCGGTCGTCGTGGCGGACGGGGACGGGGAGATCATCGCCTTCGCTCGTCGCGAGGACGAACCGGACCGGGTGGACTGGTTCTCCGGGGAGAGGTCCGACGTGCTCGCCACTCCGATGGAGGTGATCGTGTCGGCCACCTCCGTCGCTGACGGCGTCGTCGTGCAAGGCCTCGACGCGAACGGGAGGCTCGTGGCCGAGCAGGTGAAGCCCTGACCGCTCGGCTCGGGGCTTCCGTGGTGCGGAACCTTCCCGGGGCCGGTTTCCTCGGATCGGCCGCGTTTCCCCAGGCACCGGCCGTGCGCGGCCGTTCGTCGGCTCCGCCGGCGGCCGGGCGCGCCGGACGGCCGCCGGTGCCTCCGGCGGACTCGCCGCCGCGGCCCGGTGGTAATGTCCCGGACCTGTGTTGGATCCCGTGTGGTTGCGGACGTTCCTGGCAGTGGCCGATTCAGGAGGCTTCAGCCGAGCCGCGCGCGCCCTCGGGCTCGGGCAGCCCGCGGTGAGCCAGCACGTGCGCAAGCTGGAGGCGGCGGTGGGTCGCTCGCTGCTGATCCGCGACAGCCACACCGTGGAGCTCACCGGGGACGGCGAGGCGATGGTCGGCTTCGCCCGCGGCATCCTCGGCAGGCAGCAGCAGGCCCTGGACTACTTCGCCGGTGCGGAACCGAGCGGGCGGGTCCGGCTGGGCGTGTCGGAGGACCTCGTCTCCGACTGGTTCTCGCAGATCGCGCAGCGGTTCCAGCGCAGGCACCCGCGGGTCGACCTCGATCTCACCGCCGGGCTCAGCACCCCGCTGCACGACCGGCTCGCGCGCGGCGAACTCGACATGGCCCTGATCAAGCAGGCGGGCAGCGAACCGGCCGGGCGCCTGCTGTGGCGGGACGAACTGGTGTGGGTCGGCACCCCGGGGACCGAGATCGCACCGGGCGATCCGGTCCCGCTGGTGGTGTACCCGGAACCCAGCATCACCCGCGCCCGCGCGCTGTCGGCACTGGAACGAGACCAGCGGTCGTGGCGGATCAGCTGCACCGCGGACCGGCTCAACGGGCTGAGCATGGCGGTGCGCGCCGGGCTGGGCGTCGCGGTGTTCGCACGCAGCGTCGTCCCGGACGGACTGGTGCCGATCGAGAGCGGACTGCCCGCGCTGGACCGGATCGGATTCGTCCTCAGTGGACGAAACCCGGTGCGCGGGACGCCGATGAGCGCGCTCGTCGACATGATCGCCGCCGCGGGCCGCCCGGAGGTCGCGGACGTGCGCTGAGCGCCGCCGCGATCGCGCCGCGCGATCGCAACCATCACGCCGCGGGCTTTGCCGCCGGGCGCCGCACGACCCGACACTGGACGGGTCAGTGCTGGTGACCTGGAACGGGGACTCATGCCGGAGATCGATCGTCGGCAGGCGCTCGGCGGTGTCGGAACGCTCCGTGCGGTCGCGCTGAACGCACCCGGTCCGGCACCGGTCGCGGTGGCGGAGACCACCACCGAAGCCCGCTGCGCCTTCCCCCTCGTCCCGGAAGAACCGGACGAGTACGACGGCGGAACGCCGCGCGGCGCGCACGCGGGCGACTTTCCCGTGCTGACCGGGCAGGACGCTTCGGTGCACCTGGAATCGGGGCGACCGCGCCGACACCACCGCGTGGGAGCTGAACCACGTGATCTCCGGCCGGGCCCGGTGGACTGTGCTGGGCACCCGGCCCGACGGGCAGCACCACGACGCGGAATTCGAGGTGCGGCGGGGAGATCGTGTTCGCGCCGCAGGGTTTCTCCCACTGCTTCGAGCGCCCCGGCGATCGAGCACCGCTGGACGTGCCGGTCGTGTTCGACACCGGCAGTGCGGAACCCGATGGCGACATCGGCGTGGTCGGTGCCCTCGGCTGGCTGCCGCGCGACGTGCTCGCCGCCTCGGTCGGCCTGCCGCCGTCGGCCTTCGACCGGGTGCCGACCGAGCTGAAACCGGTGGGCATCACTCGGCGCGCCCGACCGGGCGCGTCACGACATCAGTCCGAAGTGGACAGTCCGCCCGTCCAGGCCTCCGCACCCGAGCGGAGGCCGGGACGGATGCGGTGCGCAGCAAGGAGAGAGGTGCGGGAATCGTGAGTCTGCCGGGTGGTTGGGAGCTGGTGCTCCTCGTCGGCGTCGTGGTGCTGTTGTTCGGTGCGGGCAAGCTCCCGGACCTGGCGCGGTCGGTCGGCCAGTCCGCGCGCGTGTTCAAAGCCGAAGCGCGCGGCATGAAGGAGGACGAGGCCGCGGCCCGCGCCGCGCGGGACCGGCTCCCCTCGGGCGAGAACTCCCCGGGCACGACCGGAACCGAAGCGCGCGGCGAACGCCGCGAGGAGACCGGGAGCTGACCGGGGCCCGGGAACCGATCGGGACCCGGAAGCAGACGGGAACCAGGGGAGCACAGCGCAGTGGCCAGGACGCCGCGCCACCCGCACCACGTGCGCGGCCCGCGCCGCCGGTGGGGCAGGAGGCACAATCCCGACGGGACGATGACCCTCGTCGACCACCTCCGCGAACTGCGGTACCGGCTGGGCGTGGCGATGATCGCCGTCGTCTTCGGCGGGACCTTCGGGTTCTGGTGGTTCTCGCACCCGCTGTTCGGGGCGCCGTCGCTGGGGGACCTGCTGCTGGGGCCGTACTGCGCGCTGCCGCCGGAGCTGCGGTTCAGCCCGGAGCCCGGCCAGTGCCGGCTGCTGCAGACGAAACCGTTCGAGGTGTTCGTGCTGCAGCTCAAGGTCGGGTTCGCCGTCGGCTCGGTGTTGCTCAGCCCGGTGTGGCTGTACCAGCTGTGGGCGTTCATCACGCCCGGCCTCAGGGACGGGGAGCGGAAGTTCGCCACCCAGTTCGTCGGCTTCGCCACCGTGCTGTTCGCCGCGGGCGGGCTGCTGGCCTACTTCGTGGTGCCGGAGGGCCTGCTGTTCATGGTCGGTTTCGGTGGTGACGCGTTCTTCACCGCGCTGACCGGGGACGAGTACGTCGGGTTCGTGCTGCTGATGCTGTTCATGTTCGGGTTGAGCTTCGAACTGCCGCTGGTGCTCGTGATGCTCAACCGGGCCGGGCTCCTGTCGTACGCGAAGCTGCGCGGCTGGTGGCGGGGCATCGTGTTCGGACTGTTCGTCGTGGCCGCCGTCGCCACGCCGGGCCAGGACCCGATCTCGATGCTGGCGCTCGCCGCCGCGCTGTGCCTGCTGTTCGCCATCGCGCTGGTGCTGTGCCGCCACCACGACCGGGCGAAGGAGCGCCGCCGGGCCGCCGCGCCGTCCCCGGACGAACCGTCCGCGATCGACCACCGGCCGTCGGCACCCACCACCGCGGCCCGAGTCGAGGAGGAACGTTCGTGGCTGGGGTGAACCGGCACCGCGCCGTGGAGCGGACCGCGCCGCTGCGCCCCGTCCGCAGGCGGCCGCGGGTGGCCGCGCGCACGGCGACCGCGCTGACCTCGGCGTTCGTGCTGCTGGTGACCGGGTACGGCTGGAGCGCGCTGGGCCGGCTGCCGGGCGGGCTCGCCGGTGGCTCGGGCTCGGGCGAGGCGGTGGACGTCCTGCTGGTCGGGCTGGACGGCCGGACCGATGCGCAGGGGAACCCGCTGCCGCCGGAGGTGCTGCAGCAGCTGCGCACCGGGGACAGCGGTTCCAGCCTCACCGACACGGTGATGCTGCTGCACGTGCCCGCCGACCGCAGCCGCGCGATCGCCTACTCGCTGCCCCGGGACTCGTTCGTCAACGTTCCCGGCCAGGGCGAGCACAAGATCAACGCGGCGTACGGGATGGGGAAGGCGCAGGAGCGGCGGCGGCTGGCCGCGGACGGGGTGGCCGACCAGGCCGAGCTGGAACGCCGGTCGTCCGCGGCCGGGCGGGACCTGCTGGTGCGGACCGTGCAGCAGCTCACCGGCGTGGACGTCGACCACGTCGCCGAGGTGAACCTGCTGGGGTTCTACGAGCTCACCAGCGCGATCGGCGGCGTCGAAGTGTGCCTGAACGAGGCCGTGGACGACCCGTACTCCGGTGCCGTCTTCGCCGCCGGGCGCCAGGAGGTCGAAGGCGGCGATGCGCTGGCGTTCGTCCGCCAGCGGCACGGCTTGCTGCGCGGCGACCTCGACCGCGTGCAGCGCCAGCAGGCGTTCCTCGCCGGATTCGCCCGACGCGTGCTGTCCGCCGGGACCATGGCGAACCCGGCGAAGCTGCAACGGCTGCTCGACGCCGTCGAACGGTCCGTGGTGCTCGACGGGGACTGGAACCTGCTGTCCTTCGCCGCCGAGATGAGCGGGCTCGCCGGGGGAGACATCGAGTTCGGCACCATCCCGATCGTCGACCCCGAGTACGACACCCCCGACGGCCAGGCCGTGCAGGTCGACCCGCACCAGGTGCGGATGACCATCGCCCGCGTCAACGACGGGCTGCCACCGACCCCACCGGTCCCGCCCGCGCTCGCGACCAGCACCGTCGACGTGATCAACGGTGCGGACGTCGGCGGCCTGGCCGCCCGCACCCGCGACGCGCTGCTCGCCGCGGACGTCCCCGTCGGCGAAGTCGGCAACGGCACCGCCACCGGCCGCTCCCACGTGCTGCACCACCCGGACGACGTCGACGTCGCCCGCTTCGTCGCCGAACACCTCGGCGGCCTCCCCACCACCGCGGACCCGTCGCAACCGGCGGGCGAGCTGCGCGTGGTGCTCGGCCAGGACTTCGACGACCCCGATGCCGAAGAGTTCGCCGCACCCGCACCCCTGCGCCTCGACGGCCTGCAAGCCGCGACCCCCGCCCACCGCGAACCCGACATCACCGCGGACGCCATCCCGTGCGTCAACTGAGGGGTGGTCGGTTACCAGGTCTTCGACGGGTCGACCATCTCTCGGGTGCACTGCTCGGCTACGCGGTGACCCGGTCCGTGGAGTCTCGAGCGGCTTCGCCTGCGCCGCCGCGGGGTGCGGGCGGACGCAACGCCGCGGGCACGCCCGCGAGGGGTTGCTCGGCGAAGGTCCGCTTCCACTCGCCGTCGACCGCCTTGTCGAGGGCGTCTTCGTCGACGTGGAGTCCGAGTGCCGCGGCCAGCACGTGGACCGCCAACCGCGGGGGGATGGCGTTGCCGATCTGCTGGCCGACGTCCTTGCCGTCCCAGGGGTAGTCGAGCGGGAAGGTCTGCAACCGGCCCGCTTCGTCGAAGTCGAAGCGACCGGCATCTTCCTCGCCGACGAGCAACCGGTTCCGGCGGATCTTGCCCGTCACCGTCGCAGCGGGCATCGAGGAATCCCGGCGCCCGCGGTTTTTCGGGTCGCCACCCGTTCCGTAGTTCGAGACCACCTCGAACGGTTGGGCGCGTCCTCGCAGCGCCTGCCCCATGCTGACCCAGGGCTTCAGTCCGCTGCTCGCCGCATCGTCGGCAGGAGCGCCCTTGCGGTATCGGGCGTGGGTCGGGCGGGGGAGGGAGACCACGCGGTCGTAGGACGCGATCAGGATGGCGCGCCTGCGCGTTTGAGGCACTCCGAACTCTTCGGTGTTCAGCACGCCGCAACGCGCCGAGTAACCGAGCCGTTCGAGGATGTCGCGGTATTCCTCCCACACGGGACGCACGGTCGGCACCTGTTCCAGCACCACGGTGCGAAAGGGGTCCCCTCCTCGGTGTGCCTCGAGTATCCAGCGCAATGGTTCCAGGACCAGTGCGGTTCGCTCGTCGGCAAGTTGTCCGAGTTCCTCGGCAACACCGTTTTCGGCATATTCCATCCGCATGGCGAATGTCTTCACCTGGTCCAATGCCTTGCGGCCCGAGCCCGACCCGGCGACCGTGTAGGTCTGACAGGGCGGCCCGCCCGCCAAGATCCCCGCGGTGCGAAAAGCGACGTCCTCGGGGCCGGACAGTCGGACGTCCTCCTCCGACGTGAGCAAGCCCGCGGCCCGGCGGGTGGTGCACGCGTCCGCGTCCCATTCGATCCCGTGCACGTGCAGGCCCAGCCAGTGCGCCGCGACGTCCAGTCCGCCCGGGCCTGCGAACAGGTCCACCACGTGATTCCGGTCCCGCCGGGACGGTTTCCGCTGATCCTCCACGATGAGGATCTTAGCCGGCGGGTACGTCGATCCGGCCCGCAGGCCTCGGGTGCGGGCGCCTCGCAGTGCGCCGGTCAATATCACGCAATGGTCTTCGAGGGGAGTCATTTTGCGAAGATGGCGCCATCATCATCCTTTCGGCGCACTTTCTTGCTATGTAGCTGCTCCATTTGAGTTACGTCCGAAGTGGCGGTGCGTGAACTGCTCGCCACTTCGGCCCAGCGGAGGAAGCTTCGTCTACACTCCGTCCGGAGCAAGATCAAAGCATCGTGTCTGTGGGGGCGGATCCTCGTGAGCGACGAATTCGACGGTCAATACGAAACCTTCCGGGCATTGCTGGAAACCTTTCCTCCTGCCGAGGCGGTGAAGAGGTTGCAGCAATTAGGGATCGGTCACGACGTCGTCGAGCGGATCAAGGAGCGGCACGAGGCCCATTCCCTCGGCATTCGGGAGATGATCGAGCCCCGCTCGGTCTCGAAGCTCGACCACGAGAGCTGGTACCTCGGCCCGCAGGCGAGCGACAAGTGCTGGCCCGCCTTGGAGAAGCTGCTCGCGAAAGGGATGTCGACGGAGGCCATCCAGAGCCTCGACGAGTCCTCGTCCAAGATCGTGTCGTTGTTGGACCACCCGCGGGAGCGGGAGTTCAACTCTCGCGGACTGGTGGTCGGCTACGTGCAGTCCGGGAAGACCACGAACTTCACGTCCGTGATGGCCAAGGCCGCCGACCGCGGCTACAAGCTGTTCATCGTCCTGGCGGGCATCCACAACGGGTTGCGCAGGCAGACGCAGTCCCGCCTGGTGCGCCAGCTGATCGAACCGAACCCGACCTTGTGGTCTCAGTTGACCGCCTTGGACATGGACTTCACCCCGCACGCCAATCCGGCGTCGTACTTCGGGCACAGCAACCGGACTCGCATCCTGTGCGTGGTGAAGAAGAACAAGACGGTGCTGCGGAAGCTCGCGAAATGGTTGGCCGACGGTGATGACCATCTGAAGGACTGTCCGGCGTTGATCATCGACGACGAGGCGGATCAGGCCTCGGTCGCCACCAAGTCGATCAATCCGCTCATCCTCGAGATCCTCACGACGTTGCCGAAGGCGTCGTACGTCGGCTACACGGCGTCGCCCTTCGCGAACCTGCTGATCGATCCGTCCGCCACGGACGACCTGTACCCGCGCAACTTCGTGGTGAACCTCCCCAAACCGGCGGAATCTGAGGGGTACTTCGGTACTGAGGTCTTGTTCGGGCGTGAACCGGTGGGTGGGGAAGATCCGGAAGACGTACCGGGCGGATACCGCATGATCCGGGAGGTTCCCGAAGAGGACGTGGCATCCGTGCGGCCTGCGAAGTCGGCGGAAGTCGACGGCTTCACGCCGACGATCGACGGCACGCTGAGGGACGCGGTTCACTACTTCTGGATGGTGACCGCCGCCCGTCGAGTGCGCGGCTCGGGCAACCCGCACAACACGATGCTCATCCACACCGACGTCCACACGTCCGTGCACAACAGCTTCCGTGTTCCGCTACTGAGCCTGATCGCCGCATTGCGCGGCAGGTTGGACGATCCGGCGATGCTGGACGAGCTGAGGTCGCTCTGGGAAGCCGAGACCGCAGAGGTGCCCGCCGAGGACTTCGGCGAGGAACCGGTGCCGTTCGAGAAGCTGCGCCCCGAACTGGAGGGTGTTCTCGAAGATTGCCGGATCATCATGGACAACTACGCCAGTGAGGATCGACTCGACTACGAGAACGGTCCGGTCGTGGCGATCGCGGTCGGCGGCAACACGCTCTCGCGGGGACTCACCCTCGAAGGGCTGTCCGTGAGCTACTTCGTTCGGTCGGCTCTCGCGTACGACACCCTGCTCCAGATGGGGAGGTGGTTCGGCTACCGCTCTGGTTATGCAGATCTGCCGCGGGTCTGGATGACGAGCCTCCTGCAGAGCTGGTTCCGGCACGTCGCGACGGTCGAGGCCGAGATGCGCCGGGACATCGAGGTGTACATGGACGAGGATGAGACGCCGCTCTCCTTCGCGGTGCGGCTCAGATTGCACCCGCAGCTGCGGGTGACGGCGGCGGCGAAGATGGTGTCCTCGGTGAGCGCGGCGTCGGCGTACGGCGGTCAGCGCGTGCAGACCCGGTACTTCAAGAAGGACCCGGCCTGGTTGCTGCGCAACCAGGCGGCGGCGGAGACCCTGGTCAAGGCCGCGGTGCGCAGCCGCACGCGGGATGATTCGGGCGACGGTCGATTCGTTTTCCGGGGCGTGCCGCACAGTTACGTGATCGACTTTCTGCAGGCGTACGACTTCCACACCGAGTCGCCGGAGTGCAAGTCGGACCTCTTGATCCGGTACATCGAGAAGCGGGTGCGCACAGCAGGTGCGCTGAGCCGGTGGAACGTCGCGATCGTCGGCAACCCAGTCGATTCATCGGAGGACCCTCAGGCCTACGAGTTCGCCCCGGACATCGTCGTGGGCCGGGTGATCCGCTCCGGCTTCACCTCCGGTGAGCAATCGACCGTGGACATCAAAACATTGATGAGCCCTCGAGACGCCGCGGTGGACCTGACCGGGAAGGTGAGCTCCATGAACGAGGCGGCGATCGTGAAGGAACGCCGGAAGCAGTTGCCCAACGCCGGACTTCTCGTCCTCTACGTGGTCGACAGGACATCAGAGCCCACCCACCGGCGCAGTGAACAGCGGAAGCGGGAGAGGCACGCGCTGAACCTCCCGGAACACGCGATCGGAGTCGGCCTCGTCTTCCCCAAGCCCGGAACCGGGGACAGCGAAGTGGAGTGGGACTGGAACTACGTCTCCGCCGACCTCTCCAGGGTGGAACTGGCGGAAGAAGACCGGTATGCCCTCGAAGGTGGCCTGTGAGCACCGGATCAGGGGAAGGGCGGTTCGAGGTCGCCCGCGTCGCGTGGTGGCCCGTGACCGTTCGTATGCCTTGGTGCGGCGCGGGTGAACCCGCATGACGGTGCCGAGGTGGTATTCGCAGCCGTTCCCGCCCGAAGGTGCCAGTGCGGCTGAAGGGATCCGCAACCAGCTGGGACGTCCGAGCCTCGACCCGTTGACCATCCTCATCCGGGAGTCGGCGCAGAACAGTTGGGACGCGAGGATCTCCGACGACGTGCCGGTCGATTACCGGGTCGACCTTCGTGCGGTCGGGCCTGCGCATGCGAACGCCTGGCGGGACCTGGTGCAGGCAGGGGCGCCGGACGACGGGCACCTGCCACTGCGCAAGTCGCTCCGCCGACCCCAGATCCGCATCATGTCCATTTCGGACCGGGGTACTCGAGGACTGGGCGGCCCGACGCGGGCGGACAGCGCGGTCGACCGGCGCCACGACTTCGTCTCCTTCGTCCGCAACGTCGGAGAGCCGCGGGACAACGCACTCGGTGGCGGGACGTACGGATTCGGCAAGGGCATCTTCTACCTGGTCTCGGGTGCGGGCACGGTGTTGCTGCACACCCGCTGTCACACGGAGGACGGCCGGTACGAGACCAGGCTCATCGCGTGCGCGTTGTGGGAGAGTTACCTCGCCGAGGAGAACGGGCTGGAGAAGCGCTACACCGGTCGGCACTGGTGGGGCGACACTTCCGGCGATGTCATCGAACCGTTGGTGGGCGCGGACGCCGAGGAGGTCGCGCGCAGGCTCGGACTCGATTCCTTCGGCCCGGACGAGACCGGCACGACGATCGTCGTGATCGACCCTCGTTTCGACGATCTCGAGTCCGCTGCCGGCCGCGCCCCGCGCGAGATCGCCACGGACCTCGCCGAGACGATCAGCTGGCAGCTGTGGCCGAAGATGCTCGGCGCACAAGAGGGAGTGTCCGCGATGCGTTTCGGCGTGCGATGCGACGGGGTCGACCTCGAGGTGCCGGATCCGCGCACCACCCGACCGCTGAACATGTTCGTCGCCGCCTACGAGACGATGCTGGGGCAGCAGGGGGAGGAGCTCGTCTGCGGGCGTCCGAAGCGGGCCCTGGGCAGGCTCGGGTTGGTGAAGCGGCACGCACCACCGCTGGAGTCGACGCGGGCTTCGCGGGCCGCGGGAATCGAGACGCAGGCGCACCACGTCTGCCTGATGCGCTCGGCGGAACTGGTCGTCACCTACCACGCCTGCCCGAAGCCGCCCAGCGAGTTCATGTCGTACGCGGGCGTCTTTCGCGCGAACGGTGAGCTCGACGACACCTATGCGAGGGCGGAACCGCCCACCCATGACGCCTGGAACCACCACTTCCTCGAATCGTCCGACAGCACGTTCGTGCGCACCACGTTCACCAGGATCAAGGAATCCGTGAGCAAGCTGCTCGAACTGACCGGCACCGCGGGCCGCGGATCGGCGAAGATGGCGCTCGGCGCGGCGAGCTCGGTGCTGTCCCCGCTCGTCGGCGGTTCGTGGGGGTTGGGCGGGGCGACGGCGTACGGGCCGCCCGGTTCCACGACGGTCCCGCGTTCGCACGGCGCGGACGAGGAGGACGAGGAGGTCGTGGAGGAGTCAGACGAGCCGTTGATGCGGTCCGGGACGCGGGCCGGCGGAACCGTGCCTGAGGAACCCGAGGGCGCTGCGGAGCCTCGTCCGGACGGCGGGACCGGCGGGGCGAACGAGTTGGTCACCGGGGTTGCCGGCGCGGGCTCGAAGCCGATCCGCCGGCGGCCGCGACTCGCGTACGTGGGTGAACCGTTCTTCGACGAACACGAAGGTGCAGCGGTGTTGGTCCAGGAGTTCCGATTGCCGGTTCCGGGGCGGCAGGAGGTCCGCGTCGAACTGGGCGTCACCATCGCGGGCGGCGAGGGCAGGGAGACGGAGCCGCCGGTGGCTGCTGCGATGCCCGAGCTCATCGGGTGGGGAGACGGCGATGGCGTGCTCTCTGCGGAACCGGTCTACTCGACTGAGGGTGACCCGGAACGGTGCTTGCGAGTGTTGATCCGACCGGCTCCGGACACGATGACGGACATCGAGCTGCGGGTGAAGGCGGTGCGAGTCCCGTGAACCGCCGAGCTCTGCCGTACCGGACTCCAGCGGATCAGCTCATCGCCGCCGGGGCCTGGCAGATGGCGACCGAAGCGGACGACGTCCCGCTGTTGGGTTCGCTGTCGAACTGGGATTACCAGATGAACCTGGACTTGCGTCGATCGGTGCGGATCGACGTCGATGCGGTGCTGGCCCAGTCCGGGCTGGGTACGGACGCCGAGCTGGTGCTCTCCGCGGTGTGGACGGCGTCCGGATCGAACCTGCGCGGTCCTGGAGCCCGTGAGGTCGTGACGAGTGGCGGCAGCCGGAACGTCGACCTCGAGGTACGGCTGCGTGGTACGGACCTCGGCGGGACGTTGCTGCTGGACACCGCTTTGGTGCTCTCGTACCGCGGGGCCGATCCGCGCCCGGCTTCTCCGCGACGCTCCGGGTCGGTGCTCTGGAGCGATCGGCACGAGGTGCGCTTGCAGGGCGATGCGCCGCAGTTCCCCATCGCCGTCATCGACTTCGACCGCACGTCGTTTCCCGCATGCGCGGCATGGCACCTGCAGATCGGCGACAACCTGCACAGCGCTGCGATGGGATCGCTGCTGCTGTTGATCAATGAGCGGAACGCGGCTGCCGTCGCTGCGGTGGGCCGAGCCGCACGCCCAGGTGAGGTGGAGCGGACCGTACTGTCCGCGATCCGCGCGGATGTCACCCGAACCATGCTGGAGCATGCCCTGAGCTCGGACGAGTTCCGCGACGACGCGACGTTCGACGACGAGACGCTGGGAGCGACCTTGCGAGCTCTGTACCGACATCTCTTCCCGGAGATGTCGATCGAGGAGATGCGGCGCAGGCGGGAACAGTACCCGAGCTTCTTCGCCTCCGACGTGCAGCACGTGGTCAAGCTGTTCGGGGATGCGTCATGAGCCGGCTCTACCCCAGGCTGTTGGGCGGGCAGGCGAAGCCGCTGTTCGATGAATACCGGACGTTGGGGATCGGCGAGTTGACCGATCGCGTTCGCTTCTCCCACGAGTCCGCGGTCTTCACCGCTACCGGCGGTGACCGGTCGACCGAGGGTGAGCTGCAGGACCTGCGCACCGGTGTCCGGGATATCGCGGATCGAACCGGTTTCCCCGAACGGGTGGGCAAGCGGGGTAACGCGGAGTTCGACAGACTGGTGGCGGAGTTCCTGCACGCGCAGGCGGACCTGACTCCGGCGGAGGCCGCGTCCGGTGATGTGTGGGCATTCCTGGGATTGCTGGTCCTGCCCGACGTGGCCTTCTGGCGCTATCCCTCGCCACCGAAGGACCGCGTGCTGGGAACCGACTTGACCCGGCACGTGTTCGGGCGGATGTGGTGGCGGGCCCAGCTCGTGTACACCCCGAACTCCGCATCGCCCTACTCGGCGTTGGAGGGCCTCGGGGAAGCCGCCTTCGACCAGATCTACGCCCGCCGGAAGGCGCTCGGGGGAAGCCCCTACCTGGTGAAGGCGATCTTGCGTGTCTGGAGCGAGGTCGATTTTCGCGTTCTGCGAGGGCACGTCGCCGAGAGGGAGGTGCTTCGCGACTTCCTGAAGCGGTTGCTGCGGTTGGCGCCGTTCGTCCTCTTCGAAGCGCTCGAGGACGGGCCGCTCGATGCCGAGTTGCGGACCGCCTTGCACGAGTCGATCACGGCATTGGTGGATGCGTCGGGAACGGACTCGGAGAGCGTGCCGGGCATCGAGACTCTCGTCCAGGCTCGGCATGCGGTGTCCGGCGGTCCCACCGGGCAGGCGAGCGCGGATCGGCGCACGTTGTCGTTCTCCGGCGAGATCGCGCCGCAGGATGCATCGGGAGCGTGGTGATCTCGAGTCCGCTGGGCACGGACGGTTCGGTTCTGCCGGTACAGCGTCAGGCGATGAGGTATTCACGGGGGCGGCCACGGCCACCTCGCATCGTGGATGGGGAGTTCCGTGAGAGGCAAAGGGAGCGCAGACGTCATGGCGACCGATGAGGAACTACACCTGTCGTTCGACCCCCACACGATCGAGCACCTGGGGTCGAACATGTACTCGCGGTTGCCGAATGCGGTGGCGGAGCTGGTGGCGAACGCCTACGACGCCGACGCTACGAGGATCGAGGTCCGGGTGGTCGGCACCGGTGATGAGCAGAAGATCGTGGTGGACGACGACGGGCACGGCATGTCTCGATCCGACTTGCGGGACAAGTACCTGCGAATCGGACGCAACCGCCGGGGCGGGGATGCGACCGGCCGGTCGGAGAGCGGTCGTCGCACCGTGTCCGGGAAGAAGGGGCTCGGCAAGCTCGCGTTGTTCGGCATCGGTCATCGTGTCGTGGTCACGACGAGCCGTGTGGGCGCTCCGGAACGATTCGCGGTCGCGATGGACTGGGACGAGCTCCTGGACACGCGGGACGGAGATTATCGGCCCGACACCACGACCGAACTCGGTGATGTCGGCGTGCACGGAACGTCGGTGGAGGTCTCACGGTTGACCCGGGCGAGCGAGATCTCGCCTCCGGACCTGGCGGTGAGCCTCGCCAGGTTGTTCCAGTACAGCGACGGCGAGGTCGAGCTCGTGGTGGTGCGCCGTGATGGCCAGGAGATCCCGATCACTCGAGAGCTCCGGTTGGACTCGATCGAGAGTGAGTTCAAATGGCGCATCTCCGAGAATCTCGTCGCGACACGCGAGGACGCCGAGGCGAGCCGCCCGGAGGCTGCGGAGAGTGGCGTGAGTGCCGTGATGGCGGGTTTCGTCGGTGCGGTCGTCGCCGCGGAGAAGCCGTTGCCCACGCAGATGCGCGGCATCACCGTGTACGCGAACGGGCGGTTGGCGAACGAGCCCGAGTTCTTCGGCGCGTCGGACTCGAGTTACGCGTACGCCTACTTGACCGGATACGTCTCGATCGACAGCCTGGATGCCATCGAGCCGGACGTCGTGGCCACGGACCGGAGGGCGGTCAATTGGGAACACCCGGATGCCGCGGTCGTTCGCGAGCGGTTGCAGCGGATGGTGGAGGAGATCGCGCTCGATCGCAGACGACAGCGGAAGGAGAAGAACAAGCAGGACCTCATGGATGAAACGGGTGTCGACCCCGACACCTGGGTCGACACGATCAAAGGGCCGGAACGGCGTTCACTGCGCGAGCTGATCGACATCATCGGGTCCGAGGACACCGACATGAGCGACGAGGTGCGGGGGCGGGCGGTGAAGAGCCTCAAAGAACTCGCGCCGCCCTACGCCGACCTCGTGTGGCGGCACCTTCATCCGAGCATTCAGGAGGCGAGCACGCGGTACTTCGAGACCGAGGACTACCACCAGGCGCTCGTCGAAGGGTGCAAGGCCTACGTGGCGGACTTGCGCGTCGCCGCAGGCATGCGCAAGGAGAACGAGGCCTCGCTCTTCGGAAAGGCGTTAGGTGAGAACGGAAGCATGCAGTTCACCTACGCCTTCACCGGAGGCGTTCCGGCGATCTCCGGCAACTCCGCGGACAACCTGGAGAACGGGCAGCGGGATCTCGCGAAGGCGATCTGGTCCGCCTTCCGAAATCCACTCTCGCACGAGCCGCTGGCGACGATCCGGGAGCTCGACGTCATCACCCATCACGACTGCCTCGACGCGCTCAGCCTCATGTCGCACCTACGCCGGCGGTTGGACGTGGCCAGGCCGAAGACGGAGGGATGACGTCCAGGAGACGGCCGCACCCGCCGACCGCGGTGCGGGGACAGGCTTCGACGTGCTAGGCGCCGTCGATCAGCGGGCGCACCGCAGCCCGGGTGGGCGAGTTCGTCCAGGTCGGATGGTCGACATCCGGCCGACCGACGACGTGCTCGCGTTCTCTGCCGCCTTCACCACGTCCCGGACCTGGTGTCGGCGCCCGGCGTGGTGCGTGAACTCCGATTCGAAGTCGTCCGGCGTTCGAGGTGGCGGGCATCGGAGTCCATCTCGCGCTCGCCGATCGTCCGGATGCGGTGGCCGCGCAGCAGGATGACGCTCGACCTCACCCCGGGTGCGTTTCGCCGCCGACGGGGGCGAGGACTTCGCCGGTGTAGTAGCTGGAGAGCTGGTCGGCGGCGAAGAAGACGTAGGACGGCGCGATCTCGTCGGGCTGGCCCATCCGTCCCATCGGCACGTGTTCGCCGAAGCCCGCCACCGAGTCCTCCGGTAGCGTCGCCGGGATGAGCGGTGTCCACACCGGACCGGGCGCCACGCAGTTCACCCGGATCCCCTGCTGCGCCAGGGATTGCGCGAGGGACATCGTGAGCACGTGCACCGCGCCCTTGCTCGCCGCGTAGTCGATGAGGGTCTTGTTGCCGCGCAACCCGTTGACCGAACCGGTGTTGATGATCGCCGATCCCTCCGACATGTGCGCGAGGGCGGCGCGGGTGAGCCAGAACGGGGCGTACACGTTCACCTTGAAGGTGCGGTCGAACTGCTCGGTGGTGGTGTCGGTGAACTGCTCCACCGGCGCCTGGGTCCCGGCGTGGTTGACGAGCACGTCGAGCCCGCCGAGTTCGGCGGCGGCCTCGTCGACGAGCCGCTGGCAGGCCGCTTCGTCTCCGAGGTCGGTCCGGTGCAGCTCGCACTGCCGCTGCTGGGCGCGGACGAGTTCGGCGGTGTGCTCGGCGTCGGCGTCCTCCAGCTCGGCGTGGTAGGCGATGGCCACGTCGGCGCCCTCCTTGGCGAGCGCCACCGACACGGCGCGGCCGATGCCGGAATCACCGCCGGTGACCAGTGCGCGCTTGCCGTCGAGCAGCCCGCGGCCCCGGTACTCGGCCATCTCGTCGCGGGGAGCGGGGACCATCTCCTCGGTCGCGCCGGGCGCGGTCTGCTGCTGGGCGGGGGGAGAGGTGCGTGCGGACATGGTGCTCCTCCTTCGTCGTGCGGATCGCGTGCTCGCCCCGTGGTCGCGGGGGAGCGAGGTGTCCGGCGGTGCTCGTCCTCGCGGGCGTTCGCGGAAATCATGTTGCGGTGCAACGGCTTCCGCCCACTGCGGCAACGGTCTCGGCGGTCGCGGAAGCCCTGCGGTGGCGGGGGTGGCGGGCGGTTCGCCACGCCCGGTTCGCCGCCGCGCCGCGCGAACAACGGGTGGGTTGCTCCCGGGACGCCGAGCTCTCGCGCGGTCCGGCCGGGAGCGAGGTGTTCCCGCGGTCTTGCTCGTCGGCCCGGGCGCGCGGTCAGTCCGGCCGGACGGTGCGCTTGTCGCGGACCCGTCCGCGCAGGTCGTGGATGACGACCTCGCCGCCTTCCCCGCGCAGCTCCAGGCAGGCGTCCTCGACGGCGTCGGCCTGGCAGGAGACGCGGTGTTCGGCCGCCTCGGCTCCGACGACCTTCCAGCCGTCGCCGGTGCGCTCGGCGGGGACGACGTGCAGCACGCTCATGTGGTCCTCTCGTCGCGGTTGCCGCCCGAGGCCTTTCCGCCCGGGAGGACCACCAAACCCGGATCGCCGGCGCGCCCGCCCCGGCCGGGCACCGCGGGCACGCCACCGGTCCGGCCGCGGTGGTGGCCGTCCCGGATCGGGTACTGGACCACCACCGCGCGGAGCCGCACCGGCCGGGGAACCGTTCACCACTCGGTCCGGAGGAGCAGGTGCGCGGGCCGTCCCGGGTCCGCGCGCAGAGCCGAGCTCCGGCCCGGCCGCGTGCTCAGCCGGGACTGCCGGGACCGGGGTGGCCCGCCCCGGTGGGCTCGATGACCTCCAGCGCGAGGGCGCGCCCGTTGGCGAGCCGCCGCACCCCCTCGTCCGCGGCCGCCTGGACCTGTTCCGGGCTCGCCCGCTCGGGGCCGAGCAGCGCCGTGACCGCGGCGGCCAGCACGCGGTCGTGGTCCTCGACCGGCAGCCGTGGCGGATGGTCGGCGGCCGCGACGAATCCGGTGGTCAGCGCGTGCAGTGCCAGGGCCTGGTCGGCCAGCGGCCAGTCGGTGCTCGCCAGCCCGTTGGCCCGCCAGATCGGCAGCACCTCGGCCATCACCGCGTCCGGGCCCAGCACGTCGAGCAGCTTCGCCGACCGGGGATCGTCGGCGAGCACGCCGAGCAGCCCGTCGTCGTGGCTGCGCAGCGCGTGCACGAACCTGCGCTCGGTGGTGGTGCGCACCACCCGCGGGAACCACCGGGACGGCCGCGCGAGGTCCGGTTCGGCGGTCACCGCGGCCATCGCATCGTCGGCCATCGCCACGAAGTCCCGGCAGAGCAGGCCGAGCAGCAGGTCCTCCTTGGTCCGCCAGTACAGGTAGACGGTGCCCTTGCCGATGTGCGCCTTCTTGGCGACCTCGGAGATGGTCACGCCCTTGATGCCCCGGCTGATCAGCAGATCTCCGGCGGCGGCGAGGATGCGCCGCGCTTTGGGCGAGCCGTGTTCGGGCAGGTCAGCCAACGGGTTTCTCCTCCTGCGGAGCCGGTTCGCTCAGCGTTTCGCCCACGATATCGTCGTTGTTGCGGGCGGCCGCGTCGTCCCGGGGCATCACTCGCTCCGCCAGGCGCCGCCCCGCTTCGAACCGGGCGAGTTTCGGCACGGTCCGCCGCAGCAGGATCTCCCGCCGGTTGTCCACGACGAAGATCTTGCGCTGCTGGAACGCGCTCCGCTGGTACCGGTCGACGTAGGGCCGCAGCAGCGTCTCCCACTCGGCGAGCGCCCGCGGCACGTCGTCGGCGTGCCGTTCCAGGACGGCACCCAGCAGGTCGGCCCCGGCGAAACCGGCGGACACCCCCATGCCCGCGTAGAGGGTGACGCACCAGGCCGAGTCGCCGACCAGGACGACGCGGCCGCGGTGCCAGGTGTCGAGGTGCACCTGCTCGACCGAGTCGAACAGCAGCCGGTCCGCGGCTCCCGCCGCGTCGACCACGTCGCCGAGGGTGCGGCCGAGCGGCCGGGGCCCGAACGCGGCCCGGATGCTCTGCGCGGGCGGCCGGGTGAACTCGGCGTCGACGTCGTCGGTCCGGTACGACAGCAGGATCGTCGGGTCGTGGTCGCGGAACGCGAACACCCACATCGAGCGCCCCGGTTCGAGCAGGGTGGCGCCCTGGCCGGGCGCGAGCCCCGGTGGTGTTCCCGCGTACTCGAACGCGCCGATCATGAAGTTCAACCGGTGCAGGTGGTCCTCGTGCGGGCCGAACACGAGGGACCGCACGGTGGAGCGCAGCCCGTCCGCGCCCACGACCAGGTCGAAGCGCTCGGTGCGGGTGCTGCCCGCCGCGGTGTCCAGCAGGGTGACGTCCACCCCGTCGGGGTCCTGGACGATCTCGGTCGGCACCGTCGAGTAGTGGATCTCCACGTCGGAGGGCAGCGCGTCGAACGCCGCCCGTTCCGCATCGCCGCGCAGCATCATCCAGGGTTTGCCGGGCACGTCGGCGAAGGACATTCCTTCTCGGCGCCCGCCGTTGCGGTCGATGTCGAGGTGTTGCACGGTGCCTGCCCGGTCGTGCATCGAGTCGAGGATTCCCAGTCGCCGCGCGGCGATCTGACCGGTGCCGAACAGGGCGACGAAGTAGCCGCCGGAGCGCCGTGCGGGCGCCCGTTCGACGAGCACCGGGGTCCAGCCCGCCCGGTGCAGCCGTGCTGCGGTGGCGAGTCCGCTGATGCCCGTGCCGACTACGAGGACTCGTTTCGAGGGGGTGTCCGTCATGCCATCGACCATACTGACCAAAAAAGTCATCTGGTCAGTCAGTGGTTCAGATCACGATTTCGTCGGATGGCCGGGTCACGCGCCGACGTCGCGGCGGAGCAGGTCGGTGGTGGTCTCGCGGCGCAGCAGGGTCTCGGCCCGCCCGTCCCGGACCGCGATCAGGGGCGGGCGCCCGAGCATGTTGTAGTTCGACGACAGCGGCACGTGGTAGGCGCCGGTGCACGGCACGGCCAGCAGGTCGCCCGGGCGCACGTCGGCGGGCAGCGGCACGTCGGTGGCCAGCACGTCGCCCGCCTCGCACTGCCTGCCGACCACGGTGACCGACCGCGGTTCCGCCGTGGCGGGCCTGCCGATGAGCCGGGCGGTGTAGCGGGTGCCGTACAGCGCGGGCCGCGGGTTGTCGCTCATGCCGCCGTCCACGGCGACGAAGGTGCGCACCCCGGGGACGTGCTTGACCGCCGCCACCCGGTAGACCGTGACCCCGGCGCGGGCCACCAGCGCCCGGCCCGGTTCGACGGTCAGCCGCGGTTCGGGCAGGTCGTGGCGGCGGCATTCGTCGTGCAGCGCGGTGCGCACGCGCAGCGCGAAGCCGAGCAGGTCGAACTCGTCCTCCCCGGGCAGCTGCGGGACGGCGTGCCCGCCGCCGAGGTCGAGCTGCGGGAGCGGCACGCCGTGCTCGTCGCGCACTGCGGCGAGGAACCGCAGCAGGCGCCGGGTGGCCTCCTCGTAGGCGGCGACCCGGGTGAGCTGCGAACCGAGGTGGCAGTGCAGCCCGGCCAGCCGCAGCCGGGGCTGCGCCAGCACCCGCCGCACCGCCTCCGCCGCCATGCCGCCGGCGAGGGCGAAGCCGAACTTCTGGTCGGCGACGCCGGTGGCGACCGCCCGGTGTGTGTGCGGGTCGACGTCGGGGGTGACCCGCACCAGCACGTCCTGCGGTTCCCGCGCGGACTCGGCGAGCAGCGCGATCTCGTCGAAGGAGTCGAGCACGATCCGGCCGACCCCGGCTTTGGCGGCCGCGGCGAGGTCCGCGGGGGTTTTCACGTTGCCGTGCAGCACGATCCGCTCCCCGGGGAAACCGGCTTCGCGCGCCACGGCGAGTTCACCCGCCGAGCACACGTCGATGGCGAAGCCCTCCTCCCGCATCCACCGCGCGACGGACCTGGTGAGCAGCGCCTTGCTCGCGTACGCGATCTCCACGCCGGGCAGGGCGGCGCGGTACTGGGCGCACCGCATCCGCACCTCGCCCTCGTCGATGATCGAGCACGGCGTGCCGTGCTCCGCCGCGATCCGCGCCACCGAGGTGCCGCCGAGCACCAGGTCCCCGTCCCGGTCGAGCTCCGCGCCGACCGGCCACGGGGCGCCGGACAGTCGCGGCAGCAGCGATTTGCGGAAGGTGGGGAACAGGTCCGCGAGCGTCATCGTCGTCTCCCATAGAGGACTCCGGGCGGCTGTCGCGCCGCCGTGCCCCCGAGGGAACTCCCGCTCGCCGCCGTCGAACCGGACGTGGACGCGATCCCGACGCGGCGACCCCGGATCTTTCCGCCGTGCTGACGCCGCACCGTGTCGCCGCGGGTCGCCAGGTGGTCAGCACGTGCGGTCGAGAGGTCATCGTTGTCCGGGAGGCGTCCTGGATAGTGATCAACTGTCCCGATGGAGTGCGAGCTCCGGCCCGCGTTTCTCTTGAGGAACGGTCGTGGTTCCGGGTCGGAAGGGGGTCGGTTCCTGGGAAAGTCCTTTCATGGCTGCCGGATCGAGCAGGAGGAGGCCCGGTTTCGGGGGTCGGTGCACGTTAGGATGAGCCGAAGATCGAGTCCTAATTAATGGGACTAATGTCTAACTAGTAGGAATTTACCGATCGGCTGTGTTAGCGTCGCCACGCCTCGACGTACCGGGCCCGCCGGTGGGGCGCCGCCCGCCCGGCGCGGACCGAACGAGTCCTAAGTGGACTCCTGGGCCCGCCCGGCGTGGCCGCGGATCCAGGCGGTTCCGAGGCGCAGGAACCCGAGAGTGATGGAGGAAGGCCGGATGGACGATCGTCGACCCGCGGGTGGCGCGCCGGGGCACGGCCTCCTTCGCGACCGCGTCGCGCTGGTGACGGGTGGCGGCCGGAACCTGGGACGCGCGATCGCGCTGCGGCTGGCCGCCGAAGGCGCCGCGGTCGTCGTCAACGACGTGCGCGCCGAGGACGCCGAACGCACCGCGCGGGACGCGGGTGAGCGGGCGATCCCCGCCGTCGCCGACCTGTCCGACCCGGCCGCCGTCGAGGAGGTCTTCGCCCGTGCCGAGCGGGAGTTCGGCGTGGTCGACGCGCTGGTCAACAACGCCTACGTCCGCGGTCCGGCGACCGCGTGGGGCCCGTTCCTGGCCCTCGAGCACCACGGCTGGTCGAGCTTCACCCGCGCCAACCTCGACCTGCTGTTCCTCGGCACGCACCGGGCGGCGACGGCGCTCGCCGCGGCCGGGCGCGGCGGCACCGTCGTCAACATCAGTTCGCACGGCGCGGCGCGGGCGCACCGCAACCAGATCGCCTACGACGCGGTGAAGGGCGCGGTGGAGTCGTTCACCAGGGCCACCGCGGTCGACCTCGCGCCGTGGGGCATCCGGGTGAACGCGCTGCGGCCCGGTTCGATCGACGTCGCCGCCGGGACGGCGGGGTCGGACACCACCGATCCCGAGCTGGCGGCGCTCAAGGCGGGTCAGATCCCCTTCGGCCGCACCGGAACGCCCGAGGACGTGGCGGGCAACGTGGTCGCGCTCTCCAGCGAACTCACCTCCTACGTGACCGGCCAGGTCTACAACGTGGACGGCGGCATGGCCGCGCAGGCCCGCGCGCCGCAGGTGGAGATCGACCGGGTGTGGACCCCGGAGACGATCGGGGGGTACCGCGACGATGGCTGACCGATCGCTGAAAACCCGGCTGCGGCAAGGGGAAAGTCCCGTCGGGATGCTGGTGCGGATGCCCGCCGAACCGCTCGTCGAGTACGCGGCCGTCGGTGGCGCCGACTTCGTGCTCTTCGACTGCGAGCACGGCCCGGCCGACCTGATCGCGCTGCAGCGGCACATCACCCTCGCAGCCGCGCGCGGCATGGCGAGCCTGGTCCGGATCGGCCGCCACGGCACCGACGACGTGCTGCGGGTGCTGGAGCTGGAGGCCGAAGGCGTCGTCGTCCCGCACGTGGAGGACGCCTCCGGAGCCGGAGCGGTGGTGCGGGCCGCGCACTTCCCGCCGCTCGGCGACCGCGGCTTCGCGCAGTACGGCCAGGCGGGCCGGTTCGGCGCCGTGCCCGCCGCCGACCAGCTCCGGCGGGCGCGGGAGGACACCCTCGTCGTCGTCATGATCGAGACGGCGCGCGGGGTGGCGAACGCGCGCGCCGTGCTCGACACGCCCGGCGTGGACGCGGTGATGGCCGGGCCGGCGGACCTGTCGGTGTCCCTCGGCCTCACCGGCGGGGTGGACGAACCCGCCGTGCGCGACTCGGTGGCGCAGGTCCGCGCGGTGGCGGTGGAATCCGGCAGGCACGTGCTCACCGTCGTCGGCGACGAGCGGCAGGCCCGCGCCGCGCGCCCGGGGCTGGTCGTCTACAACGTGACCAAGGTGCTGGTGGACCGGTTCCGGGAACTCGTCGAAGGAGTCCGCGATGGTGGCGCTTGATCCGGACGCGGCCCGCTTCGCCCCGCTGCTGGTGGCGGCCACTCCCGATGTCGGCGGAGCGGTGCTCGACGCCGCCGAGGCCCGCGCGCTGATGGCCCGCGGCTCGGTTCCCGCCAGCTCCGCGCCGCGGCTCCCCGAGGTGCGGGACCGGGTGCTGCGGTCGCCCGGGCGGACGCCGGTGCGGGTGCGGACCTACCGCCCGGACGAGCCCGGGGGCACCGCCGATCCGCTGCCGGTGGCGGTGTACCTGCACGGCGGCGGCTGGGTCTTCGGCGACCTCGACTCGCACGACGGCGTAGCGCGCCGGTTGTGCGCAGGGGCCGGATGCGTCGTGGTGTCGGTGGACTACCGGCTGGCGCCCGAGCACCCGTTCCCCGCCGCGTTCGACGACGCGGTCACCGCGCTGGAGTGGGTGGCGGCGCACGCGGCGGAGCTCGGCGCCGACCCGGCGCGGCTGGCGGTCGTCGGTGACAGCGCGGGGGCGAACCTCGCGGCGGGCGCGGTCGTCTCCGGCAGCGCGCCGGACGTGGCGGTGCAGGTGCTGCTCTACCCGGTGACCGCGCACGACCCCGGCACCGCCTCGTACCGCGACCCGACCGCGCACGTGAACCTGACCCCGGCGCAGCTGGCCTGGTACTGGGACCAGTACGTGCCGGACTCGGCGCTGCGCGACGATCCGCGCGTCTCCCCGCTGCGCGGCCGGATGCGGCCCGACCTGCCGTCCGCGCTGGTGGTCACCGCCGAGTGCGACCCGCTGCGCGACGAGGGACGTGCCCACGCGGCCGCGCTCGACGCGGCCGGGGTGCCCGTCCGGCACTGGGAGGCCGCGGGCACCTTCCACGGCTTCTTCCGCTACCCCGACCACCTCCCGGTGGCCGCCGAACTGATCGCCCGCACGAACGCGTTCCTCGCGGACGCCCTGCGGGGCTGACCCCGGGCGGGACGGACGACCGCGTGCCTCGGGCAGGCGGTGGCAGCGGCGCGCGCCGCCGACGTGCCGGATCACGTCCCGAGAACCGACGGACCCGGGAACCGGCGCCGCTGAGAACGAACGCCCCCCCGAGAACCGACGCGGCTGAGAACCAACGCCCCGAGAACCACGCCGCTGAGAACCAACGCCCCGAGAACCAACGCCCCGAGAACCAACGGAGGTTCCTCGATGACCACGACGCGCACCGGTCCCGCGACCGGCGTCCGCATCCCGTCCACCCGCTACATCTACGTGTTCGGGGCGCTGGGCGGTTTCCTGTTCGGCTTCGAGACCGGAGTGCTGGCCGGGGCGCTGCCGTTCATCCGCCACGACTACCCGTCGATCACCGCGACCGCGTCCGGCCTGATCGTCGCCGCGCTCGCGGTCGGTGCCATCGCGGGTGCCGCGGTGTCCGGGCGGCTCTCGGACCGGATCGGTCGTCGCAAGGTGCTGTTCGTGCTGGGCGCGGTGTTCGTCGCCGGCTCGCTGGCGAGCGCCCTGTCGGTCGGCACGGCGACGCTGATCGCCAGCAGGCTGGTGCTGGGCATCGGCGTCGGCGGTGCGTCGGCGCTGGTACCGGTGTACCTGGCGGAGATGGCGCCGGCGCACGCCCGCGGCAGGCTCGGCGGGCTCAACCAGCTGATGCTGGTGATCGGGGTGCTCGCCGGGTACGTGGTGAACTGGGCGCTGGACCCGACCGGGAACTGGCGGGTGATGCTCGCGAGCGGTGCGCTGCCCGCCATCGCGCTGGTGCTGGGCACGATCCGGTTGCCGGAGAGCCCGCGCTGGCTGGTCACGCACGGCCGCGCTGGCGAAGCGCGGGAGCTGCTGGTGGTGACCCGCGGCGCGGACGCCGACGCCGAGCTGGAGCAGATCCGCGCCATCGCCGCCGAACCAGCGAATCGGGACGCGCTGCGCAGCCGCTGGGTGCGGCCGGTGCTGCTGATCGGCATCGGGCTTGCGGTGCTCACGCAGCTCAACGGCACCAACGTGATCTCCTACTACGCGCCGACGATCCTCGGCGCCGCCGGGTTCGGTTCCGGGGTGGCGATCCTGGCCACCGTCGGGCTCGGCGTGGTGAAGGTCGTGTTCGTCGGGATCGGCCTGCTGTTGATCGACCGGGTGGGCCGCAAGTTCCTGCTCGTGCTCGGCAACGTGGTGATGGGGTTGAGCCTGCTGGGCCTCGCGCTCGTGGCGCAGGCCGCACAGCCGGACCCCGTGCTGCTCGTGCTGTTCATGGCGTTGTTCCTGGCGGGCAACGAGGTCGGCTGGGGTCCGACGTTCTGGGTGCTGATGGGCGAGATCTTCCCGCTTCGGGTGCGCGGCGCGGCGATGGGCGTGGCGAGCACGGCGGTGTGGGTGGCGACCGCGGTCGTCGCGTTCGCGTTCCCCGTGCTGCTCGACGGCATCGGCCTGTCCGCCTCGATGTACGTGTTCGCCGCCCTGAACGCGGTCGCCGTCCTCTTCGGCGCCCGCTACGTCACCGAGACGAAGGGCAAGACCCTCGAAGAGATCGAACGCGACCTGCACGGTGCGGTGGTCGATCACGAGTCGCAGCCCTGAACCGATGTTCCGCTGGACGCCGCGGGTCATTTGTGGTTCGAATCAGTTTCGGAATGATTCGCGGCGTATCGCGTGCAGCGAAAGGGTGCCTGGCGTTGCTCCGAATGGCTGCCTGCCGCTGTGGTCGCCGGGGAAATCCGCTTGAATGGATACGGTTCGAGCGGCAAAGTTTCAAGATCGTGGTCTATTTTGGATGAGCCGTGACCACGGTGTTCTCTCTGGATTGAAAATGATCTTGATTCGGTCGTCGGGCGCGTGGAAATGGATGCACTAGGCGTCTTTACCGTACGTTGATCCGATCGGGTACTCTACCGCCGTTAGAGTCAAGGACCTCGACCACTTATCCGCTTCTCGGTGTGCCCGGATGTGCTTCGCCGATGGTCCAGCGCCTTGATCTGTGGCTGTTGCTTCGGCGTGGGGAGAAGTGCGAATGCCTGACCACGGTGCGGACTCGACCGGCTCATCTCCGGTTCGAAATGATCTCAGCGGAACCGTGAATGGGCACGTCGTGCAGGTGGGGCGCATGGACTCGATCTACGTCAACGACGTGAAGGTCGCGCCCGGGGACGAACAGGCGTCGCCGAGTCAAGACGGCGGGGGCTGCGGTTGGATGGTCGCGGTGGCCGTGGCGCTGCTGATCTTCGTGCTGTTGTCGCAGTGCAGCGGCGGCAGTGTGTTCCCGGAGGAAAGCGAACCATGGCCAGAGGGCGCTCAACGGGAGGAAGTGCTCTCGACGGTACTCGACGGGATCGGCTCCTGTTCCCGCGCGGTGGTCCTCGCTCCGGCCAACTGTCCGCAATCCGAAGATCTCGTGGGATCGGAAGCCAGCAATGTCGCTTGGCGGCTCCGCGGCGACCCGATGGACGGTGCCCGGGTCGCGTACGAGGACGGGAAGTTCCTGGTGTCGGGCAGTGTCGTCATGACCGTCTCGTACGAGTACCCGTTCGTTCGGCCCGTTTTCGCCACGAAGATCGTTCCGTACTTGGCGGAGGTGTCCTCGTCGGGTGCGGAGCTGTTAAGCCTGGAATCCGTCGACCCGGCGAGGATGCCTCCTGTGCGCAAGGAGAGGCCTGCGATGGAACAGGGCGAGGTGACTTCCGTTCTCCGCTCCGCTTTCGGGCGTTGTGCCGCTAGCACCGGTTCGGCGATGGACTCCGGCTGTCCGGACGTCCGAGTCGTCGCAGCGCAGCGGGGCACAGCCGTCCATTGGAGTTTCGAAGGGGATCCCGCCATCAACACTCGGGCGACGTTCGATCCAGGGTCGGGTTTGATCTCCGTGATCGGCAGCTATGCGGCCACGGCGAACTACGTGGATGTACTCGGCGAGCAAGAGGTCTCGCGCAGCGGTACCTACTGGGCCAAGCTCATGGCGGAGTCGGGCAGGTTGACCGTTTTGGAAATCGAGACGTGCGACATGGAATGCTCCAAATAGGACTCGTGATTCGCGATGGTGGTAGGCCGGATCTCCCATTCAAGTGGACGTGCCCGCCAAGCCGGTGAGGGTGTGTTCCCAGGTGGTGGCGAGGGATTCGGGGATCAGGCCGAGCTGGGCGAGGACGGCGACGCAGCGGCCGTCGGCGGCATGCAGGCGCACCACGGAGGTGGGGCCGTGCACGCCGTGCGGCCGGGTGAGGCGGGCTTCGGTGATCTGCGCGGGGTGGAAGGCGGCGTTGCAGCCGCCGGAGACCATGGTGATCATGTCGCCGCGGTGCTCGACGAGGTCGAGTGCGCCGGTGTGCAGCTGGAGGCAGCCGCGGTTGAGGACGCCGATGCTCAGCGGGATCCCGGTGTCGCACAGGTGGCAGAGCAGGTCGACGACCCGCATCGGGTCGACCGCGGTCCCGGTCGCCGCGCCCGAGGTGGGGTCGGCGAGGAGCCCGTCGAGGGTGCCGAGCTGGTCGGAGCAGTCGGCGGCCGGTTCGGCCTCCGCCGCGTCCTCGGCCGCGGGCCGCGCCATCCGCAGCAGGTCCAGGGCGAGCGTGCCGCTGTGCGACACCAGGTAGCCGCGGTGCACCACGCGGTGCCACCGGTCGAACATCCACAGCCCGGGCGGCTCGTGACGTCCTTCGTCGGCGTCCATCGCGACGAACGCGCGCACCGTCGGGCGGTGCAGCCGCAGCAGCACCGAGTCCGGTGCGAGCGGCAGCGGGTCGCCGGTGAAGCTGGGCTGGGCGTAGGGCCCGAGGTCGCTGATCAGCGCGGTCCCGTTGGCGGTCATGGCGACGCATTCGTCGAGCAGCGGCAGGTGCGCGGCGAGCGCGTCCACGTCGAGGTCGAGCCGCGCGCCGTGCGAGCCCGGCCGGTTGAGCAGCAGGTCGAGGTCGGTCCGGGCACCGGCGTCCGCGGGATCGGGTGGCTGCAACGTCGAGGTCCTCACTGGTCGGGGTCGGGCGGAACTCGTCGTGAATATTAGGTGAGCCTAACCTAAAAGATCGGCCCGGGTGTGCGGCGCGGCCGTCGATTTCCGCAGGAGGAGGGCACTTGTGGGCACTTCGTTAACGGTTTACGGTCTACGAACCGATGGCGACGTTGCCACCGGTTCGGTTTCGAAGGAGAACCGTTCATGGAATCCGACTCGCTGACCTCCGGCGGCGAGCGCGCGCCCGGCCGCGCCGCCCCCGGCCCGAAGGTCGGCCGGTACCGCTACCTGGTGCTCGCCGCGGTGACGCTCGGCATCGCGGTCAACTACCTCGACCGCGCCACGATCAGCGTCGCGCTGCCGGACATGGAAGCCGACCTCGGCATGTCCGACGCGCTGGCCGGTGTGCTGCTGTCCTCGTTCTTCTGGACCTACTCGGCCGCCCAGCTGCCCGCCGGGTTCCTCGCGGGCAGGCTCGGGCCGCGGAAGCTGATCGCGTTGTCCGCGCTGGTCTTCGGCGCGGTCACGATGCTGATGGGCCTCGCCTGGGGCGTCGGCTCGCTGGTCGTGCTGCGGCTGCTGCTGGGGATCGGGGAGGCGCCCGCGTTCCCGGCCGCCGCCCAGGTGGTCTCCGAGTGGTTCCCGAAGGGGGAGCGCAGCTTCGCCTCCGGGACCTTCAACAACGGCAACCCGATCGGCTCGACGCTGTGCATCCCGCTGGTCGCGCTGCTCGTCGCGAGCTTCGGCTGGCGGGCCTCGTTCCTGGTGACCGGTGGTCTCGCCGTCGCCTACGCCGTCGGTTGGTGGTTCTTCTACCGCTCGCCGCGGGAGTCCCCGCGGGTCGGGGATGCCGAGCTCGCGCACATCCGCTCCGGGCAGGAGGAACGCGCGGACGCCGAGCAGCAGGTCGCGGTGCCCTGGCGGTCGCTGTTCCGGCACCGCACCGTGTGGTCGATGATGATCGGCTTCTTCTGCATCAACTTCGTCGCGTACTTCTTCATCACCTGGTTCCCCACGTACCTGGTGGACACCTACGACCTGACGCTGCTCAACTTCGGGTTCCTCGGGATGGTGCCCGGCATCGCCTCGATGCTCGGCGGCTGGACGGGCGGGCTGGTGTCGGACTGGCTGGTGCGGCGCGGCACCGACCTCACGAAGGCGCGCAAGGGCTGCCTGGTCGGCGGTCTGCTCGGCACCTCGGTGATCGCGCTGGCCGTGGCCTCGCCAGGGGTGGGCACGGCGCTGGTGGCGCTGTCGGTCTCGTACTTCTCCAGCACGTTCGCGGCCGCCTCGGTGTGGTGCCTGCCGGCGGACGTGGCGCCCACCGCCGCGCACGTCGGTTCCCTCGGCGGCATCCAGAACGCCGCCGCCAACTGCGCCGGGATCGTCTCGCCGATCCTGATCGGCGTGATCACCGGGGTCACCTCGTCGTTCGAGGTGCCGTTGCTGATCGCGGGTGGCGTGGCCGTGCTCGGCGCGGTGAACTACGCGTTCTTCATGCCGAGGCTGCGCCCGCTCCCCACCGAGGAGACCGCATGATCGAGATCAGCGAACTGACCGGCCGCGTGCACGGGGTGGTGCGCGCGCTCGGTGCCCCCGAGGACGTCGCGACCGAGGTCGCCGACCACCTGGTCCGCGCCGAGCTCTCCGGCCACGCCAGCCACGGCGTGCTGCGCCTGCCGCAGTACGCCGCCGAGGTCGAACGCGGGCTGATCGCGGCCGGGGCCCGAGCCGACGTCGTCAGCGCGAAACCCGCGGCGATCGTCGTCGACGGCCACCACGGCTTCGGCCACCACGCCGCCGCGCTCGCCACCGCGGAGGTCGCCGCCGCGGCCGAGCAGGTCGGTGTCGCGGCCGCGAGCATCCGGAACGGCACGCACGTCGGCAGGCTCGGCGAGTACGCCGAACGCCTCGCCGCGCGCGGGCTCGTCGCACTGGTGCAGGTCGGCGCGGTCGGCCCGGGCGTGGGCAGCATGGCGCCGTTCGGCAGCGGCAGCGGGACGCCGTTCCTCAACACCAACCCGTGGGCGGTCGGCGTCCCCGCCACCGACGGCGCGTTCGTGTTCGACGGTTCGATGTCGAACATCGCCGAGGGCAAGGTGCACGCGGCGAAGCGCACCGGCGAGCCGTTGCCGGAGGGCGCCGTGCTCACCGCGGACGGACGGCCGGGCACCGATCCGGAGGACTTCTACGCCGACGGCACCCTCACCCCGCTCGGCGGCGCGCTCGCCGGGCACAAGGGTTACGGGCTGGCGCTGGCGGCCGCGCTGCTCGGCGGGCTCGCGCACGCCGACGGGTCCGCGGCCTCGCTGCGCGGCCTGGCGCGGCTGCGCCGACCCGACGGCGACCCGGCGGGCCTCGGCGGTGTCACGATCATCGCGCTCGACCCGGGCGCGTTCGGCGAGCAGGACGCCTACGCCGCGGCCACCGGCCGGGTCGCCGCCGCGCTGCACGCCGACGGAGTGCTGGTGCCCGGCGACCTGGAACGGCGTCGCCGCGCCGAATCCGGTACCTCCGTCGCGCTGCCGCCCGGCACCCTCGCCGAACTCACCGCCCTCGAAACCAGCCTGTCGTGACCGACCACCCCGAAAGGACCGACATGACCGCGCCGAGCAGGCCGATCATCCTCACCGCCGCCCCCGTCGCCTTCGCCGCGGACGGTTCGGTGGACCTGGCGGCCTCGCGCCGCATCCTCGAATTCATCGCCGCCTCCGGCACCGACGGGGCGTTCGTGCTCGGCACCACCGGCGAGTTCCCCTCGCTGACCGAGCAGGAGCGGCACGACCTCGCACGGCTCAGCCTGGAAGTGCTGCGCGGCAAGCGGGTCGTCGTGCACGTCGGCGCGCCGAGCGCGTTCCAGGTGCGGGCGCTGATCGCCGACGCCCGCGAGCTCGGCGCCACCTCGGTCGCGGTGCTCACCCCGTACTACCTGCCCGCCGGGGACGAGGCGATCGTCGAGTTCTTCCGGTCCGCCACCGCGGAGGCCGACGGGCTCGACGTGTACGCCTACCTGTTCACCGACCGCACCGGCAACGCCGTCGGACCGGAGCTGCTGGGCCGGATCGCGGCGCTGCCGTCCGTCGTCGGCGCCAAGATCAGCGGTGAGTCGCTGGACGCGGTGGCCGCCTACCGGGACGCGGTCCCGGCCGGGTTCCGGATCTTCACCGGCGGCGACCGGGACATCGCGCAGGTCACCGCCCGCGGCCTCGACGGCGTGGTCTCCGGGGTCGCCTCCGTGCTGCCGAAGCCGTTCGTCGCGGCCGCGGACGCCGTCGCCGCCGGAGACGCCGCCGCGGTGTCCCGCGCCCAGGACGGTGTGGATGCCGCGGTGGACGCGGTGCGCGGCGACCCGGAGCGGATGAAGGTGGGCCTGGCGCTGCAGGGCGTCGAGGCGGGGACCAGCCGGATGGCGCTCGACCCGGTGGACGCCGCCGGGCGGGCCGAACTGGAACGCGCGGTCGCCGCCCATGGCTGAGCGCGGCGGGCGGGTGTGCGTGCTCGGCAGCGCCAACGTGGACACCGTGGTCCGGGTCGGGCGCAGGCCCGGGCCCGGGGAGACGGTGCGCGGGCTCGGCCGGGACCGCTTCGCCGGTGGCAAGGGGCTGAACCAGGCCGTGGCGGCCGCCCGGATGGGCGCCGTGGTCGACTTCCGCGCGCGCGTCGGATCGGACGGCGCGGCGGACTTCCTCGCGCAGCGGCTCGCGGCCGACGGGCTCGACCTCGCGGGCGTGGTGCGCACCGCGGCGCCGACCGGCACCGCCGACATCACCGTGGACGCCGCCGGGGAGAACACGATCGTCTTCTGCGGCGGCGCGAACGACGAGTTCACCGAGCTCAGCGCCGCGGACGGAGCGGCCGTCGCGACCGCGGACGTGCTGCTGCTGCAAGGGGAAGTGCCGGTACCGGTGCTCGTCGAAGCCGCCCGGCTCGGGCGCACCGTGGTGCTCACCCCGGCCCCCGTGCGGCGGTTCCCCGCCGAACTGCTCGACGCGGTCGACGTGCTGGTGCCCAACGAGCACGAGGCCGCCGAGCTCACCGGTGAGCGGGATCCGGCCGCCGCGGCGCTCGCGCTGTCCACCGGCGGCCGGTCGGTGCTGGTCACGGTCGGGGAGCGCGGGGTGGAGCTCGCAGCCGACGGTCGTCCGCTCGGCCGCGTCCCCGCCATTCCGGTGTCCAGTGTGGACACGACCGGGGCCGGGGACACCTTCGCCGGGGCGCTCGGTGCGCTGCTCGCGGAGGGCGCCGAGCTGCCGGACGCCGCCCGGGTCGCCGCCGCGGCAGCCGCGCTCAGCGTCACCCGCCCCGGCGCGGACGGGATGCCGCACCGGCACGAGGTGACCGAATTGCAGGCGGCGACCACTATTGTCGGCGGTTGACGATGTGATCGAGGGAGGATGCATGTCCGACTCGCTCGTCCGCGCGGATTCGCTCGGGGAGCGGCTGGCCCGCACGCTCCGGGACCGGATCGTGCGCGGGGAGATCCCGCCGGGCACGCACCTCGTCGAGGACTCCGTGGCGGAGAGCTTCGACGTGAGCCGGGGCCCGGTCCGCGATGCGCTGAAGCTGCTGCGGCTGGAGAACCTCGTGGAACCGCAGCGCCGCGGGGTGCACGTGGTCGGGTTGAGCGCCGCGGACGTCCGCGAGCTCTACGCGATCCGGCAGGCCATCGAGACGCTCGCCGTGACCAGCGCCATCGGTCTCGGCGAACACCGCTCGGAGGCCGGGATGCAGCGCGGGCTGCGGGGGATGTCCGAGACGGCCACGCCGTCCCGGGCCGCCGAGTTCGCCGAGCACGACCTGCGGTTCCACCGCGGCATCTACGAGGCGAGCGGCAACCGCAGGCTGCTGACCATCTGGCTGCAGATCGAGCCGTTGTTCGCCAGCATGCTCGCGGTCACCAACAGCGAGGACGAGGACCTGGGCCCGGTGTGCACCGCGCACGAGCAGCTGCGGACCTCGATCGCCGACGGCGATGCCGCGCGCGCGACTGCGCTGCTCACCGCGCACCTGGCCGGCTCCGAAGAGCGGATGCTCGCCGCGCTGCAACGGATCTGGTCGACCACGTCCTGATCCCACGCGGGATCCGAGCTCCTCGCCGACGGCGGGGAGCGGGTTCCGCGCGCCCGGAACACCCCGAAAGAGGAACCATGACCGGTCACATCGTCAGCTTCTACGACCTCAACGACATCACCGAGGCCGAACTGCGCAAGCACCTGCCGGACTTGCCGGACCTGCGGATCACCGAGATCGGGCCCGAGCAGGACCCGGCCGATCACCTGGACGCGCTGGCCACCGCGACGATCGTGCTGGCCCCGCTGGAGAAGGAGCGGCGGATCGACGCCGGGCTGCTGGACGCGATGCCGCGCTGCGAGCTCGTGCAGTCCGTCGCGGTCGGCTTCGACGGCGTGGACCACCTCGCCGCCGCCGAGCGCGGCATCCCGGTGGCGAACCTGCCCGGGTTCAACGCCGACGCGGTCGCCGACTGGACCGTCGGCTCGCTGCTGTCGCTGCTGCGGCACTACGCGGCCGGGCACCGCAAGGTGGAATCCGGCGGCTGGGGGCCGGAAGGGCTGCGCGGCCGCGACCTGGCGGCGCTCACCGTCGGCATCCTCGGCTTCGGCAACATCGGCCGCGCGGTGGCCCGCCGCCTGGACGGGTTCGGCGCCCGGGTGGTGGTGCACGACCCGGTGCCGTCCGAGCCGGGGCGCGAGTACCTCCCGCTGGCGGAGGCGGTGGCCGCCGCGGACGTGCTGAGCCTGCACCTGCCGCTGAACACCGCCACCCGCGGCCTGATCGGTGACGAGCTGCTCGCGCGGATGCCCCGCGGCGGGTACGTGCTCAACGCGGGCCGCGGCGGAGTCCTCGACGAGCGGGCGCTGGTGCGGGCCCTGGACTCCGGGCGGCTGGCGGGGGCGGCGCTGGACGTGTTCGAGCAGGAACCGCTGCCCGCGGACTCGCCGTTGCGGGGGCGGGCGGACGTGCTGCTCAACCCGCACACCGCGGGCGTGACCTGGGACGCCTACCACAACCTCCGCGGCGCGCTGTTCGCGAAGCTGGGCGCCGTGCTGGCCGGGGAACGGCCCGCCGACGTCGTCAACGGGGTCGAGCCGCGGCCCCGCTGAAGTTGGCGGGTTCTCGTCATCGGGGCCTGTTTTCGGGGGCGGGGGCGCCGGTGGTCCTGGTCCGCTCGGGGCAACCGGTGCGCCGGGCCGGTCGCTCGATTCCTGGGCGGTACGGCCGAAGTCGCGTTCCTGCCGGAGGCGTCCGCTGGACGCGCGGGACATCATCAGCGCGTCCAGCGGGGAGGGCGCGAGTTCTCCGGATCGACCCGATCCGGACCGGATCAACGGCAGGCGTGATGAGTGTGAACGAGAAGGTTGCGGTGGCCCGCATCGGCGCGGTTCGGCTCGGCTCGATCGGCTTGGCCGTCGTCGCCGCGCTGTCGCTGGCAGGATGCGGCGGCGTGCAGGTCGACTCCCCGAAGGACGTCGCCGGTGAGAAGTCCTGCGACCTGGTGCCCGAGCAGACGGTGCACGAGCTGGGATTCCACCTGGGCGGCAAGGACGACGCGGGCACGTGCACCTGGAGCACCCCGCGGGACAGCGTGCGGCTGGAGGTCGGCGTGGTCGCCGACCGGTCGTTGCAGGACTTCCAGGACGAGGCCGACAAGTACTCCGACTTCGGCGAGCTGACCATCGGCGGGCACCCGGCGGTGCGCGCGAACTCCGGTGACCCGAAGGCCGACGGCACCTGCGAGCTGGTCGTGGCGGCCGCCTCGGACCAGGCGGTGTCGGCCAAGGCGAAGATCCCGAGCGGTGCCACGGCGGACCCGTGCGAGCTCGCCCAGCGGGCGCTGGACGCGGGCGTGCCTTCCTGGCCCGCGGCCTAGTCCGCGGCGCGGGGCGGGAGGTTTCGGTGGTCCCGTTTCGGTGACCGGCGCTCGCGAATCCGGCGGGCCCGCGCCCGTCGCATCCCGCGTCCGGTGGTCCCGCGCTCGGTGGTGCGGTGCCGCCGGGCGCGGGAGTCGCCGATGTCATATTCGCGGATGGCGATGCGTGCACCGGTGTCCGCCACCTGCGACGACAGCCGTTCCACCGGCCGCGGTGCGGGTTCCGCGCGGTGGCCGCGGTCTTGACATCGGACACCGGGGCTGCGAACTTCTGACCCGTTCCAACGACGGTGTGCAGGAAGCCGGTGCGAATCCGGCGCGGTCCCGCCACTGTGAGTGGGGAGTCGACCTCCATCCGAGCCACTGCCGGTTCCCGGCGGGAAGGCCGGAGGCCGGCGCCGATCCACGAGCCAGGAGACTGGCACCGTCGTGCCGATTCGTGCGGGGTCGCGGAGCCCCGGAGGAGGTACGTGGTGTCGCGCATCGCCGCATCGCGCCGGGAGATCCGGCGCATCGTCCACATCGGACATTAGTCGTCCCCGCGGGTTCGTCCCGCCGCTGTGCGTTCCGTTCCGGTTCCTGCTCGGGGAGACACGTGCGTCCTGCCACCACTGAACGATCCTATGTGGACTCGCTGGTCGAGTCCGCGCTGTCCGGCCACTTCCGCGATGCGGGCGGGAACGGCCCGGCGGAGCTCTCCGCCGCCGTCGCGTTCCTGACCGTGCAGGCCGCCCGGCACACCGGTCGCGGCACCGGGTACGTCAACACCGTGCTCAGCGTCCGGGTGGGCGAGGCCGTCGGCTCCTGCGCGGTCGAACCCGGTTCCCTCGACGAGGAAGCGGTGCGCCAGGTCGTGGGCCGCCCCGTGGACGAACTGCTGCGGCACCCGCTGCTGCCGGTGCGGGTCGCCGCCCTCGACGCCTACCTCGCCGCCCGCACTTCGCACGCCGCGCACCCGCTGTCCCGGCAGGTGGTGATCCCCGCGGGCGATTCACTGGCCAAGTCCACCGCCCGCGCCCGTGCGGTCGCCGCGATCACCGCGGTCCCCGACGGCGGCCGGGTCGCGGTGATCGGCGTGGTGAACTCGCTGCTCGCCGCGCTGCGGGACCGCGGGCTCGACTACGCGCCCTGCGACCTCAAGGGCGGCCGCACCGAGTGGGACGAGCCGATCAGCACCGACCACGCCGCCGCGATCGACGGCGCGGACGCGGTGCTGGCCTCCGGCATGGTCCTCGGCAACGGCACCTTCGACGACATCGCCGCGGCCTGCGCGGCCCGCGACCTGCCGCTGACCCTGTTCGCGCAGACCGGGTCCGCGGTGCTGCGGGAACTGGTCGGCGGCCCGGTGCGCGCGCTGTCCGCCGAGCCGTACCCGTTCTTCTGGCTCTCCGGCGAGGCCACCACCGTGCACACCTTCCAAGCCGCCCGCGCCACCGAGGTCGTGCGGTGACGGGTCGCGCGCCCGCCCGCTGCGACTCGCCCCTGGACCTGATCGGCGGTACCCCGCTGCTGCGGGTCACCGCGCCGATCTCGTTCCCGCACCCGGGGTTCTGGGCGAAGCTGGAGAGCGCCGCGCCGGGCGGCATGAAGGCCCGCGCCGCGCACGCCATGCTCACCGGCGCCCGCGCCCGCGGCGAACTGCGGCCCGGCGGCACGGTCGTCGAATCCACCAGCGGAACCCTGGGCATCGGACTGGCCTACGTCGGAGCGGCGCTGGGCCACCCGGTGGTCGTGGTGGCCGACGCGGAGCTCGACGCGCAGACCCGCGCGCTGCTCACCGCGCACGGGGTGCGGGTGGAGCTGGTGCGCGCACCGCACCCGGTGGGCGGCTGGCAGCGCGCGCGGCTGGACCGGGTCCGGGAGCTGCTGGCCGAACTGCCCGGCGCGTACTGGCCGGACCAGTACGGCAATCCGGACAACGTCCGCGGTTACCGCGCGCTCGGCCACGAACTGCTCGACCAGCTGCCCGACGCGGAAGCGGTGGTGTGCAGCGTCGGCACCGGCGGGCACAGCGCGGGCATCGCGCAGGTGCTGCGCGAACGCGCCCCCGGGGTGCGGCTGGTCGGGGTGGACGCGGCGGGCTCCACGGTGTTCGGCGATCCGGTGGCAAAGCGCGTGATGCGCGGCCTCGGCAGCAGCATCCACCCCGGCAACGTGGACTACCCGGCGTTCGACGAGGTGCACCTGGTCGGTGCCGCGGAGGCCGTCGCCGCCTGCCACCGGCTCGCCGTGGACGCGTTCGTCACCGGCGGGTGGAGCACCGGTGCGGTGGCGCTGGTCGCGTCCTGGTGCGCCCGCGAGCTCGGCGCGGACCGGGTCGCCGCGGTCTTCCCGGACGGGCCGCACCGCTACTGGGGGACGATCTACGATCCGGACTTCCTCGCCGCGCAGGACTTCCCGGAACCGGTCGCCGAACCGGTGGACGCGGACGGGATTCCGTCCGAAGTGGACAGCAAGACGACGTGGAGGAGGTCGCGCAAGGTGGTCGATCCGTGTGCCCGGCGAGCCGACGGCCCGGCGGAATGCCCGGTCTGCGAGGTGCGGCCGTGAACCGCGCCGCGTTCGCCCGGCTGTCCCCGGCCGCGAAGCTGCTGGTGATCAACCAGTTCGGCATCAACGTCGGCTTCTACATGCTGATGCCGTTCCTGGCCGCGTACATGAGCGGGAACCTCGGCTACGGAGCCGCCGTGGTCGGGCTCGTGCTCGGGGTGCGGAACCTGAGCCAGCAGGGCATGTTCCTGCTCGGCGGTACCGCCGCGGACCGGCTCGGCTGCCGACCGATGATCATCGCGGGGTGCGCGCTGCGCGTGGTGTCCTTCGGCCTGTTCGCCGTGTTCACCACGCTGCCCGGCCTGTTCGCCGCCGCGATCCTCACCGGTCTCGCGGGAGCGCTGTTCAACCCGGCGGTGCGGACCTACCTGATGCACGAGGCGGGGGAGCGGCGCGCCGAGGTCTTCGCCGTGTTCAACGTGTTCCAGCACGCGGGCACCCTGGTGGGACCGCTGCTGGGCGCGGCGCTGCTGGCGGTGGACTTCCGCGTCATCGCGCTGGTGGCGTGCGTCGCGTTCGCGGTGCTCACCGGGGCGCAACTGCTGGTGCTGCCGCACCGCGAGGTCGAGCCGCAGCGGCAGAGCGTGCTCGGCAGCTGGCGGGAAGTGGTGCTCAACCGCCGGTTCCTCGGCTTCACCCTGGCGCTGTCGGCGTACTTCGCGCTGTACAACCAGCTGTACCTGACGCTGCCGCTGGAGGCGCAGCGCGTGTCCGGGGCGGCGTGGTCCATCGCCGTCGTGTTCGGCGTGTCCACGCTGATCGGCGTGTTCGGGCAGGTGCGGATCACCGAGTGGTGCCGGGCGCGGTGGAGCTCGGGCCGGTCGATCGTGGTCGGCCTGGCCTGCATGGGCGGCTCCTTCGTGCCGATCCTGCTGGCCGCACCGGTGCTGCCGGAGCGGCTGCCCGCCGCCGGGATCGCCGGGACCGTGCTGGCGTTCGTGCCCGTGGTGCTCGCGATCGTGCTGTTCACCGTCGGGCAGGCGATGACGAACCCGTTCGCGATGGAACTGCTGCCGACGGTCGGCAGCGAACGCCTCGCAGGCACCTACTACGGCTTCTACTACCTGGTGTCCAGCCTGGTCGCGGCCGCGGTGAGCTGGCTGGCGGGGGCGCTGCTGGACGCCTTCGCCGAGCCGGGGATGCGCTGGCTGCCGTGGGCGGTGCTGCTGCTCGTGGGCCTGGCGGGCAGCGCGGGCACCCGGCTGCTCGAACGCCGGGGAGCGCTCGCCCCGCGCAGCCCGGCCGACGCCTGACCGCTCGCGCCAGGCGGTCTCGGCTCTTTCCCGTCAGCGGCGAAGCCGCTGAACCGCCGACCGCCTGAGCGGCCGGACGACCCGCGGGTTCTCAGCGGTCTTCTCGCGAGAACGGCGTTTTCTCCTGTGGCGGAGCCACCGGTGAAAACGATCCCGCAGCGAGAATCCCGCTGAGGTTCCGCCACCCGAGTGCCGAGCAACCCGAGTTCAACGACCCGCGAGTCAGCGCTCCAGCCACTCCGGGCGGGACGAGCCGCGGGGGACGAGGACGGTGCGGTAGTGGCCGGGGGTGGCCGACATGCGCACCTGGTCGGTGACGCCCTGGTAGTGGCCGAGCGGGGTGTCGGCGGTGAACGTCTCCGGGTCGAGGTAGGCGTGCCGGGCGTCGCTGCCCGCGGTGGCCGCGGCGTACTCCTTGTCGAACACGCCCATGCTCAAGATCCACAGCGCGGCGCGGGTCAGCGACACGTGCACCCGGTAGCTGCCGCCGTCGACGGCGCGGCGGGCCAGCGCCTCGGTGATTCCGGTGGTCAGCAGCCAGGACACGATGTAGTCGTTGACGACCAGGATCGGCGGCAGCGCGGGCGTCTCCCCGTCGCCCTCCAGGTTCATCATGCCGGTGAGGCTGCCCGCGGTCTGGTCGAAGCCGACGCGCCCCGCCCACGGCCCGCGTTCGCCGTTGAGGGTGGTGGTGGCGTGGATGATGCCGGGCCGCGCCTCGGCCGCCTGCTCGGCGGACAGGCCGATGGAGTCGAGGAAGCCGGGCCTGCGGTTGGCGAAGAACACGTCCGCGCCGGTCAGCAGGTCGCGGATGCGCTGCGCGCCCTCGGCCCGGTACGGATCGATGGTCGACGAGCGCATGCCGACGTTCGCGGTGACGTAGGTGGTGTCGTGCTCCAGCTCGTTCGGCCGCCACAGGTTCAGCACGTCGGCGCCGTGCAGCGCGAGGGCGCGCCCCACGCCCGCTCCCGCGATCACGTGGCCCATGCCGAGCGCGCGGATGCCGTCCAGCGGGGAGTCGCCGCCGGTGAGCGGTTCCGGTTCGCTCTCGCCGATCTTGGTGATCTCGATCAGCGGCAGGTCGGCGAGGACCTCGCGGTAGTGCGGTTCGGCGAGCAGTTCCTCGGTGCTGCGCAGCATCGGCAGCACGGTGCCCGCCTCGACGGCCGCGTTCTCCAGGTCGAGGCCGTTCCAGCCCGAGACGGCCTTCGCGACGGCGTCGGCGTCGTCCGGCACGCCGAGCAGCTTCTCCGCCGCGATCTTGATCTTCGGGTAGGGGTTCAGCGGCATCACCCAGCGGCCGTCGGCGGTGCGGTAGAAGGCGAAGCCGAGCGCGTTCGACGGGTTCGCCGCCGAGGCCGCCGGATAGCCGTTGAGCAGCTCCCACTTGCGGTCGTAGAACGGGCACAGCCGGTGCGGCGCGGACCGCAGGTCCACCTCGATGTCCTGCCCTGAGCCGCCGCGCAGCCGCCACAGCTTCGCGACGGCCGCCGACTTCGCGGCCAGCGCGATCGCCGAACCACCGCCGAGCCGCAAGGTGCTGGGCACCACCGGGTCGGCCCCGTGGAAGGTGATGGAGCCGCCGGTGTCCGCGGCGCTCATGCCGACGCCGCCGAGCACTTCCGCCAGCTCGCCCGCCGGATCGAATTCGTCCGAAGTGGACGGTTCGGTCACCGCCCGGGTGACGCGGTCAGTCAGCGACATGGGTTCCTCCTCCGTCCGGCAGCAGTTCCACCGGGATGAGCACGTGCTTGGCCCGCAGGTATTCGCCCACGGCCTTGCCTACCTGGTCGACGCGCAGGTTCGACGATCCGCCGGTGCCGAGCAGCCCGCGCAGCACGAAGTGCACGGCCCGCAGCTCCGGGAACTCGTGGCGCACCACGTCCAGCCCGGCGCACTCGGGCAGCAGTGCGCGCAGCGCCGCGGTGGACAGGGTGTCCCGCAACCACGGCCACGCGCGGTCCTCGGCGACCCAGACGCCGACGTTGCTGTTGCCGCCCTTGTCGCCGCTGCGCGCGTGCGCCAGCATCCCCAGCGGTGCCGACCGGGTCTCGCCGAGCACCGGGGCGGCCGGTTCCGGGTGGACGGGCTGGGCGCTCGCGGGTTCGGTGCGGGCGGGCGGCGTCACGTCCACTTCGGACCCGTCGGCGAACAGGACCCGGTGCGGCACCTCGGACATCGGCAGCAGCGCGGGCCAGTAGTCGATGCGCGGTCGCGGCGTCGAGGTGAGCCCGGCGGCGCCGTCGTGGAAGAAACCGGGCACGCCCTGCAGGTACAGCGATCCGAGCCGCGCCGCCGCGTCGAACCGCTCCAGCGGTGCCCGCTCGGCCGCGGTCGCCATCACCCGCACCGGGACCGTGGCGGCCCACTGCGTCGCCGGATCGGCGGCGGGCGTGCCGAGCGGGGTGACGTCGAGCTCGGTGATCCCGGCGGGCAGGTCCCGTCCGACCTGGGTGCGCAGCAGCTCGACCTTCGCGGCCACGTCCAGTCCGGTCACGAACACGGTGTTCACCACCTGGTGCCCGATCGCGCCGAACACGGCGACCTTCGTCGTCGGGGGCGGGGGAGTGCCGGTGGTGCCGGTGATCCGCACCCGGTCGGGGCCGTCCTCGGCCAAGGCGACCGCGTCGAGGTGCGCGGTGACGTCCGGGTTCAGGTAGACCGGGCCCTGGATCTCGTAGACGAGCTGCGCGGTGACGGTGTCGGTGGTGACCGCACCGCCGTCGCGGGCGTGCTTGGTGATGGTGCTGGACCCGTCGGCGGCGACCTCGGCGATGGGGAATCCGGGCACCGCCATGCCGGGGATGCGGGTGAAGCCGGAGAAGTTGCCGCCGGTGGCGTGCGCGCCGCATTCGATGACGTGCCCGGCGAGCACCGCCCCGGCCAGCTCGTCCCAGTCCGCGCGGTCCCACCCGTGCCACCAGGCGGCGGGGCCCGCGGTCAGCGAGGCGTCGGTGACCCGGCCGCACACGACCACGTCGGCTCCGGCGGCGAGCGCCTCGGCGATGCCCCAGCCGCCCAGGTAGGCGTTCGCGGCCATCGGCACCGCCGCCCACCCGGCCAGCTCCTGCCCGGTGTCCAGGTGCTCCAGCCGGTTCCCGGTCCGCTGGAGCTCCGGCAGCCGGTCCAGCACGTCGTCCCCGGCCACGTGCGCGACCCGCAGGTCGACGCCCTCGGCCGCGATCAGCTCGCGCAGCGCCGCCGCCAGGCCCGCGGGGTGGAAACCGCCCGCGTTGGTGACGACCTTCGTGCCGCGCTCGGCGAGCACGGCCAGGTGCGGGCGCAGCTGGTCCAGGAAGTGCTCCACGTAGCCGCGCGCCGGGTCGCGCCGGTAGCGCACCGACAGCGCGGCGAGGGTGATCTCCGCGAGGTAGTCGCCGATCAGCACGTCGACCGGGTCCCCGGCCAGCACTTCGTCGAGGGCGGTGAACCGGTCCCCGAGGTAACCGGAGAACCCGCCGATGCGGATCGGGCGTTCGGACATGGCAGCACACCTCGCTGTTCGTCGGTTTCCACGCTACGACCGGTACCGTTCCGCGGCCACGACCGTTGAGCGAAGGCCGCCGTGATCGAACCGGTCACGCCGCCCGCGCGCCTGACCACCTCTGCGCGGCCGGTTTCGTCTGTCGCCCGTCAGCGGCGAATCCGATGAGCCGCCGACCATCTGATCCACCGGCGCCGCCGCGGGTTCTCAGCTGGTCCGACGACGGCGTTTTCACATGTGGCGGAGCCACCCGATCCCGCAGCGAGGAGCCGGCCGAGGCTCCGCCACCCGCGTCGCTCAGCAGCAGAAGTCGGGTCAACGAGTGAAGTTCAGGGGGAGGCCCGGGCGGGGCCATTCCGTGGCGTACAGCACCCCGCGCCCCGAGGAGGTGATGTAGGCGGTGCGCAGCTCGGGCCCGCCGAAGCAGATGTTGGTGACCAGCGGATCGGGTACCGGGACCGGCACCTGGTCGATCAGCTCCCCGGCCGGGCTGAGCACGCTGATCTCGCCGCTGTTCAGCGTCGCCACGCACACGTTGCCCGCCGCGTCCACCGCCAGCGAATCCAGCATCCGGGCCCCGGAGAACCCGTGCAGCAGCTCGGCCCCGCGGCGCACCTTCCCCGGCCCGAGCACCTCCCAGCTCCACACCCGGCCCGACGCGGTCTCCGCGACGTGCACCCGATCTCCGCCGGGGGACAGCCCGACGCCGTTGGGCTGGTGCAGCGGGAACACCAGTTCCTCCACCCGGGAGCCGTCCGGCAGCGCGTAGTACAGCCCGCCGAGGTCCATCTCCCGGGCCCGGGTCTTGCCGAAGTCGGTGAAGTAGCAGCCGCCGTCCGCGTCGAACACGAGGTCGTTCGGCCCGCGCAGCGGCCGCCCGTCCACTTCGGTGCACACGTCGGTGACCTCGCCGTCGAGGGTGACGCGTTGCAGGCGCCCGCCGGAGTAGTCGTCGGGCTGGCCGCCGGGCACGCTCAGCCCGTCGCGGTCGTGCCAGCGGAACCCGCCGTTGTTGCACACGTACACCGCGCCGTCCGGCCCGATGGCCGCCCCGTTGGGGCCACCACCGCAGTCGGCGACGACGGAGATCGTGCCGTCGGGGGCGACCCGGGACAGCGTGCCGCGGCGGATCTCCACGACCAGCATGGAGCCGTCGGCGAGGGCGATGGGGCCTTCGGGGAAGCGCAGGCCTTCGGCGATGGTGCGCAGTTCGGGCATGGGGCGGGACTCCTTCGATCGGTGGTCGTTCCTGGTCGGCCGGTTCCTCCCGGGAAGCCCGGCGGGCCGCGTTCGTCACGGCCCGGCCAGGTAGCGGGGGTTGGCGACGAGCAGCCGGTCGGTGACGGCGGCGCGGACCGCGGCGAGCACCGCGGGTTCCTCGGCCCCGGCCCGGATCGCGGCGGCCAGCTCCGCTTCGTCGCGGAGGCCGAGCGCGGCGAGCCGGTCCCGCCCGGTCCGCCGCTGCGCCGGGCCGTGCCGGAGTTCGCGTTCGACGACGTCGAGCACGTTCGCGGCGACCTGCGCGTGGAAGCGGGTGCGGCCGGTGAGCTCGGGCCGCACCTCGTCGCGCAGGAACTCGCCGACGGCCCGCACGAGTTCGGCGGCGGTGGGGCGGCCGTGCCCGCCGGGCTCCGGTTCGGGTTCGGGCGCTCCGCTCCGCTCGGCGGGCAGGCCCAGTTCCACCAGCAGGTCGTGCTCCTGCTCGCAGACCCGGCGTCCGATCGCGGCCAGTTCCACCGAGCGCTCGGCGCCGTCGAGGTGCCGCCGCGCCATGTCCCGGCAGAACACGGCCCACTTCGCGGTCCCGAGCACCTCCCACCAGCGCACCGCCGCCGGGTCGGGGGTCCAGCCCGCTTCGGCCGCGTACCCGGCGAGCAGGTCCTCGCGCGAGCCGAAGCCGCCGACGGGCGCCGCCGAACCGAACCGCCAGGCCTTCACGCACAGCCAGCCGAGGTCCTCCAGCGGATCGCCGCGGTGCACCAGTTCCCAGTCCAGCACGGCGCGCAGCCCGTCGGGACCGATGACGAGGTTGCCGTTGCGGAAGTCGCCGTGCACCACCACGTCTCCCGCGGGCGCCGGCCGGTTCGCGCGCAGCCGGCGCAGCGCCAGTTCCAGGGCGGGCAGCGGTTCCTCCTGCACGGGCAGAGCCAGCGGGTCGGGCCGCTCCAGCCCGGGCACCCGGTCGGGCGGGATGCGGTGCAGGCGCGCCAGCACCCGGCCCAGTTCGGCGGCCAGCCCCGGTCGTGCCCGCTCGAACTCGGGGTCGCGCAACAGCTTCCGGGGGATCGTCTCGCCGGGGATGAGATCGCTGATCAGGTAGGGGGCGCCGAGCACCGCCGGATCGGTGCCGTGGTCCAGCAGCGGCGGCACCGGCACCCCGGCGTCCGCGGCGGCGGTGATCGCGGCGGCCTCCAGGCCCATCGATTCGGGGCGGGCGTAGCCGGGCGGGTCGCGGCGCAGCACCAGCTCCCGCTCGCGGGTGCCGGAGGTGGCGCGGAACGCCCAGGTCTCCCGGCTCGCCCCGCCGCTGAGCCGTTCGGGCGCGGACACGGCGACGGGCTCGCCGCACACCTCGGTGAGCCGCGCGGTGAGCCGCAGGCGCAGCTGCTCGGCCGTCCCGTCCATCAGCGGTCCCGCCGCGGCCCGGCGAATCCGAACAGGTATCCGGCGATCTTGCGCAGCTGGATCTCGTCGGAACCCTCGGTGATCCGGTAGCGCCGGTGGTGCCGGTAGATGTGCTCGAACGGCTCGTGCCGCGTGTAGCCGAGCCCGCCGTGCACCTGCATGGCCTGGTCGGCGGCGTCGCAGACGAGCCGGTTCGCGCGGTAGTTGCACATGGCGACCCGGTCGCTGATCTCGTGGTGCGGCACCCGGTCCAGTTCCCACGCGGTGCGGCGCACCAGGGTGCGGACCAGTTCCGCCTCGGTGTGCAGTTCCACCAGCGGCCACTGCACGGCCTGCCGCCGGGCCAGCGGCTGCCCGAAGGTGACGCGTTCGCGGGCCCGCTGGACGCTGCGGTCGATGCAGTGCTGCGCGGCGCCCACCCCGGAGGCGGCCTGCCGGATGCGGTTCTCGTGCACGAAGTGCTGCGCGAGGTCGAGCCCGCCACCGACCTCGCCGAGCACCGCGGAACCGGGCACCCGCACGTCCCGCAGCGTCACCTCGGCGTGGTCGGTGGGCATGTTCAGCGTCCACCAGTGGAAGTCGACGTGGAACCCGGGCGCGTCGACCGGCACCAGGAACGCGGTGATGCCGCGCGCGTCGCCACCGTCCCCGGAGGTGCGGGCGAACACCAGGTCGTGGGTGGCGGAGTGCAGTCCGGAGTTGAACCGCTTGCCACCGGTGATGCGCCAGTCGGCGCCGTCCGGCACCGCGCGGGTGTCCAGCCAGGTCGCGTCGCTGCCGTGCCCGGGTTCGGTGAGACCGAACGCGACCCGCTTGCGGCCGGTGATGACGTCCTCGACGAACTCCTGGCGCTGCGCGGCGGTGCCGAAGGCCAGGAACAGGTGCACCAGCGGGAAGTTGCCCACCACGGAGGACTCGTTCTGCAGGTCGTTGTGCAGCCCGAGCCCGCGGGCGGCGAGGTGTTCGCGGATCACGGCCAGGTCCAGTTCGGTGCCGCCGCTGCCGCCCGCGGATTCGGGCAGCCCGTAGCGGAGCCACCCGGCGGCGTCGGCGCGGCGGGCCATCTCGGCGAGCAGCGCCTCCCAGTCGGGGTGCGGGGTGCCGCCCGCGTCGAGGTCGGTGCGGGCGAATTCCCTGCGGTGGTCGAAGAACCGCGCGTTGTCGTCCTGCTCCTGCAGTGGCCGGATCTCGGTGTCGATGAACGTGTCGAGCCGGGCGAGCCGCTGCCGCAGCTCGTCGGGGAGGGTGGGGTCCATCGCTCTCCTCGGGGGGTGCGGCCGGTGGCCGCAGGTCGGCCGGCGCGGCGCCGCGGCCCCGCCGGTGGAGCGAACGGTGCTCGACGATACGACCGCGGCGGCGTGCCGACAAGCACCCGGTACCGATCATCCACAGTGGACCGAACTGACCTGGGCGGTCAGTGTTGACCGCTCGGCTCGGGCGGCCTACGGTGGCTCGTGCCCGCGCAGCGCAGCCGGGGGAGGGGCGAGGGATCGTGACCGAGCGCCGCGTCGCCGTCAGCACCGCGGACGGGGTGGCCGACGTGCGGCTGAACCGGCCGGACAAGCTCAACGCGCTCGACCCGGACATGTTCGGCGAGCTCGTCGACACCGGCCTGGAGCTGCACGACCGGCGGGACGTCCGGGTGGTCGTGCTCCGCGGCGAGGGGCGCGCGTTCTGCGCCGGGCTGGACTTCGACTCCTTCCGCGCCATGACCGGCGGCGCGCTGCCTGGCCACGAGCCGCGCCCGCCGATCGGGCCGGCCGCGGCGCTCGGCCAGCAGGCCGTGCACGTGTGGCGGCGGCTGCCGGTGCCGGTGATCGCCGCGGTGCACGGCGTCGCCTACGGCGGCGGGCTGCAGCTCGCGCTCGGCGCGGACCTGCGGCTGCTCGCGCCGGACGCCCGGCTGTCCGTGCTGGAGATCAAGTGGGGACTGGTGCCGGACATGACCGGCACCCAGGTGCTGCCGGAGCTCGTCGGCCGCGACGTGGCCAAGGAGCTCACCTTCACCGGCCGGGTCGTGGCCGCCGCCGAGTCCGTGCGGCTCGGTCTCGCGACCAGGGTCGAGGCGGACCCGGTCGCCGCCGCGCACGAGCTGGCCGCCGAGATCGCCGCGAAGAGCCCGCAGGCCGTGCGGCAGGCCAAGCGGTTGCTGGAGGCCGCTGGGCGGGTCGACTGGGAGCAGGGCTTCGCCGCCGAGCAGGCCGCACTCGCCGACCTGCTGGGCAGCCCGGACCAGGTCGAGGCGGTGCGCGCTGCGTTCGACGGGCGGACACCCCGGTTCCACGACGCCCGGTCCGGCGAAGGTGGGTCCGGCGACTCCAGGCCCGGTGCCGCCCGGTCCGGCGACTCCGGGTCTGATGGCTCCGGGTCCGGCGACGCCCTGCCCGGCGACTCCACGTCCGGCCACTCCACGTCCGGCGAGGCCCGGCTCGGCGACTCCGGTCCCGGTGGACCCCGGCTCGGCGACTCCGGTCCCGGTGCCGTCCGGCCCGGCGACTCCTAGCGCGGTGCCGCCCGCGCCCGCGGTGCTCGGCCCCGGTGCCGGGCGCCGCTGACCGCCCGTCATCACCCGGCCACGAGCCGAGAATCCACTGTGGACGAGGCGGTTGCGCCACCGGAGGCGCCGTGGTGCGGCGGCGATTCGCTGTGCGAAGCTGGTGGTTCGGACCACCGACCGTCCGGCGGAACCCGGGACCGGTCGGATCGAACGGGCCCCGCGCCCGAAACGTCGGAAGGTAGGCGTCGTGACCGAACAATCGCAGGCGTTCGTGCCGGAGTGGGTGCGCGTCGAGCCGGAGCGGGTGCTCGCCTTCGCCGCGGCCGCCGCACACCCGGACGGCGGCTTCGCCTGGCTGGACTCCGCGGGCGCACCGGTGCCGGAGCGGCCGGTGGAAACCTGGATCACCTGCCGCACCACGCACGTGCTCGCCCTCGCCGTCGCGCAGGGCCGGGACGACCTGCGGCCGCGGGTCGAGCACGGCGTGGCGGCGCTGCGCGGCCTGCTGCACGACGACGAGCACGGCGGCTGGTTCGCCTCGGCCACCGCCGCCGGTCCGGTCGCCGACCACAAGGGCGCCTACGAGCACGCGTTCGTGGTGCTCGCCGCCGCCAGCGCCGCCGCGATCGGCGCCGACGGCGGCCGGGAGCTGCTCGACGACGCGCTCGCGGTGCAGGACGCGCACTTCTGGGAGGAGGAGCACGGCCTGGTCGCCGACTCCTGGAACCGCTCCTGGGCCGAGCTGGAGCCCTACCGCGGTGTCAACGCGAACATGCACACCGTGGAGGCGTTGCTGGCCGCCGCCGACGTGACCGGTGCTCGCCGCTGGTCCGACCGCGCCGCCCGCATCGTCGAGAACGTGGTGCACCGCTTCGCCCGCGACAACGGCTGGCGGTTGCCGGAGCACTTCGACCCGAGCTGGAACGTGCGGCTGGACTACAACCGGGACAAGCCCGCCGACCAGTTCCGCCCGTACGGCGTGACCATCGGCCACCTGCTGGAGTGGTCCCGCCTGGCGCTGCACGTGCGGCACGCGCTGGGGGAGGAGGCGCCCGGCTGGCTGCTCGACGACGCGCGGGAGCTGTTCGCCACCGCGGTCCGCGACGGCTGGTACGTGGACGGCGCGGAGGGCTTTGTCTACACCACGGACTTCGACGGCACGCCGGTGGTGCGCAACCGCCTGCACTGGGTGATCGCCGAGGCGCTGGCGACCGCGTGGGCGTTGCACCAGGCGACGGGGGATGAGGAGTACGCCCGCTGGTTCGCCGTCTGGGCCGAGCACGCCGAGCGGTTCTTCGTGGACCGCGAGCTCGGTTCCTGGCGCCACGAGCTGGACGAGCACAACCGGCCTGCGGCCACGGTCTGGGAGGGCAAGCCCGACCTGTACCACGCCTACCAGGCGACGCTGCTGCCGCGGCTGCGGCCCGCGGCCTCGTTCATCGGCGCGCTGGCCGGCTGATCACCGGGTGAACGCCCCGTCCGAGCGGCGGGGCGTTCTTCTCGGCCGACGTTCTCTGCCGACCAAATGTGTTCAGTGTCGACTGAAATCAATCCGCGAACGACCCGGTGTCGATCCGCGCGGAGCGGGTAGCCGGGAGGGCACGAAGACGCCCACCCCGCTCACCGCCTGTCTCTGAACCTGCCCGGCGGGTCGTGTCGGTTTCCTGTGAGCGGCGGAGCCGCTGAGCAGCCGACCACCTGAGACACCGGCGCCGCCGCCGGTGGGTCATCGAACGCTCAATGGCCTGGTTCACCGGCTACCGCCGCCTGACCCTGCGCTACGAACGTCGCGTCGACACCTTCAAAGCCTTCCTCGCCCTGGCAGTCGCCCTCGTCTGCTTCAAACGACTCCAACAAGCCAACTGAGACACGCTCTTAGCCGAGCAGGATGCGGCGGCGCAGGAGGGGGAAGCCCGCGCGGCCGTACATCTGTCGCTTGATCGTCCGGCTCGCCGTCACCGCGACCGGTGGCCACCGCAACGACGTCACCCAGCTGATCCCGCTGGTCGACGCCATCCCACTCAGCCGCGGCATGGTCGGGTAAGCCACGTCGTCGACCGCCAACTCTTAAGTCAACTGCGGGCCCGCCGGGTGATGCCGGCCGCGTAGACGTTGCCGTTGGCCCCGGCGAGGAAGAGACCGTCGGACCGCGCCGGCGATGGACAGGCCCAGTAACTGCCTCAGCACGGCGGCGGGCTCACCCCAGGCCGCACTGGTTGACAGTGTCCACCTGCCTCTGTAGGTTGACGTTGTCAACTTGGAGGTTTTTGATTATGCCCACGATTCTCATCACGGGCGGGCACTCGGGCATCGGCCTGACGGCGGCCCGTGAGCTCGCAGCCAGGGGCACCGATCTCGTCCTGGCCGGGCGCAGCGCGCAGCGCATGCAGCCGGTCAAGGACGCGCTCACGGCGGAGTACGCGGTGTCGGTGACCCTGCTGCTGCTCGACACGTCGTCGCTGATCTCGGTCCGCGGCGCCGCCACCGAGGTGGCCAAGCTCTGTGAAGCCGGCGAGATCGACTCGCTCGACGGGCTCGTCTGCAACGCCGGGGGCCGTTTCGACGGCGAGGTCACCTACAGCCCCGAGGGCTACGAGACGACGTTCGCCACGAACTACCTCGGGAACTTCCTGCTCGTTGATCTGCTGTTGCCGTACCTGGGGGAGGCGGCCCGGGTCGTGTTCACCGCCAGCGGCACCCACGATCGGGACTCGAGGGACGGCAGGATGGTCGGTGCCGCGGTCGAGCCGGACGCCGTCGCGCTGGCCAACGACGGTAAGGACGGCCGCAAGGCGCTCAGCGCCGGTAAGCGCTACGCCACTTCGAAGCTGTGCACAGTGATGTACGCCTACGAGCTGGACCGCCGGCTCCGCGGCGCCGGAAGCACGGTGGTGTCGATCGCCTTCGACCCGGGTTCGGTGCCGACCACGGGATTCTTGCGTGACATGCCGAAGGCCGTTCAGTGGTTCGCGGCCACCTCGTTGTTCTCGTGGTTGACCAAGCGCATCGGCGGTGTCGTCTCCGACGTCGGGTTCTCCGGGGCGTCTTTGGCCGAGCTCGCGAGCTCCCCGGAGTACGGGGACCGCTCCGGTGAGTACTTCCAGGCCAACGACGGGACCCTGTCCTCCGTCCGGTCGGCCCATCTAACCTACGACAGGCGGCGCGCGAAGAAACTGTGGGAGGACTCGGCACGGCTCGTCGCGCGCGCGGCGGACGACGAGCCCGCCCGAGTCCGATGAACACCGCGCAACGGCTGGTGGCGGCCGCCGCGGAACTTCTCGACGAGGGCGGGCAGTCCACCGTGACGCTACGCGCAGTCGCCGCCGCGACCGGAGTTTCGCATAACGCGCCCTACAAACACTTCACGAGCCGCGATGACCTGCTCGCCGCTGTCGCTGCGGCCGACTTCACCGCGATCACCGAGTCTTGGACGACGATCAGGGAATCGTCCCCGGTTCCGGTGGAAAGCCTGCTCGACGCGCTCGATGTCGTCATCCGGTTCAGCCAGGATCATCCGGCGCGCTACCGGCTGCTCTTCGGTACGCCCGACGTCGCCGCGCAGGGCGGAGACCTGGGCGACGCCGCCGAGACGGCGCTGCGGGTGTTCTCCGACATCGTCGCCGGCTGCCAGCAGGCCGGCGCCCTGCCACCGTCCTCGAGCCACAACCTCGGGATCATCATTTTCGCGGCCACCCACGGCCTGATCGACGCCGACGCGAGCGGCCGGCTCCGATCCCGGTCCGGCTGGACCGACGTCCGGGCAGGAATGCGGTTCCTGATCGGTCTCCTCCGCGGTCAGACGCCTGCACACGCAGCACACCCCACCCAGCCGAACACACCCAGCACGGAGACACGAGACGCATGACCACCACCGAGGTACCGACCTTTTCCTTCACCGAGCGCGACCGGCGTTACACCCTCGCGAGGTCCTTCCTGGCCGACGAGGGGCTGGACGCGTTGCTGGTCTACGGCGAGCACGAGGACGCCGGCCCGGCGCCGGTCGCCTACGACACCTGGTTCACCAACAGCCGGCCGGGATCGCTCGTCGTCTTCCCGCGGACCGGTGAGCCGATCGCGCTGCTGCCGGGCCCCATGTTCGTCATGGACCACCTCGAAGCCTCCCGACGTGGCGAGAAGATGTGGATCCCGCCGCACAACCTGCGCGGTACCCGCCACTCCGCCACCATCATCGAGACGCTGTCCGGACTGGGCTTGGACAAGGCTGCCATCGGAGTGGTCGGCCTGGGAGCGCACCTGCCGTGGAATCCGGAGGGGATCATTCCGCACGGTCAGTGGAGCAGGGTCCTCGACCGGTTCCCCGAAGCGGAGTTCCGTCCGGTCGACCTCGCCTTCGGGCAGCTCATCATGCCGCTGGGCGAGGAGGAGATCGCCGTGCTCCGGCACTCCGCCGCGATCGGCGAGGCCATGGTGCGGGCCATGGTCGCGACTGCGGCTCCCGGCGTCCCGGAGAGCGACGTGTACGCGGCGGGCATGGCCGAGGGCTACCGGAACGGCTCGTTGCCGCCGGCGATGCACCTGTGGTCCGGGCCGGACGTGATCGCCGCCGGGATCCCGTCGTGGGGACAGCGGCCCGGGGCCCCGCGCGTCTTGGCCGAGGGCGACGTCATCTACGCCGAGGTGTTCTCCAACTTCGGCGGGCGTCACGCACAGAACCAGGTCACCATCACCGTCGGCGAGGTGCACGCGGACTTCCACCGCGCCGGCCGGGTCGCCCGCGCCGCCTACGACGCGGGGCTGAGGGCCCTGCGCCCCGGCGGTACCTTCGGCGACGTCGTCGAGGCCATGCACGAGCCCATCGACGCCGCCGACGGCTGGCCGTTCCTCATCGCCGTCCACTCGCTCAACCCCGGTCTCTCGGTGGGCAAGGGCCGAGGAGTCTTCAGCACCATCCCCGGCACCGAGGGGTACCCGAAGGTCTCCGACTACCCCGCGTTCCTCGCCGAGATGACCCTCGTGCCGGGAATGAGCTTCGCCTTCGAGCCGAACTACGCCTACAACCGCCACCTCGCCCACCTCGGCGGCACAGTCGTCGTCGGTGAGGACGGGCCCATCGAACTCAGCCCCTACTCCGCCCAGCTCCTCCCCGCGGCCGGACTCGGTCCCGTCTCATGACCCTTCCCCGAACCCGAGTCCGGCGTTCGTTGGTTCTCAGAGGGTGTTGTGGATCTGTGGTTTAGGTGTGTGGGGAGGGGTTCGTCGTCTCGGGCGAGGCGTCGGTGGCGGGTGAGCCAGCCGAAGGTGTGTTCCACGACCCAGCGGCGGGGGAGGACGGTGAAGCCTCGTGCGGTGGCGGGCCGGGTGACGATGTCGAGGGTGACTCCGAGTTCGGTGCGGGTCCAGGTTTCCATGCCGCCGCCTTTCGGGCTGCCTAGCCGCCGTCGGCCCAGACACGGGTGATCGATCGGTAACGACTGCTCAGGCGGCGCAGGATCTCTCGGCCGCCGCGCTCGCCCCGGTCTTGAGGTGTCGTTTCCGTCCGCGGGTGCGTTTCCCGGCGTCGTAGCCCAGATCGCTGCCTCCTTCACCGGTGACGATCGACCGGGCGTCCGGGATCGCCGCAGTCGGGGCGGGGTCACGGCCGGTGTGGGTGCGGAGCCGGTCTCGGAGGGTGTCGTGCAGGCGGGTGAAGGTGCCGTCGGCGGCCCATCGCCGGTACCAGCGGTAGACGGTGTGCCAGGGCGGCAGGTCACGCGGAAGCATCCGCCACGCGCATCCCGACCGCAGCACGAACAAGATCCCGTCCAACACCAGCCGGTCACCGTATTTCCGTGCCACACCGCCCTTCCTGCGGTCCGGCACGGGCATCAACGGCTCCAGCACCGCCCACTCCTGATCACTCAGACTCGACGGATACCCATGACCGACGATCATCCCCGCCAGGTCCCTCGCTTGCATACACACAACGAGATCCTGGCGGGGGTGATCTTGTCTGCCAACCCAGATCCACAACGCTCTCGCAGCGGCTTCCTCGCGAGGACGGCGATGTCGCCGTGTGCCGGACATACATCGGACATCGATCCCGCAGCGAGACAGGCAGTAAGGAGGCGGCCGTGAAGTTCGTTGCCGTCCTGTACCCCGGTCCCACCGAGCAGCACGTCGACCACTCCGGGCTGGAACTGCTCGGCAGCGCCGAAGGCGCGCTGGGCCTGCGCAAGCAGCTCGAATCCGAAGGCCACGAGTACGTCGTGCTCAGCGACCGGGACGAGGCCCTGCGCGAGCACCTGCCCGACGCCGACGTGTTCATCACGACGCCGTTCTGGCCCACCTACCTCTCCGGCGACGACCTCCGCGGGGCGCGGCGGCTGAAGCTGGTGCTGACCGCGGGCGTCGGTTCGGACCACATCGACTCGGACACCGCGGCCGAGCTCGGCATCACCGTCGCCGAGATCACCGGGAGCAACGTGGTCAGCGTCGCCGAGCACGCGGTGATGCAGCTGCTCGCGCTGGTGCGCAACTACCTCCCGGCCTACCGGCAGGTGGTGGACGGCCGCTGGGACATCGCCGACATCGCCGCCCGGTCGCACGACGTCGAGGACAAGACCGTCGGCATCGTCGGCATGGGTCAGATCGGGCAGCGGATCGCGTTGCGGCTCAAGGGATTCGACGTGCGGATGCTGTACAACACCCGGCACCGCCGCAGCACCACCGAAGAAGCGGTGTTCGGCGCCCGGTTCAAGCACCTGGACGACCTGGTGGCGCAGTCGGACGCGATCGTGCTGTCCTGCCCGCTGACGTCCGAGACCAAGGGGATGTTCGGCGAGGAACGGCTGCGCTCGATGCGGCCCGGTGCGTGGCTGGTGAACATCGCCCGCGGTCAGCTCGTGGACACCGATGCGCTGGTGCGGGTGCTGGAGGACGGGCACCTCGGCGGCTACGCGGGTGACGTCTGGTACCCGCAGCCCGCGCCGGCCGACCACCCGTGGCGGAGCATGCCGGGGCACGCGCTGACCCCGCACGTCTCCGGCACCAGCCTCGAAGCCCAGCAGCGCTACGCGGCCGGGGTGCGGGACTCGGTGCGGCGCTTCCTCGCCGGCGAACCCCTCCAGCACGACTACGTCGTCGCCTGACGTCCCCGGTGCACGGACCGTCCGCGCGGGGAGGGCCGTGCACCACCGATCAGCGGGCTCGGCCGTGCCGCAGCCGGACGACCCGCTCCACTAGGCGCATCGTGCGGGCCGTGCGCTCGAAGCTCATCAGCGCCATGCCGGGGATCGCGAACCGCTGCCGCGTCAACGAGTGCGGGCGGCTGAACTCCCGCAGCCCCTCCGCGCCGTGGATGCGGCCGAAGCCGGAGGCGCCGACCCCGCCGAACGGCAGCGCCGCCACCGCCGCGAAGCCCAGCACCGCGTTCACCGAGGTGGCCCCGGCGCGGAGCCGCCGCGCGATCTCCATCCCGCGCCTGCGCGAGAACACGGTCGACGCCAGCCCGAACTCGGTGGCGTTGGCCAGCCGGACCGCCTCGTCGACCGAGTCCACGGTGCGGACCGTGACCGTCGGGCCGAAGGTCTCCTCGCGCACCGCGGCGGAATCCTCGTCGGTATCCAGCAGCAGCACCGGGTCCACGTACGGCGGGCTCACCGAGTCCGCGCCGCCGACCCGGGCCGTGCCGCCGTGCGCGAGCGCGTCCTAGACGTGCCCGCGCACGATCTCCACCTGGGAGGAGACCGTCATCGGCCCGTAGTCCACCCCGGCCCGCACCTGGCGCAGCCTCCGCTCCAGCTCGGCGAGGAACGCCTCCCGGACCTCGCGCACCACGTAGATCCGCTCCACGCCGACGCAGGTCTGCCCGCTGTTGGACATCGCGCCCCACGTGGCGGCGTCCGCGGCCGCGGCCAGGTCGGCGTCGGCGGCGACGATCAGCGCGTCCTTGCCGCCGCACTCGACGAGCACCGGGGTGAGGGTCTCCGCGCAGGTCGCCATGATCTTCTTGCCGGTGGCGGTGGAGCCGGTGAACGCAAGCTTGTCCACCCCGGCCCTGCACAGCACCGCCCCGGTCTCGCCGCCGCCCTGCACCGCGGTGAGCACGCCCGCGGGCGCGTCCGGGTTCGCCGCCGCGAACGCCTCCGCGTAGTACCGGCCGACGGCGGGCGTGCGCTCGCTGGGCTTGAACACCACGGTGTTGCCCGCGGCGAGCGCGTAGGCGATGGAGCCGTTCGGGGTGAACAGCGGGTAGTTCCACGGCCCGATCACGCCGACCACGCCCAGCGGCCGCTGCTCGATCCGCGCCGCGTGGTTGGCCATCAGCGGGCCGGGCGAGACCGAGCGCGGCCGCAGCACGGATCGGGCGTGGCGCGCGGCCCAGCGGATGTGCTCCAGGGTGAGGGTGAGTTCGAGGAAGGCGTCGTCGCGCGGTTTGCCGTTCTCGGCGCGCACGAGCGCGGTGATCTCCTCGGCGTGCCGGGTCAGGTGCGCGGCCCAGCGCAGCAGGCGGCGTTCCCGGTCGGCGAAGCCGAGTCCGGCCCACCAGGTGGCGGCATCGCGGGCGCGGGCGACGGCGGCGGCGACCTGCTCGGGTCCGTCGACGTCGAACTCGGCGACCAGGCTGCCGTCGGCGGGATCGGTGGAGCGCAGCCGCGGTGCCACGGGCGTGTCGGTCATGTCGTCCTCACAGCCCGTAGGTCTTGCCGATGATGTCGCGCTGGATCTCGCTGGTGCCGCCGTACACGGTGGACACGACGGTGGAGCGCAGCAGCGCCTCCATCCCGTACTCGGTGGCGTAGCCGTAGCCGCCGAGCATCTGCATCCCTTCCAGGGACACGTGCTTGGCGAGTTCGGTGCACTTGAGCTTCGCCATCGACGCCTCGCGCGGGAAGGTGCGGTCCGGTTCCTCGTCGATCTGCCGCGCCACGTCGTCGACGAGCAGCCGGGCGCACGTCAATTCCGTTGCCATGTCGGCGATCCGGTGCCGCAGCGCCTGGAAGGTGCCGATGGGGCGGCCGAACTGCTCGCGTTCCTTGACGTAGGCGACGGTGTCGTCGAAGGCGCGGCGCGCGGTGCCGAGCATCAGCGCGGCGAGGATCATCCGCTCCAGGTTGAGCCCGGCCATCAGTTGCTTCCAGCCCTGGTCCACGGTGCCGACCACGGCGTCGTCGGGCACGAAGCAGTCGGTGAAGTACAGGTCGTTGACCTCGCGCCCGCCCATGGTGTCGATGCCCTGGACCTGCAGGCCGGGGGTGCCGGTGGGCACCATGAACTGGGTGAGGCCCTCGTGCTTGCTGCCGCCGGTCCCGGTGCGTGCGATGAGCAGCACGTGGTCGGCGAGGTGCGCGTTGGAGCACCACGTCTTCTGGCCGTTGATCACCCAGCCGCCGTCGCGGCGTTCGGCCTTGCAGGTGAGCGCGCCGACGTCGGAGCCGGCGCCGGGTTCGGACATGGAGATCGCTTCGACCCGGCCGCGCACGACGCCGTCGAGGACGGTGCGCTGCTGCTCCGGCGTGCCGAACTTCGCGTAGGCGGCGGCGGAGATGATGGTGGTGGCGAAGCCGCCGATGGGGGCGCGGCCGTAGGCGGTCTCCTCCAGGAACAGGCACAGGTCGGTCATGCCGAGACCCGCGCCGCCGTACTCCTCGGGGATGTAGACGCCCAGCCAGCCCAGGTCGGCCATCTTGGCGTAGAGCTCCTGGTTGTGCAGGTGCGTCCCGCCGTCGGTGAGCTCGTCGCGCTGCTGCTTGCTGCCGCATTCGCGGCGGCAGAACTCGGAGATCGCCTGGACGAAGTCGCGTCGCTCGTCGCTGAGGACTCGGGGCATGGTCGTTTCCTTCCGGGATGGCCGGACGTGATCCCTCGGGGAGTGGTCGGCCGAGACGGGCCGCACCCGAGGTGAACTGTAAATCCCGATTAACTTAGTGGCAAGGATCGGCGGAACCACCTGCGACTACGGCGAAAACAGCGCAAATGGAGCGGTGCAGGTGCGACCCGCGATTCACCCGGGCGGGTGCGGTGCGATTCGGCCGGAGGGCGGGTGATCAGACGCGGTGCAGCACGTCCAGCGCGAGGTGCGCGGCCTGCTCCGGGGTGGCGACCGGCCGGCTCGCCATCGCCAGATCGTTGATCACGTTCAGCGCGGCCTGCGCGGTCACCTGCACGTGCCGGGCGTCCGGGCGCACCCGCTCCGCCACCACCGTCCACTGCCGCACGTGGTCGCGCTGCGCCCGCCGCAGCTCGTGCCGGTCGCCGGTGGGCAGGTTCTTGTACTCCGAGAGGTAGACGGCGAGCAGGTCCCGGTTGCGGAACGCGAAGTCCACGTAGGCGGCCACCAGCCCGTGGCGCGCGGCCTCGGCGTCCGGGGCGTCGGCCACCGCCTGCCCGCAGGCCGAGGTGAGCCGGTCGGCGGCCCGGTAGTACACGGCGGCCAGCAGGTCGGCCTTGCCGCTGAAGTGGCGGTACACGCTGGAGGCGTTGATGCCGGCCGCGGCGCCGATGTCCTCCATGCTCACGGCGTGGAAGCCGCGCCTGCGGAACAGCGGGACGGCGGCCGCCAGCAGCTTCTCCCGGCGCGCGGCGAGTTCGGGAACCCCGTTCCCGGCCGGTGCGGCCGAAGCGGGGGAGTCGGTCGGTGGTTCGGCGGCCAGCAGCACCGCCGCGATCGAGCGCAGCAGCGATTCGGCCACCTTGTCGCCGAGTGCGATCCGGTGCGTGGACCAGCCGGCGATTCCGCTGAGCGCGGCGGAGGCCAGCAGCCGCGCGGTGCCCGGGTTCAGCTCGGGGCGCACGGCGGCGAGGCGGTGCGCCAGCACCGAGACCAGCTCGCCCAGGCAGCGGGCCACGTGCCTGCGGTCCTCGTCGTCGAGGTGGCGCGCTTCCCACTGGTAGAGCCGGATGCTGCGGCGGCGGTGCACGACCAGTTCGGCGACCGCGCCCACCACCGCGTCCAGCTTGTCCCGGTCGCTGCCCGGTTCGGCGTCGGCCTGCCGAGCGCATTCGGTGAGGGCCGCGGCGAACTCGCGGGCCGCGTGCGCCAGGATGCCCTGCTTGTTGGGGAAGTGGCGGTAGATCGCGGGCCCGGTGATCCCGGCGGCGGAGGCGATCTCGCCGAGTCCGACGCCGTGGTAGCCGCGTTCGCTGAACAGTTCCGCGGCGATGGCGGAGATCTGCGCCCGCCGGTCGCCGGTGCGCCGCCGCGAGGTGCCGGTCCCGGTTCCGCGGGTGCCGGTTCCGCGGGTGCTCGGAGATGCCATGAGTGATACCTCCGTTGCTCGCCGCACCGTCGCGCGCCGACTTTACACTTCGGCGCTCTTCGTGGCAGGGCAGGCGGTCGCGGCCTTGACGGTCTTCTGCGGCGCCACCTATGTTAATCGTAATTCGCATCGCGCCGGGTTCTCGAACAGCACGTGGAGAAGCCAGCACGCCCGGTGCGCCGACCCTTCCCCGGATCACCGTCGATCGTGGAGGCGCCCAGTGAACGACACCGCAGGCAACCGGCGACCACCCGGCGCGACCCCGGAACGCACCGGGAGGGCGGCATGACCGCCGCGGTGCGCGCCCCGGAACCGCTGACCGGGGAGGCGGCGTGGGAACTGGTGGAACGGGCCCAGCACGGCGATCGGGTCGCGTTCGGCAGGCTCTACGAGCGGTACCGGCCGCTGGTGAGCCACTTCCTCTGTGCGCGCATCCACGACTTCAGCACCGTCGAAGACCTCGTGCACGAGACGTTCGCGCGGGCGCTGCACAGCATCCGCACCGTCCGGCGCGGCAGCGACGACCCGGGCGCCTGGTTCGTCACCATCGCCCGGCACCTGCTGCTGGACCACGTCAAGTCGGCGCGCAACCGCCGCGAGGTCGTCACCGCCGACTTCGACCCGGATCGGCGCAGCGCCGACGCGCTGGAAGACCTGGTGCTGGACCGGATGATGGCCGCCCGGTTGTGGTCCCGCGCCGGTGACCTCAGCGACGACCAGCACCAGTGCCTGGTGCTGCGGTTCGCGCTGGGGCTGACCGTGGAGCAGACCGCGAGCCGGATGGGCCGCGACGGGGGCGCGGTGCGCGCCCTGCAGTACCGGGCGGTGCGGCGGCTCGGCACGCTGCTGCGCGAGGACGCCTGGGAGAACATCCCGCAACCCCGCTGAACGACCCCACCCGGCTCGCGTTCCCGGGCGGGGCCGTTCCCGATCACGCGCGGGCGGCCGCGGCGGTGAGGTGCTCGGCGGCGACCTGGAGCCCTTCCAGCTGGCCCAGCTCCAGGTCCTCGTGCTCGATGTTCACCGCCATCGCCGGGTCGACCTGCCGCAGCGCGCGCAGGAACCGGGTCCAGAAGTCCTCGTCGTGCCCGCGCCCGACCGCGACGAACTCCCAGCTCGGGTCCTGCGGCCAGCGGTTCAGGGTGTAGCGCCCGCCCAGCGAGGTCGCCGCGTCGGCGGGCACCCGGTGGAACCGGTCGTCCAGCACCCCGTGCACCCGCCGGTTGGCCTCGTTGATCCGGGTGTCCTTCGCCGCGGCGTGGCGCACCAGCGGCCCGAGGTGCTCGACCGCGGCGACCGGGTCGATGCCCTGCCAGAACAGGTGGCTGGGGTCGAGCTCGGCGGCGAGGTGCGTGGCGCCGGTGCGCTCCACCAGCCGTTCGAGGGTGGCCGGGTTGAACACCAGGTTGTGCGGGTGCATCTCGATGCACACGTGCACGTCGTGCTCGGCGGCCAGCGCGCCGATCTCCCGCCAGAACGGCACCGCGACCTCCTCCCACTGGTACTCCAGCGAATCCAGGTAGGCGCTGTCCCACGGCACGATCGACCAGGACGGTTCCCGGCCGCCCCGGTGCGCGGCGGGCAGGCCGGACATCGACACCAGCCGCCGGACGCCGAGTTTGCCGCCGACCTCGATGGCGCGGCGCAGGTCCCGGGCGTGGGCCTCCCGGACCTTCGGGTCCGGGTGCAGCGGATTGCCGTTCACGTTCAGCCCGGTGAGCTCGACCCCTTCGGCGGCGAACGTGCCGAGGTAGTCGTCGCGGGCGGTGTCGCTGCCGAGCACGTCGTCGATCGGCAGGTGCGGCGCGGGCAGGAAACCACCCGCGTTGATCTCGGCCCCGCTGAGGCCGAGCGAGGCGATGGCGCGCAGTGCTCCGCGCAGGTCCAGGTCGTGCAGGATCGCCGTGTACACGCCGAGTCGCATGGCAGGTCCTCTCCGTCGAAGTTCGGTCGAAGTTCGGTCAGTCGATGCGGACGGCCGCGCCGCCGTCCGCGGCCGAGGTGGTGGCGGCGCGCAGCACGCGCAGGTTGTGCGCCCCGTGCGCGAAGTCCGGGCAGGCGGGCAGCCCGTCGTCCACGCCGGCGATCTCGTCGAGGAACGCCCTGGCCTGGAAGACGAACGCGTCGTTGACGCCGAGCCCGACGCTGGGGAAGTCCATCGGCAGCCCGCCCGCGATGTAGGGATGCTCCGGCCCGAGCAGCACCTGCCGGTACCCCTCGCCGGAGGCGCTGTCCATCAGCCCGAACTCGGCGGGCCTGCGCAGGTCGAAGGTGGCGGCGCCCTTCGTGCCGAACACCTCGAACCGCAGCGAGTTCGGGTGCCCGCGCGCCACCCGGGACACCGCCAGCGAACTGGACGCGCCGGAGGCGTGCTCGGCGGTGAACGCCGCGTAGTCCTCGTTGCCGACCGGTTCGCGGTCGGCGCCGACGGCTGCCTTGGCGTGCCCGACGACCGCGCCCAGCGGCACCGGCCGGTCCGCGGTCCAGGTGCGCAGCACGCCGCCCGCGACGGACTCCGCCGGGCCGCAGAGGAACTCGGCGACGTCGGTCAGGTGGCTGCCGACGTCGGCCAGTGCTCCCGAACCGGGCCCGCCGCGGTAGCGCCAGCTGATCGGCGCGTCCGGGTCGCAGCCGTAGTCGGTCCAGTAGCGGCCGCTGAAGTGCAGCACCTCTCCGAGCCGCCCGGATTCGACGAGCTCGCGGACGGCGGCGATGGCGGGGGAGCGGCGGAAGGTGAAACCGGTGCGCCCGAGGACGCCGGCGCGGTCGGCGGCGTCGGCCATCGCCTCCGCGTCGGCGACGGTCGGGGCCAGCGGTTTCTCGCACAGCACGTGCTTGCCCGCGGCGGTGAGGGCTTCGACGATCTCGCGGTGCAGCGGGTTGGCGACCACGACGCTGACCGCGTGCACGTCGTCGGCCTCGGCGACGGCCTGCCAGGACTCGTCGGCGCGGGCGTAGCCGAACCGGTTCGCGGTACCGCGGGCGAACTCGGGGTTGAGGTCGGCGATGGTGACCAGCCGGACCCGCGGCCGGCTCCGGTCCCGGCGATGGTGGCGGCGCTGCGGTAGCCGGCGGCGTGCGCGCGCCCCGCCATGCCCGCGCCGATGACGGCGACTCCGATGTCGTTCATCGTTCTCCTGCCGTGTGCGGTGGATTCCGTTGCGGCGGAACGGGATCGGACGGATCCCGGTGCGCCGCCCCAGCGGGTTGAACCGGTTTATTAGACCGGTTTAACGACGGCTACTATGAGGTTCCCCGCGACGGCGTGTCAAGATTCGTCCGGGAAGTACGCAGGTGGCGCCGCGCGGTCCGCGGCGCACTCGGCGCGATCATCGGAGACGAGCGTGGTGCAGCGCGATCCCGCGAACCGGGACCCGGCCCGGCGGCCGACGATGAGCGACATCGCCGCGCACGTCGGGGTGTCGAAGGCCCTGGTGTCCCTGGTGCTGCGCGACGCCCCCGGCCCCAGCGAGGCCACCCGGGAGAAGGTGGTGCGCGCCGCCGAAGAACTCGGCTACCGCTCCAACCGCAGCGCGAGCCTGCTGGCGCTGCACCGCACCCGGATGCTCGGCGTCGTGCTCAGCGTGCGCAGCGCGTTCCACGCCGAACTGGTCGAGGAGATCCACGCGGCCGCCGACGAAGCGGGCTACGACGTGGTGCTCGGCGCGCTGACCCGTACCCACGACGAGCGCCGGGCGGTGGAGAACCTGCTCGGCTTCCGCTGCGAGGCGCTGCTGCTGCTCGGTCCGGAGGCGCCGTCGGCGCTGCTCACGGAGTTCGGCGAGCAGCTGCCGGTGGTCGTCGTCGGCCGCCGCAGCCGGTCCGCGGCGGTGGACGTGGTGCGCGCCGCCGACGACGACGGGGTGGTGCAGGCCGTGCAGCACCTGGTCGACCTCGGGCACCGCGACATCGTGCACGTCGACGGCGGGAGCGGCACCATCGCCGCCGACCGGCGCCGCGGCTACCGCAAGGCGGTGCGCCGGAACGGGATCGCCGAGCGCATCGTGTCCGGCGCCTACACCGAGGAAGCCGGGGCGGACGCGGCGCGCGCCCTGCTCGCGGGCGGGGAGCTGCCCACCGCGATCGTCGCGGCCAACGACCGGTGTGCGATCGGCGCGCTGGACGTGCTGGTGCGCAACGGGATCGACGTGCCGGGCCGCGTCTCGGTCGTCGGCTACGACGACAGCGCGCTCGCCCGGTTGTCGCACCTGGACCTGACCAGCGTCAGCCAGGAGGCCGCCGCGCAGGCTCGGAACGCGGTGGCGGCCGCCGTCGAGCGCCTCGACGGCGGCCGCACCGAGCCGCGTTCCCTGGTGGTGCCGCCGCGCCTGGTCGTGCGCTCGACGACGGCGGCACCGGCGGGCTGACCGATCGGGTCGATCCGGCCCGATGGGCCGGGGACGATCAGCCGTGCAGCGCGCGGTCCGGTGCGCCGAACCGCTCGGAGGCGCTCAGGGCCTGGTGCCAGTGCGGGTAGATCAGGTACGGCTTGCTGATCTCGTCGAGCTTCCGGAACTCGTCGTCGCTGAGCTCGACTTCGGTCGCGCCGAGGTTGTCCCGCAGCTGCTCGTCCTTGCGCGCGCCGATGACCAGCGAGGTGACGCCGGGCTTGCGCAGGAGGTAGGCCAGCGAGATCTGCGCCGGGGACACCCCGTGCGCGGAGGCGATGTCCACGACCTCCTCGATGGTGTCGTAGAGCTTCTCGGGGTCGCGCACCGGCGGCTCGTTCCAGTCCTCCACGAGGTGCCTGCCATCGGTGGCCTGCTGCCCGCGGCGGTACTTGCCGGACAGCAGCCCGCCGGCCAGCGGGCTCCACACCAGCACGCCCAGACCCTGGTCGATCGAGGCGGGGATCAGCTCGTACTCGGCGTCCCGGCTCTCCAGCGAGTAGTAGATCTGGTTCGCCACGAACCGCTGGTAGCCGAGCCGGTCGGCCAGCCCCAGCGCCTTGACCAGCTGCCAGCCCGCGTAGTTGGACACCCCCAGGTAGCGGACCTTCCCGGAGCGGACCAGCGTGTCCAGCGCCTCGAGGGTCTCCTCCAGCGGGGTCTGCCCGTCCCACTCGTGCACGTGGTAGAGGTCGATGTGGTCGGTGTCGAGCCTGCGCAGGCTGGCCTCGGCCTGCGAGATGATGTGGTGCCGGGAGAGCCCGGCGTCGTTGGGTCCGTCGCCCATGACCATCCGGACCTTGGTGGAGATCAGCACGTCGTCGCGCTTGCCCGCGATCGCCTTGCCGACGATCTGCTCGGCCAGGCCGGCCGAGTACATGTTCGCCGTGTCGATGAGGTTGACCCCGGCGTCCAGGCACATGTCGATCTGCCGCTTGGCGCCGTCGACGTCCACGTTGCCGAGGTCGGCGAACTTGCCCTCACCGCCGTAGGTCATCGTGCCCAAGGTCAGCGTCGAGACTCGCAGTCCGGATCGTCCCAGCTGGCGGTACTCCACTGTTGCTCCTCCTGTCGACGTGCGGCGGACCGGTCGCGGCCCCCCGGCTCAACGATCAACGAGCGGACGTTGTTCCCGGTACCACCCGCGACCGGCCGCGTTCATCCTTCCCGGTGGAGCACCAGGTGCTCGTGGTAGAGGATTCCGCCGCGGATGTCACCGGTCGCGGTGAACCCGGTGTCATCGACGTAGTCGAGGTGACTGCCGGTGACGGTGTAGCTGCCGGTGTAGGCGCTCGCCCGGTTCCCGCGGGCCTCGTCGTAGCGCCCGTCGGCCCGCAGCTCCTGGCGGATGTGCCCGTCGGCGGTCACCCACATGCCGACCACGTCCACCGGCTCCTGCTTCGCGGTCATGTCCGCTCCTCCCGATCGCGTTCGTCCCGCCGAGCATGCCGCCGGGTCGACGCCGGGTGGGAGGCCGCGCGGTTCCTGGGTGTCTTGCACCCACCGCCCATCAAGTCCACTGTGGACTGAATCGGGTAACGCGAATTCCCTTCACCACACGAAGGAGTTCCTCCACCCTGCGTGGCGACCGGTGCCGGTCCTAGTCTTGCCGGACCACCCAGGTCGCAGGCGGGTGAGGGGGCCATTGTGGACATGTCACGGGCTCGTGGACGACCCGCCCACGAGCGCACCACCGCGCGGGTGCCGGACTTCGCGGCGCAGCTGCCCGACAGCGCGGCCGTGCTCGCGCGGGCCGACGGCGAGAACTTCCCCGTCGCCGCCCGCGTGCTGCCGCGCGGCCCCCGCACCCACCTGATGGCGCTCTACGGCTACTTCCGGCTCGTCGACTACGCCGGGGACGACGCGCCCGGCAACCGCGAAGCCCTGCTCGACCACCTCGAAGCCGACCTCGGCCACGCCTACCGCGGCATCCCGCGGCTCCCGCTGCTCAGAGCGCTCGCCCCCACCCTCCGCGACTGCGGCCTGCCCCAGGAGGTGCTGGTGCGGCTGATCGACGCCAACCGGCGCGACCAGCACGTGCGCCGCTACCGCACCTTCGCGGAGCTCGTCGACTACTGCGCGCTCTCCGCCAACCCCGTCGGCGAATCCGTGCTGCACGTCTTCGGCTGCGCCCGGCCCGACCTGGTCGCCCTGTCCGACCGGATCTGCACCGCGCTGCAGATCCTCGAGCACTGCCAGGACGTCCGCGAGGACCACCGCGCCGGCCGCGTCTACCTGCCCGAATCGGATCTGCGGCACTACGGCTGCTCGCCCGCGGAACTGGAAGCCGACCGGGCCCCCGAGCACTGGCGGGCGCTGCTGCGCTTCCAGGTCGTGCGCGCGCACCGGATGCTCGAATCCGGCGCGCCCCTGGTCGGCAGGCTGCCGATGCCCGCGCGGCTCGCCGTCGCCGGGTACGTGGCGGGCGGGCGCGCCACCGTGCACGCCTTCAGCGCCGCCCGGTTCGACCCGCTCGGCGGCGACGTGACCCCCGCCCGCGCCCGCACCGCCGTCGAAGCGGTGCGCTTGCTGCTGTCAGGAGGTACCTGGTGACCACCTCGGTTCCGGAGGCGTACCGGGAGTGCGAGCGGATCACCCGCGAACGCGCGCGCAACTTCTCCTACGGGATCAGGTTGCTGCCGGGACCCAAGCGGCGGGCGCTGTCCGCGGTGTACGCGTTCGCCCGCCGCGTCGACGACCTCGGCGACGGCGACCTGCCCGCCCCCGAGAAGCTGCGGCTGCTCTCCGAAGCCCGCACCGCGCTGCACCACGCGAGCCCGCGGTCCGGCGACCCGGTGCTGGTGGCGCTGGCCGACGCCGAATCGCGGCTGGCGCTGCCGATGTCCGCGTTCGACGAGCTCATCGACGGGTGCGAAGCCGACGTACGCGGCACCAAGTACCTGACCTTCGACGACCTGCGGCACTACTGCCGCTGCGTCGCGGGCTCCATCGGCAGGCTCTCGCTCGCGGTGTTCGGCACCGCCGACCGGGCGGTGGCCGAACGCCGCGCCGACTCCCTCGGCGTCGCCCTGCAGCTCACCAACATCCTGCGCGACGTGCGCGAGGACCACGGCAACGGGCGCGTCTACCTGCCCGCCGAGGACCTGCAGCGCTTCGGCGTGCACCTGGTGCCCGGCGAACCCGGCCCGGTCGCGAGCGACGCGGACGGGCTCGCCCGGCTCGTCCGGTTCGAGGTCGGCCGCGCCGAGCAGTGGTACCGGGAGGGCTTCGCGCTGCTGCCGATGCTCGACCGGCGCAGCCGGGCCTGCTGCGCATCGATGTCCGGGATCTACCACGAGGTGCTGCAGGCCATCGCCGCCCAGCCCTCCCGCGCCCTGCGGCGGCGCACCTCGCTACCGGCCTGGCGCAAGGCGGGCGTGGCCGCCCGCTCCCTGGCGGGGATGGCACCGTGACCCGCAGCGTGCTCGTCATCGGCGGTGGCCTGGCCGGGCTCACCGCGGCGCTGCGCTGCGCCGACCAGGGGTTCGCGGTGACGCTGCTGGAAGCGCGGCCCCGGCTCGGCGGCGCGGCCGGCTCCTTCCGGCGCGGCGACCTCGACGTCGACACCGGGCAGCACGTGATCCTGCGCTGCTACACCGCCTACCGCGCGCTGCTGCGCAGGTTCGGCGTCGCCGACGGCATCCGCGTGCAGCCGAAGCTGCGGATCCCGGTGCTGCGGCCCGATGCGCCGAGCGGTGTGCTGCGGCGCTGGCACGCACCGCCGCCGCTGCACCTGGCGCCCGCGCTGCTCGGCTACCGCGCGCTCTCGCCCGCCGAACGCCTCGGTGCCGCGCGCACCGCGCTCGCGCTGCGCGCGCTGGACCCGGCCGACCCGGAACTCGACGAGCACAGCTTCGGGGACTGGCTGCGCACCCGCGGTGAATCGGCGCGCGCCGTCGACGCGTTGTGGGGGCTGCTGTCGGTGGCCGCGCTCAACGCGCAACCCGACCGGTCCTCGCTGGCGCTGGCGGTGAAGGTGTTCCGCACCGGGGTGCTCGACGGCACCGACTCCGCCGACATCGGCCTCCCGCGCCGCCCGCTCGGCGCGCTGCACGACACCGCCGCGCAACGAGCGCTGCACGCCGCGGGCGTGCGGGTGCTGCTGCGCACCAAGGCGCTCGGGCTGCGGCGGGACGAGCTGGGCTGGCGGGTGCCCGTGCGCGGGCGCGGCGGCGACGACGTGCTCAACGCCGACTCGGTGGTGCTGGCCGTGCCGCACCAGCACGCCACCGCACTGCTGTCCGGGCTGCCGCTGCCCGCGGCTGCTCGCTGGGCCGGGCTCGGGGCGGCGCCCATCGTCAACGTGCACGTGCACTACGACCGGGCGGTGCTGGCCGAGCCGATGGCCGCGGCGCTCGACTCGCCGGTGCAGTGGCTGTTCGACCGGACCTCGATCGCAGGCGCCCGGCACGGCCAGTACCTGGCGATCTCGCTGTCCGCGGCGCAGGAACTGCTCGACCGGCGCACCGACGAGCTGCGCGAGCTGTTCCTGCCCGCGCTGAACGACCTGCTGCCCGCGGCCCGGCAGGCGCACGTGGCGGATTTCTTCGTCACCCGCGAACCGCGCGCGACCTTCGACCAGGCCCCCGGGACGCGAGCGCTGCGGCCCCCGGCGGACACCGGGATCCCCGGCCTGGTGCTCGCCGGTGCGTGGACCGCCACCGGCTGGCCCGACACGCTCGAAGGCGCTGTGCGCAGCGGAGAACGGGCCGCGCGCGTCCTGCGGGCGGCCACCGGCGACGCCCGGCGAGCGGGCGTGGAGGTGTCCCGATGACCATTGCCGTCCCCAGCGCGCTGACCACCTCGCGGCGGCAGGTGGAGCCCGCGCTGCGAGCCGCGGTCGGCGAACTCGACGAGCACACCCGGCTGGTCTGCGAATACCACTTCGGCTGGGTGCACGCCGACGGCAGCCCCGACGGGCGCACCGGCAAGGCGCTGCGGCCCGCGCTGGTGCTGCTCGCCGCGGCCGCCGCCGTCGACGACGCGCCCGCGCCGTTCCGGGAAGCCGCCGCGGTGGAGCTGGTGCACAACTTCTCGCTGCTGCACGACGACCTGATGGACGACGACACCTCCCGGCGGCACCGGCCCACGGCCTGGACGGTGTTCGGCAGGCCCGCCGCGCTGCTGGCCGGGGACGCGCTGCTCGCGCTCGGCACCAGCGTCCTCGTCGACGCGCCCGCCGCGCACGCCGCCGACGCGGTGCGGATGCTCGGCTCCGCCACCGGACGGCTCATCGTCGGGCAGGCCGCCGACCTCGACTTCGAACGGCGGCACGACGTGGGGCTCGGCGAATGCCTGCGGATGGTCGAGGGCAAGACCGCGGCGCTGCTCGGCTGCGCCTGCGGGCTCGGCGCGCTCGCCGCGGGCGCCGACACCGCCGTCGTCGCCCGGCTGCGGACCTTCGGCGAGGAGCTGGGCATGGCCTTCCAGCTCGTCGACGACCTGCTCGGCCTGTGGGGAGACCCGGCGACCACCGGCAAGCCGGTGCTCTCCGACGTGCGGGCGCGGAAGAAGACCGCGCCCGTCGTGCACGCCCTCACCTCCGGTACCGCGGCAGGGGAGCGGCTGCACCGGCTCTACCAGGAACCCGAGCAACTCGTCGGCGACCGCGCCGAACTCGCCGCCGACCTCGTGCGGCAGGCCGGGTCGAAGGAATGGGCCGAGACCGAATGCGAACGCAGGCTCACCGCCGCGCTCGCGCAACTGCCCACCGGCGGCCGGACCTGCGCCGCGGTGGACGCCCTGACCGAACTCGCGGAATTCATCGTGCGGAGGCAATGGTGACCGAACAGCTGACCCGATCCGGGACCGACGAGCAGACCCTGCCGGACCTGCCGCTGGGCAGCGGCGTCCGCGCGCACGCGGCCCTGCTGTCGGCCCAGGAGCACCTGCTGTCCCTGCAGGACACCGACGGCTGGTGGAAGGGGGAGCTGCAGACCAACGTCACGATGGACGCCGAAGACCTGCTGATGCGCCAGTTCCTCGGCATCCGCACGCCCGCCGAGACCGAGCGCACCGCGCGCTGGATCCGCTCCCAGCAGCGCGAGGACGGCACCTGGGCGACGTTCTTCGGCGGACCCGGCGACCTGTCCACCACCGTCGAGGCCTACACCGCGCTCAAGCTCGCGGGTGACGATCCCGAAGCCGAGCACATGGTGGCGGCCCGGAGCTGGGTCCTCACCCACGGCGGCATCGAGGCGACCCGGGTGTTCACCCGGATCTGGCTGGCGCTGTTCGGCGAGTGGTCCTGGGACGAGCTGCCCGCGATGCCGCCGGAAGTGGTGCTGCTGGGCGCGTCGGTGCCGCTGAACCTCGCCGACTGGGCGTGCTGGGCCCGGCAGACCGTGGTGCCGCTGACCGTGGTGTGCACGCTGCGGCCGCGCCGCGACCTGGGGGTGAGCGTCGGGGAGCTGCGCACCGGACGCGTCCCGCAGCGCTCCACCGGCCCGTGGGACCGGGCGTTCCACGCGCTCGACGCGGTGCTGCACCGCTACCAGCGCCGTCCGCTGCGCTCGCTGCGGGAACTGTCGATGCGCCGCGCCGCCGAGTGGATCGTGGCCCGCCAGGAGGCCGACGGGTCGTGGGGCGGCATCCAGCCGCCGTGGGTGTATTCGCTGCTGGCGCTGCACCTGCTCGGCTACCCGCTGGAGCACCCGGTGCTGCGGGAGGGCATCGCCGGGCTCGACGGGTTCACCGTGCACGAGCAGACCCCGGACGGGCCGGTGCGCAGGCTGGAGGCCTGCCAGTCGCCGGTGTGGGACACCGTGCTGACCGTGCAGGCGCTGCGCGACTCCGGGCTGCCCGCCGACCACCCGGCGCTGCGCTGCGCCGCGGACTACCTGCTCGACGAGGAGGTCCGGGTCACCGGCGACTGGTCGGTGCGCAGGCCGAACCTGGCGCCCGGCGGGTGGGCCTTCGAGTTCGAGAACGACGGCTACCCGGACACCGACGACACCGCGGTGGCGCTGCTGGCGCTCAACCGCGTCGAGCACAGCAAGCCGGGCGAGCTGCGGCGCGCCATCGACCGCGGCGTGCACTGGCTGCGCGGCATGCAGTCCCGCGACGGCGGCTGGGGCGCGTTCGACGCGGACAACACCCGCAAGCTCGTCACCAGGTTGCCGTTCTGCGACTTCGGCGAGGTCATCGACCCGCCGTCGGCCGACGTCACCGCGCACGTGGTGGAGGCGCTGTCCGCGGTCGGACACCGCGACGACCCGGCGGTGCGCGCCGGAGTCCGGTGGCTGCTGGAGAACCAGGAATCCGGGGGCTCCTGGTTCGGCCGCTGGGGCGCCAACCACGTGTACGGCACCGGGGCGGTGGTGCCCGCGCTGATCGAGGCCGGCGTGCCCGCGAACCACCCGTCGTTGCGGCGCGCGGCGCGCTGGCTGGAGCAGCACCAGAACGCCGACGGGGGCTGGGGCGAGGACATGCGCTCCTACACCGACGAGCGCTGGATCGGCGTCGGCACCTCCACGGCCTCGCAGACCGGGTGGGCGCTGATGGCGCTGCTCGCGCTCGGCAGGCACACCACCGACGCGGTGCGCAACGGCGTCGAGCACCTGGCCGCCACCCAGCGCGCGGACGGCACCTGGGACGAACCGCACTACACGGGCACCGGGTTCCCCGGCGACTTCTCGATCAACTACCACCTGTACCGGTTGATCTTCCCGCTCACCGCGCTCGGCCGGTACGAGCGCGCGGTCGCCGAGCGGTGATCGGGGCGTGGCGGTGAACGCGGCGGCGCAGCGGCGGACCCGGGGAGCCCCCACCGGTCCCCGGGTGCTGCTGTGCGCGCCGCTGCGCTGCGAGGCGGCCGCGCTGCGCGGCGCGACCACCTCGCCGGTGCTGCGCACCGGGCTCGGCCCGTGGCGCAGCGCGCGCACCATCGCCGGGGTCCCGCTGGGGCCCGGTGACGCGCCGGTCGTGCTCGGCCTGGCCGGGGGAGTCGGTGCGACCGGGCCCGGAGCCGTCGTGGTCGCCGACGAGATCCGCGACGAGGCAGGCACCGTCCGGCTGCCCGCCGCGCACGCGCTGGCCGCCCGGTTGCGCGCCGCCGGATTCCCGGTGCTCGTCGGCCCGGTCGCCAGCGCCGACCACGTGGTCGGCGGTGCCGAACGCGCCGCCCTGGCCACCACGGGCGTGGTGGCGGTGGACATGGAATCCGCAGCCCTGGCCCGCTCGGCGGGGGAGCGGCTGTGCGCCGTGGTGCGGGTCGTCGTCGACACCGCGCGGACCCCGCTGCTGCACCCGCGCACCCCCGGCCGCGGGGTGCGCGCCCTGCTGCGGCTGCGGCGGCTCGCTCCCGTCGTGACCGCGTGGGCCGCGTCCCCGCACCGATGTCGGCGCACCGCACCCGACCGACCGCGGTGACGACCCGGCGTCCCGCCCCCACCCGAACCGTGCTGGAGGTACTGACATGGGAATTCCGATGCGCCAAGCCGTTCGCGTCGGCTCCTACCTCGTGCGGCAGAAGCTCGCGCGACGCGAGAAGTTCGCCCTCACCCTGGAGCTCGAACCGCTGTTCGCCTGCAACCTGGCCTGCGCCGGCTGCGGCAAGATCCAGCACCCCGCCAGCGTGCTCAAGCAGCGGATGCCGGTGGACCGGGCGCTGGCCGCCGTCGAGGAGTGCGGCGCCCCCGTCGTCTCCATCGCAGGCGGCGAACCGCTGATGCACCCCGAGATCGAGGTGATGGTCGCCGAGCTCGTGCGGCGCAAGAAGTTCGTCTACCTGTGCACCAACGCGCTGCTGATGCCCCGCAAGATCGACAAGTTCACGCCGTCCCCGTACTTCTCCTGGGCGGTGCACATCGACGGGCTGCAGGAGCGCCACGACGCCTCGGTGTGCAAGCAGGGCGTGTTCGACCAGGCGGTGGCGAACGTGCGGGACGCGCAGCGCCGCGGCTTCCGGGTCACCACCAACAGCACGTTCTTCAGCACCGACACGCCCGCGTCGGTGATCGAGGTGCTCGACTACCTCAACGACGAGCTCGAAGTCGACCAGATGATGCTCTCGCCCGCCTACGCCTACGACAAGGCGCCGGATCAGGAGCACTTCCTCGGCGTCACCGAGACCCGCGAGCTGTTCGCGAAGGTCTTCGCCGACGGCAGGCGCAAGAAGTGGCGGTTCAACCACTCGCCGCGGTTCCTCGACTTCCTGGAGGGGAAGGTCGACTTCGGCTGCACGGCGTGGGCGATCCCGTCCTACTCGCTGCACGGCTGGCAGCGACCCTGCTACCTGATGGGCGACGGGTACGTGCAGAGCTACCGGGAGCTCGTGGACGAGACCGACTGGGAGTCCTACGGCCGCGGCCGGGACCCGCGGTGCGCCAACTGCATGGCGCATTGCGGTTACGAACCGACCGCGGTACTGGCCACGATGGGTTCACTACGCGAATCGATTCGTGCCCTGAAAGGGTGAGGGATACCACCCGCACCCCTGTTGATCAGCAACGATGCGGTTACCCTTGTGGTCCCGCCCCCGACGACGGACACCGATACGAATGAAGCAGCCATCGCAGGTCGTGCACCTCGACGCGCTCCCATCGCACCTGTGGCACGCCGCCAAGCACCTGGGCGAAACGGTTCTCGCACCGCTGGTGCTGTTCTACGTCCTGTTCACCTTCACCGGGCTGACCGGTGGCCTGATCGCCGCACTGGTCTGGGGGGTCGGCGCCGTCGCCGTCCGCCTCGTGCTCCGGCTGCAGGTGCCGCTGGTGCTGATGTTGACCACCGGGGTGCTGGTGGTGCGGACCGTCGTCGGGTTCGCCACGAACAGCTCGTTCCTGTACTTCCTGGAACCGAGCCTGCAGAACTTCCTGGTGGCGGTGCTGTTCCTCGGGTCGCTGCTGTTCGAGCGCACGCTCATCGCGAAGCTCGCCGACGACTTCTGCATCCTGCCGCCGTCGCTGATCGGCAACGCCCGGGTGCAGCGGTTCTTCCGGCGGGTGTCGCTGCTGTGGGCGCTGGTGTTCACGATCAACGGGTTCACCACGCTGTGGGCGCTCGCCCAGGCGACCATCGGGCACTTCCTGCTGGCCAGCACGGCCGGCTCGTTCAGCCTGGTCGCGGTGGCGGCGATCGCCTCCATCTGGTGGCTGCGGCGCGAACTGCGCGGTGAAGGGATCACGCTGCGGTTCGCCCGCACGGCCTGAGCACCGCGCGGCCCACGGCCCACCGATCCGTCCGGGTCGGTGGGCCGTTCCCGTGCGCGGCCCTCAACCGAAGCGGTGGGCCAGCCGGTGGAAGGTGGCGGGCAGCGCGCCGTGCACCCGGGCGGCGAGGCCCAGCCAGCTCGGTACGAACACCTCTGCGGTGCCCGCCTCCAGCGCCCGCAGCAGCACCCGCGCCACCCGCTCCGGCGGGACCGGCCGCGGGAACCGGCGCACCGGGGCGGCACGGCCTGCGAAGAAGCGGGTGGCGACCAGCCCGGGGAACACGGTGGTCACCGGCACGCCCTCGTGCGCGACGCTCGCCGCGAACGCCCGCAGCCCCGCCTTCGTCGCCGAGTACACGGCCTCCTGCCGCACCCCGGTCGCGGCGATGGAGGAGACGAACCCGACCCGCCCGCCGCGCGCCGCCAACCCGGGCAGCGCGGCGCGGGTCAGCTGCAGCGGGGCGGTGAGGTTCAGCGCGACCAGCTCCGCGATCCGACCCGCCGACATCTCCGGCAGCGGGCCCGCGCACCCCGCCCCGGCGTTGTTGATCAGCAGATCGGTGTCGGCGGCGACCTCCGCTACCCGGCGCACCGCGTCCGGATCGGCCAGGTCCGCCACCAGCGCCCGACCGCCGCTGCGCCGCGCCACCGCGACCAGCCGCTCCCGGTCCCGGCCCACCAGCACCGGATCCCACCCCGACGCGCCCAGCTCCAGCGCCAGGGCGGCGCCGATGCCGGAGGACGCGCCGGTCACCAGCGCGGTCCGGGACCTCACCCGGAGCCCTCCTCGATGGCCCTGCGCAGGTGCTCGCCGCGGTGCGTGAGCACCCAGATCCCCGCCATCAGCACCACCCCGGCCAGCGCCTGCCCCACCAGCGCGCCCGGCGCCGTCTCGACGCGTTCACCGAGCCAGCTCACCCCGATCGCCATCCCCACCAGCGGATCGGCCGCGGTGATCACCGCGAGGGCGGGGGAGATGAACCGGCCCTGCTGGAAGGTGTTCTGGCTCAGCAGGAACCCCACCGGCCCCAGCGCGCACACCACGTACAGCGTCGGATGCGTGAACGGTTCCGCGATGCCGCCGTGCCGCAGCTGCTCGGCCACCACCTTGATCAGGCCCGCCGTCACGCCGTAGAGCACCCCGGTGGCCAGCGCCAGCGCCAGCACCCGCACCTCCCCGGGGAACCGGTTCGCGGTGAGCACGCAGGCCAGCACCACCAGCGCCAGCACCACCGCCAGCGGCCGCACATCGGTCGTCGTGGTGAACCCCGTGCCCTCACCGGTGGGCCTCGCCAGCAGCAGGAACGCCGCCAGCCCTGCCATCACCGCCAGCGCCCCGAGCACCAGCACCCGGTCCAGCCTGCGGTGCGCCATGCCCGCCGCGAACACCGCGCCGAACAGCACCGAGGTCACCAGCAGCGGCTGCACCAGCACCAGCGGACCGAACGCCAGCGCCACCATCTGCAGCGACAGCCCGGCCAGCACCGTGCCGATGCTCAGCAGCCAGATCGGCTTGCGTACCAGGTCCCACAGCAGCCGCGGATCGAGCGTGCGGCTGGTCGGCACCTGCTTGGTGGCGCGCTGCTGCACCGCGCTGGCCAGGCCGAACCCGGCCGCGCCGAGCACGGCGGCCGGGACCGCGACCCCCAGCATCGTGCCCGTGGAGCTCACGAGCCGACGCCCACCGGTGCCGGGTCGCCGAGCGCGGCGAAGGCCTGCCGGAACCGGTCGGCGAACTCGTCCACGTCCGGGAACGAACCGGGATCCGTGGTGATGCCGATGCCGGTGTGCTCGGCCCAGTGGATCACGCCGAGCGCCAGGCCCACCCCGGTGGCCAACGGGAGCACCGGGTGCACGGTGTGCAACCGGGCACCGGCGATCCGCGGCTCCTCGGACCGGCCGGGCATGATCGAGACGATGGCCTGGAAGAACCGGCCCCGGTACATCGACCGGACCGCCTTCGCGTGCAGCGGCGCGGGCAGCACGCCCAGCGCGCTCAGCACCGCGGCCGCGGCGATCGGCCTGCCGCCGCGCTGCGCCCGGTCCAGCCGAGCGGCGATCTCGGAGAGGCGCCGGCGCGGCGACATCGGCCCCAGCGGCAGGTCCACCGCGACCCCCGCCGCGTGGTTGCCGAACCACCGGGCGCCGCGCCCGGTGCCGCGCGGCACCATCGCGCGCAGCGAGCGCTGCGTGGTGTCGTTCTCGTCCATCCGGTGCAGCGCCTCCGCCAGCACCGCCAGCAGCAGGGCGGTGCGGCTGACCCGGTGCGCGGCCGCGGTGCGGCGCACCTGATCAGTGGGGAGCTCCACCCACGCGAAGCGGCGGGACGAGGTGCTGCGCCGCGCCGGTCGCCCCGCGGGCACCGCGTTCGCGGCGACCAGCCCGAGCACCCCGCGCAGCACCACCAGCGCCCGCCGCGGGCCGGTCGGCTCCGGGCCGGCGGGCGGCTCCTCCTCCCGGGGGTCGTCGGTGAGCAGCCGCAGCAGCGTCGAGGTCATCACCAGCCCGTCGCCGAGCGCGTGGTGCATCGACACCAGCAGCACGACCTGCGCCGATCCCGGTTCGCGCAGCACCTTCATCGCCCACGGCGGCCGGTCGGCGCGCAGCGGGGCGGTGAAGAACTCCCGTTCCACCCGCTCCCGTTCGCCGGGTTCGCCGCTGAGCTCCTGGTGGCCGAGGTGCTCGGGGACCGAGAGCTCGCGAACCGGGATCCGGCGGCCACCGCTGATCCGGTGGTGCAGCATCGGCAGCCGCGGGGCCCGGCGGGTGATCAGACCGCCGAGGTGGTCGATCCAGTCCGCGGTCGTCATCACCCGGTCCGGATCGCTCAGGGTCAGCACCGCACCGGTGCGCTGCGGCACCTCCGGGGTGGCGGCGTGCACGAAGAACGCGTCCTGCCCGCGCAACCGGCGCGACCGCGGCTGCGGGCGCAGGTCGGCGAGGGCGGCGACCTGGTCGGCGAACCGGCCGGTGTCCCGCAGGTGCTCGTGCACCCGCTGCTCGGCCGCGTGCAGCGCTCCCGGCTCGTCGAGCAGGCGTTGCAGCGCCCCGGCCAGCGCGTCCGCGTCCTCGCACAGCTCGGCGAGCCCGTCCTCGGCCATCAGCTCCGCGTTGGCGCGGCCGTGCCCGGCGATCGGTTCCACCATGAGCACCGGCCGCGCGCACGCGAGCGCCTCCAACGCCGTGGCACCGCCCGCGTTGGTGACCACCACGTCGGCGGCCGCGGTGTAGTCGGGCACGGCGCGCACCCAGCTCAGCGGCAGCAGCCGCGGGTCCCGGTCGGCGCGGTCCCGCAGCCGCCGCAGCAGCGTTCCGTTGTGGCCGCACAGCACCACCACCCGGTCGATCGCGGTGCGCAGCGCCGCGTCGGCGGCCCGCTCCACGGAACCGAAGCCGAGCGAACCGCACGAGATCAGCAGCACCCGCCCTTCGGGGGGCAGTCCGCAGTCGCGGCGGGCCGCCGCCTTGTCCCGCGGCCGGAACCGGCGCTCCACCGGCGGGGCGCTCACCGCGTGCACCGAGCGCGGCTGGGCGCGGCGCGCGGCGCGCAGCCCGTTCTCGCTCATCACGTAGTGCAGGTCGATGCGCGAGTACACCCAGAACGGGTGCGGTGCGAAATCGGAGATCACCGCCGCGATCGGCACGTCGAGCTCGCCGCGCCCGCGCAGCCAGTCCAGCCCCGCGGTCCCCAGCGGGTAGGTGGACACGACCAGATCAGGGCGGTGCTCGGCCAGCACGGGCCGCAGCCTGCGCCCGCACCAGGAGCCGACGAACCGGCGGCAGCCGTCGGCGAACCAGCGCTGCCGCCACAGCGCGGCGTAGAAGAAGTCGTACAGCCAGGGGGTGCGTTCGACGTTGGTGACGTAGATGCGCTGGAAGGCGGCGGGCACCCAGGAACCCATCACCTGCAGCGCGTCCACCCAGGTGACGGTGCATTCCGGCCAGCGGGCGCGGGCGGCCTCTTCCACGGCCCGCGCCGTGGCGTTGTGCCCTTCCCCGATGGTGGCGCTGACCAGCAGGAGTCGGTGCGGTGGCTGAGTCACGAGGCGAGCTCCCCCCTCCGAGAACGGCTCGTGGTCCGGAGGCTAACGGCGTCCCGAGGGCCCGGCCGGATGAGCGAACGACCCACGGCCGGATGACTCGGCCACCGGTTTCGGGTGAGGATGGCCGGGATGGATCAGCTGACGCCCGGGCGACCGGGTGGGACGGGAGTGCGCATGACCAGCAAGCAGGAGGCGGCGGCCGCGGTCCGGGCGAAGAAGGTCGAGCTCGGCGTGACCTGGGCGCAGCTGGCGGAGGCGGTCGGCCGCCCGGTCGCGTGGACGACGGCGGCGCTGTTGGGCCAGCACCCGATGCCGGAGCCGGAGGCGCGCGCCGCGGTGGAACTGCTGGAGCTGGGACCGGACGTGCTGCACGCGCTGCGCCTGCAGCCGACCAGGGGAGCGCTGGACGAGGCGGTGCCGACCGATCCCACGATGTACCGCTTCTACGAGGTGCTGCAGGTCTACGGGCCGACGATCAAGGAGCTGATCCACGAGGAGTTCGGCGACGGCATCATGAGCGCGATCAACTTCCGGCTCGACGTCAGCCGGGTCGAAGATCCGCAGGGCGACCGGGTCGTGGTGACCTTGGACGGGAAGTTCCTGCCGTACCAGTGGTGACTTCGCGTGCGGCCGTTCACGCGGTGCCTGCCCGTCCGTCCGCTTCTGCCGGGTGACACCGAGGTGGCGGAACTCCAGTGGTCTGCTCGCTGCCCGTTCTCCCGGTGCGGCCGCGATGTCCGATGCGTGCCCACCACGGCGATGTCGCCGTCGTCGCGAGACGGGGAACCCGCGGCGGTGCCGGTCGCCCGGGCGGACGTCGGCTGAGCGGAAAGCCGAGACCTGCCGGGCGGGTCACAGGGTGGCGGTGAGGAACGCGTCGCGCAGGTCGTGGGCGAGGTGCGCCGGCCACAGCGCGTGCAGCGGCGCGAACAGCGCGGGGCGCAGCTCCACCACCCGGGTCCGCCCGCCCGCGGCGGGCCCGGGCGGCGCGGTCACCAGCGCCACGTACCCGGTGCCGATCACGGCGGTGACCGGCGGGGTGCCCTGGATCGGGTTGCGCAGGTGCTCCGGTTCGAACCCGGCGCGGCGGCAGTGCTCCAGCAGCAGGTCGGTGTAGCCGGACCGCCCCGGATCGCCCCAGACGACGAGCCGTTCCGCAGCGAGTTCGGTGAGCTCGACGTGGTCTCGGTCGGCCAGGTGGTGCTCGGCGGCGACGGCCAGCGAGAGCCGGTCCTGGCGGAGGGTGCTGCGGGTCAGCCCGTGCTGCGGGTGCATGCCGCGGCAGAGCCCGAGGTCGAGGTCGCCGCCGAGCAGGTCGTCGGCCAGCCGCTGCGGGTAGTGCTGGTGCACCTCGGTGCCGAGCCCGGGCAGTTCCGCGAGCGCGGTGTGCACCAGCGCGGTCACCTCGTCGCTGGTCACCGCCGGGGTGTGCCCGACCCGCAGCGTCTCCGCGCCGCCGCGCCCGATGCGGCGGGCGCGGTGCAGCGCGGAACGGGCGATGCCGTGCAGGACGCGGGCGTCGTCGATGAGCGCCTGCCCGGCGGGCAGCGGGGTGACGCCGCCGGTGTCGCGGCGCAGCAGCGGGACTCCGACCTCGCGTTCGAGGCTGCGCACCGAGGTGCTCAGCGCCTGCTGGGTGAGGTGCAGCCGCGCCGCGGCCCTGGTGAACCCGCCTTCTTCGGCGACGGCGACGAGGTGCTCCAGCTTGCGCAGGTCCAGTCCCACGTCCGGCCTCCCGTCCTCGTCACGTGCCGCCGGTCAGGCGGGCCGCCCTCGCTCGGGGCGGCCGGCCCCCCGCTCCGGCCGCCCCGATCCTGCTCCACCCTCGTGGGCGGTCCGGTCAGCGGGTGGTGTAACCGCCGTTGGCGAAGATCGTCTGCCCGGTGATCCACCAGCCGTCGGTGGCCAGGAAGCGGACCAGCGGCTCGATGTCCTCGATCTTGGTGAGCTGGTTCCCGAGCGCCTGCGACTTGTGGAACTCGACCCGTTCGGGGGTCTCCTGCGGGTAGAAGAACGGGGTGTCCATCGGGCCCGGGGCGATGTTGTTCACCGAGATGCCGCGGTCGGCGAACTCCTTGGCCGCGGCCCGGGTGAAGTGCTCCAGCGGAGCCTTGCCGCCCGCGTAGGTGGAGTAGCCGTCGGTGAACGCCGCCAGCAGCGAGGTCACCAAGCTGATGATCTTGCCGTTGTCGTTGATCCGGCGGCCCGCCTCCTGCAGGAAGAAGTACGCGGCCTTGGCGTTGATGCCGAACATCCGGTCGTACTCCTCCTCGGAGGTCTCGACGATCGGTTTGCGCAGCACCATGCCGGTGGTGTTCACCGCGACGTCCACCCCGCCGAACTCGTCGACTGCGGCGTCGAACAGCCGCTGCACGTCCTCGACGCGGGTCAGGTCGCCCGCGACGACGACCGCCGAGGAGCCCGCCGCGCGGACGGCCTCGGCGGTGCGCTCGGCGTCGTCCTTCGAGGACTCGGAGTGGTGGTGGACCACGACCTTCGCCCCGGTTTCGGCGAGCTTGGTGCTGATCAGCCCTCCGAGGTTCTTGCCGCCGCCCGCGACCACCGCGACCTTGCCGTTCAGCGTGTGCTCGGCCATCTCGCCCTCCTGCCGTGCTCGGTCGACCGGCGCGCTTCGCCGGTGCACCACCGACGCTAGGCAGCACCGCGCGGAACCGGGAAACACGAGTTTCGCGTGCGCCGACAAGGAACATCGATACCCGCAGGTCGGGGCGTGTTCAGGTGGTCATTCGCAGATCGTCCCGACGGCCTCGGTGAGGGCGCCGCGGTGCAGCGCGTCCAGCCGGTGCCCGAACACGGCGCTGACCGCGGCGGCGGCGAGGTCGAGCCGGCACTCGTCGGTGGGTTCCCGCACGGGCTCGGTCCTGCGCAGCTCGCGCACGGCGCCGGCACTGATCCGGTCCAGTTCGGGCCGCACGTCCGCGCCGAGGTCGGGGCGGTGGTCGGGCCGCAGCTCCGGGTGCGCGTCCCACGCCGCGAACAGGCCGCGCTGGACCTCCTTGCCCGCTTCGATCTGGTGCCGGAAGAACCGGACCCCGTCCGTCGGGTCGAGCCCCGCCTCGGTAGAGAGTTCGGCGACGGCGTCGAGCACCTCCCGCTCCCGCGGCGGGTCCTCGATCGGGGCGCCGGTGCCGTACTTGGCGGCGGCGACCTCGTCGGCCAGCAGCAGGCGTTGCGCGGCGAGGTCGACCAGGGCGGTCAGCGCGGCCTCCGCCGGTTCCGGTGCCGGGGCGCTGGCCGCGGTGGCAGGGGCCGCGGTAGCAGGTGCCGCGGTGGAGATCAGCACGCCGAGGGCGAGCCCGGTGAGCATCGTTCGTCGCATGTCCGCTCCTCGTCGATCGGTGTCGCGGAGGAGTCTGCCCCGACCGGGCCCGCGCACCCGGCCCGACATGCCCCGGCGTGTCGGCGCGGGCGCGGTGACGGTGCGTCGCCAGGACGAGTTCGGTCCACTGTGCGGACACTGTGGACCGTCGGTGCACGCGAGTTGAACCGCACTGGAACGGCTTCCGTCCGGCGGGTCGGTCGGAGGGCCGTCGATAGCAGTCCTCAGTGGTCTGATCGGACCGGCCGCCCCGGGTGCCCGGGATGCAGTGATTACGCCTTTCGGCGGAACGTGCTCGCGGGGATTGTCATCGGCGTGACAAGAAAATTCTCGGTCCGAACAGCTAACTTGACGCGCTCTGCGCGAGGTCGATAGGTGTTCCCGATCTTCACCGGTTGCGGTGCGCAGAGCGAGGGAGCGGGAATGGTGCGAGACGGGCGAACGGACGGCGCGGGCGGGACGCGGCACGGCACGCGCGCGTTGCGGGTCCTGGCCAGAGCGGGCATGGCCTCGCCGACGGCGCCCCGCCGCGCGCTGCGCGGACTCGCCGACGTGCGCGCCTGGGGTCCGCTGGTCGGAGCACTGCGGCACAGCACCCGGACCCGGCCCGCCGCCGTCGGCCTCGTCGACGAGCTCGGCGAGGTCACCTACGCCGAACTGGACCGCGCCTCCGACCTGCTGGCCGTCGCGCTGCGCGACCGCGGCTTCGACGACGAGCACACCATCGCGGTGTGCTGCCGGGACCACCGCTGGCTGGTCCTGGTGCTGCTGGCCTGCGGGAAGCTCGGCGTGCACGTGGTGCTGCTGAACACCGGCTTCGCCGCGCCCGAACTCGCCGACGTGATCGCCCGCGAGCAGGCCGCCGCGCTCGTCGCCGACGGCGAGTTCGCCCCGCTGGTGGCCCGGACCCGGCTCCGGGTGTCGCACTTCGAGGCCTGGCCCGCGGAAGGCGGCCCCGGCACCACCACGCTGACCGGCTTGCTCGCGGAGGCCGAGCAGTCCCCGGAAGAACCCGTGATCCCCCGGCCGCGGCGACCGGCGAGCGTCGTGCTGCTCACCAGCGGCACCACCGGCAGGCCCAAGGGGGCGCGCAGGCAGGTCCGCTCCGCGCTGAGCGCCGCCGAATTCCTCGACCGCATCCCGCTGCGTGCCGGGGAACCCACCTTCATCGCCTCCCCGCTGTTCCACGCCATCGGGTACTCGCAGCTGACCGTCGCGTTCGGACTCGGCAGCGCCGTGGTGGTGCGGCACCGGTTCGACGCCGCGCGCCTCGCGACCGCGGTGCGCGCGCACGGATGCCGCGCGGTCGTGCTGGTGCCGACGATGCTGCGGCGGTTGCTGGACCTCGACCCGGAGTTCCTGCGCACCACCCTGTCCGGGCTGCGCGTGGTGATCGTGTCCGGTTCGGTGCTCGCCCCGGAGCTGGCGCGGGCCACCGCGGAGCGGCTCGGCGACGTGCTCTACAACCTGTACGGCTCCACCGAAGCCGCGGTCGCCGCGGTCGCCACCCCGGCCGAGCAGCGCCGCGCACCGGGCACCGCGGGACGCAGCCCGCACGGCTGCGCGGTGCGGCTCTACGACGCGGGGAACCGGCGGATCACCCGGTCCGCGGTGCTGGGGCGGATCTTCGCGGGCGGGACGCTGACCTCGACCGGGTACACCACCGGCTTCGGGCGGCCGCAGATCGACGGGCTGGTGGACACCGGCGACCTCGGCCACTTCGACGAATCCGGGCTGCTGTTCGTGGACGGCCGCGCCGACGACATGATCATCTCGGGTGGGGAGAACGTGTTCCCGGCCGAGGTGGAGAACCTCATCGCCACCCACCAGGCCGTGAAGGACGTCGCCGTCCTCGGCATCGCCGACCCGGAGTTCGGCCAGCGGCTGCACGCGTTCGTGGTGCCCATCCCCGGCGCGGAGCTGCACCCGCTGGAGATCGTCGACTTCGTCCGCCAGCGCCTCGCCCGGCACAAGGTCCCGCGGCAGGTCGACCTGGTGCGCGCGGTGCCGCGCAGCGCCACCGGCAAGGTCCAGCGCACCGCCCTGCCCGCGGGCTGAACCGCGCCCACCGCGCGTCCCGGAACGTCGCATCGACCCGGCAGCGGGCCGGAACCCGGTGGTCGGCGCCCTGTCCGAAAGTATCAATGATCTGGCCGTCGGCGTCAGACCGGACAGGTGAAACCCGGCATAACGTGATCGTGTCCCCAGCGCACGACCACGAGGAGCCCGCATGTCACCGATCCGCCAACCCCATGTCGCCATCATCGGCAGCGGGTTCGCGGGCATCGCGGTGGCCGCGCAGCTCCGGCGTGCCGGCCACACCTCGTTCACGATCTTCGAACGCGCCCCCGGCGTGGGCGGGGTGTGGCGGGACAACACCTATCCCGGGGCCGCCTGCGACGTGCCCTCGCACCTGTACTCGTACTCGTTCCAGCCGGAACCGACCTGGCGGCGCCGGTTCGCCGAGCAGCCGGAGATCCTGCAGTACCTGCGGCGTTGCGTGGAGCAGAACCGGCTGACCCGGCACCTGCGGCTGAACACCTCCATCGAAGCCGCCGACTACGACGAGAAATCCCGGAAGTGGCGGCTGCGCACCGGATCCGGCGACGTCGTCGAGGCGGACGTGCTGGTGCCCGCCGTAGGCCAGCTGAGCGAACCGGTCGTGCCGAAGCTGCCGGGGCTGGACGACTTCGACGGTCCCGCGTTCCACTCCGCCCGCTGGGACCACCAGCTGGACCTGCGGGACAAGCGGGTCGCGGTGATCGGCACCGGCGCGAGCGCCGTGCAGTTCGTGCCCGCCATCGCCGACCGGGTGCGGGAGATGACCGTGTACCAGCGCTCGGCGCCGCACATCGTTCCCCGCCCGGACCGCGGTTACCAGTCCTGGCACCGGTTCGCGTTCCGCCACGTCCCCGGCGCGCAGGCGCTCGGCCGGTTCGGGGTGTGGCTGTTCTTCGAAGCGGCCGGGCGCGGGCTGACCACCGCGCAGGGCATCGGCAAGGTGTTCACGCTGGTCGCGAGCGGCCACCGCCGCAGACAGGCGGCCGCGGAGCCGCTGCGCGCGGACCTGGCGCCCGACCACCCGATCGGCTGCAAGCGGGTGCTGTTCTCCAGCGAGTACTACCCGGCGTTCTCCCGCGACGGCGTCCGCCTGGAGCGCGGTGCGATCGACCGGATCACGCGGAACGGGGTGCGCACCGCCGACGGCGTCGAGCATCCCGCGGACGTGCTCATCTTCGGGACCGGGTTCGACGCGAGCCACTTCCTGTCCACGGTGGACATCACCGGTGCCGGTGGCGCCCGGCTCGACGAGGTGTGGAAGCGGGGCGCGCGCGCCTACCTGGGCATGGCGGTGCCCGGCTTCCCGAACATGTTCGTGATGTACGGACCCAACACCAACCTCGGCTCCGGCTCCGTGGTGCACGTGCTGGAGAGCCAGGCCAGGTACGTGGTGCGCCTGGTGCGCAGGCTCGCCCGGCGCCCCGGTGCCGCGCTGGACGTGCTCCCGACCGCCGCGGAGCGGTTCGACCACGAGATGCAGCGGCGGCTGCGGGACAGCGTGTGGACCTCCTGCCGCAGCTGGTACCGCGACTCCGACGGGCGGATCAGCACCAACTGGCCCGGCTCGATGACCGAGTACCGGCGCCGCACCCGGTGCCCCGACCTGAACGACTTCCAAGTGCTGACGGCTTCCACCACGTGACCGCCGCTCCGACCCGAATTCCACAGCGATCGAGAGGGCCGGCGGCGGCCCGGACCCCCTGAGAGGTGTGCACATGCCCGACCACGACTACGACGTGCTCGTCATCGGTTCCGGCTTCGGCGGCGGAGTGTCCGCGCTGCGGCTGACCGAGAAGGGCTACCGGGTCGGGGTGGTGGAGGCGGGCAGACGATTCCGCGACGAGGACTTCCCGAAGACCTCGTGGCGGCTGCGCGACTACCTGTACCTGCCGAAGCTCGGCTGCTACGGCATCTTCCGGTTCGACTTGCTCAAGGACGTGCTGATCCTCAGCGGCGCCGGGGTCGGCGGCGGATCGCTGGTGTACGCCAACACCCTGTACGAGCCCCCGGCCGAGTTCTACGCGCACCCGCAGTGGGCGGGCATCACCGACTGGCGCCGGGAACTCGCGCCCTACTACGACCAGGCGAAGCGGATGCTCGGCGTGGCCGAGAACCCGCGGGACACCCCGGCGGACGAGGCGATGCGTGCCGCCGCCGAAGATCTCGGCATCGCCGACACCTTCCACCGCGCGCAGGTCGGCGTGTACTTCGGCGAACCCGGTGCCACCGCGGAGGATCCGTACTTCGGCGGCGCCGGACCGAAGCGGCAGGGCTGCCTGCACTGCGGCGAGTGCATGACCGGGTGCAGGCACGGCGCGAAGAACACGGTGGCGAAGAACTACCTGCACCTGGCCGAGAACGCCGGTGCCGAGGTGCACCCGCTGACCACGGTCACCGAGGTGCGGCCGCTGCCCGGCGGCGGCTACGCGGTCTCGACGGTGCGCACCGGGCGGCGGCTGCGCAAGCGGCGCCGCACGTTCACCGCGCAGGAGGTGGTGTTCTCCGCTTCGGCGCTGGGCACCCAGAAGCTGCTGCACCGGATGCGGGATTCCGGTGCGCTGCCGGGCATCTCGTCCCGGCTGGGGCTGCTCAGCCGCACGAACTCCGAGCAGATCCTCGCGGCCCGCGCCCGCGGCGACGAACGCGACTTCAGCGAAGGCGTCACCATCACGTCCTCGGTGCACCCGGACGCGTCGACGCACATCGAACCGGTCCGCTACGGCAAGGGCAGCAACCTGCTGGCGCTGCTGGAGGCCGCGCTGGTCGATCCGAAACCCGGCCGCAACCGGTTCCTGCTGGGGTTGCGGCACATGCTGCGCCACTGGCGGGACCTGCCGACGCTGCACTCACCGCGCCGCTGGTCGCAGCAGACGATCGTGCTGCTGGTGATGCAGGCGGTGGACAACTCGCTGACGCTGCGCACCAAGCGCGGCCTGTTCGGCCGCAAGCTCAGCAGCGAGCAGGGAGACGGGGAACCGAACCCGACGTGGATCCCGGCCGGGCACGCCGCGGCCCGCTCGGTCGCCGAGAAGATCGGCGGGGTGCCCGCGGGCAGCTGGGCGGACCTGGCGAACGTCCCCATCACCGGCCACTTCATCGGCGGCTGCGCGATCGGCTCCGACGCCGAGCACGGCGTGGTCGACGCCTACCACCGCCTCTACGGGTACCCGGGTTTGCACGTGGTCGACGGCTCGACGATCTCGGCGAACCTCGGCGTGAACCCGTCGCTGACCATCACCGCGCAGGCCGAGCGCGCGATGGCGCTGTGGCCGAACAAGGGCGAACCGGACCGCCGCCCCGAGCTGGGCGAGCCGTACCGCCCGGTCGAGCCCAGCGTCCCGGCCGCCCCCGTGGTGCCCGCCGCGGCGCCCGGGGCGCTGCGGTTGCCGCTGAGCCCGATCTGATGTGCTGGGGCGGGAAAGCCCGCCCGCGGAAAGTGCTCGCCCGAACAGGAGAACGGATGACCTATCCACCAGAACCGTGGGAGCTGCACGGCGACCTGCACCTGTCGCTGTGGTCGCTGCCGGAGGTGGAGCTGCCGGGCGTACCGCTGGAGACACCACCGGTGCTGATCGGCGACCGAGGCCTCGTCGGCACCGCGTGGGTTCGCTACGGGCCGGGCAGCGTCCTGGAGTACGACGAGCTCCTCGTGGCCGTGCTGGTCCGCGACGGCGCGGTGCCGCGGGTGCACATCAGCCAGATCTGGGTGGACAGCCCGGAATCCCTGCAGGGCGGCCGGGAGTTGTGGGGAATCCCCAAGGAGCGGGCCGAGTTCCGCAGGCGCACCGGCGCGCGCGTCACCTCCTGCGCGGCCGACGGCATCGCGTCCGCCGGGTTCGCCCGGTTCGCGCGGCTGCCCGGCCGCTGGCCGTTCTCCTACCGCGTCGCCCAGGACCTGCACGAGTTCCAGCAGACGCCGGTGCGCGGCGCGGCCGGGGCGGTCTGGTGCTCGGCGGTGTGGCGGTTCGACCCGGACGGCCCGCTGGGATGGCTGGCCGGACGGCGGCCGGTGGCGAGCGCGGCACTGACGGACTTCGCGATGAGCTTCGGGTCCGACTGATCCGGTTCCGTCCGTTTTCCGTTGTGGGGAGGGGTTTTCGGTTCGCGGTGCGGGGCGTTCGTGGGATCATCGGAGCATGACCGATTCTGCCCGCGCCCTGCTGGACTCGATTCACCGCGACCTCGCCCCGCGGGAGGGGGAGAACCGGCTGGTGCCGCTGGTGCAGGCCGGTTCCGCGCCGAGATCGGTGCTGGCCGCGCTGGCGGCCGAGGAGTCGCGCATCGTGCCGTGCGACTGGCGCAGCTTCCTCACCCTGTCCGCGCGCGCCGCGGACCGGCCCACCCGCGAGTTCTTCGCCGGGCTCGCCGCGGGGGAGGGGGTGGCGCTGGGCGCGCTGCCGAAGCTGGTGGCGGCGCTGGGCTGGAGCGAGCAGGACGTCGCGGACTACCGGCCGAAGGCCGGTTGCCAGGCCTACCCGGCCTACATGTCGTGGCTCGCGCTGCACGCCGAGCCGGGAGACGCGGCGGTGGCGATCGTGTCGAACTTCGCCGCGTTCGGCTCGTACTGCGCGGAGGTGGCGCAGGCGTTGCGCACCCGGTACGGACTGTCGGATTCGGACTGTGAATTCTTCGACCTCTTCGGCACCCCGGCACCCGGTGCGGACGAGCAGGCCGCGGCGGTGGTGCAGGCCGAGCTCGATGCGGGCCGCATCACCGAGTCCCGCGCCCGCGAGCACGCGCGCCTGTTCCAGGACTACGAGCTCATGTTCTGGAACACCCTCCCCGACGAGCTCTGAACCGCTCCGCCGAACGAGTGATCGCCGTTCGGCGTGGACACCCGTCGATGCGCCGTCGTTAGCCGAGCGGTTGGCTCTCGACGTCCAGCGTTCCGCCGAGGAGTACCTGGCCAGGGAACAGCAGATGGTGGACGACCTGGGACGGGTGCGGCGACAGCTCGACGAGGGCCCGCGGTAGCGGGCGGGGGAGGACGGGCGTGCGCAATCCGCTCGATCACGTGTCCACCGACTTCTGGCAGTTCACCGGGGACTTCGACTCCGTGGTGAAGCTGCTGCCCCCAGCGGGGCCGGGGCAGGGGACCAATCCCATCACCGGGCAGCTGGTCGCCGTCCGGGAGTTGGATCTGGCGAAGATCCGCGAGGTCGCGAGGAAGAACTGGGCGGACAACTCTCGAACGGAGAGCATTCGCACGGCTGCCGAAGCAGCGGTGGAATCTCTGGAGGTCACCCGCGACTACATCGGCCAAGGTTGGCGGGGACGGGACTTCATCGCCTTCAGCGAGCGACTGGAACGGCTGCGTTCGACGATCGAGAAGGTAGTCGGACCGGCGGACCGCATGTCGGAGGCATTGCTCGAACTGGCCGGAGCGCTGGAGGAAGCACTGACCGAGACGATCACGACCATCACCGCATTGGGCAGCGTGATCTCCGCGGTCGCCGGGGTGGCGGCTGCGGCATTCGCATTCCCCGACCCGACCGTCAGCAAAGTCATCGCCCTGATCGCTGCGGTGATCACGGCGATCCTCGCTGCCGTGTCCGCCGCCATGGCGATCGTCAAAGGTATTGAGAGCAGGCAAAAAGCGGTGTCCGGGGTGGTCCGGGAGTGCAGGATGGCAATCGATGCGATCAAGTGAGGGCGAGCAGATGAACGCGCAGGCGCGGATCGAGGACGCGATGGCGCGACTCGGTCGGAACATGTCGAAGGTCCGGGAGGATCCGCAGGCGGTGCTCGACGGCCGGTTCAAGGGCGTCTCCTCGTCAGGTGGCGTCACCGTTGTGGTGGACTCGCTGGGGCGTGTCGAAGATGTCCGGTTGGCTCCCGGGACCTGCGGCCGTTGGGGCGAGACCGAGTTGGCTTCGGAGATCGTCGAGGCGAGCACCGCCGCGCGCCGGGCGGCGGAGGAACTGGACTTCGGCGAGGAGCGGCCAGCACGTCCGGTGAGCGGTCGCGAGCCGTTGGAACCTGTTGAGGAAGAAGACTTTTCGCGGCGAAGCTTCCTCGAGTCGGATTGGTGAGCAGGTCGTTGCGCGGCGTGGTGCGGGCGAGTGCGATCGTGGTGCTGGTGGCGTTGTCGGGCGCCTCGTGCGCGCTGACGACGCCGGAGGACCCGGGTTACCGGGAGTCGCTCCACCCGTGCGCGGACGTTCCGCCCGCGTCCGTGGCGTCCCTCGTCGGATCGGCGGCCCCGATGTCGGGTGGGCAGCACGCTCCCGATCCGGACCATCCGAGGGATTTCCTGTCACAGCACTGCGGTTGGGACAACGCCAGTCCCGCCGGATGGGGCGAACTGGCGTGGACTCGGCTCGACGTCGACGTCGCCTTGGCGCTCAAGGACACCGGCGCGCCGGACGTCGAACTTGCCCGCGCGGGATCGGACGGGAAGAGCCGGGACCGCTTCTTGACCCCTGCCCCGGCAGATCAGCGGCTCGGTGCGGTGACGCTGCAGTGCAACCGGGTGATCGATGGTCAGCGGATCGTCATCGTCTACTTCCGCCAGGCCAATGCCGAGGTCACCGTCCACTTCAGGGGTAGGGGCGAGAACTTGGACGGCACCCCCACCTCTCCGCCACCACCGGAAGACCTCGAACGCGCCGTGCACGCCATCGCCCAGCACCTGCACCAGGAGTTGGGCCCGCCCCGCTAGTCGGCGGCGGGCAGCGGCGGCAGCCGGTGGATCTCGCCCGCGTCGTGCAGCCGCAGGAACGCGTCCACCACGCCCGGGTCGAACTGGCTGCCGCTGCCGTCGCGCAATTCCTGCACCGCTTCGTCCACGGTGAGGGTGCGCCGGTACGGCCGGTCCGAGAGCATCGTGGCCCACGCGTCGCACACCGACACGATCCGCGCCTCCAGCCGGATCTCCTCGCCGCGCAGCCCCAGCGGGTAGCCCTTGCCGTCCCAGCGCTCGTGGTGCTGGCGCACGATCTCGGCGATCCCGTCGAGGTCGGGCACGGCGCGCACCAAGCGGTAGCCGTGGTCGGGGTGTTCGCGCAGCAGCCCCCACTCGGCGTCGTCGAGCGCGGCGGGCTTGCCCAGCACCGACGCCGGGATCACGATCTTGCCGACGTCGTGCAGCCGCCCGGCGAGTTCCGTGTCCTGCACGATGGCGGCCGGCGCGCCCATCGCCTCGCACACGATCCGCGCGTAGGAGCCGACCGCGCGGCCGTGCGAGTGCGAGGACAGGTGCCGGTCGACGAGGTCGCTGACCGCGTGCAGGTAGCCCAGCGAGGCGGTGTGCTCGGACGCCGCCGCGCGCCGGTCGCCGACGGAGATCCGGTCGCGTCCCTCGGCCTTCGCCGCGTACAGCGCGCGATCCGCCGCGGCGACGATGCGCACCGGGTCGTCGCGGTACCCGTCGGCGAGGGCGGCCCCGACGGAGGTGGTGACCGCGATGCTCGCCCGTTCGGCGCGGGCGACCGGTTCCTGCGCGATCGCGTTCCGGAGCCGTTCGGCGATCACGGGCACGTCCTCCGGGACGACGTCGGTGACCAGCAGCGCGAATTCCTCGCCGCCGTAGCGGGCCAGCACGTCGCCGTCGCGGACCACCGCGCGCAGCCGCGCCGAGACCTCCAGCAGCACCCGGTCGCCGACGGGGTGCCCGTACCGGTCGTTGATGGCCTTGAAGTGGTCGATGTCGGCGATGAACACGGCGATCCGGGTGCGGGTGCGGGTCGCCCGGGTCAGCGCCTTCGGCAGTTCCGCCTCGAAGTACCGGCGGGTGTGCAGCCCGGTGAGCGGGTCGGTCACCGCGAGCCTGCGCTGCTCGGAGACCATCACCACGAGCCTGCCCAGGGTGAGCAGGAACAGCACCGCGCAGGCCACCGCGATCGCGTTCACCGATCCCGCGGACACCCGCGAGTTCTCCAGCACCAGCACGCCCGGCGCGATGAGCGAGGCGGCCGCGAGCAGCGCCACCCGCAGCGGGCTCAGGTTCAGCTCCTTGCCGGGACCGGCCTGGGCCAGCGCCGCCATCGTCGGGTGCAGCCCGGCGGCGCCGAGCGCGATGTTCCCGGCCAGCCACAGCACGTCCAGGAAGTTGCCCGCCGCGTAGCTGCCGTCGATGCGCTGGAACACGTAGGCCGAGTCGGCGGCGAGGAACGCCAGCAGGTTCGCCACCAGCAGGAAGAACGCCGGCGGCCGCGGACCCGGGTCGAGCAGCAGCCGCAGCCCCACCGCCAGCAGCGCCAGGTCCAGCACCGGGTAGGCCACGTACGCCGACGTGGTCAGCACCGACTCGTCGGCGCTGGTCAACGGCTGGATCAGGTACAGCCAGGACAGCAGCGCCGCGACCACGCCCAGCACGGTCGCGTCGATCAGGCTCGGCAGGTCGCGCCGCGGCGTGCGCGCCCGGATCAGCAGCAGCACCCCGGTGACGATCAGCGGGTAGTGCGCCAGGTACAGCACGTCGGCCACGAACGGGAACGCGGTGATGCCCAGCAGGTAGTGCGCGGTGTAGAAGCTCGCGTCGGCGAGGAAGTACACGGTCTGGCTGGCGGCGATCAGCAGCCACGGCAGCCGCCACCGCGGCCGGTACCGGCGCATCCCCAGCAGCAGCGCGGGCACCGCGGAGGCGCTGATCCCGCAGTACAGCACGATGCGCAGCGCCTCGGTGCCCGCCGTGTCCGCGAGTACGAAGTAGGCCAGCGCGACCAGCGCGCAGCCGATCAGGTAGCCCGGCCATCCGAGACCGCCGAACGTCCGGCGCGCGGTGCTGATCATCGGTGCCTCTCCACTCGGGACCCGGCCGATCGGCGACACGTCCGCGTCGGTTCCGCGCGGCGCGGGAACGGGCCCGTCGAAGATCGCCACCACCCTAGTGGTGCGGTCCCGGTTCGGGAACACGTGGATCGAGGGCGGAATTCGCGCGCGCCGGTGGTCGATGTGGACGGTTCGCCGTCGGGTCGGTTCGCCCGAGCGATGATCGTCGCGCTCGGCTGCCGTGCACAGTGGACGAAGCTCCGCGCGGTGATCGCGGGGGACAATCCCTCACCGCCGCTGCGGAAGGGACCGGCGGCCGCACCGCGGCCGAGCACGAGCGGGGCCGGACGCGCAGGACCGCGCCCTGCGCGCACCCTCCGCGCAGGGCGATCCGAGCCGCCCGGCATCGGACGCCGCCGGGCTCCGGCCCCGGATCAGGTCAGCGCGCTCGGATCCGCGGGCACGTCCACCGCGTGCTCCCGCAGCGCGCTCAGCGGCACCACCTCGATGGCCTTCGCGTGCGTGGCGGCCAGCAGCACCGGCGGCGCGGCGCCCGCCGAGTACGCCTCCAGCCAGCGGGAGGCGCACACGCACCAGCGGTCACCCGGCTGCAACCCGGCGAACCCGTGTTCGGGGCGCGGCGTCACCAGGTCGTTGCCCGTTTCCTGCTGCTGCACCAGGAATTCGGTGGAGACCACGGCGCACACCGTGTGCTCGCCGACGTCCTCCGGCCCGGTCGAGCAGCATCCGTCGCGGTAGAAACCGGTGAGCGGGTCGGTGCCGCAGGGCTCCAGCTCGCCACCGAGAACGTTGCGATCGGTCGTCATGAGGGCACCTTCACTCCAACACCTGGACGCCGGTTCGGGCAGGCACCTCAGGCCCGGAACCCGATGAGGCTCCAGTGTGGCGAGAACAGCGGTATCCGTCCAGTGGCCGCGGCCTACCGGGGCATCCGCCGCCAGATCGGGCGCGGCACGTAGCGCAGCACGCCGAACAGCACCCGCAGGGCGAACGGCACCCACACCTCCACCCGGCCCCGGCGCAGCGCCTTCGCGGCGGCGTCGGCGACCTGGCCGGGCGTGCTGGAGAACGGTGCCGGGGACATGCCCTCGGTCATCCGCCCGACGACGAACCCGGGCCGCACCACCAGCAGGTGCACGCCGCTGCCCGCGAGCGCGTCGGCGAGGCCCGCGGCGAACCCGTCCAGCCCGGCCTTCGCGGACCCGTACACGTAGTTGGCCCGCCGCACCCGCACCCCGGCCACCGAGGAGAACACCACCAGCCGCGCGCGGCCCTGGGCGCGCAGCAGGTTCGCGAGGTGGGTGAGCACGGAGACGTGCGCGACGTAGTCGGTGTGCACGATCGACACGGCGTGCTCGGCGTCCTGCTCGGCCCGCTCCTGGTCGCCGAGGATGCCGAAGGAGACGATCACGTCGTCGAGCGAACCGTGCCGGGCGGTGAGCTCGTCCAGCAGCGGCCGGTGCGAGGCGAGGTCGTCGGCGTCGAACTCGACCCGTTCCACGGCCACCGCGCCCGCCGCGCGCAGCCGCGCTTCCTGCTCGTCGAGGTCGCCGCTGCGCCGCGCGGCCAGGACCACCTCGCGGTCACCCTCGCCGACCAGGCGCGCGGCCAGTTCGACACCGATCTCGCTGCGGCCGCCGAGGACCAGAACCGTGGAGCTCATGGCCGATCAGTGTGCCCGACCGCGCTCAGCGCACCTCGGGTGAGGGGGTGAGGCCGCCCCGGCAGAACGCCACGACCTGCTCCCGCAGCGCCCCGCCGGACGCCGCGGCCACGTCGTCGTGCCCGGCGTCCACCTCCAGGTACCGCAGCGCGGGCCCGGACAGCGCCGGTCCGGCCAGCTCGTGGCGCAGCGACCGGGCCCGGTCCACCGGCACCAGCTCGTCGCCGGTGCCGTGCACCAGCAGCACCGGCGCGGTGTTCGCCGCGGCCGCCCGCGCCAGCTCGTCCCCCTCCCGCAGCAGCGGGGCCAGCGCCACGCACGCCGACCACAGCCCGGGGGTGCTGCCCGCGGCCTGCAACCCGAGCCGCCCGCCGTGACCGCCGCCGAGCAGGATCGGCCCGGGCAGTCCGGCGCGCTGGGACCGCAGGTGGTGCCCGAGCGAGATCACCCCGGCCAGGTCCGGCCCACCCCACCGGCCGTCGTCGGAGCGGCGGTTCGGCGCGATGACGGCCACCCCGACCGAGGCCAGGTCCTGGAACAGCGGGTGGAACTCCCACCGCCACAGCTCGCCCTCGGTGTGGTGCAGCGCGAGCACCACGTGGTCGCAGGTCCGCCACTGGCTGCCGCCGTAGACGACGGCCTCGATGCCGCCGCCGAGGCGCAGCAGGTCCGCCGACGCCCACGGCGGCAGCTCCCGGCCGGCCTCCTCGGGCAGCGCCGAGCAGGACCCGCTCGGCGACACCGTGACCAGCGTCGACGGCCGCGCGGGGGAGGAGAACGGCACCCGCACGGTCTTGCCGTTGAGGTGCGCCCGGTCGCCGGTGCGGCCGGGCGGCAGGGTCAGCGCGGTCAGCTTGTCCTCGCGCGGCGCGTACAGGTCGAGCGCGGACAGCGCGCCCGACTCGCGGCGCAGCAGCACCCGCTGCCCGCCGTCGTCGACGGTCAGCGGGATGTGCGTCGGGCACAGCCGGTCCGGGAACCGGACGCTGCCCGCCCCGTCCAGCAGCACCCAGCCGACCCGGTCCGCGCCGCTGGAGGTGGAGCGCACCAGCAGCAGCTTGGAACGCTGGTGGTGCAGCAGGATGCGGTCGTCGCTGCTCGGCGACAGCGAGAACAGCGGCTGCCACGAGCCGCGCCGCAGATCCGCCAGCACCCCTTCGACGGCCTGACCGGGCCGAGTCAGGTTCAGCGCGAGCAGATCCGCGTCGGTGTCGAGCCACACACCCCCAGTGGCGGCGCCGGGCAGCCGCACGAGTGGCTCGACACCGGGCGGGCCGTCGGTGAGTCGCCAGACGGCCGTCCGTTCCGGGTCCTCCCGCGCTACGAGGAAGCCCAGTTGTGCCGCCGACGGGCTCGGCAGCAGGTAACCGTCCGCGGCGCGCACCTGGCCCACGATGTGCGCCTGCGGCGCGGCCGGGTCCACCAGCTCCAGTTCGGCGAGCCCGCCGCCGCGGTTCACCAGCAGCAGCACCCGGCCGTCGCCGAGCGGCAGCACTTGCGCGCGGGGATCGACGCCGGAGTCGGTGTGCACGAGTTCCGGTTCGCCGCGGACCTTCCCGGGCAGCTGGCCGAAGCGGCGGGTGCGCGGCGAGTGCGGTCCCGGTCCGCGCGCGGCGAACGACCACAGCTCCAGGGTGGAGACCTCGGCGCTGGTGCGGATGCACGCGATCTCCCGGCCGTCCGGCGAGAAGCCGAAGTTCGACCGGGACACGGCGGACGTGGCCGGTCGGATCGGGGCGGGTGCGCTCATGAGCACCCCGGGAGGGCGTAGTGCACCCGGCGAGAGTAGGAAACCGCAGTTCAGGGCGGTTTAAGGTTTCCTTAGAGATGAGCCTGTATCACCCGTCCCGGGCAGAATCCTCACTCGTCGGAGGGAACGGAGCGACGGGTCCCGGGGACGTCGGGGAACGGACGGGGAGCGATGGCGATCTCCTGCATCCGCTTCCGGTAGAGCTCGTAGCGGCGCCGCGCCTCGCCGAAGCGCTCCGCGCGCAGCAGGGTGGCGACCAGGTCGAGGTGGGCCTCCTCGTCGTACTGGTCGTCGCGCAGCAGCCGCAGCGCGAACCGCGCCACCCGGTCGGTGTCGCCTTCGTCGCGGGACCGGCGGGTCAGCGCCCGCAGCAGCGCGGCGTGCGTGGTGCGCAGTTCGTCGGCCGGCGCGTCCGCCCACTCCTGGTACGGGTCGTCCTCCAGGAAGTCGCCGGTGTAGGCGGCTTCGGCGTCCAGCAGCAGGGCGGTCGCGCCGGGGGAGTCCTCGCGGTCCGCCTGCAGCGCCCGCTCGGCGAGCGCGAGGAACGATTCGACGTCGATGCGCACGTACCGCGGATCGAGACCGACGGTGCCGGTCTCATTGGTGCGCAGCACCGAACCGGCCGACGGGCCCGAGGTGGCCAGCACGTCGCGCACGGTGGACAGCAGCACCGAGAGCCGGTTGCCGGCGCGCACCGGGTCGACCTCCGGCCACAGCAGTTCCATCAGCTCCTCCCGGCGCATCGGGCGCCGCTTGGCGACGAGGATCTTCAGCAGGTCGCGCGCCTTGCGGGACTGCCAGGCCGCGCGCGGCACCGGCACGCCGGCGTGCTCGATCCGGAACACGCCGAGCGCGCGCACCAGCACCGGCGGCGCCAGCCGGGCGACCGCGGCGAGCGGACCGGCGGCGGCCCGGGCATCGGGGGAGGCGCCGTGCTCCAGCAGCGTGCGTTCGGCGAGTTCGGCGACCGCCCCGGTCCCGCCGGGCGCCGGATCGAGGCGGTGGCGCAGCAGCACGGCCTGCGCCTCGTCGAGGGCGAAGCCGCCGTCCCGCCAGATCTGCACCGCCTCGTCCAGCGCGGGCCCGTGCTCCAGCGGATCGGTGGAGGTGACGGCGGTGAGCGCGAGCGCCTCCGCCAGTCCCGGTTCGTCCCCGCGGCTGCGGGCCTGTTCGGCCGCGAGCGCCGCGTCCGCCCTGGCGGGTGCGACGTCCCCGGCCTCCCACGAGATCCAGCCGCGGGTGAGCAGCGCGCGCACCTCGTGCAGGTGCTCGCCGAGGTCGATGGCGCGCTGGGCGAGCAGCCGGGCCCGCGCCGGGTCGTCGGCGGCGCGGGTGCGCGCGAGACCGATCAGCGCGGTGCTCGTGGCGAGCAGGTCGCGGGCCGGCTCGGCCAGCGACAGCGCCTCCTCGTAGGCGGATCGGGCGCGTTCGAGCCTGCCGCGCAACCGGTGCACGTCGCCGCGCACGCACAGCGGCCAAGCGAGGAACCCGGTGCCGAAGCGGCCGAACACCTCGCAGGCCGCGTCGACCGCGACGGTGGCCTCGTCGAACCGGCCGAGCCTGGTCAGCGCGTGCGCGCGCTGGGTGAGCGCGTGCGCGCGCAGCAGCGGGTCGTGGTGCTGCTCGGCGATGCGCAGCGCCGCATCGGCCTGCGCCAGCGCCGCGCCCGGCTCGCCGGATTCGGTCCGGTGCAGCGCGCGCAGCACGTGCAGCCTGCCGAGGTGGGCTTCGGGCGCGTGCTCGGCGGCGGCGAACCACGCGGTGCGCGCCGCGCGCTGGTCGCCGCGGGCGGCGGCGAGCACGGCACCGGCCAGCGCGGCGACGGGTGCGGTGCGCGGGTGCCCGCGTTGCTCGGCGATCTCGGTGGCACGCCGGGCCGCGTGTTCGCCGCGGGCGAGGTCGCCGGTGAGCCGGTGCGCCAGCGCCGCGGTCGCGTGCAGCCGGACCTCGTCGACCGGGTCGCCCGCGGTGTCCGCGGCGACCGCGCAGGCGGCGAGCGCCGCGGCGGGTTCGGCCCTGGCCAGCGCGGCGTCGGCGATCCGCCACGCCAGGCCGGGTTCGGCGGGGTCACCGGCCCGAACCCAGCAGGCGGCGGCCTCCGGCCAGCGCCCGCGCAGCCGGTGCGCCTGCCCGACGACGCGGGCGATCAGCCGGTCGGGCGGATCGCCGAGCAGGGTGGCGGCGTCGAGCACCACGTCCGCGTGCCCGTCGTCGAGCAACCGGGCGCCCGCCTCCACCAGCAGCGCGACGCAGCGCTCGGTCTCGCGGGCGGCGATCAGGTGCCGCAGCGCGCGTTCGTGCCTGCCCGCGCGGTGGTGCTCCTCGGCGGCCTGCCGGTGCAGCTCGGTGCGGACCTCGGGGGTGACGGTGCGCGGTTCGGCGAGGAACTCGGCCAGCGGCGGCACCAGCGCCCACCGCCCGCTGGAGGCGGGGCGCAGCAGCCCGCGCCGGGCGAGGTCGGTGAGCACGCCGCCCTGCTCCTCGTGGGTGACGTCGCCCAGCACGGCCAGCCGGTGCAGCGCGTGCCGTGCCCGTTCCGGTTCGCGGCCCAGGACCTCCTCGGCGAGGTACGGGTGGAACCGGGTGGCGGGCGGCAGCCCGCCGCCGCGCGGCTCCGGGACGGCGCGCAGCGACTCGATGGCGCGGCACACCGCGGCCGGCCAGCCGCCGCTGCGCTCGCCGAGCTCGCGGGCCAGCGCGACGTCCCCGGTGCCGAGGGCGTGCTCGACGAGCTGGGCGATCTCCTCGGTGTCGAAGGCCAGCAACCCGGCGTCGATCTCGGTGACCTTGCCCTGCCCGCGCAGCCGTTCCAGCGAGAACGGCGGTTCGTGCCGGGACAGCAGCACGATCCGCAGCCGCGGCGGCGCGGTCCGGCACAGGTCGGCCAGCAGCGCGGCCACCGGCTCTCCGGCTTCGTGCAGGTCGTCGACGACCAGGTGCAGGTCCACCGGCAGCGCGCGCAGCCAGTCGCGCACCGCGTCGCCGTCGGTTTCCGGGGCGGGACCGGGGAGGTGGGGGAGCGCGGCGTCGACGAGGGCCGCCAGCAGCCGTGCCGCGTCGTCGTCGGCACCCTCGGGGGACCACCAGGCCGTGCCGTCCGCGGTCGCCGCCCAGGAGCGGACCGCGGTGGTCTTGCCCCAGCCCGCCGCCGCGATCACCAGGCAGACCCGGTTGCGGGTGGCGGTGGCGAGCGCGTCCTCCAGCACCGGGCGCGCGATGGTGCCCGTGCCGTGCCTGCCCCGACCTCGCATCGCACCTCCCAGCGGTTCCGCCGGCCGCGCCGGAGCTGCTCCGGTGGGCGTCCAGCCATGGTGAGATCGGTGCGGGCTCGCCGCTGGGTGCGAGCGGCGCGGACCGGGACGCACGGTGCTGAATCGAATCCGAGGTTCGCCTTAACGTGCTGGCGCGTCGGTGATCCGCTAGCACCGCCGTGGTGCGCGCCCGGTCCGGTGCGTGGTCGCCGAGCGCCCGAGCTCCCGCGCATCGGGTGAAGTGCGGCAGAACCTGGTCACCTGCCCGGGTAGGAACGTTCACCGAGCATTGACCGGCCGGTCGGAAACGCGGTGAGGCGTGACACCTCCGATGGGCGTTGCTGCCGATCGTGCCGCTCACCAGGGGTAATGTGATCGTTCTCAGCTGCGGAGGTGGGGTCCGCGGACGTCGGCGGGGAAAAGGGTGGGACATGGGCGTCAACGGTGATCGGCTGCCGGCTGCGGGTGGCGCGGGCGGAAGGACGCTCCGTTGACGGTGTCGATGAACCGCGGGACCGGAGCGGGACCGGGCACCACCCCGATCACCGATCTGCTGGCGCACTCCCCGGGGTCGACGACCGCTGCGGCGGCGTTGGCGCGCACCTTGCTGGAGCCGAGCGCCGGGGACGCGGCGGGAGCCGCCGAACCCGCGCCGGACATCGCCGAGGCCGCGCCGGAAGCTCTCGGTTCTGAGCCCGCACCGGCGGTTCCCGCGGCGGACGTCGCCGAGCCCGCACCGGAGGTCTCCAGGGCGGACGTCGCGACGCCCGGGCCGGAGGTCCCCGGGGCCGAGCTTGCACCGGAGGTTCTCGGTTCTGAGCCCGCACCGGAGGTTCCCGGTCCTGAGCCCGCACCGGAGGTCTCCGGGGCGGACGTCGCGACGCCCGGGCCGGAACCCGAGCCCACCGACCCGGCTCCGGACGCTCCGATCGCCCGGTTCGACTCCGGCCCGGCCGCGCCCGAGCGCACCCTGCTCGACGTCTTCGCCGCGACCGCGCGCGCCCACCCGGACGCCCTCGCGCTGGACGCGGGCGAGCGGACCCTCACCTACCGGGAGCTGGACGAGCAGGTCCGGGCCGCGGCCCGGCGGCTGGCCGACCTCGGCGTGGGCCGCGGTGACCGGGTCGGCGTCCGCGTCGAATCCGGTACCGCCGAGCTGTACCTCGCGGTGCTCGCGGTGCTGGCGGCGGGCGCGGCCTACGTCCCGGTGGACGCCGACGACCCGCAGGAGCGCGCCGACCTGGTGTTCGGTGAGGCCGGGGTGTGCGCGGTGCTGACCGGTGGCGAACCCGAACTGCTCGGCACCCCGTCCGGCGCGTCCGGTGCGCCGACGCCGGACGACGACGCGTGGATCATCTTCACCTCCGGTTCCACCGGCACCCCGAAGGGCGTGGCGGTGCCGCACCGCGCGGCGGCCGCGTTCGCGGACGCCGAGGCCCGGCTGTTCCTCGCCGACGATCCGATCGGACCGGGCGACCGGGTGCTGGCGGGCCTGTCGGTGGCGTTCGACGCGTCCTGCGAGGAGATGTGGCTGGCGTGGCGGCGCGGTGCCTGCCTGGTGCCCGCGCCGCGATCGCTGGTGCGCACCGGCGCGGACCTGGGGCCGTGGCTGGTGCGGCGGCGGATCAGCGTGGTCTCCACGGTCCCGACGCTCGCCGCGCTGTGGCCGCCGGAGGCGCTCGCCGACGTGCGGTTGCTGATCTTCGGCGGGGAGGCGTGCCCGCCGGAGCTGGCCGAGCGGCTCGTCGCCGACGGCCGGGAGGTGTGGAACACCTACGGCCCGACCGAAGCGACGGTGGTGGCGTGCGCGGCGCGCCTCGACGGTGCGGGACCGGTGCGGATCGGGCTGCCGCTGGACGGCTGGCGGCTCGCCGTCGTGGACGCCGCGGGCGAACCGGTCCGGCCGGGCGAGCAGGGCGAACTGGTCATCGGCGGCGTGGGGCTCGCCCGCTACCTGGATCCGGCCAAGGACGCGGAGAAGTTCGCGCCGCTGCCCTCGCTGGGCTGGGAGCGGGCTTACCGCAGCGGTGACCTGGTCCGCGCCGACCCGGAGGGCCTGGTGTTCGTGGGCCGCGCCGACGAGCAGATCAAGCTCGGCGGCAGGCGCATCGAACTCGGCGAGGTCGATGCCGCGCTGCAGGCCCTGCCCGGCGTGGCGGGTGCCGCGGCGGCGGTGCGGCGCACGAAGGCGGGCGGCGAGCTGCTCGTCGGCTACCTGGTCGCCGAGGACCCGGAGTTCGACACCGACGAGGCGGTGCGGCGGCTGCGCGACGTGCTTCCGGCCTCGCTGGTGCCGCTGCCCGCGGTGGTGGCGGAGCTGCCGACCCGCACCTCCGGCAAGGTCGACCGGGCCGCGCTGCCCTGGCCGCTGCCGAGCCGGGAGCCCGCGGCGGACGGCGCGCTGTCGGCCACCGAAACGTGGCTGGCGGCGGAGTGGTCGGAGGTCCTGGGCATGCGCCCGGACGGCCCGCGCGCCGACTTCTTCGCCCTCGGTGGCGGCAGCCTCGCCGCCGCGCAACTGGTGGCGAAGCTGCGCGCCCGGCACCCGCAGGTCTCCGTCGCCGACGTCTACCAGCGCCCGCGCCTCGGGGAGCTGGCCGCGCAGCTCGACGAGCTGGACGCGGTGACCGCCGATCGGCGCGAGATCGCCGAGGTACCCCGGCGGATGGGCTGGGCGCAGCTCGCACTGCTGATCCCGCTGACCACCCTCACCGGGTTGCGCTGGACCGCGGTGCTGGCCGCGGGCGGCACCCTGCTGGCGGCGTCCGGTGCCCCGTGGGCGCCGCCGGTGTCCTGGTGGCTGCTGCTGGTGGCGTGGCTGGTGCTGTTCAGCCCGCCGGGCCGGATCGCGCTCGCGGTGAGCGGCATCCGGTTGCTGCTGCACCGGGTGCGGCCCGGCGACTACCCGCGCGGTGGCGGCGTGCACCTGCGGTTGTGGGCCGCGCAGCAGTGGGATCAGCGGTGCGCGGCGAGCGCGGTGTCCGGCGCGTTCTGGACCACGCATTACGCGAGGGCGCTGGGCGCGAAGATCGGCGACGACGTGGACCTGCACTCGCCGCCGCCGGTCACCGGCCTGCTCAAGATCGGCCGCGGGGCGGCGGTCGAACCCGAGGTGGACCTGTCCGGGTACTGGGTCGACGGCGACGTCGTCCACATCGGACGGATCAGGGTCGGTGCGGGGGCGCGGGTCGGCGCGCGCAGCACGCTGCTGCCGGGCGCGCACGTCGGCAAGGGAGCGGAGGCCGCCGCCGGATCCACCGTGCACGGCGTGGTCCCCGCCCGGCAGCGCTGGTCCGGCTCGCCTGCGGCCCGCACCTCCGGTGCCCCCGCGAAGTGGCCCGCGCAGCGCGCGCCCCGCTCCCGCCGGTGGAGCGCGGTGTACGGGCTGACCTCGGTGCTGTTCGCGCTGGTGCCGGTGCTGGCGGCGCTGCCCGCGCTGGCGGTCGTCGTCCCCGAGCTGGTGGCGGCGGCGACCGCGGAGGACGCGGTGCGGCGGGTGCTGCCGCTGGTCCCGGCCGCCACGGCCGCCTACTTCGGCGGGTACGCGCTGCTGGTGCTGCTGGCGGTGCGCGCCCTCGGGATCGGGCTGCGCGAGGGGCACCACGCGGTGCACGGCCGGATCGGCTGGCAGGTGTGGACCTCGGAACGGCTGATGGGCATGGCGCGCACCGCGCTGTTCCCGCTGTACGCCAGCACGTTCACCCCGATGTGGCTGCGGCTGCTCGGCGCGAAGGTGGGGCGCGGCGCGGAGATCTCCACGGTGCTCGCGGTGCCGAAGATGACGAAGGTCGCCGACGGCGCGTTCCTCGCCGACGACACGATGGTCGCCACCTACGAGCTCTCCCGCGGCTGGCTGCACGTCGCCCCGGCCCGCATCGGCAAGGAGGCGTTCCTCGGCAACTCCGGGATGACCGCGCCGGGTCGGTCGGTGCCGAAGCGGGGACTGGTCGGGGTGCTGTCCTCGACGCCGCGGAAGGCGAAGAAGGGGTCCTCCTACCTGGGCCTGCCGCCGATGCCGTTGCGGCGCGCGCAGGTGGCCGCGGACTCCGAGCGCACCTTCGACCCGCCGCTGCGGCTGGTGTTCGCCCGCGCGCTGGTGGAGCTGTGCCGGATCGTGCCGGTGATGGTGTCGGTGGCGCTGGCGGTGCTGGTGCTCGGCGTCCTCGCCGAGCTGTGGCGGGCCGCGGGCCCGTGGGCGGCCGCCGCGCTGTCCGGGATCGTGCTGCTGGTGGCGGGCGTGCTGGCGTGCGCGGTGACGACGTTGGCGAAGTGGCTGCTGATCGGCCGGTTCCGGGTGCGGCAGCGCCCGCTGTGGAGCTCCTTCGTGTGGCGCGGGGAACTCGCCGACACGTTCGTCGAGGTGCTCGCGGTGCCGTGGCTGGCCGGTCCGGCGACCGGTACTCCGCTGCTGTCGCTGTGGCTGCGCACGATGGGCGCGCGCATCGGCCGCGGCGCGTGGGTGGAGACCTACTGGCTGCCGGAGGCCGACCTGGTGCGCATCGGCGCTGGTGCGGCGATCAACCGGGGGTGCGTGGTGCAGACCCACCTGTTCCATGATCGGATCATGAGCATGGACGAGGTGGCGCTGGGGCAGGGCGCGACGCTGGGACCGCACGGCATCGTGCTGCCGGGCGCGGGCATCGGCGCGCGCACCACCGTCGGACCCGGTTCGCTGATCACCCGCGGCGACGCGGTGCCCGCGGATTCGCGCTGGTGCGGCAACCCGATCTCGGCGTGGCGGGCATGACCGCCACGCCCGGCGCGGACCGCTCGACCGACTCGTACCTGCCGGAGCACGGCAACGGCGGCTACCGGGTGGAGCACTACGACCTGGATCTGGACTACCGGGTCGGCCCGAACCGGCTGTCCGGGGAAGCGGTGCTCACCGCGGTGGCCGAGCAGGCGTTGTCCGCGCTGAGCCTGGACTTCGCGGACCTGCGGGTGCGCCGGGTGACCGTCGACGACCGGCCCGCCAAGTTCACCCACCGCGCCGGGAAGCTGCGCCTGCGCCTCGCGAAGCCGATCGCCTGCGGCGGCCGGTTCCGGGTGCGGGTGCGGTACGCGGGCAACCCGAGCCCGATCCGCGGCCGGTGGGGCGACATCGGCTGGGACGAGCTGACCGAGGGCTCGCTGGTGGCCAGCCAGCCGATCGGCGCACCGTCCTGGTTCCCGTGCAACGACCACCCGTCCGACCAGGCCGCCTACCGGGTCGCGGTCACCGCCGACGCCGGGTTCGACGTGCTGGTCACCGGCGACCTGGTGTCCCGGCGCGCGGCGGGCGCGGGCACCGAGCGGTGGGTCTACGAGCGGGCCGAACCGACCCCGACCTACCTGATGGGCGTGCACACCGGCCGCTACCGGGAGGTGGCGCTCGCCGCCGATCCGGTGCCGCAGCGCGCCGCGGTGCCGCCGCACCTGGTGGCGGCGTTGCAGGCGACGTTCGGCCGCCACGACGAGATCATGCGGGTGCTGTGCGGTCTGTTCGGTCCGTACCCGTTCGCCGAGTACGTCGTGGTGATCGCCGACGACGAGCTGGACGAGCCGATCGAGGCGCAGGGCATGGCGGTGTTCGGCCGGAACCTGCTCGACGGCACCCGCACCCACGAGCGGCTGGTGGTGCACGAGCTCGCGCACCAGTGGTTCGGCAACAGCCTCACCATCGGCGACTGGCGCGACATCTGGCTCAACGAGGGCTTCGCGACCTACGCGGAGTGGCTGTTCGCGGAGGCCGTCGGCGAGGGCACCGCGGCCGAGCACGCCCGCGACTGGCACCGCCGGATGCGGGCGGCCGAACCCGGTCTGCGGGTGGCCGATCCGGGCGTGGCGCGGATGTTCGACCCGGGCGTGTACAAGCGGGGCGCGCTGGCGCTGCACGCGCTGCGCGTCGAGCTGGGTGACGAGGCCTTCGGCGGTCTGCTGCGCCGCTGGGTCGCCGAGCACCGGCACGGCACGGTGCGCACCGCCGACTTCACCGCGCTGGCCGAGGAGATCGCCGGCCGGTCGCTGGCCGAGTTCTTCGGCACCTGGCTGCACGGCACCGAACCACCCGCGAACCCCGGATTCTGACGCCGCGCGACCGCTCACCCGGGGTCGCGGATGCGTTCCCCGGCCTGCGCGACTCGTTCCAGCAGCCCGAGCAGCTGCTCGCGTTCCGCGCCGTCCAACGGGGTCAGCAGGATCTCGATCATCCGCTCGGTGCGCCGCACCAGACCGGCGTGCTCGTCGCGACCGGTGCCGGTCAGCCGCAGCACGTTGCGCCTGCCGTCCGAGCTGTCCCGCGCGCGCTCGACCAGCCCGCGCCGCACCAGCCGCGCGATCACGTCGGCGGCGGTGGAGCGGTCCAGCGCGACCCGCCCGGCGAGGGTGCGCTGGTCGAGGCCGTCCGCGGCGGCGAGCCCGTTGAGCACCGCGAACTGGGGCGGCGTGATCTCCGCCGAGACCGCGGCCGTCCACAGCATCGTGTGCACCTGCTGGACGCGGCGGATCAGGTGTCCGGGATGGCCGTTCAAGTCGATGGAACCCACCGCGCCATTGTGCCGCCCGGACCGGTCGATCCGTGCACGGAGCGAAGCTGCATCGAGCAAGGCGACGCCGACTCGTTGACATGCGGACGTTCCAGGTGAAATGTGCATCCTGATTGATCCGTGCACGGATGAATTGAGGAGGCGTGGTCGATGCGGACCAGCGTGGCCATCATCGGAGCGGGACCGGCGGGCCTGCTGCTCGCGCGACTGCTGCAGCAGCGGGGTGTCGAGTCGGTCGTGCTGGAATCCCGCTCCCGCGAGCACGTCGAGCACCGGCAGCGCGCCGGAATCCTGGAGCAGGGCACCGTCGACGTGCTGCGGGCCTGCGGCGCGGGGGAGCGGATGGACCGCGAAGGCCTGGTGCACGACGGGATCGAACTGCGCTTCGGCGGCACCGGGCACCGCATCGACCTGGCCGCGCTCACCGGCGGCCGTCAGGTGATGGTGTACGCGCAGACCGAGGTGGTGCGCGACCTGGTGGCGCTGCGGGCCGAGTCCGGTGCGCCACTGCTGTTCGAAGCCGAGGTGCTGGAAGTGCTGGACGCCGAGACCGAGCACCCGCGGGTCCGCTACCGCCACGCCGGTGCCGAGCACGTGCTCGACGCCGACTACGTGGTCGGCGCGGACGGCTTCCACGGCGTGGGCCGCAAGACGATCCCCGCGGACCGGGTCCGCACCTACGAACGGACCTATCCCTTCGCGTGGCTCGGAATCCTCGCCGATGTCGCTCCGTCCACTGAGGAATTGATCTACGCCTGCCACGAGCGCGGATTCGCGCTGCACAGCATGCGCACTCCGCAGGTCAGCAGGCTCTATTTGCAGGTTCCGCCGGACACCGACGCGCGGGACTGGCCGGACGACCGGATCTGGGGCGAGCTGGACCTGCGGTTCGCGGTCGACGGGGACTGGCGGCTGGAACGCGGGCCGATCACCGACAAGTCGGTGACCCCGATGCGCAGCTTCGTCGCGGAACCGTTGCGGTACGGGCGGTTGCTGCTGGCCGGGGATGCCGCGCACATCGTGCCACCTACCGGGGCGAAGGGGCTCAACCTGGCCGTGGCCGACGTGACGCTGCTGGCACAGGCGCTCACCGCGGCGGTCGGCCACGGTGACGATCGAGCGTTGGAGTCCTATTCGGACACCGCGCTGCGCCGGGTGTGGCGCGCCGAGCACTTCTCGTACTCGATGACGACGCTCTTGCACACCGATCCCGCGGCCGACGACTTCGCGCGCCGCCTGCAACGATCCCACCTCGACTACGTCGTCGCTTCGACGGCGGCGGCCACGTCGCTCGCGGAGAACTACGTCGGCCTGGAGCTCTGAGCCGTTCTCGCCTCCGCCGGACCGGCTCGTCACCTCGGGTGTGCTCCGGTCGCGGAACAGCCGCACCCGTCGGCATCGATCGGGGTCCTCCCGCGCCCCGGCGGTGGCCGGTAAAGCCGGCTCGTTCCGCCGATCAGGCCGCTTCGAGCAGCAACTCGGAGAGCGCGGCGGGCATGGTGATCATGCAGTCGTGCCCGGTCGGCAGCTCCCGCTTCGCCTCGCCCACCGGGACGGGACGCCGGGGGATGTCCGCCCGCCGTCCTCCGACGCAGTGGATGTGCGTGCGTGGGATGGCGCGCGCGGCGGGGTCGCTCAGCCGGACCGGTTCCTGGAGGCATCGCGCCGACAGGTCCGACAGCATCGAGCGCAACCAGGCGACGTCGTCGGGATCGGTGACCCCGAACAGGCCGAGCGGTGGGGGCTGCTCCGGCGGCGGCGGAATTCGCCACCCGTCCACGGCGTCGTCGACGAGCTGCTTGATGACCGGGAACGCGTCGATGCCTGCTTCGCCGTCTTCGGGGACCTCCGTGTCGAGGTACACCAAGCGCGTGATCCGTCCGGGGGCTCGGTCGGCCGCTCCTGAGATGACCATCCCGGCGTAGCTGTGCCCGACGAGCACGACGTCGTCCAGATCTTCTCGCGTGATCAGACCGACGATGTCGTCGATGTGGGTGCCGAGCCCGACCTCGGGGGCCAGCAGGTGCGCCTTGTCGCCGTGGCCGGTCAGCGATGGTGCGAGCACCCGGTGCCCGGCCGACTCCAGGATCGGGACCACGCGTTCCCAGCTCCGCCCGCTGTGCCAGGCGCCGTGAACCAGTAAGTAGGTGGACATGGTCGTGCAGTTCCTCCTGGTGCCTCGGTATCGTTCAGTAACCGAGAGCAATCGTGGTCCCCACGACGCGCACCGGGCAATACGGCACTTTTCAGTGCCCCGGTTCTCCGGAGGTAACCGTGCAGGACCCGTGCCGGACCCGCGAAGTCCTCGGCATCGTCGGCGACAAGTGGGCGCTGCTGATCGTGCGGATGCTCGCGGACGGGCCGCTGCGCTTCACCGAGCTCAAGCGGGCCGTCGACGGCATCAGCCAGCGCATGCTCACCGTCACGTTGCGCGACCTGGAACGCGACGGGATCCTGACGCGCACGGTTCACAACGTGATGCCGCCGCACGTCAGCTACGAGCTGACCGCGATGGGCCGGAGCCTGCACGACGCCACCGCGCCGCTGATCACGTGGAGCATCGAGCACCTCCCGCACATCGACGCCGCCCGCACCGCGTACGACGACCGCTAGGTTCCGCGGAGACTCCTGCGCGGTCCGGCTCGCCGTCCTCGTGAGCGGATTCGATCAGGCGACCTTTCGGAATGATCTTCGGTCGTCCTCTTGTCGGCGGAACCGCCGAGCTTTCGCCACCGGGACACCTGGGCAGCTCATTCGGAAAGGTCTGCGGAGCGCCCGCGGAGTTCTCGGCGGAGCAGCTTTCCCGTTGTCGTCTTGGGCAGTTCGGCGAGGATCTCGACCTGCCTGGGGTACTTGTAGGCCGCCAGCCGCGCGCGGCAGAACTCGACCAGTTCCGCCGGTTCGGCGCGCAGCCCGGCGCGGAGGCTCACGTACGCCCGCACCGTCTCCCCGCGGTACGGGTCCGGCACGCCGACGACGGCGGCCTCCCGGACTGCGGGGTGCTCGTAGAGCACGTCCTCCACCTCCCGCGGCCACACCTTGTAGCCGCCCGCGTTGATCTGGTCCTTCTTGCGGTCCACCAGGTAGAACCAGCCGTCGGCGTCCCGGTGCGCGACGTCGCCGGTGCGCAGTTCACCACCGGGCAGCGCGGCCGCGGTCTCCGCCCGCTTGCCCCAGTAGCCGGGCACGACCTGCGGGCCGGAGATCGCGAGTTCGCCGATTTCGCCGGGCGGTGCCTCGCGACCGTCCTCGCCGAGGATGCGGGCGCGCGTGGACCGCACCGGCACGCCCACCGACAGCGCGCCGGACGCCTCGTCGATGCGCGCCGGTGCGCCCCAGGGCTGGGCGAACGCGGCCGAGGTGGTCTCGGTGAGCCCGTAGACGTTGTGGATCCGCTGCCCGAACCGCTCCTCGAAGTCCCGCACCGTGCTCGGCGGGATCGGCGCGCCACCGGAGTAGACGCGGCGCAGGCTCGCCAGGTCCGCCGCCGTGCCCCCGGTGCCGAGCAGCGCGATGAACGCGGTGATCGCCCCGACCGCGAAGGTCGGCCGGTGCTCGCGGACCGCGTCCAGCACCACCTCCGGCTCGAACCGGTGGGTGAGCACCAGCGGCACCGGCGTGAGCAGCGCCAGCGCCACGTGCCCCACCAGCCCGGTGATGTGGAACAGCGGGGCGACGCCCAGCACCACGTCGTCCGCGCCGATCCCGGCGAGGTCCCGCCACACCCGGGCGTCGAACACCACGTTGCGGTGGGTGTTCATCGCGCCCTTCGGCGGCCCGGTGGTGCCGGAGGTGTAGCTCAGCGCCGCCACGTCCTCCGGTGCCAGGTCGACCGGCACCGGACGGCGGCCGCGGTGGGCGGCGAGCAGCTCCTCCAGGTCGACGGTGCCCGCGGGCACCGGCTCGTCCCGCTCCGGCAGCACCCGGACGTCGTCGCGGCTCTGGAAGGCCCGTTCGGCGGTGGTGATCACCAGCCGCACCGAGCTCTCCGGGACCACTCCGGCGGCCACCGATCCGTGCAGCCCGCGCAGCGCCACCAGCACCGATGCCCCCGAGTCCGCCAGCAGCAGCGCCAGTTCCCGCCGCTTGTTCATCGGGTTGATCGGCACCGCGGTGCAGCCCGCCTTCCACGCGCCGAGCAGCGCGATCGCGAACTGCGGCACGTTCTGCAGGTACAGCGCGACCCGCTCGCCCGGCACGACCCCGCGGTCCTGCAACGCGACGGCGAACGCGTCGGTGAGCTCGTCCAGCTCGCCGGTGGTGATCGTGGTGTCGAAGTGGTGCAGCAGCGGGGCGTCCGGGAAGCGGCGCACCGCGTCCGCGAACGCGGCCACCGCGTTCGGGAAGTCCGGGTCGGAGGACGGATCGTGCCGGGGGTGCTCCTCGTGGGCGGCCATCCACCCACCGTTGGCCGCGCGCAGCCCCGCGTCAAGCGCCCTTGAGCAGTTCCGCGACCAGTTCGGCGACCTGCTCGGTCTCCACCAGGAACCCGTCGTGGCCGTGCGCCGACCTGAGGATCCGCGCGCGGGTGCCCAGGCCCGCGGCGAGCGCGTGCTGGTCGGCGGGCGGGAACAACCGGTCGCTGTCCACCCCGGCCACCAGCGTCCGCGCCCGCACCCGGCGCAGCGCCGCTTCCACCCCGCCGCGGCCGCGCCCCACGTCGTGCCCGCTCATCGCCTCGGTCAGCCGCACGTAGCTGGCCGCGTCGAAGCGCCCCACCAGCTTCGCCGCGTGGTGGTCCAGGTACGACTCCACCGCGTAGCGCCCACCGGCCGCCGGGTCCTCGCCATCCTGCGGCGCCGAACCGAACCGCGCTTGCAGCTCCGCCGGGCTGCGGTAGGTGAGGTGCGCGATCCGCCGCGCCAGCCCGAGCCCCGCGTGCGGGCCGCGCCCGTCGGGCAGCTCGTGGAAATCACCGCCCAGCCAGTCCGGGTCGGCGCGGATCGCGTGCAGCTGCGTCGACGACCAGGCGATCTGCTCGGCGGTCGCGGCGGCCCCGCAGCACAGCACCAGCGCGGAACCGACCCGGTCCGGCTGGTCCACCGCCCACTCCAGGGCGCGCATCCCGCCGAGCGAACCGCCGATCACCGCCGCCCACCGGTGCACGCCCAGCGACTCGGCGAGCGCCACCTCGGAACGCACCAGGTCCCGCACGGTCACCGCCGGGAACCGCCCGCCCCACGGCCGCCCGTCCGGCGCCGGATCGGCGGGCCCGGTGCTGCCCTGGCAGCCGCCGAGCGCGTTCGGCGCCACCACGAACCAGCGGTCGGTGTCCAGCGCCAGGCCCGGCCCGACGACGCCTTCCCACCAGCCCGCGCTGGGGTGGCCCGGTCCGGCGGGGCCGCGCAGGTGCGGGTCGCCGGTGAGCGCGTGCAGCACCAGCACCGCGTTGCCGCCGTCCGGGTCGAGGGACCCCCACGTCTCGTACGCCAGCCGCGCGTCCGGCAGCACCGCGCCGGACTCCAGGTGCTGCGGGTCGAGGTGCAGGAACCGCCGCCGCCCCGGCGGATCCCCTTCCCGCCAGGCACCGGTGGCGGGAAGGGGTCGCGTGCTCATCTGCTCAGCGCTCCAGCTCGGCCTTCGCCGCGCGGAACGCCGACTCGAGGTCCGCCTTCAGGTCGTCGACGTTCTCGATGCCGACGGACAGGCGCACCAGACCCGGCGTCACGCCCGCGTCCAACTGCTCCTGCTCGGTGAGCTGGCTGTGCGTGGTGCTCGCCGGGTGCGCGATGAGGCTGCGCACGTCGCCGATGTTGACCAGGTGGCTGAACAGGGACACGCCCTCGACGAACTTCCGGCCGGCCGCCACCCCGCCGCGCAGCTCGAAGGACACGATGGCGCCGAAGCCGTGCTCCAGGTAGCGGTTGCCCAGCTCGTGCCACGGGCTCGACGGCAGGCCCGCGAAGTGCACCTTCGCCACCTCGTCGCGCTCCTCCAGCCAGCGGGCCAGTTCCAGCGCGTTCGCGCCGTGCCGCTCGATGCGCAGCGACAACGTCTCCAGACCCTGCAGCACCAGGAACGCGTTGAACGGCGAGATCGCCGGACCGAGGTCGCGCAGCCCCTGCACCCGCAGCTTCGCGGCGAACGCGCCGTGCCCGAGGGCGGGCCAGTAGCGCAGGCCGTGGTAGCTCGGGTCCGGCTCGTTGAACCCGGGGAACCGCTCCGGGTCGGCGCCGAAGTCGAAGGAGCCGCCGTCCACCACGATGCCGCCGACCGCGGTGCCGTGGCCGCCGAGGTACTTCGTCGCCGAGTGCACCACGATGTCCGCGCCGTGCTCCAGCGGCCGCAGCACGTACGGGGTGGTGACCGTGTTGTCCACGACCAGCGGCACCCCCGCCTCGTGCGCGATGTCGGCGATCGCGCGCACGTCGAGCACGTTGCTGCGCGGGTTGCCCAGCGACTCGGCGAACAGCAGCTTCGTGTTCGGCCGCACCGCGGACCGCCAGGCGTCCGGGTTGTCGAAGTCGTCGACGAACGTGACCTCGATGCCCAGCTTCGGCAGCGTGTGGTGGAACAGGTTGTAGGTGCCGCCGTACAGCGAGGAGCTCGACACCAGGTGGTCCCCGGCCTGCGCCAAGGTCAGCACCGCCAGCGTCTCCGCCGCCTGCCCGGAGGCCACCGCGACCGCGCCGACCCCGCCCTCCAGCTTCGCGACGCGCTGCTCCAGCACGTCCTGGGTGGGGTTGTTGATGCGGGTGTAGATGTTGCCGGGCTCGGCCAGGCTGAACAGGTCCTGCGCGTGCTGGGTGTCGCGGAAGACGTACGAGGTCGTCTGGTAGATCGGCGTCGCGCGGGCGCCGGTCGCCGGGTCGGGCTGCGCGCCGGCGTGGATCTGCAGCGTGTCGAACGACCAGTTCGCCTCGGGCGAGTCGGTCTGGGCGGGGACGTCAGCGGACATGAGGGCTCCACGGTGGGTGATGACGCGGACGCGTCGAAAGTCGAACGGTGCGGGCCGCCCGCGCGGCACCGGGGTGGGGCGCGGGCGTGCTCGAGATGGTGCAGCGGCTCAGCGGCCGCGCGAGGAGATCAGCGGGCGCGACAGGCGGAAGCGGTCACGCGCACCAGATCGACGTGGCGGCGCTCCACTAAGCGGATCATGGGCGTGAGCCTATCGGCTGACCCACCCGGAGCAACAGAACGTTCACCATTCGGGAGCAATCGTCCCCTGCCGCAGGTGGCGGCGGTTCCGGGTCGAGCCGTCAGGCGCGGACGCAGCGGAACCCGAGGTTCCCGACCGAGCTGTCCGGGCTGTTGGAGGTGCGGGCCGCGACGCGGTACCGGTTGCAGTACGAGTCGTGGCACAGGTACGAGCCGCCGCGCATCACCCGGTTCTCGCCGTCGGCGGGCCCCTGCGGATCGGTGGCGCCGGACGCGGCGTGCTCGACTCCCCAGCGGTCCGCGCACCACTCCCACACGTTGCCCGCCGCGTTGTGCAGCCCGAATCCGTTGGGCGGGAACGCGTCGGCGGGCGCGGTGCCCCGGTGGCCGTCCTCGGCGAGGTTCTTGACGGGGAACGTGCCCTGCCAGATGTTGCAGCGGTGCTCGCCGTCGGGGGTGAGCTCGTCGCCCCACGGGTAGCGGCGCTGTTCGAGGCCGCCGCGGGCCGCGAACTCCCACTCGGCCTCGGTGGGCAGCCGCGCCCCGGCCCACTCGCAGTACGCCGCGGCGTCGTGCCAGGACACGTGCACCACGGGGTGCTCGGCACGGCCGCCGAGGTCGGACCCGGGCCCTTCCGGCCGGTCCCAGGTCGCCCCTTCCACACCGCACCACCAGGGCGTCTGCTCCGGCCGGGGCGCCGAGCGCCGCAGCGCACCGGGCAGGAACGAGGCGAAGACGTAGGACCAGCCGAACCGCTCCGCGTCGGTGCTGAAACCGGTCGCGGCGATGAAGCGGGCGAACTCGGCGTTGGTGACGGCGAGCGCGCTGATCTCGAACGGGTTCACCCGCACCTCGCGCACCGGGCCTTCGCCGTCCTGCGGGAAGCCGTCCGCGTCGGCGGTGCCCATCAGGAAGGCACCGCCGTCCAGCGCGATCCACCGGTGCTCGACGGTCTCGCCCGCGGCGGCGGGGGCCGGGGCGGGTGCGTCGCCGGGCTCCCGCGTGCGTCCGGGCGCGCAGCAGCCGTCGTGCGGCTCGGAGGTCTTCGGGTCCGCTTCGCTCACGACTCCACTCTAGGAGCGCTCCGCACCGGAACCGGGGAGCGGGGGGCGCGGCGGTACCGGGACCGATCCGGCCTGCGCGCCCGCGACCGGATCAATCCACTGCGGACGGTCAGGGATGGGTGCGCGGCCCGCGCACCAGCTGGACCAGAGCGGCACCCGCGCCCCGGAAACCGTCGTCCAGGACGTCGGTGAACATCACCGCGCCCACCACCAACACGAACAACATCACCACGACAACAGCGAACATATCAGCACAACCCCTTTCACCTGGATCATCGCGAACCGGGGAAGATCGTTACGGGGCGTCCGGGTGATGCGGGCAACGGGTTCGCCCCGGCCCTTCGGAAGTGCCACCGCGACCACTAATCTAGGCGAGTGCGGACACCTCGGCCACCTTCACCGCGGCCGGTCTCCGGGCGGCCCGGCCCGGCGCAATGGGTCTGGTACGCGTTCGGCGGCCGGTTGCCCGCCCGCTGCGCGGAATGGGTGCTGCACGACGTGACCTGCCGGACCTGGGCGCTGCGGCACGTGGCGCGGGCGCTGACCCAGCTGGCGCCGTTCTGCGCGGTGCTGCTGCTGGTGCCGGGGCCGCTGGAACTCCGGCTCAGCACGATCGCGATGGGGTTGTCGGTGGGGTTGTTCTGCTCGCTGTACCTGATGGGGGAGGCGTGCGAGCACCGCTCGATCAAGCACGGCCACCCGCCCGGCCTGGCCAGGGAGACCCGGCAGGTCCGCAAGGACGTGGATCGGGCGGGCAGGCGCGGCACCGGGTCCCGCCCGTGGTGGCAGTGACCGGCCCGTCGCCCGAGGCCGCGCTCGCCGACGCGGAACCGGCCGCGTTCTGGCCGCAGCGCTCGCCGATCGCCCCGCGCCCGCCGCTGCCCGGACCGGACCGCGCCGACCTCGTCGTGGTCGGCGCCGGGCTCACCGGGTTGTGGACGGCGGTGCTGGCCAAGGAACGCGATCCGGAGCTGGACGTGCTGGTGCTGGACGCCGGGCGGGCCGGGTCCGGCGGCAGCGCTCGCAGCGCCGGATTCCTGTCCGAATCGCTCACCCACGGCCTCGCCCACGGCGCCTGGCTGTGGCCCGCCGAGATCGGCGGACTGGTGGAGCTGGGCAGGCGGAACCTGCGCGAGATCGGGGAATTCCTCGACGGCGACGGCATCGACGCGGACCTGTCCTGGTGCGGCAAGACGGCGGTGGCCACCGAACCGCACCAGGTCGGGGAGCTGCGCGACGAGGCGGACCTCTACCGCGAGCACGGGTTCACCGCGCTGTTCCAGGGAGCAGGCGGGGTCCGGGCCGACCTGCGCTCCGAGTCGTTCCGCGCCGGGCTGCGCTTGCCGGAGGCCGGCGGGCTGGTGGACCCGGCGAGGCTCGTCGGCGGCCTGCTCGCGGCCGCCGAGCGGCGCGGGGTCCGGGTGCACGAGCACAGCGCGGTGCGCGCGCTGCGCCCCGGCGGGACGGACGTGCGGCTGCGCTGTCCACAAGGGACGGTCGTGGCACGGCGGGTGGTGCTCGCGACCAACGCGTTCCCCGCCCCGCTGCGCGGGGTGCGCCGCCGGGTGCTGCCGATCTGGGACCACGTGCTCGTCACCGAACCGCTGTCCGCGGCCGCGTGGGAGTCGCTGGGCTGGCGGGACCGCCAGGGCGTCACCGACTCGCACAACCTGTTCCACTACTTCCGGCCCACCCCCGACGGCCGGGTCCTGTGGGGCGGCGGCGCCCCGGAGTACTTCTTCGGCGGGCGCACCGCCGCCCGCTTCGCCGACCGGCCGGGCACGCACCGCAGGCTCGCGACCCGGTTCTTCGCGACGTTCCCGCAGCTGGAGGGCACCCGGTTCACGCACCGCTGGGGCGGGCCGATCGACGCCACCACCCGCTCGACCCCGGTGTTCGGCACCGCCTGCGACGGGCGGATCGGCTACGCCGCCGGGTTCACCGGGCTCGGCGTGGCCGCGTCCCGGTTCGGCGCGCAAGTCGTGCTGGACCTGCTGGCCGGAGCGGAGACCCGGCGCACCCGCTCCGCCCTGGTGCGGACCCGGCCGCTGCCGTACCCGCCGGAACCGCTGCGCTGGCCGCTGGTGCGGCTCACCCACCGCGCGCTGGACCGCGCCGACACCACTGCGGGCCGGCGCGGGGCGTGGCTGCGATGGCTCGACCGGCACGGGATCGGGCTCGGGAGTTGATCGCCCGCCCGGCGGTGGCCGGACCACCGTCCGCCGCAGCGGACCGAACCGCGCCGACACACCGGCGCTTCCTCCTTCCGAGCGAACCCGTCGGCCCGCGCCGCGCGCCCGCCGCACCCGTTCCCGCAGCGAGCGCGCGCGCCCGCCGCACCGGTGGTGCTCAGCGCCGCTGATCCTGGCCCGCGCGGTCATTGCAGGTACCCGGACCGCGCCATATGTTCGGAGCGTCCCCGGCCGGTCACAGCACGAGAGGTGCCGCCATGCCGAACCTGGTTCGCGCCGCACTGGTCCAGGCGAAGTGGACCGGCGACGCCCGGTCCATGATCGACGTCCACGAGCAGCACACCCGAGCCGCCGCCGCGCAGGGCGCGCAGGTGATCGGCTTCCAGGAAGTGTTCAACGCCCCCTACTTCTGCCAGGTGCAGAACACCGAGCACCAGCGCTGGGCCGAAGCCGTCCCGCACGGGCCCACCACCGAGCGGATGCGCGCGCTCGCCCGCGAACTGCGCATGGTGATCGTGGTACCGATCTTCGAAGTGGACGGTCCGGGGTTCTGCTACAACACCGCCGCCGTCATCGACGCCGACGGCGAGTACCTCGGCAAGTACCGCAAGCACCACCTGCCGCACCTGCCCGGGTTCTGGGAGAAGTTCTACTTCCGCCCCGGCAACCTCGGCTGGCCGGTGTTCGACACCGCGGTCGGCAAGGTCGGCGTCTACATCTGCTACGACCGGCACTTCCCGGAGGGCTGGCGGGCGCTCGGGCTGGCCGGGGCGCAGCTCGTCTACAACCCGTCGGCGACCAGCCGGGGCCTGTCCTCCTACCTGTGGAAGCTGGAACAGCCGGCCGCCGCCGTCGCCAACGAGTACTTCATCGCCGCGATCAACCGGGTCGGCGTGGAGGAGTACGGCGACAACGACTTCTACGGCAGCAGCTACTTCGCCGACCCCTACGGGCGGTTCGTCGGCGACGTCGCCAGCGACCAGGACGAGGAACTCGTGGTGCGCGACCTGGACTTCGACCTGATCGACGAGGTCCGCGCCAAGTGGGCGTTCTACCGCGACCGGCGCCCGGACGCCTACGGGCCGCTCACCGCGCCCTGACCGACACCGTTCCCGCACCGGCAGCTGGAGAGGAAAGGACGGCCATGACCGACGAGGGCGCGCACGACGAGCTGGCGAAGCGGCGCAGGCAAGTGCTGCCGGACTGGCTGTCCACCTACTACGAGCAGCCGATCGACCTGGTCAGCGGCGAGGGCAGGCACGTCCGCGACGCCGAGGGGAACCGCTACCTGGACTTCTTCGGCGGCATCCTCACCACCATGACCGAGCACGCGCTGCCGGAGGTCACCGCCGCCGTCTCCGAGCAGGCCGGGCGCATCCTGCACTCCTCCACGCTGTACCTGAACCGGCCGATGGTCGAGCTGGCCGAACGCGTCGCCGAGCTGTCCGGCATCGACGACCCGCGGGTGTTCTTCACCGCCAGCGGCACCGAGGCCAACGACACCGCGCTGCTGCTGGCCACCGGGTACCGCGGGTCCAACCAGGTGCTGGCGCTGCGCAACAGCTACCACGGGCGATCCTTCTCGGCGCTGGCGATCACCGGCAACCGGGCCTGGTCGCCGACCAGCCTGTCGCCGGTGCAGACGAGCTACGTGCACGGCAGCAGGCGTCGGGGCACCCCGCTCGCCGACCTGCCCGACGCGGCGTTCACCGACGCCTGCGTGCAGGACCTGGAGGACGTGCTCGGGCAGCTGCACGGCAACGTGGCCTGCCTGATCGCCGAACCCATCCAGGGCGTCGGGGGCTTCGCCGTCCCACCGGACGGGTTGTTCGCGCGGTTCAAGGAAGTGCTCGATCGGCACGGCATCCTCTGGATCAGCGACGAGGTGCAGACCGGCTGGGGCCGTACCGGCGAGCACTTCTGGGGCTGGCAGGCGCACGGCGGCAGCGGTGCGCCGGACATCGTGACCTTCGCGAAGGGGCTGGGCAACGGGCTGTCCATCGGCGGCGTCATCGCTCGCGCGGAGATCATGAACAGCATCGGGGTGAACTCGCTGTCCACCTTCGGCGGCAGCCCGGTCACCACCGCCGGGGCACTGGCCAACCTGGAACACCTGCTGGAGCACGACCTGCAGGGCAACGCGCTGCGCGTCGGCGCCGTGCTGCGCGCGGCCATCGACGAGGCCCGGCCGCGGCTGCCGCTCGTCGCCGACGTGCGCGGCAAGGGGCTGATGCTCGGCGTGGAACTCGCCGACCCCGCCACCGGCGCGCCCGACCCGGCCGCGGCCACCGCGGTGCTCGAACGGACCCGGCGCGGCGGGCTGCTCATCGGCAAGGGCGGGCTGGACGGCAACGTGCTGCGCATCGCCCCACCGCTGAGCCTCACCGAGCAGGAGGCCCGCGAGGGCGCCGCGATCCTCGTCGAGGCGCTGGGACGAGCGGGGGAGCGGCCATGACCAGGACGGTGATCCGCGGCGGGCTGGTGATCACCGCGACCGAGGAGATCGAAGCCGACGTGCTCGTGATCGACGAGCAGGTCGCCGCGCTCGGCACCCCCGAACTCGCCGAGCAGTGGCTGCCCGGCGCCGACGCGGTCCTCGACGCGGAGGGGCTGTACGTCATCCCCGGCGGGGTGGACGGCCACACCCACATGGAGATGCCGTTCGGCGGCACCTACTCCGCGGACACCTTCGAGACCGGCACCCGCGCGGCCGCGTGGGGCGGTACCACCACCATCATCGACTTCGCCATCCAGTCCATCGGCGGTTCCGCCAGGGAAGGGCTCGACACCTGGCACGCGAAGGCCGAGGGGAACTGCGCGGTGGACTACGGGTTCCACCTGATCCTCTCCGACGTGCACGACGGCTCGCTGGCCGAACTGGACGGGCTGGTCGGCGAAGGCGTCACCAGCTTCAAGCTGTTCATGGCCTACCCGGGCGTGTTCTACAGCGACGACGGGCGGATCCTGCGCGCCATGCAGCGGGCCGCGGGCAACGGGGCGCTGACCATGGTGCACGCGGAGAACGGCATCGCCATCGATGTGCTCGTGCAGCAGGCCCTCGACGCCGGTCGCACCGATCCTCGCGAGCACGGGCGGGTGCGGCACCCGCTGCTCGAAGCCGAGGCGACCCACCGGGCCATCCAGCTCGCCCGCGTCGCGGGCGCCCCGCTGTACGTCGTGCACGTGTCGGCGGCGGAAGCGCTCGAGGAACTCGTCCGGGCCCGCGACACCGGGCTGCCGGTGTTCGGCGAAACCTGCCCGCAGTACCTGTTCCTCACCGTCGACGAGCTGGCCCGGCCGGGGTTCGAAGGCGCCAAGTACGTCTGCTCCACGCCGCTGCGGCCCGAGGAGCACCAGCGGGAGCTGTGGCGCGGCCTGCGCACCGACGACCTGTCGGTCGTGGCCACCGACCACTGCCCGTTCTGCTTCGCCTCGCAGAAGGAGCTCGGGCTCGGCGACTTCTCCAAGATCCCGAACGGGATGCCCGGCGTGGAGCACCGGCTGGACCTGCTGCACCAAGGAGTGGTGGCCGGGCACCTCACCCGCCGCCGCTGGGTGGAGCTGGCCAGCACCACCCCGGCGCGGATGTTCGGCCTGCACCCGCGCAAGGGCACCATCGCCCCCGGATCGGACGCGGACATCGTGCTCTACGACCCGCGCGCCGAGCACGTGCTGTCCGCGGAGACGCACCACATGAACGTCGACTACAACCCGTACGAAGGCCGGACCGTCACCGGCGGCGTGCGCACCGTGCTCTCCCGCGGTGCGGTGGTCCTCGACGACGGCGAGTACCGCGGCCGCCCCGGGCACGGGCGGTTCCTGCGGCGGGACACCTGCCAATACCTGACCTGACGACCACCTGACGACGCGGAGGTGCGCGATGCGGTTCGGGCTCGTGCTGCAAACCGATCCCCCGGCCTGGTCGGTCGTGGACCTGATGCGGCGCGCCGAGGCGCTCGGCTTCGACCACGGCTGGACCTTCGACTCCTGCGTGCTGTGGCAGGAACCGTTCGTGATCCACAGCCAGATCCTGGCCGCCACCGAGCGGATGGTCGTCGGGCCGATGGTCACCAACCCGGCCACCCGGGACTGGAGCGTCACCGCGTCCACCTTCGCCACGCTCAACGAGATGTTCGGCGAGCGCACCGTCTGCGGCATCGGGCGCGGGGATTCGGCGCTGCGCGTCACCGGCGGCAAGCCGAACACCCTCGCCGTGCTGGAACGCGCCGTCGGCGTGATCCGCGACCTCGCGGAAGGGCGCGAGACCGAGGTGGACGGCACCGCCGTGCGGCTGCCGTGGGTGCGCGGCGGGCGGCTGCCGGTGTGGATCGGCGCGTACGGGCCGAAGGCCCTGGACCTGGCCGGACGGGTCGGTGACGGCGTGATCCTGCAGCTCGCCGACCCGTTGCTGGTGCGGTGGATGGTCCGGCACGTCCGCGACGCGGCCGAGGCGGCGGGCCGCGATCCGGACGCGATCACCGTGTGCGCGGCCGCGCCCGCCTACGTCGGTCCCGACCTCGCACACGCCCGCGAGCAGTGCCGGTGGTTCGGCGGCATGGTCGGCAACCACGTCGCCGACCTGGTGCGCCGCTACGGTTCGAGCTCGGCGGAGATCCCGGCGGAGCTCACCGACTACGTCCGCGACCGGGAGGGCTACGACTACTCCCACCACGGGCGGGCCGGCAATCCCAGCACCGACTTCGTGCCCGACGAGATCGTGGACCGGTTCTGCCTGCTGGGGCCGCCCGAAGCGCACCTGGACAAGCTCGCCGAACTGCGCGCGGCCGGGGTGCACCAGTTCGCCGCCTACGCCATGCACGACGCCGTCGAGTCCACGGTGGAGGAGTACGGGCGCTCGATCATCCCGCGCGCCGCGGCCCCGGAGTCCGCTCCGCGCTGACGGGTGCGCCCACGGCACCGGCTCCGCGGACCCGGGTCCGCCCCGCGGCGAGGCGCCGACCAGGTCACATCGGCGCGACCACCGCGGACGACCGGGCCGCCGCCGGGGCAGACTGTCCGCCATGCGAGGGCGAACGGGTTTCGGGTGGACACTGCACGGCGACGGCAGCACGCCGCGCCCCGGCGAGTCGGTGGCACCCCACGAGCGGCTCACCTGGGGCCGCACCATCGGGTTCGGCGCCCAGCACGTGGTGGCGATGTTCGGTGCCACCTTCGTGTTCCCGGTCCTGATGGGACTCGACCCGAACCTCGCGATCATGGTCTCCGGCGGGGCGACGATCCTGTTCCTGCTCGTGGTGCAGGGCAAGATCCCCAGCTACCTGGGCAGCAGCGCCTCGTTCGTCGGCGCCGTCACCGCGATCCGCGCGGGAGGCGGGGACACCGCCACCGTCACCGGGGCGATCCTGGTCTCCGGTGCGGTGCTCGCGGCCGTCGGCGTGGTGGTGCACTTCGCCGGGCCGGGGGTGGTGCAGCGGTTGCTGCCACCGGTGCTGTCCGGGGCGGTGGTGCTGCTGATCGGGTTCAACCTCGCCCCGGTGGTGGCCGAGACGTACTGGCCGCAGGACCAGTGGACCGCGCTGCTCACCATGATCATCGTGGTGGCGGGCAGCGTGCTGCTGCCGGGTTTCTGGGGCCGCATCGCGGTGTTCCTCGGGCTGGCCGGGGGATACCTGCTGTCCTGGGCGTTCGACGTGCTGCTCGGGCCGATCACCGCGCCGGACGCCGACGGGATCGTGAGCACCCATCCGCGGGTGGACCTCAGCGGCGTGGCGGACGCGGCCTGGTTCGGGTTGCCGGAGGTGCACGCGCCGACGTTCTCCGCTTCGGCGATCGTCGTGGTGCTGCCCGCGGTGATCGCGCTGCTCGCGGAGAACACCGGCCACGTCAAGGCGGTCGAGGAGATGACCGGCACCGACCTGCAGGGCAGCCTCGGGCGCGCGGTGTTCGCCGACGGCTTCGCCACCACCCTCTCCAGCGCGCTCGGCGGCCCGCCGACCACCACCTACGCGGAGAACATCGGCATCATGGCCGCTACCCGGGTGTACTCGACCGCCGCGTACTGGGTGGCGGCGCTGGTGGCCATCGGGTTCGGCCTGTGCCCGAAGTTCGGGGCGATCGTGGCCGCGGTGCCGGGCGGGGTGCTCGGCGGGATCACCGTGGTGCTGTACGGCATGGTCGGGTTGCTGGGCGTGAAGATCTGGGTGCAGAACCGCGTCGACTTCGCCGACCCGGTGAACCTGCTGCCGGTGGCGGCCGGGGTGATCGCCGGGATCGGCGGGGTGTCGCTGACCTTCACGTCGAGCTTGAGCCTGAGCGGCATCGCCCTCGGCACGCTGATCGTCCTGATCGGCTACCACCTGCTCCGCGCCTTCGCCCCCGCCCGGGACTGATCGCCGGTCCGCGCGGGTCGGCCCGGGTCGCGGGACCTCGGGGGGTTCGGCGCCGTCCGCGGGCGGTCGCGGTGCCCGGCGAGGCGAGTTCGCCGTCGGCCCGCACCACCCGGTGTTTCGACCGGGTGGTGCCCGGTGTCGAGCGGTCCGCCCGCGGGACCCGGTGTCTCGGCCGGTGGGGGTTCACGGGCGGAGGCCCGTTCAGCGCAACGCACCGGAGGGGCGCAGGAGCCGCTGGACGTCGCGGGCGGCGGCGCGGCCGGCGCGGTTCGCCCCGATGGTGCTGGCCGACGGGCCGTAGCCGACCAGGTGCAGCCGCGGTTCCGCGACGACCCGGGTGCCGTCCATCCGGATGCCGCCGCCCGGTTCGCGCAGGCCCAGCGGTCTGAGGTGGTCCAGCGCGGCGCGGAACCCGGTGGCCCAGAGGAGCACGTCCACCTCGACCTCGGTGCCGTCGGCCCACCGCAGGCCGCGGGGCGTGATCCGCTCGAACATCGGGTGCCGGTCGAGCACTCCGGCGTCCCGCGCGCGCAGCACCGCGGGCGTCGGCGGTAGCCCGGTCACGCTCACCACGCTGCCCGGGGGCAGTCCGGCGCGGACCCGGCGGTCCACTTCGGCCACCGCGCGCCGCCCGGCGTCCGGGGTGAACTCGGCGTCGCCGAACACGGGCGGGCGGCGCGTCACCCAGGTCGTGGTGGCCACCTCGGCGATCTCGGTGAGCAGCTCCACCGCGGAGATCCCGCCGCCGACCACCGCGACCCGCAGGCCGCGGAACTCCGCGGCGCCGCGGTAGTCGGCGACGTGCAGCTGCCGTCCGGTGAACGCATCCTGCCCGGGGTAGTGCGGCACGAACGGTTTCGTCCACGTCCCGGTCGCGTTGATCACCGCTCGCGCCGCCCAGGTCCCGGTGGCCCCGGCGCCGAGGTCGGCGTCCACGAGCAGCCGCTCGTCCGGGCCGCGCCGCACCGACCGCACCTGCACCGGGCGGTGCACCGGCAGGTCGAATTCCCGTTCGTAGCGGGCGAAGTACTCCGCGAGCACCTCGGACGCCGGCCGCGCCCCGTCCTTCTCCTCCAGTGCGAGGCCGGGCAGGTCGTGGATGCCGTGCACCCCGCCCAGCCGCAGCGACGGCCAGCGGTGCCGCCACGCGCCGCCCGCGCCGGCTCCCGCGTCCAGCACCGCGAACTCGGCTCCGCCGCGCCGCAGGTGGTGCGCACTGCTGAGCCCGGCCTGCCCGGCTCCGATCACGACCACGTCGACCTCGTGCTCCACACCGGCACGAACGCCGGGAGCGCCCGCGGGCGTCCCGCACGGGCTGTGGCGTCGGGCACCCGCGCATTGCTCCGCTCGGGTGCGACGCACACCACGGCGACCCCTCCTTAACGCATCCGAAACGAGGTCCTACTATCGGGGTGCAAGTGGGTGTTCGGCCCCGAACCTCTTTCGATCGCGAGACCAAGCGCGGGCACGCGCGTGTGCCCGTTCGCGCGCTCGGAAGACGGGGAGGTCAGCAGAAAGGAGGCAAGGAAAGTGGCAATGGTGTGGGTGGCTCTCGCAATTGAGGCGATCGTGCTGCTGGCGGCGGCAGGCGTGGCGGTCAGGTGGGTCAACAAGCCTGCGCTGAACACTCCCGCTCAGCCCGCTGAGCAGGTCCCGGCGGTGGAACCGGCGGGTGCGATGGTCCAGCAGCCTGCCTGAACGCGGCGCAACGGGCTTGTCCGGACCGGACAAGCCCTGCGCATGCGGCGGCGGGTGGAGCGGCTTTTATCGCCGTGCTTTCTCGCCGCGTTACACGTTATTCGAGTGAATTGCCGCGCGTTTCTTCGCGCCGCTGTTCGAAAGGGCGTTCCGCGGGACCGGTGAACGGTCCGCGCGGCGCCCTGGCGATCGAATTCCCGGCCCGCGCCCCGGCCGCGACGGCTCGGGCGACGACGGCTGCCCGCCCGCGACAGATAGGGTGACCGGGAACTCGCCCGACGAACGCGGAAGGCAGCCGTGACCACTTCCCAGCAACGGCCCCAGACCGGACGGCCCGCATCGGTGTTCGCGGACTACCGGAAGTTCGCCGCCCGTGCGGCGCGCAAACCCGGACTGGTGGGAGCCGTGGCGCCGAGCTCGCCCTACCTGGCCCGCGAGATGGCCTCGATCGTTCCCCGCGCCGCGTCCGAGGGCGGACCGGTCGTCGTGGAACTCGGCCCCGGCACCGGCGCGCTCAGCCGCGCCGTCCGCGACCGGCTGCCCGAAGGCGGCAGGCACCTGGCGATCGAACTCGACAGCGGCATGGTGGAGCACCTGCGCGCCGACCTGCCCTGGCTGGAAGTCGTGCAGGGCGACGCGGCGAAGCTGCGGACCCTGCTGGCGGACAACGGGGTGGACCGGGTGGACGCGGTGATCAGCGGGTTGCCGTGGTCGATCTTCCCCGGCGAGCTGCAGCGCGACATCCTCGGCGAGGTCGGCAAGGTGCTCACGCCCGGTGGCGCGTTCACCACGTTCGCGTACGTGCACGCGCTCGGCATGGCAGGCGCCCGGGCGTTCCGGAACCGGCTGGACCTCGCGTTCGACGAGGTCCTCACCAGCCGGACGGTGTGGCGCAACGTGCCGCCCGCGCGGATCTACACCTGCCGCCGCCCGATCTCCTGACCGATCCGGTCCGGCCGCGACCACCGGAACAGAGCATGTGCAGCGGAGCGTGATCGGTCTACGGTCGCGATGTGGGGACCATTGTGCTGCTGAGGCCGGTGCTCGAAGACGACCTGACCGATCTCGACCGGATGCTCAACACCCGCGAGGCCACCCATCCCTACAACTGGTTCGGCTACCACGGCGCGGGGCATTTCCGGCGCCGCTGGGCGGAATCCGGGCTGCTGGACGTGGATGAGGGAGTGCTGCTGGTCGTCGCCGAGCAGGACCCGCAGCGGCGCCTCGGATTCGTGTCGTGGGCGAAGAACCCGACCGGGCAGACCTCGTACTGCTGGAACATCGGGATCACCCTGCTGCCGGAGGCGCGCGGCCGCGGCCACGGCACCGACGCGCAGCGGCAGCTCGTCGCCTACCTGTTCGCCCACACCCAGGTGAACCGGGTGGAGGCGGGTACCGAAGTGGACAACCTCGCCGAACAGCGCGCCCTCACCAAGGCCGGGTTCACCCGGGAGGGCGTGCTGCGCGGCTGGCTGTTCCGCGAGGGGAAGTGGCGGGACTGCGTGCGCTTCAGCGTGCTGCGCGACGAGGTCGTCGGCCGCTGATCAGTCGAGCTGCTCCTCCAGCCAGGTGGTGTGCACCGGGCCGCTGCGCAGCTTGTCGTTGCCGACGAGCCGCCGGTGCAGCGGGATCGTGCTGGCCACGCCTTCGATGCGGAACTCCTGCAGCGCCTGCTCGGCCCGCGCGTACGCTTGGTCGCGGTCGGCGCCCCAGCAGATCAGCTTCGCGATCAGCGAGTCGTAGAACGGGCTGATCCGGTCGCCCCTGGCCAGCCCGGTGTCCACCCGCACGCCCGGTCCGCCGGGCAGGTCGAACGCGGTGACCTCACCGGGGCACGGGGCGAAGCCGCGGTCCGGGTCCTCGGCGTTGATCCGCAGCTCGATGGCCGCGCCGGTGGCCACCAGGTCGTCCTGCGCGAACGAGAGCGGGGCGCCCCCGGCGATGCGCAGCTGCTCGGCGACCAGGTCGACGCCGCTGATCGCCTCGGTGATCGGGTGCTCGACCTGGATGCGGGTGTTCATCTCCATGAAGTAGAAGTGCTGGTCCTCGTCGACGAGGAACTCCACGGTGCCCGCGTTGCGGTAGCCGACGTGCCGGGCGAGCCGGACCGCGGCCTCGCCGATGCGCCGCCGGGTCTCCTCGTGCAGTCCGGCCGCCGGGGCCTCCTCCAGCAGCTTCTGCCTGCGGCGCTGCACCGAGCAGTCCCGCTCGAACAGGTGCACCACGCCGCCGTGGTCGTCGGCGAGCAGCTGCACCTCGATGTGCCGCGGCCGGGGCAGCGCCCGCTCCAGGTAGGACGTGCCGTCGCCGAACGCGGACCGCGCCTCGGCCTGCGCGGCGGGCAGCACCTCGGCCAGCTCGTCCGCCGAGGACACCGGGCGGATCCCGCGCCCGCCACCGCCCGCGGCGGCCTTCACCAGCACCGGGTAGCCGAGCTCGTCGGCCGCGGCCTGCGCGGCCGCCAGGTCGGTGACCGGCGCGCTGCCCGGGACCACCGGCACGCCCGCGGCCTGCGCCGTGGCGCGGGCGGTCGCCTTGTCGCCCATCAGCTCGATCGCGGAGGCCGGCGGGCCGACCAGCACCAGCCCGGCGTCCTGCACGGCCCGCGCGAACCGCGGGTTCTCCGAGAGGAAGCCGTAACCGGGGTGGATCGCGTCGGCGTGGGTGTCGCGCGCCGCCGCCAGCACCGCCGCACCGTCCAAGTAGGACTTCGCGGCGGGGGAGGCACCGAGGCGCACCGCGTGCTCGGCCAGCCGCACCCAGCGGGAGTTCTCGTCCGCGTCGGAGTAGACCGCCACCGCTTCGATCCCGGCCGCGTGGCAGGCGCGGATGATGCGGACCGCGATCTCGCCCCGGTTGGCCACCAGGACCCGGTTCGGGCCGCTCATGGCGCTTCGACCTCGGCGACGCCCTGACCGGCCTCCACCTCGTCGCCCTCGTCGAGCAGGAACCGGCCGAGGGTGCCCGCCTGTTCGGCCTTCACCTCGCTGAAGGTCTTCATCACCTCGATGAGCGCGATGGTCTGCCCTTCCTGGACCGCCGCACCGACCTCCACGAACGGTTCCTGGTCCGGTGCGGGGCGTCGGTAGAAGACGCCGGGGAGCGCGGCGTTGACGGTCGACATGGTGGCCTCCTCGGTGGTTCGGGCGTGCGGGACTAGCTGACGGCGGCGCGGACCTTCTCCAGCCGGATGCCGCGGTCCCGGCGGGCGGCGATGGCACCGTCGACGTCGACGGCGGTGAACACCACCCGGTCGCCGGTGCGGGCCTGCGCGATCCGGTCCCGGTCCACGGAGATCACGGTGCCCACGGTGGCGTAGCCGCCGCCGGTCACCGCGTCGCCGAGCAGCACGATCGGTTCGTCGCCGCCGGGCGCCTGGACGGAGCCGATCGGGTAGCCGAGGTCGACGACGTTCGCCGGGTCGCCGCCCGCGCCGAACGGGGGTTCGCGGTCGATGAAGTCGATGGTGCCGCCGCGCAGCCGGTAGCCGACGCGGTCGGCGTCCTTGGTGACCTTCCACTCGGTGTCCACGAAGGACTCCAGCGCGGCGTCGGTGAGCCGGTAGGAGCACAGGCCCACCACGAGCCGCAGCCGCGCCGGGCCTCCGACGGCGGGCCGCAGCCCGGTGGGCACCGCGGTGCCCGGCGACGGACCGGACACCGGCGGCGAACCGAGCGGCAGCCGGTCGTCGGCCCGCAGTGCCCTGCCGTGGAACCCGCCGATGCCGGTGAGCGTGTACGTCGACCGGGAACCCAGGTACTCCGGAACCGCGATCCCGCCGCTGACGGCCACGTACGGGCGGGCGCCCGCGGTGAGCATCTCGAAGGACAGCACGTCCCCGGCGCGCACTGCGAGCGTCTCCCACGCCGGGACGGGCTCGCCGTTGACGCGGGCCGGGGCGTCGGCGCCGGTGACGGCGATGCGGCGGTCGTCGGTGAACTCCAGCTCCGGGCCGATGTAGGTGGCCTCCAGCGCGGCGGTGCCTTCCGGGTTGCCCACCAGGAGGTTGGCCGCGCGGAAGGAGTACTGGTCGAGCGCGCCGGACGGCGGCATCCCGATCGCGTACCAGCCGTCGCGCCCGGCGTCCTGCACCGTCGTGGAGAGCCCTCCGGAGCGCACGATGACCTCGCTCATCCCAGCACCTCCAGCAACGTCCGGTTGAAGCCGTCCGGGTCCGCGAGGAACGCGGTGGGGGCGAACTCGACGTCCGCGGTGCGGTAGCGGAAGGTTCCCGCCGCCACCTCGGCCCGGATGCGGTCGTACTCGGCCCGGTCGATCGCGCGGTAGCGCAGGATGTCGCTCGGCCGCGGGAACGCGATGTTCTCGGCGAAATCCGGCAGCGATCGCGCCAGGTCGAACACCGGAGCGGGCGCGATTCCGAACAGTTGATATCCGCCCGCACCGCGCACCGGGTAGATCACCGAGAACGCGCCGCCGTACCCGAATGCGCGTTCCGGGGTATCGGTGCGCGGCCGCACGTACTTGGGCACTTCGATCTGCCGTTCGCGCGGGACCATCTGGTAGCAGAACGGCAATCCGGGAACGAATCCGAGCATGGTGACCAAGAACGGTGCGGACGTGATCGCATCGATCAGTTCCGGGGTTCCGCGGAATCCGTTGATCCGCGCCGCGTAGTCCAGATCGGTGCCGGTCGGGTCCTGGTGGTGGTCCCGGAAGCGCAGCAACGTCTCCCGGGTCCACGGGTCGTCGAACAGGATCGGCACGTCGACGATGCGGGTCGGGACCACGTGGCCGTCCGGCAGTTCGCCCGCGGTCGCCTCCAGTCTGCGCAGCTCATCGACCAGTTCAGCCGGGTGCAGCCGGTCCGGGTCGAGCCGGACCAGGTAGGAGGCGTTGGACGGGCAGATGTCGATGACGCCGTCGATGTCCTGCTCCCGCAACGCGCCGGTGATCGCCATCGCCTTGAGGTTCGCTTCCAGGCTCATTTCCTGATCGAGTTCGACGAACACGAATTCATCGCCGCCGAACTCGTACCTGGCGGGAGGCAGATGCGTGGTAGTCGCTGCCATGTCGACCTCCTCAACCGGTTTACGGAGGTGATCTGCCGTGGACCCGAGCATGCGCCGAAGTGATTCCCGGCGCAGAACCGGCGCTGAGAACTCCTTGGGCGGCCCGGGGAAAATCGCACGTTCGGGTCACCATAGCCCGCGGGCTGGGAAGATCGGTACGCGCGAACGCGTGCACCGGAATGGGCCGAAAGGGCGCGGCGAGATCGGGAGCGGAACGGCGGAGACGACCGAACGGGGCACTGCGCGGCCCGGGGCGCTGCGGGAAACTGGCCGGACCACCGGCGCGCGGCCGGGGAACACCGCAGGGCACCGGCCGCGGCCGGCAGCTGCGGGAGGTGGGTCCGGTGCAGGAACTGGTGGATCTCAACGCGGACGCGGGGGAGAGCTTCGGCCGGTGGAAGCTGGGTGACGACGAACGGGTGATCCCGTTGGTCACCTCGGTGAACATCGCCTGCGGCTGGCACGCGGGCGATCCGGCGACCATGCGGGAGTCGCTGCGCATCGCGCGCGACGCGGGCGTGGCCGCGGGCGCGCACCCCGGATTCCCCGACCTGACCGGTTTCGGCAGGCGCGCGCTGGCGATGAGCCCGCGGGAGGCGGCCGACGCGTGCCTGTACCAGTTCGGCGCGCTGCGGGCGCTGGCCGACGAGCTGGGCGTGCCGATCACCCACGTGAAGCCGCACGGCGCCTTCTACGGCCTCACCTCCCGCGAACCGGAGGTGGCCGCGGCGGTCGGCGAAGCCGTCGCCGCCGCGGCACCCGGAGTTCCGGTGGTGCTGCTGGCGGGGCCGACCGCGGACCGGGTCGCCGAGCGGGGCGTGCCAGTGGTGCGGGAGGCGTTCGCCGACCTGGACTATGACGAGACCGGGCGCATCATCATCGAACCGAACCCGGTCGCGAAGGACCCGCGGGCCTGCGCGGAGCAGGCGCTGGCGGTGCTGCGCGGCGCGGTCACCTCGGTCCGCGGCGGCGAGGTCCCGGTGGCCGCCGACTCGATCTGCCTGCACGGCGACCGGCCGAACGCGGCGGAGGTGGCCCGCGCGGTCCGGGACGCGCTGACCGCGGAAGGGGTGCGGCTCGCCCCGATGCGGGAGGTGCTGGCGGCGCGGGGAGCCGGTGCGGCCACCGAGGCGGGGAGGTCGGCGACCGCACCGGCGTGACCGGGGCCGGACCGGATGCCGCGGCCCGGCACCCGGGTCAATGCAGGGGCAGCAGCTCCTCCCGCAGCGCGACCCTGTTGTCGGTGAAGTGATCGCCTTCCGGGCTGAACGGCGCCACCTCGTCCGGCACGCAGTCGGCGAGCAGCAGGGCGTCGTCCCGGCGCTCGTCCGGCCCGGCCGCGATCAGCGGTGCGCCGTCCGGCGCCCACACCCCGGAGTTGCCGCGGTACTGCCACTGCCCGCGCTCCGAGGTCTCCCAGCCGCGCCGGTTCACGTACGCCACGAACACCCGCCACACCGCGGCCATCGCCGGGATGATGTGCTCGGTCGCGTCCGGGTACGGGACCTGGGTGGGCGTGCCGTCGTGCAGCGTGAAGTGGTGGTCGGCTGCGGTCGGGCCCACCACGAGCCGCGCCCCGCGGGTGACCAGGCTCTGGTACAGCGGCGGGAACTCGCACTCGTAGCAGTTGAGCAGGCCCACCGGGAACTGGTTCACCTTCACCACCGGCGGCAGCTCGGTGCCCGCGGTGAAGTTGATCCGCTCCGCCGCCCCGTACAGGTGGGTCTTGCGGTAGTTCGCGGCGAGCTCGCCCTCGACGACGAGCGCGATCGAGTCGTGCACGGTGCCCGCCGCGCGGTCGAGCTCCACGTAGGGCAGCACGATCGCCACGTCGTGCGCGGCCGACAGCTCGCGGGCCGCTTGCACCGCGGTGCCGTCCGAGGGCTGGGCGAGGGCGCGGGCTTCGGCGGCGCCCAGCGAGTAGCCGGTGGTGTAGCACTCGGGGAAGGCGCACAGCTGGGCCCGGTAGCGGGCGGCGACCTCGACGACCTCCTGCATCCGGTGCAGGTTCGCGGTCACCGCCTCCGAGGTGCCGACCGGGTTCTCGCCCTGGAACAGCGCGAGGCGCACGCCGGTGCCCGGCTGCGGGGGTCCGGACCGGGGGAGCTTGCAGGCGATGCGGATGGGGCGCAACGGTTTCGTCCTCTCTGCGGGGGTCAGGCAGGGGTGGTGATGGCGCCGGACAGGTAGCCGCGCACCGCGTCGAGCAGGTCTTCGGCGTGCCGTGCGGTGAACTCGTTGCGCACCACGATGCGCAGCACGTCGGTCCGCTGGCGGTCCGGCGGCAGCGCGTACACCGGCACCGACCAGCCGTGCGCGCCCAGGTGCCCGGCGAGCTCGCGCAACGTCCAGCGGTGCCCGCCCTCGCGCTGCGCCAGCACCACCACGGGCAGCTCCCGGCCGTCGCCGATGATCCGGAACGGGCCCATGCCGCCGAGCGCATCGGCCAGCGCGCTGGCGGTGGCGCGGCTGCGGGCGTGCATCGCGCGGAACCCGTCGAACCCGAACCGCAGGAAGTTGTAGTACTGCAGCACCACCGGCGCCGCCGAACGGGAGAAGCTCAGCTCGTGGTTGGCGCGCGTGCTGCCCAGGTAGTTGGTGTCGAAGCTGAGCCAGTTCGTGCGCGCCGCCGGGTCCCGCCACACGATCCACCCGAGCCCGGCCGGGACCATCCCGTACTTGTGCCCGGAGGCGTTGACCGACTGCACCCGCGGCAGCCGGAAGTCCCACGGCAGCTCCGGATCCAGGAACGGGGCGACGAAACCTCCGGAGGCGGCGTCCACGTGGATCGGAACGTCCACATCGGACTCGGCGGCGAGCGCGTCCAGCGCCGCGGACATCTCCGCTATCGGCTCGTAGCCGCCGTCGATCGTGGAACCCAGGATGCCGACCACGCCGATGGTGTCCGCGTCGCAGCGCTCCCGCGCCTGCTCGCCGGTGAGGTGCAGCCCCGCGGGCCCGGCGGGGGCTATGCGCGGTTCGACCTCCCAGTAGCGGCAGAACTTGTGCCAGCACACGTGCGCGTTCGACCCGAGCACCAGGTTCGGCTGCCGCCCGGCGGTGTCCCCGCGGTGCCGCCACCGGCGCAGCAGCGAGGTGCCCGCCAGCAGCGCGGCCTCGCTGGAACCGGTGGTGGCGGTGCCGACGGCGGTCGACGGGTCCGCGTTCCACAGCCCCGCCAGGGTCTGCACGCACTGCCGCTCCAGCTCGGTCGCGCCCGGGTACTGGTCCCGGTCGATGAGGTTGTACGGCAGGTAGTCGCTGAAGAGCCGTTCGGCCTCCGGATCGAGCGCGCCGGTCAGGAACGTGGCCAGGTTCGACGTCGGGGTGATGTCGTCCCGGAGTTTGATCCGGACCGCGCCGGCCGCGGCCGAGGCGGTCCAGCCCTTGCCGGGCATCGCTCCCGGCGGTCGCGGGGGAGTCGTGGGTGGTGCGCTCGCCCGGCTTGCCGCCTGCGGACACGACATGGCGAAGACCTCCTAGAGGAAGACTGCGACGTGAGTGCGCTGGGAACGCACTCGGGCGGTCGCACGGCCGACTGGAGCGGGAGGGATTGGGACGTGCGACGTTTCGAAATCTAGGTCCCGGGCGGCGGTGGCAAACATGGTCAGAAAGGCCTGCTCCGCAGGTCCTGGGCCGCGGGTCCTGGTCCGCGCGAGCACCACCGAGATCGCTCGAACGTGTCGTTGATTGCGGCATCCGGGCGAAATCGGTGGCCGGTCGGTCACTTCTGCGGGGGTCGCTGACGACATAGCCAGTGGAGGCAGCGACCGGTCCGGTGCAGGTGGGAAGGCCTTGCCCGGTGGTGAAGCGTCGGCCTGCGACGGTGCGCGAAAGACCTGGTCACAGCGGTGGTGCGCGGTGATGCCCCGGTCCGGCACCGGAACGATCTCGCGTCGTCCGGGGCACCCGTGTGCCCGGTGGCGCAGCCGATGTCACCCGACCTGTGGGAGTCACCTGATGGCCAGTTCGTACCGGCGAGCCTTGGACACCGCGATCACCGCGATGATGCGCGAGGCGGTCGAGCACTCCGCGGCGCTCGAGCAGGTGCTCGGGCAGGTGAACCAGCTGGTGACCCTGCGGGTGCGCCTCGGCCACAACGGGCTGGTCGCCGGCGAGGTCTACCGGGACGCGCTGCAGCGCGCCGCCGGTGCCGGGACCGGTGGCGCGCCGAGCACGCAGGCGGCGCCACTGCTGCAGCGGCTCACCCCGCGCGAGCACGAAGTGCTGGGGCACCTGGTCCGCGGCAGCTCCAACCGGCAGATCGCCCGGTCGCTCGGCATCTCCGAGCGGACCGTGAAGAACCACCTGCGCGCCGTGTTCACCAAGCTGGAGGTCGCCGACCGCACCTCCGCCGCGGTCAAAGCGCTCACCGCGGGTCGCGCACCCGAGCCGGCCGCCGCGGAACCCGGCACCGTCGAGATCCCGCGGCAGGGCACGGCGCCCCGCGGCTGACGATCGGCGGCGCGATCAGCGGGTACGGGCACCGGGCGGTGCGACGATCTTCTACTCTGCCGGACATGCCCGCGCTCAGCCCCAGCTCGATCCTCGAAGGCCGCAGCAGCGATCGCGTGCCGCTCCCGTTCATCATCGGGTTGATCGGGTGCGGCCTCTGCACGCTGCTGGCGGTGGCCTACTACCTGCTCACCGGTGGCGTGCTCAGCACCGTGCTGAGCGGGCTGCTGGCGCTCCCGACGGTGGTGGTGCTGGTCGCGCTGGTGCTGCTGATGGACCGGCTGGAACCGGAACCGCGGGTGAACCTGCTGCTGGCGTTCGCGTGGGGCGCCGGGGTCGCGATCGTCGGCTCGTTCCTGGTGAACACGCTCGGCGGGTCGCTGCTGCAGCCGGTGTACGGGCCGGAGCTCGGCCAGGTGCTGACCGCCTCGGTGATCGCGCCGGTGGTGGAGGAGAGCTTCAAGGGCTTCTTCCTGCTGCTGATGCTGTGGTTCCGCCGGTTCGAGATCGACGGGCCCACCGACGGCCTGGTGTACGCGGGGCTGTGCGCGCTGGGTTTCGCGTTCGTGGAGAACGTCCTCTACTACCAGAACGGGATCCTGGAGCAAGGGACCGCGGTGGCGAGCACGGTGCTGGTGCGCGGGGTGATCGCGCCACTGGGGCACCCGATCTACACGGCGATGACCGGGCTCGGCGTGGCCTACGCGGCGCGCAGCCGGGGCGCCGGGCGCGGGCTCGCCGTGGTCGGCGGCTGGGTGGCGGCGGTGCTGCTGCACTCGCTGTGGAACTTCTCCTCCGTGTTCGGCTACGGCGGGCTGGCGCTGGCGTACCTGGTGGAGCTCGGGGTGCTGGTGGTGCTGGTGCTGATCGTGATCCGGGACCGCAAGCGGATCGTCGGGCTGATCGACACCCACCTGCCGCCGTACATCCCGAGCGGGCTGGTGCACGAGGTGGACGTGCGGATGCTCGCGACCCTGAACGGGCGCAGGCGGGCGCGGAGCTGGGCGCGGATGCAGGCGGGCCTGCCCGGGGCGCGCGCGATGGCGGACTACCAGCTGGCGGCCACCGAGCTCGCGCTGCTGCACGACCACGCGACGCGGGCGACGATCCCGGTGGGGCTGTTCCACTCGCGGCGGGACGCGATCCTGGGACTGATGCGGGTGGCGCGGGACGCGTTCTTCCGGCGCAGGCCGTTGCCGCAGGTGGCGGCACCGCCGTGGGCCGGGGCGCACCAGTCCGGCTTCTTCCGGACCTCGGAGCTGCGGACGACGAAGATGCCGACGTACCGGCCCGCACCCGCACCGCCGCCTCCGCCGCCGGGTCCGCTCGCGGCCCTGCGCACCCGGAAGATGCGGACGATGCCCGCCGACGGGCGACCGGGGACTCCGCCGGGCGGTGCCCCGCAGCAGCCTCCGGCGTCGGAGGCGCCGACCGCGCGGCACCCGAACACCCGGCAGCGGAACGATCACGGGCGGGACGCGCAGCAGGGCAACGCCCGGTTCGGGAACCGGCAGCCCGCGACCCAGCAGCCCGCGAGCCCGCAACGCTCGAACCAGCAGCCGCCGAACCAGCAGCGGCCTGCCCCGCCGCAACCTGGTCCGCAGCAGAACCCCCAGCAGCAGGGTCCCCAGCAGCAGGGTCCGCAGCAGCAGGGTTCGCAGCAACCCGGCCCCCAGCAGCGGCCCCCGGGACCACCGGCCCCGCCGCCTCGATCCTGAGCAACGCCCAGGTCAATGGCCCATTCCCCCGAACACGCTGGGCGAATGGGCCATTCACCTGCGGTGGGCGGCGGTCAGCCGGTGCGGATCCGCGGCCACAACCGGGACCACGGTTGCGCCGGGCCCGAGTAGTGCCGCACCGACACGCCCTGCGCGAGGTTCACCAGCGACCCGGTCCGGACCTGCGCGACCGCGGCGCTTTCCGCGAAGTACGGCGCGAGCGGCTCCGCGGCACCCACGTACAGCAGCTCGGTGGCGCCGTCCGGTGGAGCACCGAAGAACCAGTACCCGCGGTTCGGGCTGTGCACCGGAGGCAGGCCCGCCGCGGGGCCGAGGACGTCCAGCGCCGCCGCCAGGTGGTAGGTCTCGGCGACGATCGCGGTGCGTTCCCGCTGCTCGGGCGGCAGCGAGCGGTAGGCGTCGGCGACGGTCCGGGTCAGCTCCGGCCACCCCGTCTCGTACATCCGGCTGTAGGAGGCCAGCTGCGGGTGCCGGGCCGCCACCGGCAGCGGGGTGATCGGCAGCAGCGCCAGCGGCACCACCGCCGAGACCGCGAACGCGGGCCACACCACCCACGACCACCGCGCGGTCGCCCGCTGCCGGAACCCGATGGCCCCGGCGGCGAACACCAGCCCGTAGAGCCCCGAGAGGTAGTTCGGCCGCCCCGCCGCCAGCAGGTGGAAGGCGGCGAGCAGCAGCACCGCCCAGCCGAGGAACCGCACGTGCCGCAGCTGCTCGTCCCGCAGCAGGCACCAGGTCCCGAAGCAGCACAGCGCCGCCCCCACCACGGGCCCGGCGTAGAGCAGCACCGCGGGCGGCAGCAGGAGCCGGTCGTTCTCGCCGCCGACGACGCCTGCCATGTCGACGGCGGGCCAGCCGTGCCCGACCTGCCACACCAGCGCGGGTACCGCGGCGACCGCGGCGAGCGCCGCCCCGGCCCACAGCGCGGGGCGCCGCAGCAGCTCGCGCGGCCCGGCGATGAGCACGCCGAGCAGCAGCGCCGCGCACAGCAGCACGATCTGGAACTTCGTCTGCACCCCGACCGCGGCGACGGCCCCGGCGAGCAGCAGCAGCCGGTCCCGCCGGATCCCGGCCCGGTGCAGCCGCACCCAACGCGCCACCGGCCACAGCACCGCGAGCCACTGCGCGGGCTCCAACGTCGCGGCGGCCAGCCAGTGCCCGCTCAGCAGCAGCCACGGCGACAGCGCGCACGCGGCGGCGGCGATCACCTGAGCCCGCCGGTCGGCGCCGAGCTCGCGGGCCAGCAGCGCGGTGCCCGCGATGCCGAACGCGGCGATCAGCGCGGCGGGCGACCGCAGCGCGAGCAGCGAACCGGGCGCGGCCGAGTCGATGGCGGCGGCCAGCAGCGGCACCAGCGGCTGCTGGTCCATGTAGCCCCAGTCCAGGTGGTGCTTCCCGGCGGCGATGAAGTACAGCTCGTCGGACAGGTACCCGTAGCGCCCGCTGATCAGCACCAGCAGCAGCGCGGTGAGCCCGGCGAGCAGCAGCACCGGGCCGCGGGCGAACGGCGGCGGTGCGGTGGCCGCGCCGCCGGTCGCGGCGCAGGTCCGCTCGGTCGGTACCGGCACCCGTCCTCCCCTCGTCGCGCGGCCGCTGTCCCGGCGCGGCGCGAGTCTAGGTGCGGTGCCGGTGCGGGCGCGGCGACCCGCCCGGGGCGGTCGGCGGCCGTGGTGCCGGTGGCCGTGGTCGCAGGGCCGGGGTGTCAGGGACGGGGCTGCCAGGGGTGGGCGAGGAAGGTCCGCCACGCCAGCTCCCACGGGAACCGGTGCAGGTGCGCTTCGCCGGTGCCGGGCTCGTGCTGCTCGTAGACCTCGGGCCCGGCGAGCACCTCGACGCCCCAGCCGCCGAGGCGGCGCATCGCCTCCTGCACGGCCGGGAACGAGATCTGCGCCCGGTTGGAGAACGGCATCGCCACCACCGGCTGCCGCTTGCCGACGGCTTCCACCAGCAGCCCCAGCGGCAGCGTGTCGGAGATGCCCGCCGCCCACTTCGCGAGGCTGTTGCAGGTGATCGGCGCGGCGATCATGCCGTCGGCCGGTGGCAGTTCGTCGGCCGCGGCCGGGTCCTTGTACTCGCTGCGCACCGGGTGCCCGGTCTTCGCCTCGAGCGCTTCGACGTCGAGGAACCGCCTCCCATCGGGGGAGGCGACCACGCACACCTCCCAGGCGTCCGCCTGCGCGAGCTCCACCAGGCGCCCGACGTCGCGGGCCGCGGGCGAGCCCATCGCGAGCGCGTAGAGCACGGGTCTGCCGTCGTCGAGCACGGTGCCGCTCACCGCCGGATGCCGCACCAGGCGGCGAAGTGGGACAGGCTGTTGGTGGAGCGGGCATCGCTGGCGGCCAGCGACTGCACCGTCTCGTGCACCTGCGGGTGGTACCGGGTCAGCTGCGGCGCGATCCGCCGCGCGGTCTGCAGGCATTCCAGCGAGCGCCGCCGGTCGCCGTGCAGCAGCCAGCCCCGGGAGAGGTCGATCCAGTAGTGCCCGCTGCGGCTGGGCGCGGTGTGCTCGGGCAGCTGCACGGTGGCGGCCCTGGTGACGGCGGTGGTGCCGTCGGCGAGTTCCACCGGGACCGCGACGGCGTGGATGTCGACGTTGGTGGCGCCGAACTTGGTGCCGTAGTGGTTGGCCTCGTCCTGGCCGTCGACGACCATCGCGCGCGCTTCCCGCAGGTGGCCGTCGGCGAGGTCGGCGTCGGCGGTGCGCGCGGCCATGATCGCCGCGCGCAGGTGCACCGCGCCGCGCACCGCCGAGGTCGCCGGGGTCTCCGGTTCCGATTCGATCAGGCCCAGCGAGCGGTCCAGGGAGCGCAGGCCCGCGTTGTAGGAGCCGTCGAACAGCAGCACCAGCGCGTGGTTCCACTCCGCCACCGAGCCGCGCACCGGGTCGGCGCCGCGGGCGGAGGCCGCGCGAGCCCGCTCGTCGGCCAGGTGGCACAGGTCGAGGTGCCCCAGCCGGTACAGCGCGATCATCGTGTAGGAGTACGCGGTCGCGAGCAGTTCGTGCACCGCGGTCTCGTCCGGGTGCGCCCGCGCCGCGTGGTGCAGGTGCCGGAGCACGTCGGGCAGCGCCTGCACCGCCTCGGCGTGCCGGGTGCGCCGGTCCCACTCCTTGATCCGGGCCACGTCGGCGCGCAGGTCGGCGATGCTGCGCGGGTCGGCGTCGAGTTGCGGGTCGTCGCCTTCGACCAGCGCCTGGCGCAGCGCGGGCACGCCCGCCTGGTCCGAGGACGGTCCGGCGAGGCGGCTGTGGTGCGGCTGCTCGGTGAGGTCGGTGATGTTGATGGACAGCGCCCGTGCGACCGCGGCCACGAAGGAGTGGCTGGCGGCGCGTTCGCCGCGCTCCACCTTGCGCAGCAGCGAATAGGAAACCGCTGCCCGCACCGACAGCGCCCGCTGCGTCACGCCGTGGATCTTGCGGAGTTCGGCGATGCGGGAACCGATGCGAGTCGGATTGTCGTTCTCGACGTCGTCGCCGGGACCCTCCGGCGAGAGGTCGGTTTCCATGCCGTTTCCGTGCGTCATGCTGTCTTCCCCCTTGTACGCCTCGCTCACGAAACCTGATCGGACGCGCGAGGGCAATCGGAACTCGGCGGGTGTGGCGATTGTGTGGCACTCCGATATCCGATTTCGGTCCACTGTCAGCCTATGCGATCAGCAGCTGAGAATCGGCGCGCATTCCTCGATTCCCGCCCGGACGGCGCGGGAGAGGACACGATGAAGGGGGGTGTTGCGGCGTCCGCGGTGCGGGCCTACCCGGAGCTGGCGGGTCTCACCGACCTGCGAGCGGCCGGGTGGTCGTTCCGCGCCGTGGCGGACGACGAGGGGGAGATCGGTGGCCTGGTCGGCTGGAGGGACACCGCGACCTGCATGGACGTGCTGTGGATCTTCGGCCGGGACGAGTGCCGCGCGGCGCGGATCATGCCTGCCGCGACCGCGGCTCCGGGGGAGCTGGTGTGGAGCCGGACGGGGGATCTGGCGACCTGCGTGGCGGCCCTGCTGGGGCTGCCGGGGGCCTGACCGGACGATCCGGTTCCTGGGAGTTCGTGAACGACCCGGCCATGGGGGTGGCCGGGTCGTTCGCTTTCCCGGGTGCGTTCCGCGGGGCGCGACCGCGCCTATACCTACTAAAGAAGTCACTCGTTAGGACTAAAACGCGGGCGTGCGGACTACTGCTTCAGGGGAATGATCGGCGTCACATCGATGACTCGCCCGACCTGTCGTTGCGAATTCTTCGCGCCCCTCGTGGCGGTGCCTTGCGATCATTTCTTCGCGAGGGGTTCCCTCCGGGGTGTCGAGCGGGGGTCGGGTGAACGGCCGGGCGTCCTCGAAATGAAATGAAGGGAAATCAGAAATCGGCTCCGGGGGAATTGTCCTGAGACCGACAGTGGATTCCCCGGTTCGCATTCGAGAACGGCGCCGCCGAGCCGGTGGCGGCATTCCGGTGCGCGGGCGGAGGCTGCGGTCCGGCCGGCGCGCGCAGCGGTGCGGATCCGGTCGCCGCGCGGTCGGAGTCGCGGTCGCCGGGAGGTGCCGGGCGTCCGGACCGGACGGCTTCGCGGCTGGTCGCGGGTGGTGCGGGTGGAGTGCCGTCGGCGAAGCCGCCCGGGGGTCCGGCGGCGGCCGAATGCCGTCGGGGCGGATGTCCGCCGGTGCCGGTTTCGCGCGGCGTGTCGGCTGGGAATGCCGGAGTGTCGCGCTGGAGGCGTACCCGCGGTGACGGATCGGTGACGGAGTGCTCGACCATTCCGGGAGCGACGTCCGGCGTCCCCGGGAATCGCGGTGGAGGGGCCGCCGCGGGCGCGGTCTTGATCGGGTGCGGGCGGGTCCGCGTCGTTTCGGCCGACGCCCGCTCTTATTTAACCCGGGAGTAGTGAATCGTCACCGGGAAGACGTCTCGAGAACATCTCGGGAATTCATGTTAGCCGACCCGCCGCAGGCGTCCAGTCCTTGATGCGTCCGGGTGATCGGCGTAGGAACACCACGCCGAGCTGTATCGTGCGTCACAGGGCGGCCGAGTGGCTCGCGGGCTCGCCCGCGGCCGGAAGGGGAACGGGTGCAGTGGTGAGTACGAACGGGCACCAGCCTCCGCAGCGACCGGAGGCCGGTCCGGCCTCGAACGGCTCGGCGGCACCACCGCGCAAGCTCAACCGCGTGGTGATCCGCTTCGCAGGCGATTCCGGCGACGGCATGCAGCTCACCGGCGACCGCTTCACCTCCGAAGCGGCGGCCTTCGGCAACGACCTGGCGACGCTGCCGAACTTCCCGGCCGAGATCCGGGCCCCCGCGGGCACGCTGCCCGGGGTCTCCAGCTTCCAGCTGCACTTCGCCGACTACGACATCCTCACCCCCGGCGACCGGCCCGACGTGCTGGTCGCGATGAACCCGGCGGCGCTGAAGTCGAACCTCGGCGACCTGCCGCCCGGCGGCACCCTCATCGTCAACACCGACGAGTTCACCAAGCGGAACCTCACCAAGGTCGGCTACGCGCAGAACCCGCTCGAATCGGGCGAGCTCGAAACGTACGTGGTCCACCTGGTGCCGATGGCCGAGCTGACCCGGGGCGCCGCCGAACCGGCCGGGGTGGGGCGCAAGGACGCCGAACGGGCCAAGAACATGTTCGCGCTCGGCCTGCTCTCCTGGATGTACCACCGGCCCACCGACGGCACCGAGCGGTTCCTGCGGGAGAAGTTCGCGAAGAAGCCCGACATCGCCGAGGCGAACGTGCTGGCCTTCCGCGCCGGCTGGAACTACGGCGAGACGACCGAGGCGTTCGCGGTCACCTACGAGGTGGCGCCCGCGACGCTGCCCCAGGGCACCTACCGGCAGATCACCGGGAACGTGGCGCTGGCCTACGGGCTGGTCGCGGCCGGGCAGCGCAGCGGGCTGCCGGTGTTCCTCGGCACCTACCCGATCACCCCGGCCTCGGACGTGCTGCACGAACTGGCCAAGCACAAGAACTTCGGCGTCACCACGTTCCAGGCCGAGGACGAGATCGCCGGGGTCGGGGCCGCGCTCGGCGCCTCCTTCGGCGGCTCGCTGGGGGTGACGACGACCTCCGGGCCGGGGCTGGCGTTGAAGTCGGAGACGATCGGGCTCGCGGTCACCCTGGAGCTGCCGCTGCTCGTCTGCGACATCCAGCGCGGCGGCCCGTCCACCGGGCTGCCCACCAAGACCGAGCAGGCCGACCTGCTGCAGGCGCTGCACGGCCGCAACGGCGAATCGCCGGTGCCGGTGCTCGCTCCGCGCTCCCCGGCGGACTGCTTCGACGTGGCGCTGGAGGCCGCCCGGATCGCGCTGGCCTACCGCACTCCGGTGCTGCTGCTGTCCGACGGCGCGGTCGCCAACGGTTCCGAGCCGTGGCTGATCCCGGACATCACCACGCTGCCGGACCTGCGGGTGCGGTTCGCGGCCGAACCGAACGCGCCCGACGGTTCCGGCGAGTTCTGGCCGTACGTGCGCGACCCCGAGACCCTCGCCCGCGAGTGGGCGGTGCCGGGCACTCCGGGCACCGAGCACCGCATCGGCGGGCTGGAGAAGGCCGACGGCTCCGGCGCGATCTCCTACGACCCGGACAACCACGACCGGATGGTGCGGCTGCGCCAGGCGAAGGTCGACGGCGTCGAGGTGCCGGAACTGGCGGTGGACGACCCGACCGGGGACGCCCGGGTGCTGGTGCTCGGCTGGGGTTCCTCGTACGGGCCGATCGGCGCCGCCTGTCGCCGCGTCCGCGGACTCGGCATGCCGGTCGCGCAGGCGCACCTGCGGTACCTGAACCCGATGCCCGCGAACCTCGGCGAGGTGCTGCACCGCTACGACCGGGTGATCGTGCCGGAGATGAACCTCGGCCAGCTCGCGATGCTGCTGCGCGCCCGCTTCCTGGTGGACGTGCACAGCCACACCAAGGTCGCGGGCCTGCCGTTCCAGGCGGAAGAACTCCAGAACGTGCTCACCGATGTGCTGCGAGGGGTGTCTGCGTGACCACGACGGACCTCGGACTGCCGGAACTGGGCGGCCTGCACGGCGTGCCCACCAGCGACGAGAAGCAGACCGCGAAGGACTACAAGTCCGACCAGGAGGTGCGGTGGTGCCCCGGCTGCGGGGACTACATCGTGCTCAACGCGGTGCAGAGCTTCCTGCCGACGCTGGGGCTCAAGCGGGAGAACATCGTGTTCATCTCGGGCATCGGCTGCTCCAGCCGGTTCCCGTACTACATGAACACCTACGGGATGCACTCCATCCATGGCCGCGCCCCGGCCATCGCCACCGGGCTCGCCACCCAGCGGCCCGACCTGTCGGTGTGGGTGGTGACCGGGGACGGGGATGCGCTGTCCATCGGCGGCAACCACCTGATCCACGCGCTGCGACGCAACGTGAACCTGAAGATCCTGCTGTTCAACAACCGGATCTACGGGTTGACGAAGGGCCAGTACTCGCCGACCTCCGAGGTCGGGAAGGTCACCAAGTCCACGCCCGCCGGCTCGCTGGACACGCCGTTCAACCCGGTGTCGCTGGCGCTGGGCGCGGAGGCGAGCTTCGTGGCCCGCACCCTCGACTCGGACCGGGCGCACGTCACCGAGGTGCTGCAGGCCGCCGCCGAGCACCGGGGCAGCGCGCTGGTGGAGATCTACCAGAACTGCCCGATCTTCAACGACGGCGCCTTCGACGTGCTCAAGGACAAGGAGGAGAAGCAGCGGCGGCTCATCCCGCTGCGCCACGGCGAACCGGTGGTGTTCGGGCCGGAGGACGCGCGGCAGGCGGTGGTCCGCGGACCGGAAGGTGACCTGCGGGTCGCCGAGCTCGACGCGGTGGACTCCGGGCAGGTGGTGGTGCACGACGCCGAACGGGAGGACAGCTCGTTCGCCTACGCGCTGTCCCGGCTGGGCGGGGTGAACCTGGACCCGACGGTGACCGGCGTGTTCCGCGCGGTCTCCCGCCCCACCTACGACGACGCGGCCCGCGCGCAGGTCGCCGCCGCCGCCGAGAACGACCCGCCGAACCTGCAGCGGCTCCTCACCGGCAACGACACCTGGACGATCTGAGCCCGCGAGCCCCGGGTGAGCGGTCGCCGCTCACCCGGCCCGCTTGCGGGCCACGAGGGCGTCGATCAAGCGGGGCAGGTGCTCGCCGAACAACCACAGGCTGAGCAGCAGCACCGTCCACGACGCGCCCAGCGTCCAGCCCGCCAGCACGTCCGTCGGCGAGTGCACCCCCAGCACCACCCGGCTGAACCCGGTGATCACCACGGCGAGCACGGCCGCGGCGAACCCGGCGCGGCGCGCCCACCGGGACCGCAGCAGCCGCAATCCGAACGCGCCCAGCATCAGGTACAGCGCCGCCGCGTGCGCCGAATGCCCCGAGGGGAAGCCGAAACCGTCCTCGGCGACGAGCGCGTCCACCACCTGCGGCCGCGGCCGCGCGATCATGATCTTGAACAGGTAGACGGCCAGCCCCGTCCCCGCCGAGGACACCGCGAGCAGCAGCAGCGGTGCCCACCGGTGCCGGGTGACGCCGATCAGCACGCCGATCGCCAGGCTCACCGGCAGCACCACCAGCACGTCCCCGAGCCAGGTCAGCACGGACAGCGCCCCCACCAGCGGCCCGGACCGCAGCGCCAGCGACACCCGCAGCAGGTGCTCGTCCACCCGCAGGACCGGGCCGCCCCGGTAGACCTCCTCGGCGAGCTCGGCGAAGCACCACACGCCCAGCGCGCTCAGCAGCAGCCCCACCGGGATCGGCAGCCACGGGTAGGCGGCGATCAGGTCGCGCACCCCCGCGCGCTCGACCGGCGGCTCGGCCCGATCGTCCTGGTGCTCCGGTTCGGAGCGGGGTGCCGCGGTCACTGCTCAACTCCTCGGCGTGGGGTGCGAATCCGGTCGATCCTACCGATCAGCGCGAAACGGACGGCCGATCAGGTCGCACCGGTCGTGCGGCGCACCACCCGCGCGGCGACCTCGCGCAACTTCACGTTGTGCCGCTGGCTCTGCTCGCGGAGCAGGTCGAAGGCCTCGTCCGGGGTGCAGCCGCGCTGCGCCATCAGGATGCCCTTGGCCTGGTCGATGTCGGCCCGGGAGGTCAACGCCTGCCGCAGCTGCTCGTCGAGCTGCTGCTTGTCGGCGTGCTTGAGCAGGCACCACAACCCGGTGGCGGCCAGGTCCGCGATGAGCCCGCCCAGCAGGAAGTCCGCCTCGTAGGCGTGCGGCGCCGCCGCGTAGTAGCTGATCACGCCCAGCGGCCGGTCCCCGACGAACATCGGCGCCGCGCAGCAGGACCCGATGCCCTGCTCGGCGGCCGCCGCCGCGAACTCCGGCCAGCGCGGCTCGTCGGCGGTGTCGGCGACCACGACCGCGGCCCGGGAGCGCAGCGCCTCCGGAACGGGGCCGGTGTCCGCCGCGTACTGCGACTGCTCCAGCGCGTTGTGCTCGGCGCGGTCCGGCACCAGCGACACCGGGTGCCCGTCGCGCAGCACCGTCACCCCGCACGAGGTGGTCGGTTCGTGCGCGCGGACCGCGAGCATCGCGGTCTCCCACACCACCTCGTCGACGGCATCGGTGGACAGCACGATCGAGGGCAGTTCGCCGAGCGAACCGACCAGGGCGGGCACCCCGCTCGCGAGGGATTCGTCCGCGTCCGCCCGCTGTTCCACCGCATCGCTCCCGTCGTCGCACGTCCTGGACCACGGCCAGTATTCCTGAGACGTCTCGTGCAGCCGCGGTACGGGAACTCACCCGTGCTACCGGTCCAGCGCCCGCCCGCCGCGTGCGACGGTCCGCCGAGGACCGCGACCAGGAAGGCGGCCGGCGATGATCCGGACTCAGCGAGCGGCCACCCGGCAGCGGGCGCCGCAGTCGTTCCCGTACGTGCTGATGTACCACTCGGTGTCCGAGTACACCGACGATCCGTACCTGGTGACGGTCGACCCGGCGCGGTTCGAGCGGCAGCTGCGGTGGCTGCGGGCCCGCGGCTGCACCGGGGTGTCGATGCGGGAGCTGCTGGCGGCGCGGCGGGCCGGGCGCGCCCGCGGGCTGGTGGGCCTCACCTTCGACGACGGCTACACCGACTTCGCCGAGGTGGTGCAGCCGCTGCTGCGGCGCTTCGGCTGGACGGCGACCGTGTTCGTGATCGCCGGGATGCTCGGCGGGCACAACCGGTGGGACCCGGCCGGACCGCGCAAACCGCTGATGACCGAGGAACAGGTCGCCGAGGTCGCCGCCGCCGGGATGGAGATCGGCTCGCACAGCGTGCAGCACCGCAGGCTCACCGAACTGGAACCGGCGGAGCTCGCCGCGGAGGTCGGCAAGAGCCGCCCGGTGCTGCAGGCCGTCTCCGGGCAGCCGGTCGACGGCTTCTGCTACCCGTACGGCGCGGTCGACGCGGCCGTCGTCGCCGCCGTCCGCGAAGCGGGCTACGGGTACGGCTGCGCGATCTGGCGTTCCCCGCTGTCCGGGCCGCACGCGCTGCCCCGCACCTACGTCGGCGACCGCGACGGAACGCTGCGGCTCGACGCGAAACGGGTCCGGCACGGCCTCGCGCACCGCACGGCGGATGCCGGATTCCTGCGGTTTCGGTAGGGGCGCTACCGCCGTTGGGGGAGCGGTCCGACCCCGCTGAGCTGCGATTCTGAAGCCCGCAACCGGCCGGCGCGGCGGATCGAGGTGGGGGCCGAGACCGCCGCGCCGGACACGGCGACACCGGGCACCGGCGGGCGGCGCACGCCCCGGCCCGGCAGGGGACACGCGCGATCGGGGGAGGAAACGTGACCCAGCATCACCTCGCGCTGGCGGTCAACGGGCGGGAACGCCAGCTGTCCGACCGGCTGGTGGCCTACCAGGACCGGTCGGAGGAGGACGCGGTCCGCCGCGCCACCGGGATCGACACCCCGCTGCCGGACGCCCGGCAGGGTTCGGTGGTGATCCTCGGGCTCGGCTACGTGGGGCTGCCCACCGCCTGCGGGCTCGCCGCCCGCCGCTCCCGCGTCGTCGGCGTCGACGTCAGCGGGCGGCGGCTGCGCGACATCGCCGACGGGGACGTGGACCTGCCGGACGGGGAGCGGGCGGTGCTGCGCGAGGCGCTGGCCGACGGGACGCTGCAGCTGGCCGAGGACCCGGCCGCGCTCACCGACGCCGACACCGTGGTGGTGTGCGTGCCGACGCCCGTCGACGACGAGCGGATCCCGGACCTGGCGCCGCTGCGGTCCGCCTGTGAGACCGCGGTGGCGCACGCCCGGCCCGGCCAGACGATCATCCTCACCTCCACCACCTTCGTCGGCACCACGCGGGAACTGCTGGTGGAACCGCTGCGGCAGCGCGGGCTGGCCGTCGGCAGCCAGGTGCACGTGGCGTTCAGCCCGGAGCGCATCGACCCCGGCAACCACGACCACTCGCAGCGGCACACCCCGCGCATCGTCGGCGGGGTCACCCCCGAGTGCTCGGCGCGGGCGGCGCGGATCATCGGGGATCTCACCGACTCGGTGTACCTGGTGAGCTCCCCGGAGGCCGCGGAGCTGACCAAGCTGTACGAGAACATCTTCCGCGCGGTGAACCTGGCGCTGGCCAACGAGATGGCCGACATCTGCGGCGCGCTGGAGCTGGACCCGATCGAGGTGACGATCGCGGCGGGCACCAAGCCGTACGGTTTCCTCGGCAGCTTCCCCGGGCCCGGCGTCGGCGGGCACTGCATCCCCTGCGATCCGCACTACCTGCTGTGGCAGCTGCGGGAGCGCGGCGTGGCCGCGCCGATGATCGACCAGGCGATGCGGTCCATCGACCTGCGCCCGGACCAGGTCGTGCGCCGCGCCGAGCAGCTGCTGGCCGCCGCGGGCACCGCGTCCGCCGGGGCGCGGGTGCTCATTGCGGGCGTGAGCTACAAGGCGGGCGTGCGGGACCTGCGGGAGTCCCCGGCCCTGCCGATCATCGCCGGGCTGACCCGGCTGGGAGCGGACGTGCGCTACCACGATCCGCTCATCCCCGAGGTCGTGCTGCCGGACGGGTCCGTGCTCGCCGGGGAACCGGAACCGCGCGGCGCGGACTGGGACCTGGTCGTGGTGCACACCGTGCACCCGGGGCTGGACTACTCGTGGGCGGGCGACTGCCCGCAGGTCCTCGACGCGACCTACCAGTTCGACCTGGCCCCGCACCGGCAGGTCGTGTGAGGGATGCGCGCCCCGGAACCGGCAGGCATGGACACCGCCACACCCGCGGTGGTGTTCAAGCTGGACCCGAACGTGCTGCACCACGGCGGGCTCGGGCTGATCCGCAGCCTGGGCCGCGCTGGGGTGCCGGTGTACGCGGTGCACGAGGACCCGATGGCGCCGGCCGCGCACTCCCGCTACCTGCGCGGCCGCTGGTGGTGGCGCCCGGAGCTCGCCGATCCGGAGCGGATCAACCTGGGGCTGGCGGCGCTGGCCGAGAAGCTCGGCAGGCCCGCGGTGCTGTTCCCCACCGATGACGCCGCCGCGATCCACCTGGCCGAGCACGGCGCGGCGCTGCGGCACTGGTTCCGCTTCCCGGACCCGCCGCCGGAGCTGCCGCGGGAGGTGGCGGGCAAGTTCACCCTGCAGGACGTGTGCCGGGACCTGGGGGTGCCGACCCCGCGCGCCGAACTCGTGCGGACCAGGGCGGAGGCCGCCGAGTTCGCCGCCGAGACCGGTTTCCCGCTGGTGGCGAAGCTCGCCACGCCGTGGACCTCCGGCGGGCGGGCGAAGGTCCGCAGCACCTCGATCCTGCGCACCCCGCAGGACCTGCGGGAGCTCGGCGAGGTGTGGGACGAGCAGGAGACCCGGGAGCAGCGGGCGGGCCTGCTGATGCTGCAGGAGTACGTGCCCGGCGGCAGCGGCAACGACTGGTTCTTCCACGCCTACCGCGGTTCCGGCGGCTGCCGTCCCGCGTTCACCGGCGTCAAGCTGCGTTCCTACCCGGCGCACGCGGGACTGACCACGCTGGGCCGCTGCCTGTCCAACACGGTGCTGCGCGCGCAGGCGACGGAGTTGTTGCGGCGCCTGGACTTCCGCGGCATCGCCGACCTGGACTTCCGGTTCGACCACCGCGACGGCAGCTACCGGCTGCTGGACTTCAACCCGCGGCTGGGCGCGCAATTCCGGTTGTTCCGCGATTCCGCGGGCATCGACGTGGTGCTGGCGGCGTACCTGGACCTGACCGGGCAGCCGGTGCCGGAGGGCCTGCCGCCGGTGGGCCGCCGGTTTCTGGTGGAGAACTACGACCCGCTCGGCGCCGTCGGCTACTGGCGCCGCGGTGACCTGGGACTGCGGCAGTGGGCGCGGTCGGTGTGGCGGGCGGACGAACTCGCGTGGTTCGCCCGCGACGACCTGGCCCCGTTCGCGCTGATGTGCGGGTGGATGGGCCGGCGCGCCCTCACCCGCCGGTTCGCGCCCCGCGCGGAGGCCCAGGTGGTGGAACCCCCGCGGTACCGCGAACGCGAGCGGGACGCGGTGATTCGGCAGCGGCGACGGTCGCCGTATGCGGTCGAGGAGGGACAGAGATGAACGACACCGTCGACGTCGCCATCGTGGGCGCCGGTCCGTACGGGCTGTCGCTGGCCGCGCACCTGCGGTCGGCCGGGGTCAGCTACCGGCAGTTCGGCATCCCGATGGACCTGTGGCGCAGCAGGATGCCGCGCGGCATGTTCTTGAAATCGCAGGGCTTCGCCTCGAACCTGTCCGATCCGGACCGGTCGCACACGTTGCGGAACTTCTGCCAGGAGATCGGGCACGGCTACGCCGACTACGGCGTGCCGGTGTCCCTGGAGAACTTCATCGCCTACGCCGACTGGTTCCGCGAGCAGCGCGGCCTGGAGGTGGAGGAGGTCCTGGTGTCCGATGTGGACCAGAAGGCCGATGGGTTCGAGCTGGCGCTGGAGGACGGCGGCACCGCGAAGGCCCGCTCGGTGGTGATCGCCGCCGGGGTGCAGCACTTCCCGCGCACCCCGGAGGTGTTCTCCGACCTGCCCGCCGAACTGTGCACGCACAGCTCCGAGCACACCGACCTGTCCGGCTTCGACGGCGCCGCGGTGCTGGTGGTCGGCGCCGGGCAGTCCGCGCTGGAATCGGCGGCGCTGCTGCACGAGCACGGTGCGGACGTGCGGCTGATCGCCCGCGCCCGGAACGTGGTGTGGAACGGGCGGCCGCTGCTGCCGGACCGGCCGCTGCTGCGCCGGGTGCGGGAACCGGAAGCGGGCCTCGGCTCCGGGCTGTCCACCTGGTTCTACTCCGAGCACCCCGACCTGTTCCGGCACCTGCCGGAGAGCCAGCGGGTGCTGCGGGCGCGCACCGCGCTCGGGCCCGCGGGCGGCTGGTGGCTGCGGGAGCGCGTCGAAGGGGTGCTGCCGGTGCACGTGGGGCACACCGTGGACTGGGCGAAGACCGTGGGCGACCAGGTGCGGCTGGGGGTGCGCACCTTCGGCGGCGGGGGCCGGGAGTTCACCGCCGACCACGTGATCTGCGCGACCGGCTACCCGCCGGACCTGGAACGGCTCGGGTTCGTGAACCCGCGGCTGCGGTCCCGGCTGCGGACGCTGGACCGCACGCCGCGGGTGGGCGCCGACTTCGAGTCCTCGGTGCCGGGCCTGTTCTTCATCGGTGCCGCCGTGACGCCGAGCCACGGCCCGGTGATGCGGTTCGTGTACGGCGCCGACCACGCGGTGCGGCGCGTCGGAGCCCGGCTGACCTCGACGTCCGGGGCGCGGCGGGTCCGGGCCGGGGCGGCCGGATGAGCATCACCGACCTGCGGTCCGGTCCCGGTCCGGTGCGGTGCCGGTGGCGGGCCCCGGAGCGGTCCGGGGCGCGCGCGGCACCGCGGCTGCTGCCGCTGGTGCTGTGGCCGCTGGTCGACGTGGTCGCGCTGACCGCGGTGGTGCTCGTGCTGGGCGTGCCCGCGCTGCTCGCGGCGCTGTACGTCGCGGCGGCGCTGGTGGCGGTGGGGATCGACGGCGGGCACCGGGCGCGGCTCTGCCTGCGCGTCGGCGACCAGGTGCCGCGGTTGGCGCTCGACGCCGCGGTGCCCGCCGCGCTGCTGCTGCCCTGGACCGGCGCCGGGGTGCTGGTGCCGGCCGGGGCGGGCGCGCTGGTGCTGGCCCGCATCGCCGGGGTCGCCGGGTTGCGGGCCGCGCACCGGCGCGGGCTGCTGGTGGAGGTGGTGCTGGTCGTGGGCGCCGGCGCCACCGGGGTGCGGATCTCCCGCGCGTTGCTGGAGCACCCGGAGCTGGGGCTGCGGCCGCTGCTGCTCGCCGACGACCCGGTGCTCGCCGCGGCGCCGGTACCGGGGCGGCCGCGGCAGCTGGCCGAGCTCGTGGCGCGGTACCGCGCCACCCGGGTGGTCCTGTGCGCCGCGGACACCGAAGCGGACCTGGTGGGCATCGTGCGGGACTGCCGCCCGCTGCCCGCCGCGGTGCACCTGGTGCCCGCGCTGCCGGAGCTGGGCGTGGCGGTGCCGTCGCGGCTGCTCGACGAGATCTGGGGGATTCCGCTGGTGCCGCTGCGCCGCTGGAACCACACCGCGGCCGCCGCCCTGCTCAAGCGCGCGTCCGACGTGCTGCTGGCCGGGGCGCTGCTGGTGGTGCTGGCACCGCTGCTGCTGGTGCTGGCCGCCGCGGTGCGGCTCGGCGGTGGCGGGGCCGCGCTGTTCCGGCAGCGCCGGGTCACCGGTCCCGGCCGGTCGGCGACCGTGGTGAAGCTGCGCACCGTGCCCGGCGGCACCGCGCAGGGCTGGGCGGTGCGCCCGGCCGACACGACGCGGCTGGGCCGCTGGCTGCGCGGCACGCACTTCGACGAGCTGCCGCAGCTGGGCAACGTGCTGCGCGGCGAGATGTCGGTGGTGGGACCGCGACCGGAACGGCCCTGCTACGCCGAGCGCTTCGCCCGCGAGATCCCGCGCTACCGGGACCGGCACCGGGTGCGCGGCGGCATGACCGGCTGGGCGCAGGTGCACGGCCTGCACGGGGACACCTCGATCCCCGACCGGGCCGAGTTCGACAACCGCTACATCGAGAACTGGACGCCGTGGCTGGACGTGGTGGTCGTGGCCAGGACGGTCGGCATCGTGCTGGCCACCGCGATGGGGGGAGACCAGGAATGAAGGTTCTGCACGTGATCACCGGTCTGGGGGTCGGCGGTGCCGAGCTGCAGCTCAGATCGATCCTGCAGCACACCCGGCACGACGCCGACGTGCTCGCGCTCTACAACCCGGGCGACGTCGCCGACATGATCACCGGGGACGGGGTGCGGGTCCGCGACCTCGGCATGACCAGCAACACCCAGCTGGGCGCGGTGCTGAGGATGCGTTCGCTGATCCGCGAGGGCGGCTACGACGTGGTGCACACCCACCTGTACCGGGCTTGCGTCTACGGCAAGCTCGCCGCCCGTCTCGCGGGCACGCCGGTGGTGGTCGGCACCGAGCACTCGATCGGCGAGACGCACCTGGAGCGCAGGCGGATGACCGCGGGGGTGCGCGGCCTCTACCTGGGCACCGACGTGTTCGCGCAGCGGACCATCGCGGTGTCGGAGACCGTGGCGGACCGGCTCGCGAACTGGGGGATGCGCGCCGAGAAGATCACCGTGATCCCGAACGGCGTCGACTTCGGCCGCGTCGCCTTCGACGCGGACGCGCGCTCGCGGGTGCGCGCCGAGCACGGCATCGACGACCGGGCGCACGTGATCGGCGTGCTGGGCAGGCTGGACGCGAACAAGCGCTTCGACCTCGTCATCGAGGCGTCCTCACCCCTGCTGGGCGAGGGGGCGAAGCTGCTGGTCGTCGGCGGTGGCGCCGAACGGGAGCGGCTGGAGCGGCAGGCGGCCGCGCTGGGCGTCGCCGACCACGTGGTGTTCGCCGGGGAACGCCACGACGTCTCCGCGATGCTGTCGGCGTTCGACCTGTTCGTGGCGTCCTCCAAGCAGGAGACCTTCGGGCTGTCGGTGCTGGAGGCGCTGGCCAACGGCATGCCGGTGCTGTACACGACCTGCCCGGCGCTGGAGGGCGTGCACACCGACCGGGCCCGGCAGGTCCCCGGCGACGTCGAGGGCATGCGCTCGGAGATCGCCGCCGAGGTCACCGACCGGCGCCCGCGCGGCGACGTGCCGGTGATCCGCGACCTGTACGGCATCGAGGCCGTCACCGGCCGCATCGACGACCTCTACGAGCGGCTGCGCTCCGGAGGCAGGCGCGGCGCGCCCCGGGAACTGGCCACCGAGCAGGGCGGAGGGGTCCGATGAAGGCGCTGGTCACCGGAGCCGCCGGGTTCATCGGCTCGCACCTGGTGGAATGGCTGCTGGCCGACGGGAACACGGTGCTCGGGGTGGACGACCTCAGCACCGGCAGCAGGGAGAACCTGCCGGAGGGCGCGCCCGAGTTCCGCTTCGTGCAGGGCACCATCCTGGACGGCTCCCTCGTCGACGACCTGGTGTCCGAAGTGGACGTGGTGTTCCACCTGGCCGCCGCGGTCGGCGCCTTCGTCATCCAGGAGCGCACGCTGCGCAGCCTGCTCACCAACGTGCACGGCACCGAGAACGTGCTCGACTCGGCGCACCGCCACGGCGCGCGGGTGCTGGTCGCCTCCACCAGCGAGATCTACGGCAAGAACACCAAACCGGGGTTGGCCGAGACCGACGACCGGCTGATCGGCTCGCCGCTGAAGACCCGCTGGACCTATTCCGAGGCGAAGGCCATCGACGAGAGCCTCACCTGCTGCTACGTCCGGGAACTCGGGCTGGACGCGGTGATCGTGCGGCTGTTCAACACCGTCGGGCCCCGGCAGAGCGGCCGCTACGGCATGGTGATCCCGCGGCTGGTGAGCCAGGCGCTGCAGGACCGGCCGCTCACCGTGTTCGGCACCGGGCACCAGGTCCGCTGCTTCTGCCACGTGCAGGACGTGGTGCCCGCCCTGGTGCGGCTGGCCCGGCTGCCCGCTGCGAACGGCACCGCCGTCAACCTCGGCAGCACCGAGCAGGTGTCCATCATGGACTTGGCGAGCCGCGTGCTGGAGCTGACCGGATCCGGGGCGGGAGTGGTGAAGATGTCCTACGAGGACGCCTACGGCCCCGGCTACGAGGACCTGCAACGTCGCGTCCCGGACTGCGGGAAGGCCCGCGAGCTGATCGGGTTCCAGCCCGCGCACACCCTCGACGACATCATCCGCGCCGTCATCGACGAGCAGACGCGCGCCGCGCAGGTCGTCTCGGCGTGAGCGGGCGGCGATGAGCGACGACGGGGTGCGGGAAGGAGAACGACATGGCGTGGCGACCGCGGACGGCGCCGGGCGCGAAGGCCTCGGCGCGAAGCTCACCGCCTGGTGGCGGCGGACCTGGGCCGGTGCCGGCCCGGACGAACCGGAACCGACCGGCCCGCGGTCCTGGCCACCGGAGCAGGGCCGCAGCCCGCGGGCGCGGCGGGTCCGGCATTTCGGCGGCTCCATCTGGTTCATCGCGCTCATCGCGATCGCCGCGCTGCTGGTGGTCGTGATGGCGGCGCCGCGGATGATGTCGCCGTCGAAACCGGGCACGCTGGTGGTGGCGTCGCTGCCGTTCTGGAACCTCGGCAACGGCACCACCACCGTCGTCGCCAACCGGGACTCGGTGAACGAGGTCTCACCGTGGATCTACGGGCTCGGCGACGACGGCCGGATCACCCACCAGTTCCCGCCGGACCGGACCGCCGAAGTCGCCGAGCAGGTCGGCAAGCTCCGCGAAGCCGGCGTGCCGGTGGTGGCCTCGCTGGCCAACATCACCGACGGGCGCTGGGCGTACGAACCGGTCGCGAAGGTGCTGCACGACCCGCGGCTGCGGGACCGGCACGTGCGGGAGATCGTCGCGCTGGTCGAGCGCGAGGACTACGCGGGCATCGACATCGACTACGAGAACCTGCGCTCCGGGGACCGGGAGGCGTTCGGCGCGTTCGTCACCGAACTGGGCGCGGCGTTGCGCGCCGAGCGCAAGACCCTCTCGGTGGCGGTGTTCGCGAAGGCCAGCGACGAGGGCTACGACGAGCGCAACGTCGCCCAGGACTTCGCCGTCATCGGCCGGGCCGCCGACCAGGTGCGGCTGATGGGCTACGACTTCCACTGGGGGACCTCGCCGCCCGGCCCGGTCGCGCCGATCGGCTGGGTGCGCGACGTCGTGCAGTACGCCAAGTCGCAGATCCCGCCGGAGCGGATCGTGCTCGGCATCCCGCTCTACGGCTACGACTGGGTCGGCGAGCACGGCACCAACGTCACCTGGCTGCAGGCATTCCAGCTCGCCACCCAGCACCGCGCCGAGACGAACTACGACCCGGTCAGCCAGACCCCGTGGTTCCGCTACACCGACGAGCGCGGCCGCGAGCACGAGGTGTGGTTCGAGAACTCGGTGAGCTCCAAGGCGAAGTTCGAAGTGGCCCGCGGCTCCGGCATCCGCGGCGTCTACCTGTGGATGTACGGCTACGAGGACACCTCCACCTGGAACCGGCTGGCCGAGAGCCTGCCGGTCGGCGAATGAGGGAGCGGCGATGATCCCGTGGTGGGTGCTGGCGATCGCCGTCTTCGGCGCGAACTTCACGCTGTGGGGCATGATCGGGCTGTTGCGGGTGCTCGACGGCTGGCACGGCGCGGCCCGGGCGCGGATGGTGCCGCGCCGCGCGAAGGTCGCCGATCTGCAGGCGCACCGGGAGAAGAAGGACCTGCCCGGGCGGCACCGGCTGCGCCGCGCCACGAACCTGCGGCTCACCGACGTGGCGGTGCTCATCGCCGCGCACAACGAAGAGCTCGTCATCAAGGAGAGCCTGCGGGCGATCACCGCGCTGGTGCCGCTGAAGCAGGTGCACGTCGTCTCCGACGGCTCCACCGACCGCACCGTCGAACTCGCCCGCCGCGCCGGGGTGAACGTGATCAGCACCGAGGAGAACGTGGGCAAGGCGGGCGCGCTGCAGGTCGGCATCCGCCGGTTCCGCCTGGTGCGCCGGTTCCGCCTGGTGATGCTGCTGGACGCCGACACCAGGGTGGAACCGGGCTACTTCCGGGCCGCGCTGCCGCTGTTCGACGACCCGGAGGTGGTGGCCGTCGCGGGGTGCGTGCGCACCGAGTGGCGGGACCGCTCGCTGTCCTTCGCCGGACGGGTGGTGGCGTTCCACCGGCAGCGGATCTACTCGATGACCCAGTACCTGCTGAAGTTCGGCCAGACCTGGCGGCACGTCAACGCCACGCACATCGTGCCCGGCTTCGCCAGCGTCTACCGCACCGACGTGCTGCCGAACATCGAGGTGAACCCGCCGGGGCTGGTCATCGAGGACTTCAACATGACCTTCGAGGTCTACCAGAAGCGCCTCGGCAAGGTCGGGTTCACGCCGTCGGCGGTCGCCGCCACCCAGGACCCGGGCACGCTGCGGGACTACGTGCGCCAGTCGAAGCGGTGGTCGCTGGGCCTGTGGCAGACGGTGCGCAGGCATCCGCCGCGGCTGAACCTGTTCACCGCGATGCTGACGCTGCTGCTGGTGGAGCTGCTCACCAGCGGGATCATGCTGGTGCTGCTGCCGCTGGTGCTGCTGGTGCTGCTCGTTCCGGAACTGGTGACCGGGGTGCTGACCCTGCCGTGGTTCGCCGCCACCTACGAGGCGGTGTCGGGATACCTGACGGTTCCCGCGCTGCTGCTGGGGATCGTGCTGCCGGACCTGCTGCTGACCGCGGTGGTGGCGCTGATCCAGCGGCAGCCGCGGTTCCTGCTCTACGCGTGGCTGTTCCTGCCGATGCGGGTGCTGGATTCGGCGATCGCGCTGTCCGCGATCCCGCTGGCGTGGTGGTCGCGCTCCACCGGCCGGTGGAGCAGCCCGCGCCGCCACCGGGTCGAACCGGCCGAGGCGCGGCCCGGCCTCGGCGCGCGGGCCGGGTGACGACCGCGCGGTCTCCCGCAGTTGGATGAGGACTTCCGCGCCGCGGCGCGGGACCGTGAGGTGGTGAACGTGCTGCGGCTGCTGATGGTGGACGACCACCTCATGCTCACCGACGCGTTGAGCGCCCGGCTGTCCGAAGCGGGGGACGTGTGGGTGGTGGGCCGGTGCGCCACCGACGACCCGCAGCTGCCCGCCGTGGTCGACCGGTTGCGCCCCGACGTCGTCACCGTCGACGTGGAACCGGTCGGCTGCACCGGCGCCCTGGTGGAGTCGGTGCGCGCGCACCGGCCCGCGGTGCACGTCGTGGTGCTCACCGGCGGGCTCGATCCGCAGCGGGCGGTGGACGCGGCGCGCGCCGGAGCCGCCGGGTGGGTGCCGAAGGAGTGCGGGGTGGACGAGCTGACCACCGTGCTGCGCGGGGTGTGTCGCGGCCACGCCTGGTACCCGCCGGAACTGCTCGGCGAGATCCTGCGCGGACTGCGGGCGGACGTGGTGCACGCGGCCCGCCGCGACGGCCCGCTGGACGTGCTCAGCGAGCGGGAGCGGGACGTGCTGCGCGGCATGGTGGCGGGCATGCGCGGCAGCCGCATCGCCGAGGAACTGCGGATCTCCGCCGAGACGGTCCGCACCCACACCCGCAGCATCCTGGCGAAGCTGCGGGTGCACTCCCAGCTGGAGGCGGTGAGCGTGGCGGCCGCGGCGGGAATGCGCGCTCCCGGGCAGCCGGGCGCGTCCGAGCAGCCGAGCGTCTCCGGAAGGCCGGGTGCGTCCGGAGGGCCGGGTGTCTCCGGAGGGCCGGGTGTCTCCGGAGGGCCGGGTGTCTCCGGAGGGCCGGGTGTCTCCGGAGGGCTGGGCGTCTCCGGAGGGCTGGGCGCCTCCGGACTGCTGGGCGGCTTCGGGCAGCGGAGCGCGTCCGAGGCACCGGGCGCCTCCGAGCAGCGGAACGGTTCCGGTCAGCTGGGCGTCTCCGGGCGGTCGGACGCCTCCGGAGAGCCGGGTGTTTCCGGACGGCCGGGTGTTTCCGGTCGGCGGGGTGTCTCCGGGCGGTCGGGCGCTTCCGGGCAGCCGGGCGCTTCCGCACCGCCGAGGGCTTCCGGGCAGCCGAGCACGTCCGGACGGGCGGGCGACGCCGGGAGGTCGGGTGCTCCCGGGCAGCCGGGCGAGGCCCGCCCGCCCGGAGAGCTCGGCACGATCGGCCGATCGTCCCCGCCGGACCGGCGATGAACCGGCCGCCGCGCGTCGCCACCGTCATCACCCGGCTCGAAGGCGGCGCCGGCGCGATGGCGCTGCGCGGCGCGCTGGCGCTGGACCCGCGCGAGTTCGACGTCACCGTGATCACCGGTAGCGGCGGCCGGTTGCTGCGGGACGCCGCCGACGCGGGCCTCGCCTGCGTCCTCGAACCCGCGCTGCGCGCCCCGATCGCCCCGGCCGACGACGTGCGGGCGCTGCTGCGGCTGACCGGGCTGCTGCGCCGCGGCTCGTTCGACGTGGTGCACACCCACTGCGCGAAGGCCGGCGCGCTGGGCCGGGCCGCCGCGGTCCGCGTCGGGGCGCGGCGGATCGTGCACTCCTACCACGGGTTCCCGTTCCACGAGTTCCAGCGCGCCCCGCGCCGCCGTGCCTACCTGGCGGTGGAGCGGGCGCTGGGCCGGGTCACCGACGTGGCGCTGTGCGTGGGGACGGCGGTCGCGGTGGAGGCGGTGCGGCGCGGGCTGATCGCTCCGGACCGGGTCCGCACCACCGGCGTCGCGGTGCCACCGGTGCCGGTCGATCCGGTGCGGGCGCGCCGCGAACTGGGCCTGCCCGCGGGAGTTCCGGTGGTCGGCGCGGTCGGCAGGCTCGTCTACCAGAAGGCACCGGAGGACTGGGTGGCCGCGCTGGCGGCGCTGCACCGCCCGGACGTGACCGGGGTGTGGATCGGGGACGGGGAGCGGGCCGCGCGGGTGCGGGCGGCCGCCGCGCGCCTCGGGGTGCGGGTGCTGCTGGCCGGGGACCGGGCGGACGCGCCCGCGCTGGTGCCCGCGTTCGACGTCTTCGTGCAGCCCAGCCGCTACGAGGGCCTGCCGCTGGCCGTGGTGGAGGCGATGAGCGCGGGCGTGCCGGTGGTGGCCACGGCGGTGAACGCGATCGGCGACGTCGTGGTGCCCGGCGTGACGGGCCTGCTGGTGCCGCCCGCCCGACCGGACCTGCTGGCGGCCGCGGTGTCCCGGCTGCTGGCCGACCGCGAGCTGGCGGCCGGGCTCGCCGCCGCCGCGCGGCAGCGGGTGCTCGGCGCGCACACGTCGGCGGCGCTGGCCGCCGACCTCGCGGCCGCCTACCGCGGCGAGCCGGTGACCGGTCCCGCGACCGGGGCCGCCGGGTTCGGCGCGCCGGTGGATCCGCCGCGCCACCTCCGTGACCTGCGGTGACGGTCATCCCCTGAAGGTATGAGACTGCAACGTGCGGCCCCCGTCGACGCGACGACCGGGTAGCGCGGCCCGAGCACGGCCGCGGCGTCTCGGAGCGGAGGGAGCGGTGGTGCGAACCGAATCCTTGCCCGCGCCTGCACCGCCCGGCGTGGACCGGTGGCTGCGCGGCTTGCTGCACGATCTGGGGCACGGCTTGGCGGCCGCGTCCTACTTGACCGAGGGGATGCGCGGGGAGGCGGAACTGCCCGCGCAGGCCCGCGACCGGCTGGAGCTGGTGCACCAGGAACTGGTGCGGCTGCTGGAGCTGGTCGCGGCCGGGGGTGCCCCGGGCGAACCGGTGGCGGTGGAATTGCGCGGCCTGCTCGGCAGGCTCGCCGCGTCCCGCGCGCGGGCGGGCGCGCCGGCGTTGCTGGTGCGCCCGGGCTCCCCGGTGCACGTGCGCGCCGACCAGGCCGCGGTGTGGCGGATGCTGGCGAACCTGCTGGACAACGCGGCGCGCGCGGCGGGCCCGGGTGGCGTGGTGGAACTGGGGGCCACCCACCACCCGGGCGGCGGGGTGACGGCGGAGGTCGTCGACGACGGGCCCGGCCTGGGCCGCGCGCCCGGTGCGGGCAGCGGACTCGGGCTGGGCATCGTCACCGCGCTGGCGCAGTCCTGCGGGGCTCGGCTGCACCTGGAACCGGCCCCGCGGCGGGGAACTCGGGCACGGCTGGTGTTCCCGGGGGCGTGAGGCCGCACGGGGCGACGATGGGGGAGAGGCATGGGGGACGGTTCGAGTCGGGTGCTGCTCGGCGACGACCACGCGATCTTCGTGGACGCGCTGGTCTCGGCGCTGTCGGCACGCGGGTTCCCGGTGGTCGGCACCGCCGGTTCGATCGCGGGCACGGTCGCCGCGGCGCGCAGGCTGGCCCCGGACATCTGCCTGCTGGATCGGTACTTCGGGGACGGGGACGGAGTGGCACGGCTCCCGGAGGTGCGGGCTGCCGCACCGGCCGCGAAGGTCGTGGTGCTCACCGCGGACGGGGACGCCCGCGGGGTGCGCGGCGCGCTGTCGGCGGGCGCGGTGGGGTACGTGAACAAGATGTGCGGGCTGGCGAACCTGCTGGACGCGCTCACCGCGGTCGCCGGCGGGGAGACCGTGGTGGCGCTGGCCGCATCCCGGGTTCCGGCGCAGCAGCCGCGCGGTGAGGCGCTGGACGCGCGGCGGCTCGCCTCCTACCTGACCGCCCGGGAACGCGAATGCCTCGGCATGCTCACCGAGGGCGCGCAGACGGCGACGATGGCGAAGTCGCTGGGGGTGTCCCCGGCGACGGTGCGAACCCACGTGCAGGCGGTGCTCACCAAGCTCGGCGTCCACTCCCGCCTCGAAGCCGCCTCCCTGGCGCTGCGCCACGACCTGATCCCGCCACCGCAGCGCTGCGTCAAGTGATCTTTCGGACCGAGCGCCTTCTGCTGCGAGGGGGCTAGTGGCGGAACCTCAACGGCCCTCTCGCTGCGGGATCGATTTCACCGGTGGCTCCGCCACAGGAGAAATCGCTGTCCTCGCGAGAGGTCCGCTGAGAACCCGCGGGTGGGACGGTTGATCGGGTGGTCATTGGCTCAGCGGCTTCGCCGCTGACAGGGGACAGACCAAGATCCGCCGGGTGGGTTCAAGGCGGGCCGCCCGGCGCGCGGTGTCAGGGCAGGACCGCCTCGATGAGGTGGGGTCCGGGCTCGTCGCGGGCGCGGCGGAGGGCGGTGCGGAGTTCCTCGCCGGTGGTGGCGCGGACCGCGGGAACGCCGAAACCGGTGGCCAGCGCGACCCAGTCGGCACCCGGGTCGGCGAGGCTGGTCATGCCGGTCGCCGCGGGCCCGGGACGCCGAACCCCGGCGCGGCCGAGCTCGGCCTCCAGGATGCGGTAGCGGGAGTTGGCGCACAGCACCGTCGTCACGTCGAGGCCTTCCCTGGCCTGCGTCCACAGCCCCTGCACCGTGTAGGCGGCGCTGCCGTCGGCCTGCAGGGTGATCACCGGCCGGTCGGGCGCGGCGAGCGCGGCACCGGTGGCCACCGGGATGCCCATGCCGATCGCCCCGCCGGTCAGCGCGAGCTCGGTGTGCGCGGGAGCGGCGGCGGCGACCGCCGGGTAGGCCGCGGCCGCGGTGATGCCCTCGTTCACGATGATCGCGTGCTCGGGCTGGTCGAGCGCGATGGCGGTGGCGATGGCCTTCGCGTGCAGCTCGCCTTCCGGTGGGCGGAGCACCGGCTGCTCCCGCGCGGGCGGTTCCGCACCGGCCCCGGCGGCGTCGGCGAGCGCGGCGAGCGCGTCGACGGGATCCTCGTCGAGGTCGGCGAGGGTGTGCACCTGCACGTGCTCGGGTACCGGAACGCTCGGCTGGCCCTGGTAGCCGAAGAAGGACACCGGCAGGCCGGTGCCGACGAGCACCAGGTGGGTGTGCTCGGCGAGCGCCGCGAGGGTGTCCTCCGGGAAGTACGGCAGCGAGCGGACCGCGGGCACGTCCGGGCCGCGTTCGAGGCGCGCCGGGTTCCGCTCGGCGAACACCCGGCCGCCGGTGGCGGCCGCAATCCGGGCACCCAGCCGCAGCCCGTCCGCCCCGAGCGCCGTCCCGCCGAGCAGCAGCGCGGGGCGGCCGGGTCCGGCGAGCAGCTTCGCGATCCCCGCCACCCGCTGGTCGTCCACAGTGGACAGCACGGGTGCGGCGGGCGCGGCGGGCACCTCGCCGCCGTCCGCCCACATGTGGTCGGCCGCGGCGATCAGCGTCGCGGGCATCCGGTCCCGCAGCGCCGCCTGCCGGACCTCGAGGAACTCGGCCGCGGCCGCCGCCGCGCCCGACGTGCGGGACACCCGGCAGGACACCGGCCGCGCCAGCGATTCGATGTCGGAGGACAGCGGCGCGTCCGCGGCCTGGTGCCAGCTGGCGTGCTCGCCGATCACGTTGAGCATCGGCGTGCGGGCGCGGCGCGCGTTGTGCAGGTTCGCGATGCCGTTGGCGAAACCCGGCCCCAGGTGCAGCAGCGTCATCGCGGGCCGCCCGGCGATCCGCGCGTAGCCGTCGGCGGCACCGGTCACCACGCCCTCGGCGAGTCCCAGCACCGCGCGGATGCCGCCGACCGAGTCGAACGCCTCCACCAGCGGCAGTTCCGTCGTGCCCGGGTTCGCGAAGCACGTCGTCACGCCCGCCTCGCGGGCCGCGGTGAGCAGGCTCTCCGCACCGTTCACACCCGTTCCCCTCTCCACTCGGTTCCCAGGTCATGCTGCAGGGGGTCGGCCTCGCGGACAACCACCGGAGGCGTCGGTAAAGTATCCGCGGGACGTTGACGACGTGGTGGCAGGCGAATGCGGAACGTGAAACTGGGGCGGCGGAGCCTGCTGTCCTTGATGGGTGTGACGGCGGTCGGTGCGACCGCGGCGGCGTGCGGGCGCTCGAACCCGGGCGTGGCCACGGCCGAGGCGCCGCTGCGCAGACCGATGCCGCGCACTCCGGCGGCGACCGGACCGGTGCTGCGGGTCGACACCGAGCGGTCCTACTACCGGGACGCGGACGTGCAGCTCATGTTCGCGTTCCCGAACGGGCTGGAGGCCACCGAGAACCTGCCGATCGTGCTGTACCTGCACGGCAGGGACGGGATGAGCCCGACCCCGATCCCGTACGAGACGCTCAGCAAGCTCGAGACCGAGTACGCCGCGGGCGCCATCCCGCCGTTCGGCCTGCTCGCGGTGGACGGCGGCTTCAACTCGTACTGGAACGACGGCTCCGCGAACGGCGACCTGCTGAGCATGCTGCTGGAAGAGGTCCCGGCATGGCTGCGGTCCCGCCACCTGGGCGACCGGGACGGGCTGCCGTTCGCGGTCGCCGGGATATCGACCGGTGGCTTCGGCGCGCTGAACTACGCGGCCGAACGAACGCAGGTGGGGCTGCCGGTGGAGGCCGCGGCGCTGCTCGCGCCCGCGCTGCCGGTCACCTGGGAGCTGATGAACGAGAAGGGCGTGTTCGCCAGCGAGCAGGAGTGGCACGACCACGACCCGCTGCGGCACACCGACCTGCTCGGCGACATCCCGGTGGGGGTCTGGGTCGGCGACGTCGACCTGTACCGGGAAGGTGCGGAGGAGCTGGCCGCCGAATACCCGAACACGCCGGTGCTGTCGGTGCTGCCCGGCGGGCACGACGGGTCGGTGTTCGACGTGGTCGGCTCGGACATGCTGCGGTTCCTGGCGACCGGGGTGTCCGCGGAGGGCTGACCGGAGAGCGGGGCCGCGCGGGGCGATGCCGCTCTCCGGCTCCGCTCACTCGTCCTGGTGGGCGATGAGGTGCTCCAGGACGAACCGGGTGAGCTCCTCGGGCGCCTGCTCCGGGACCCAGTGCGAGACGTCCTCGACCATCTCGAACCGGTAGTCGCCGTCGACGTGCTCGCCGGTGGCCAGCGCCGCCGTGGAGCCGAGCGCGTTGTCCTCGGTGCTCCACACGTACAGCGTCGGCACCTGGATGCGGCCGATGGGACCGGCGAACTTGGCCGCGCGGTACCAGTTCAGCGCCGCGTCCAGCGCGCCCGGTTCGGTGAAGCGCTGCACGTACTCCTCGACGTGCGTCTCCGGGATCTTGTGCTCGTAGATCCGCCGCAGCCGCCGCGCGCCGTCCTCCAGCAGCTGCTTGTCGGAGCCGGAGCGGCGGAACACCTGCATGTACTCGGAGTGCCGCTGCTGGTCCTCGTCCTCGCGCAGCGCCTGCGAAAACGCGTCGAGGTGCGGCACGGACACCGCGGTGAGCGTGCGGACCCGCTCCGGGTGCGCCGCGGCGACCGACCAGGCCACGGCCGCGCCCCAGTCGTGCCCGACCAGGTCGAAGCGGTCCCAGCCGAGCCGGTCGGCGATGGCCAGCACGTCGCCGATCAGCTCCTCCATCCGGTAATCGGCGACGTCGGCCGGGCGGACGCCGGGGGAGTAGCCGCGCTGGTCGGGCGCCACGGCGTGGCAGCCCGCGCCACCGAGCACGGCGAGCTGCTCGCGCCATTCGATGGCGGCCTGCGGGAAGCCGTGCAGCAGCAGGACGGGGCGGTCGCCTTCGGCGCCGGCGCTGAGCGCGTCGAAGGTGCCCGCGGGGGTGGGGATCTGGATGTAGTCGGCCACGACTGCACTGTAGGACTTCGGCCGCCGCCCCGGTCCGCGCGGTGGCGAGCGGTGCCACCGCGCGGTCGGGCGGCGGGCTACTCGGCGAGCCGGTAGCCCCAGCTGCCGCGGTGCTCCTGCCCGGGGCGCAGCACGATCAATCCGTCACCGGTGACGAAAGCGTTGGGGGCGCACGTCATCGGCTCCACGGTGAGGCCCGAGCGCGCGGGCCGGTCGGCCTCCGGCGAGTCGTCGGTGTAGACCTGCAGGTACCCGTGCGTGCGGTCCACCCACAGCTCCACGTCGCTCCCGTCGGACCGTCCGAATCGGACGGTCGCGGTGCCGTCGGCGTCCCGGGCGAGGTCGGTGAACGCGGTGTCCAGCACCGTCGACCCGATCGGCCGCGCCGCGCGGAAGTCGTACTCACCACCCGCGACGGGGGAGGTGCCGGTGGGCAGCAGCCGGTCGTCCACCTCGTAGTAGGTGTCCGCGGGCAGCTGCAGCACCAGCTCGTCGATGGTGCCGGTGCCCGCCGCCAGGTAGGTGTGGTTCGCGGTGGCGAACGGGGCGTCGCCGGAGCCGATGTTGCGCGCGGACAGCGTGCTGCGGAACCCGCCGCGCTCCAGGGCGAACTCGATGCGGAACGCCAGCTGGAACGGGTAGCCGTAGTGCGGCGGCAGCACGTGCTCCAGCACCACGCGGTCCCGGCGGTGCTCCACCGGGCTCCACTCGGTGAAGCCCATCAGGCCGTGCAGCGCGCAGTCCCGCTCCGGCTCGTTGATCGGCACTTGCAGCTGCTCGCCGCCGAACTCGTAGGCGCCGCCGTCGATGCGGTTCGCCCACGGCAGCAGCGTCTTGCCCTGCCAGCCTTCGCCGAGCTCGTCTGCGCCGTGGGTCAGCAGCATCTCGGTCCCGTCGACCTGCCAGGACAGCATGGTGGCCGCCACGCCCGCGACCACCGCGGTGTGCCGCCCGTTGCGCAGCTCGTAGAGCCTGCCGTGCATCGACGCACCGCCCGCCGGGGCGGCCGCCGCGCGCCGGCCACCGGGCAGCGCCCCGGTGAGCGCCGCCGCCCCGGCCGCGGCCAGCGCCGCACCGCCCAACGTTCGCCTGCTCCACCTGCTGGGGGCACCGTGCTCCTGGGACATCGTCGTCCTCCTCGGTCGCGGGAATTCGCTGCTGCGGTGGGAAGAACGCCCCGGCCGGTAGTGGGGTACCGGCCGGGGCGTCGTCGTGCGCGGGGTGGTCGAGGCGAGCACGCCCCGGGCGAGCACTCCTGGTCGATCAGCGCTGATCGACCGTTCCTCGATCGCTCGCCCTCCGCTCGTCCACCCTCGGTCCGTCACCTTCGGCGCGTCACCTCCGGTTCGTCACCGTCGGTTCGTCACGGGGTGCCCGCGTCGATCACGGCCCGGTTCGCGGCGCGCACCGCGTCCAGGTCCGGCTTGAGGATCTGCCGGTCGTAGGTGAAGAAACCGTTCACCTCGTTCTCCACATCGGTGGTCTGGGTGTAGACCGACGCGGACAGGCCCTTGTCCCGGATGATGTCCACCAGGTCGTCGTGCACTTCCTGGTAGCGGCGGGTCAGGTCGGCGCGGGTGTCGACGATCTCGTACGACGAGGGCTCACCGGGCCACAGGTGCCCGTCCTCGATGAGGCCCAGCCCGCCGTACTCGCCGTCCACCGAGGCGCGGTCGCCGGTCACGTCCGGCGCGCCGGGGCCGACGTAGGTGTGGTCGTCGTAGATGTGCCCGGCACCGGTGTCCGGCAGCGAGTCGCAGCAGTTCACGCCGCTGGCCGGGTTCACCAGCCGGGTCGGGTCCTGCGCTTCGACCTGCTCGGCGATGCGGGCGGTGTCGAACTCGCCCCAGCCCTCGTTGAACGGCACCCAGGTGACGATCGACGGCGAGTTGTGCAGCTGGTCGACGATGTCGGCGGCCTCGGCCTCGAAGTTCGCCTTCGCCTCGTCACCGGGCGTCTCGCCGCTGAGCAGCGCGGGGATGTCCTGCCACACCAGCAGGCCCAGCTGGTCCGCGTGGTAGTACCAGCGGGCCGGTTCGACCTTGATGTGCTTGCGCACCATGTTGAAGCCGAGTTCCTTGGTCTGCTCCAGGTCGAAGCGCAGCGCCTCGTCGGTCGGCGCGGTGTAGATGCCGTCCGGCCAGTAGCCCTGGTCCAGCGGGCCGTGCTGGAACAGGATCTTCCCGTTCAGCGCGAGCCGCGGCCTGCCCTGCTCGTCGTCGACGAGCCCGATGGAGCGCATCCCGGCGTAGCTGCCGACCTCGTCGACGGGCTGCCCGTCCTCGCCGAGCAGCCGCACCTGCACGTCGTAGAGGTACGGGTCGTCCGGCGACCACAGGTGCGGGTCCGGCACCTCGAGGCGCAGGTCCTGACCGGCTTCACCGGTGGCGGTGGCGACCTCCGCGCCGCCGTCCCGCTCGCTGAGCACGGCCTCGACGCGGCCGCCCTGCGAACCGTCGGCGCGCACGGCGAAGCTGTTCGACGCCAGGTCCGGGGTGATGTCGAGGCCGGTGATGTGCGAGTCGGCGACCGGCTCCATCCACACCGTCTGCCAGATGCCGGAGGCGCCGGTGTACATGATCCCGCTGGGGTCGTTGCGCTGCTTGCCGACCGGGAACGGGTTGTCCTCGTTGCGGTCCTCGACCGCGACGGTCAGCTGCTGCGGGCCGTCGCCGGTGAGCGCGTCGGTGACGTCGGCGCTGAACTCGGTGAAGCCGCCCTGGTGGGTGGCGACCTCCTGGCCGTTGACGCTGACGGTCGCCTTCTGGTCCACGGCGCCGAAGTGCAGCAGCACCCGCTGGCCGGACCAGTCGGCGGGCACCTGGAACTCGCGGTGGTAGAGCAGGTGGTCGTCGTGGCGCTGGATGCCGGACAAGCCGGACTCCGGCGGGTAGGGCACCAGGATCTGCTCGTCGGTCTCGCTGGGCGGGGTGTCGGATCCGGCGAAGTCCCACAGCCCGTTGAGGTTCTGCCAGCGCTCGCGCGTGAGCTGCGGGCGCGGGTAGTCGGGCAGGGCGTTGTCCGGGCCGACCTGGTCGGTCCACGGAGTCGCCAGCGGCGGGTCCTTCGGTTCCCATGCGGCGGGTTCGGCCTGAGCGGGCATACCGGTGACGGTAGCGAGCATGGCGGCGCCGATCAGAGCGCCGACGCGGAATCGGACTAGTGGTCGGCGGGTCAACGCGCGGCGGTGCACGTGGCCTCCTGGTGGATTCGAACCGGTGGGAGCGGGGGCCGGTCGAGTCGGCTCGTGCCGATCAGTGCAGCCCCCAGGTGTCGTGGATCGCGCCCACGCCCCCCGAGACGGCGAAACAGGACGAAAGCGAAGCCACAACAAGCAACAAGAATGACCACGACCGCACGTGAAGTCAACGGCACCACCCGAATGCCCGCGCATCGGACCAGCGGCATGGATCTGATCGGGTGTGCCGGTTAAGTTGGTCCGGCGCGCCGGCGATCGTCCGAACGGGACGGTCGGCGCACGCGCGGCACGTGCAACCGGTGGTCGAGGAGGACGCGGACGTGACCGAGCAGACCGATGCGGGCAGGGCGGCAGCGGGACCCGGTGGCGTCGAGTTCCTCGCCGCCCGCGATCTGCTGCTGAGCACGCGCGAGGACTACGCCGCGGCCAGGGACGCGTTCCGCTGGCCGCGCCCCGCCGAGTTCAACTGGGCGCTGGACTGGTTCGACACCATCGCGGGCAGGCAGGACCGGACCGCGCTGTGGATCGTCGAATCCGACGGCTCCGAGCGGAAGTTCTCCTTCGGCGAGCTCTCCCGCCGCTCGAACCAGGTGGCGAACTGGCTGCGCGAGCTCGGCGTGGCCCGCGGCGACCGGCTGATCCTCATGCTCGGCAACCAGGTCGAGCTGTGGGAGACCATCCTCGCCGCGATGAAGCTCGGCGCCGTGATCATCCCGGCGACGCCGCTGCTGGGGCCCGCCGACCTGCGCGACCGCGTCGACCGCGGCGCCGCCGGGCACGTGGTGACGACCTCGGCGCACGCGCCGAAGTTCGCCGACGTGCCGGGCGACTACACCCGGATCGCGGTCGGCGGCGCCGAGGGCTGGCACGCCTACGCCGACAGCGCGACCGCCGCGGAGGCGTTCGAGCCGGACGGGCCGACCCGGGCCGCGGACCCGCTGCTGCTGTACTTCACCTCCGGCACCACCGCGAAGCCGAAGCTGGTCGAGCACACCCACGTCTCCTACCCGGTCGGGCACCTGTCCACGATGTACTGGATCGGGCTGGAACCGGGCGACGTGCACCTGAACATCTCCTCGCCGGGCTGGGCGAAGCACGCGTGGAGCAACGTGTTCGCGCCGTGGAACGCCGAGGCGACGGTGTTCATCTACAACTACGAGCGCTTCGACGCCGCCGCCCTGCTCGGCGAGATGCAGCGTTGCGGCGTGACCAGCTTCTGCGCCCCGCCGACGGTGTGGCGGATGCTCATCCAGGCCGACCTGACCGCGCTGCGCACCCCGCCGCGCAAGGTGCTGGGGGCGGGCGAGCCGCTGAACCCGGAGGTGATCGAGCAGGTCCGCCGCGCCTGGGGCGTCACCATCCGGGACGGCTTCGGCCAGACCGAGACCAGCGTGCAGGTCGCCAACACGCCCGGCCAGGAGCTCAAGCCCGGTTCGATGGGGCGGGCGCTGCCCGGGTTCGAGGTGGCGCTGATCGATCCGGCGACCGGGCAGGAGGCCGCGGAGGGCGAGATCTGCCTGCGGCTGGACCCGCGGCCGGTGGGCCTGATGACCGGCTACGCCGACGACGCCGAGCGCAACGCCGAGGTGCTGCGCGGCGGCTACTACCACACCGGGGACGTGGGCTCGCGGGACGCGGACGGCTACATCACCTACGTGGGCCGCACCGACGACGTGTTCAAGGCCTCCGACTACCGGATCTCGCCGTTCGAGCTGGAGAGCGTGCTGCTGGAGCACGAGGCGGTCGCCGAGGCCGCGGTGGTGCCGTCCCCGGACCCGATCCGGCTGGCGGTGCCGAAGGCGTACGTGGTGCTGGCGGCGGGCTGGGAGCCGGGGGAGGCCACGGCGCTGGCGATCCTGCGCTTCGCCCGCGAGCACCTCGCCCCGTACAAGCGGATCCGGCGGCTGGAGTTCACCGAGCTGCCGAAGACGATCTCCGGCAAGATCCGCCGCGTCGAGCTGCGCACTCGCGAGGAGGAGATCCACGCGGCGCCGTCCCCGGCCGGGGAGTACCGCGAGGAGGACTTCCCGGACCTCAAGTCCTGACCCGTTCGCCGGGCGGCACCGCTGGTCCGTCCGGCGCACCGGTGTCCCCGCATTGACGACCGCGCGCCCGCACCCGTTCCGGGGGCGGGCGCGCGGCGTTCGGCGGCGGGCCGACTGCTCCACCCGGCCCGGTCGGAGCGGCCCCCGGTCGAGCCGGATCATGGCCCGCTCGCGGTGAGTTAGGGTAACCTAACAAGTGGTCCCGGGGGTGGGATCGCGCCGACGACTGGGGAGACGACGTGAGCGGACGCAACGGCATCGAGGCGGACTCGGACGAGGTGGGCTCCGAGGAGCAGCTGCGCGAGATCGTCGCCGAGCCGCACCGGGTCATCGCGGAGAAGGCGATCGACCACGTCGACGAGCAGTCCGCGCTGTTCCTGCGGGCGTCCCCGTTCTTCGTGCTCGCCACCACGTGCCCGGACGGCTCGATGGACGTCTCGCCGCGCGGTGATCCGCCCGGCGGCGTGCTGGTCGTCGACGAGGGGCGCGCCCTGGTGTTCGCCGACCGCAAGGGGAACCGGCGGCTGGACAGCCTGCGCAACGTCCTGCGGCACCCGCAGGTGGGCATGCTGTTCTTCGTCCCCGGCTCGAACGACACGATGCGGGTGAACGGCACCGCCACCATCCTGCGCGGCGGCCCGCACCTGGCGGAGCTGGCGGTGGACGGCAAGCGCCCGGACCTGGCGATCCGGGTGCGCATCGACGAGCTGTACCTGCACTGCGCGAAGGCGTTCCTGCGCTCCGCGCTGTGGGATCCGGCGAGCTGGCCGGAGCGCGGCGCGGTCCCGAGCGCGGGGCGCATCGCGAAGAGCCAGGCGGGCAGCCGGATGCCGGAGTCGGTGCTCAACGCCGCGCTCAAGCTGGACGCCCGCTTCCGGAAGTACTGACGCCCGGCGCGGACACGTCCGGCGGCGCCCAGGCGGGCGCACCGCATTGCGCGGGGCGGCGGAATTCGGGTGAGTCATGTCTCCGCCTGAAATCCGCCGCCATTCGTGGGAATCAATTCAGAATTCGTCGAATTCGTCCCCCGCGCGGTGCGCGGCCGGTGGGTCGGCGAGTGCGGGCCGCGGTCGGGGCTGCGCGGCCGAGCAGGTGGCGGCCGGGCGGGGGATGGGGGATCCGGCGGGCTCGGCGCGCGTGTGCGCTGCGGCGATGGTCCGATCGGTGGAGCGGGGCCCGGAGCAGGGGCCGAGCGCGGAGAGTGCGGAAAATCCGGAAAAACCGTGTCGGGGGCTAGCGCTGCGGGGGCTGGCATCGTAACATCCTGAGCTCCCCGGACCGATGTCACCGGCGTAAAAAGGGAAATCGGTACCCGCCGCGAGCCCCGCCGCCGAAGTTTTGTGGGCATTCGCGGTTGCGCTATTCGCTGTTGTCGTGGTAAGTGCTGCGTACGCGATACTACACACATCGGCGCTGCGGTGCACTTATGCGATCGTGACATGCCGCAAAATGGGGAAGAAAAATCGCTGGTGGCAGCGCATATTTTTACCCTGGGTGACGGCACGAATCACGCTTATATCCCATTGACGTGATCAGCGTCACACCTCTGCACGCTTGCTTCGGCAACTCATTCGAATAGTTTGGTTACTCGACGCACGGATTTCGCGTCGAGCGCCGGTCGGCAATGGAGCGGGCCGAGTGCGACGACTGGCGTAGGTGCGCGGCCTGAATTCTTCGGCCGCCCACGCCGGCGCGTAGGTGTCGCCTTTATTCGAGCGGCGACCCCGCACGACCGCGAGTTGATCTCGACGAGGCGGATTCGCGCGGACTGAGTGGTGCATGAGGCGCATGACCAACGCGAGTGGTGGGAGTGAAGCATGGCCAAGAGCGTGGACGACCTGGCTCAGCACGGTGAACGCGGTGGAGCGGCCGAGGACTCGGCCGAACTGGTGGCCCGCGAGGAGCAGGTCTTCGGCGACAACCCGTTGGAAGTGCGCGAATCCGACCATTACACCCACGAGTACGTCGGCGGCTTCGTCGACAAGTGGGACGACCTGATCGACTGGAAGAAGCGCTACGAGAGCGAGGGCCGCTTCTTCATCGACCAGCTCAAGGCCCGTGGTGTCGAGTCCGTGCTGGACGTCGCCACCGGCACCGGGTTCCACTCGGTGCGCCTGCTGGAGGAGGGCTTCGAGACGGTCAGCGCCGACGGCAGCCCCCAGATGCTGGCCAAGGCGTTCAGCAACGGCCTGACCTACGGCGGGCACATCCTGCGCGTGGTGCACGCCGACTGGCGCTGGCTGAACCGCGACGTGCACGGCGAGTACGACGCCATCATCTGCCTGGGCAACTCGTTCACGCACCTGTTCTCCGAGCGGGACCGGCGCAAGGCGCTGGCCGAGTTCTACGCGATGCTCAAGCACGACGGCGTGTTGATCATCGACCAGCGCAACTACGACGCGATCCTGGACGACGGGTTCTCCAGCAAGCACACCTACTACTACGCGGGCGACGACGTCTCCGCGGAGCCCGACCACGTCGACGAGGGGCTCGCCCGGTTCAAGTACACCTTCCCGGACAAGAGCGAGTTCTACCTCAACATGTATCCGTTGCGGAAGAACTACGTGCGGCGACTGCTGCGCGAAGTCGGATTCCAGCGGATCGACACGTACGGCGATTTCCAGGAAACCTACGCGGACCAGGACCCGGACTTCTTCATCCACGTGGCGGAGAAGAACTACCGGACCGAGGAGCAATTGGCGGACGTGTATTCCACGGCGGTGCACACCGCTCGGGATTACTACAATTCCGAGGACGCCGACAATTTCTACTACCACGTGTGGGGCGGCAACGACATCCACGTCGGCCTCTACAACACCCCGGACGAGGACATCGACGCCGCGTCCCGGCGCACCGTGGAGCGCATGGCGAGCAAGGTCGAGATCACCCCGGAGACCCGGATCCTCGACATCGGCTCCGGCTACGGCGGTGCCGCCCGGTACCTGGCGAAGACCTACGGCTGCAAGGTCGCGTGCCTGAACCTCAGCGAGGTGGAGAACGCCCGCAACGTCCAGTTCAACGAGGCCGCGGGACTCGCCGACCTCATCGAGGTCAAGGACGGCTCCTTCGAGGACATCCCGTTCCAGGACAACGCCTTCGACCTGGTGTGGTCCCAGGACGCGATCCTGCACAGCGGCGACCGCGAGCGCGTGCTGGAGGAGGTGGCCCGGGTGCTGAGCAAGGGCAGTTCGTTCGTGTTCACCGACCCGATGGCCGCCGACACGGCCCGCAAGCGGGACCTGGGTCCGATCCTGGATCGGCTGAACCTGGACACTATGGGTTCGCCCGGCTTCTACCGGCGCGAACTGGCCCGCCTGGGCCTCCAGACGATCGACTTCGAGGACCTCAGCTCGTACCTGCCCGTGCACTACCAGCGGGTGCTGGACGTGCTGGAGAGCCGCGAGTCCGAACTGTCCGACCGCATCGGTGAGGAATATCGCACGAAGATGAAGCGAGGCCTGCGGGCCTGGGTGGACTCCGGGAACGCAGGAAGCCTGGCATGGGGCATCATCCACGCCCGTGCATGATCATCAATCGTGCGTACGGTCGGCTCCGCTGGGCCGGTCGGCGGGGTGCCAGTGAGTGGACACTCATGACATCCGTGTCACGAGTGCGCAAGGATCGAAGCAGCCAAAGAAGCTGAGAGGTGAGGTTGAGCCGTGAGTGAGATCAACCGCAGGTTGTTCACCAGTGAGTCCGTGACCGAGGGGCACCCGGACAAGATCTGCGACGCGATCAGCGACTCCGTGCTGGACGCGATGCTGGCCCAGGACCCCCGTTCCCGGGTGGCGGTGGAGACCCTGGTCACGACCGGCCAGGTGCACGTGGCCGGTGAGGTCACCACCGACGCCTACGTCGACATCCCGTCCATCGTGCGGGAGAAGATCCTCGAGATCGGTTACGACTCGTCGTCGAAGGGCTTCGACGGCAACTCCTGCGGCGTGAACATCGCGATCGGCGCGCAGTCCCCCGACATCGGCCAGGGCGTGGACACCGCCCACGAGAGCCGCGTCGAGGGCGTCATCGACGAGATCGCCAAGCAGGGTGCCGGCGACCAGGGCCTGATGTTCGGCTACGCCTGCAACGACACCGACGAGCTGGCGCCGCTGCCCATCACGCTGGCGCACCGGCTCTCCCGCCGGCTGACCGAGGTGCGCAAGGACGGCACGCTGCCGTACCTGCGGGCCGACGGCAAGACCCAGGTGACCATCGAGTACGCCGGGGACCAGCCGGTGCGGCTGGACACCGTCGTGCTGTCCACCCAGCACGCCGAGGACATCGACCTCGAGAAGACGCTGACCAAGGACATCAACGACAAGGTCATCGCGCCCGAGCTGGAGCGCGTCGGCCTGGACACCTCCGACCTGCGCCTGCTGATCAACCCGACCGGCCGGTTCGTGGTCGGCGGTCCGATGGGCGACGCGGGCCTGACCGGCCGCAAGATCATCGTCGACACCTACGGCGGCATGGCCCGCCACGGCGGCGGTGCCTTCTCCGGCAAGGACCCGTCGAAGGTGGACCGCTCCGCGGCCTACGCGACCCGCTGGGTGGCGAAGAACGCGGTGGCGGCCGGGCTGGCCGGGCGCATCGAGGTGCAGGTCGCCTACGCGATCGGCAAGGCCGCTCCGGTCGGGCTGTTCGTGGAGACCTTCGGCACCGAGAACGTCGACCCGGTCAAGATCCAGGCCGCGATCAACGAGGTGTTCGACCTGCGTCCGGCGGCGATCATCCGGGACCTGGACCTGCTGCGCCCGATCTACGCGCAGACCGCCGCCTACGGCCACTTCGGCCGCAGCGACGTCGACCTGCCCTGGGAGAACACCGATCGGGCCGCCGCGCTCAAGAGCGCAGCGGGCATCTGATCGACTAGTGCGGACGAACGCACGGGCTGCCACGGGGCGCGGTACTGCCGCGCCCCGCGGCCCGGTGCGCCCCAGGAATCGAGAAGTTCTCAAGGCCGGTGGCCGACGATGTCGCCGGCCGGCCGAGAAGGAGTTGTTGCAGTGCGGATTGCGGTGACCGGGTCGATCGCCACCGACCACCTGATGTCCTTCCCGGGCAGGATCGCCGAGCAGCTGATCGCGGACCAGCTGGAGCAGGTGTCCCTGTCCTTCCTCGTCGACGAGCTGGAGGTGCGTCGCGGCGGGGTCGCGGCGAACATCACCTTCGGTCTCGGCAAGCTCGGAGTCACCTCGCTGCTGGTCGGCGCCGTCGGCCAGGACTTCGAAGAGTACCGCGCGTGGCTGGAACGCCACGGAGTGGACACCGCTTCGGTGCACGTGTCCGAGACCAAGCACACGTCCCGGTTCCTGTGCACCACCGACCAGGACTTCAACCAGATCGCCTCGTTCTACCCGGGCGCCATGTCGGAGGCCGCGCAGATCGAGCTCAAGTCCGTCGCGGACCGCGCGGGTGGGCTGGACCTCGTGGTGATCTCCGCGAACGACCCGGACGCGATGGTCAAGTACACCGCGGAGTGCCGGGAGCGCGGTTACTCGTTCCTCGCCGACCCCGGCCAGCAGCTGGCCCGGATGGACGGCGAGTCGGTCCGCGAGCTGGTCCGCGGCGCGCGGTACCTGTTCACCAACGAGTACGAGCACGGCCTGCTGCTGCAGAGCACCGGCTGGAGCCACGACGAGGTGCTGGCCGAGGTCGGCGCCTGGGTCACCTCGCTGGGCGCCAAGGGCCTCAAGGTCGAGTCGGCCGACGCCCCGACCTTCGAGATCCAGCCGCCCAAGGAGAAGCAGAAGGGCGACCCGACCGGTGTCGGCGACGCCCTGCGCGCCGGCTTCCTGGCCGGGCTCTCCGGCGAGCTGAGCGTGGAGCGGTCCCTGCAGCTGGGCTGCACGCTGGCCACCGTCTCGCTGGAGACGGACGGGCCGCAGGAGTACGACGTCGAGCGCGAGTCGTTCCTCGCGCGCATCGGTGAGGCGTACGGCGACACCGCCGCCGCCGAGATCGGTTCGAAGCTGCGTTGAGTTCCCCGGGGCGGTGTCCGGGGCGGCGGTTCCCGGCACCGCCCCGGCGAGCACACTGGGGTTCGGGCGTGGCGCAGGTAGCGTGGGAAGAGGCAGTTGGATGAATGGGGTCAACACGAACGGCGGCAACGGCTCGGGGCGTGATCCGAGCGGATTCTTGACCGCGCTCAACGAGCGCGTGCTCGTCGCGGACGGCGGCATGGGTACCGCGTTGCAGGGCTACGACCTGTCGTTGGACGACTTCGCGAACCTCGAAGGCTGCAACGAGATCCTGAACGAGACCCGGCCGGACGTGGTCTCCGGGGTCTACCGGGGCTTCCTGGAGGCCGGTTCGGACGCGATCGAGTCCAACACCTTCGGCACGAACCTCGCCAACCTCGGCGAGTACGGCATCCCGGAGCGCATCCGCGACCTCGCGGAGAAGGGTGCCCGGCTGGCCCGCGAGGCCGCCGACGAGTACGCCACGAAGGACAAGCCGCGGTTCGTGCTCGGTTCGATGGGGCCGGGCACCAAGCTGCCCACCCTCGGGCACGCGCCGTACGCGGACCTGCGCGACGCGTACGTCGAGAACGTGCTCGGCATGATCGACGGCGGCATCGACGTGGTGCTGGTGGAGACCTCCCAGGACCTGCTGCAGACCAAGGCGGCGATCGTGGCCGCCAAGCGCGCGATGGAGCAGACCGGCCGGTGGCTGCCGATCATCGCGCAGGTCACCGTGGAGCAGACCGGCACCATGCTGGTCGGCTCCGAGATCGGCGCCGCGCTGACCGCGCTGGAGCCGCTGGGCATCGACCTGATCGGCATGAACTGCGCCACCGGCCCCGCCGAGATGAGCGAGCACCTGCGGGTGCTGGCCCAGCACGCGCAGATCCCGATCTCGGTGATGCCGAACGCGGGCCTGCCCGAGCTCGGCCCGAACGGCGCGGTGTACCCGCTGCAGCCGGACGAGCTGGCGACGGCGCTGGCCGGGTTCGTCACCGACTTCGGCGCGCGGCTGGTCGGCGGTTGCTGCGGCACCACCGGCGACCACGTGCGGGCCGTCTCCGAGGCGGTCGCCGAGCTGACCCCGCAGGCGCGCACCCCCGAGGTGATCCCCGCGGTGTCCTCGGTGTACCAGTCGGTGCCGTTCGAGCAGGACGCCAGCATCCTCAACGTCGGCGAGCGCACCAACACCAACGGCTCCAAGAAGTTCCGCGAAGCGATGCTCGACGGCCGCTACGAGGACTGCGTGGAGATCGCGAAGGCCCAGACCCGCGAGGGCGCGCACATGCTCGACCTGTGCGTGGACTACGTGGGCCGCGACGGCGCCGAGGACATGCGGGAGCTGGCGAGCAGGCTGGCGACCGCCTCCACGCTGCCGATCATGGTGGACTCCACCGAGGCCGCCGTGCTGCAGGCCGGGCTGGAGCACCTCGGCGGGCGCTGCGCGGTGAACTCGGTGAACTACGAGGACGGCGACGGGCCGGACTCGCGGTTCCAGAAGGTGATGGCGATGGTGCGCGAGCACGGCGCCACCGTCGTCGCGCTGTGCATCGACGAGGAGGGCCAGGCCCGCACCGCCGAGTGGAAGCTGCGGATCGCCGAGCGCCTCATCGCCGAGATCACCGGCACCTGGGGCCTGGACGAGTCGGCGATCATCATCGACTGCCTCGTCTTCCCGATCACCACCGGTCAGGAGGAGGTCCGCCGGGACGGCATCGAGACCATCGAGGCCATCCGGGAGCTCAAGCGCCGCCACCCGCGGGTGCAGACCACGCTGGGCCTGTCCAACGTGTCGTTCGGCCTGAACCCGGCCGCGCGGCAGGTGCTGAACTCGGTGTTCCTCAACGAGTGCCGCGAAGCCGGCCTGGACTCGGCGATCCTGAACGCGTCCAAGATCCTGCCGATGAGCAAGATCGACGACGAGCAGCGCCAGGTCGCCCTGGACCTCGTCTACGACCGCCGCACCGAGGACTACGACCCGCTGCAGAAGCTGATGCAGCTGTTCGAGGGCAAGACCGCGTCCTCGGCCGGTGCCTCCCGCGCGGAGGAGCTGGCGAAGCTGCCGCTGTTCGAGCGGTTGGAGAAGCGCATCGTCGACGGCGAGCGCAACGGCCTGGAGGCCGACCTCGACGCCGCCATGCAGGAGAAGGCGCCGCTGCAGATCGTCAACGAGCACCTGCTCGCGGGCATGAAGGTCGTCGGCGACCTGTTCGGCTCCGGGCAGATGCAGCTGCCGTTCGTGCTGCAGTCCGCGGAGACGATGAAGACCGCGGTGGCCTACCTGGAACCGCACATGGAGAAGGACGACTCCGGCGGCAAGGGCAAGCTGCTGCTGGCCACGGTCAAGGGCGACGTGCACGACATCGGCAAGAACCTCGTCGACATCATCGTGTCCAACAACGGCTACGACGTGGTGAACATCGGCATCAAGCAGCCGGTGAACGCCATCCTGGACGCGGCGGACGAGAACAAGGTCGACGTGATCGGCATGTCCGGCCTGCTGGTGAAGTCCACCGTGATCATGAAGGACAACCTGCAGGAGATGAACGAGCGCGGCATCGCCGACAAGTACCCGGTGATGCTGGGCGGCGCGGCGCTGACCCGTTCGTTCGTGGAGAACGACCTGGACGAGATGTACCAGGGCGACGTGCGCTACGCGAAGGACGCCTTCGAGGGCCTCAACCTGATGGACCGGCTGATGGCCATCAAGCGCGGCGACTCCCCGGAGGTCAGCGAGGCCGAGGAGGCGAAGAAGGCCGAGCGCAAGGAACGCCACGAGCGCTCCAAGCGCATCGCCGAGAAGCGCAAGGCCGAGCAGGGTCCGCTGCCCGACCTCTACGACGACTCCATCCGGTCCGATGTGGACGGTGACGCCCCGGTGCCGACCCCGCCGTTCTGGGGATCGCGCGTCATCAAGGGCGTGCCCACCGCCGACTACCTGGCGCTGCTCGACGAGCGCGCCACGTTCTTCGGCCAGTGGGGGCTGCGCGGCGCCCGCAAGGGCGAAGGGCCGTCGTACGAGGAACTCGTCGAATCCGAGGGCAGGCCGCGGCTGCGCTACTGGATGGACGAGCTGGCCACCGCGGGCATCCTGCAGCATGCGGCGGTCGTCTACGGCTACTTCCCGGTCGTCACCGAGGGCAACTCGGTGATCGTGCTGGACAAGGAGGAGCCCGACGCCCCCGAACGCGCCCGGTTCACGTTCCCGCGCCAGCAGCGCGACCGCAGGCTCAGCCTCGCCGACTTCTTCCGCACCAGGGAGAAGGCGCTGGAGACCGGGCAGGTCGACGTGCTGCCGATGCAGCTGGTCACCATGGGCCAGCCCATCGCCGACTACGCCAACGAGCTGTTCGCGAAGAACTCGTACCGGGACTACCTGGAAGTACACGGCATGGGCGTGCAGCTGACCGAGGCGCTCGCCGAGTACTGGCACCGCCGGGTGCGGCGGGAACTGCTGTGGTCCAGCGGCCGCGCGGTGTCCGAAGAGGACCCGTCGGACGTGACCGAGTTCTTCAAGCTCGGCTACCGCGGTGCCCGCTACTCGTTCGGCTACGGCGCCTGCCCCGAGATCGAGGACCGCGCGAAGATCGTCGAACTGCTGGAGAGCGAGCGCATCGGCGTGGAGCTGTCCGAGGAGTACCAGCTGCACCCGGAGCAGTCCACCGACGCGATCATCGCCCACCACCCCGAAGCGAAGTACTTCAACACATGAGGCCGCCCGCGCGGGCCTTAAGGTTGATCACCGGCGGTCCGCGCGCGTGCCGCGGAAACCCGAGCAGGGAAAGCGCCCTGACAGGGATGAAACCCGAGCAGGGAACTCTAGAAAGGAAATCATGAGCGCGAAGCTGCAGAAGGCCAACGGCATCGAGTTCGCCGTCGCCGACCTGAGCCTGGCCGAGGCCGGCAGGCACCAGATCCGGCTGGCCGAGCACGAGATGCCCGGTCTGATGGCCACTCGCCGGGAGTACGCGGACTCCAAGCCGCTCAAGGGCGCCCGGATCGCGGGTTCGCTGCACATGACCGTGCAGACCGCGGTGCTCATCGAGACCCTGGTCGAGCTCGGCGCCGAGGTGCGCTGGGTGTCCTGCAACATCTTCTCCACCCAGGACGAGGCCGCGGCCGCGGTCGTCGTCGGCAAGAACGGCACCCCGGACAAGCCCGCGGGCGTCCCGGTCTTCGCCTGGAAGGGCGAGACCCTCGAGGACTACTGGTGGTGCACCGACCAGCTGTGGGAGTTCGGCGACGGCAAGGTCGCCAACATGATCCTCGACGACGGCGGCGACGCCACCCTGCTCGTGCACAAGGGCGTCGAGTTCGAGGCCGCCGGTGCGGTCCCGCAGGCCACCGAGGACGACCCGGACGAGTTCAAGGTCGTCCTGGAGACGCTGCGCAACAGCCTGGCGAAGAGCAAGGACCGCTTCACCAAGCTCGCCGCCGAGATCAAGGGCGTCACCGAGGAGACCACCACCGGCGTGCACAAGCTCTACGAGCTGGTGAAGACCGGTGAGCTGCTGTTCCCGGCGATCAACGTCAACGACTCGGTCACCAAGTCGAAGTTCGACAACAAGTACGGCTGCCGCCACTCCCTGGTCGACGGCATCAACCGCGCCACCGACACGCTCATCGGCGGCAAGGTCGCCGTGATCGCCGGGTTCGGCGACGTCGGCAAGGGCTCCGCGGACTCGCTGCGCGGCCAGGGCGCCCGGGTGATCATCACCGAGATCGACCCGATCTGCGCGCTGCAGGCGGCGATGGAGGGCTACGAGGTCAAGACCCTCGACGACGTCGTCGAGATCGCCGACATCTTCGTCACCACGACCGGCAACTTCAACATCATCACCGCCGACCACATGGCGAAGATGAAGCACCAGGCCATCGTGGGCAACATCGGCCACTTCGACAACGAGATCGACATGGCCGGCCTGGAGAAGACCCCGGGCATCAAGAAGGTCGAGATCAAGCCGCAGGTGCACGAGTTCACCTTCGCCGACGGCCACTCCATCCTGGTGCTGTCCGAGGGCCGGCTGCTCAACCTGGGCAACGCCACCGGGCACCCGAGCTTCGTCATGTCCAACTCGTTCACCAACCAGACCCTGGCGCAGATCGAGCTGTGGACGAAGCCCGGCGAGTACGCCAAGGACGTCTTCGTGCTGCCGAAGCACCTGGACGAGAAGGTCGCCCGGCTGCACCTGGACGCCCTCGGCGTCAAGCTCACCACGCTGACCAAGGCGCAGGCCGAGTACATCGGTGTCGACGTGGACGGCCCGTACAAGCCGGAGCACTACCGGTACTGATCCGCCGCACCGCGGACCAGCCCCGCGTGGGCGCCACCGCCCGGACCTCGTCCCGGGCGGTGGCGGCCCCCGCCTGCCACGACAAGACCCGTCGAGGGGTCGGTGCCCTCCCGCTCCCGTCCCTCGAACCCGATTTCCGGTCGCGCGGTCCGAACGCGCCCGGCCTCCGACAGGGCCGGGCGGTTCGCGAGGACCGGCGAGGAAGGAAGGCCTGAGGCCGACATGGACACGATCGCACTCGAACTGGCACCGCCCGACCTCGACGGTGGACACGAGAAGGCCGTGGCGGAAGGCCGCAAGGTGGCCGAGAACAGCCGCGCCGCCGGGCTCGCCGACCGCATCGGGCACCTGATGATCCCGGGCATCATCGCCGAGGACGACGACCGTCCGATCGAGATGAAGCCGAAGATGGACGTCATCGACTTCTGGAACGCGGTGCGCCCCGAGATCGGCGATGTGAAGGGGCTGTGCACCCAGGTCACCGCCTTCCTCGACGAGCAGCAGCTCGGCGACCGGCTGGTGGACCTGCGCAAGGCGGGCATGGAGGGCATCGCGTTCGTCGGCGTGCCCCGCACCATGTCCGAGGGAGAGGGCGGCGGGGTGCCGCCCACCGACGCGCTCGCCAAGTTCCAGGACGTGGTGCCCAACCGCGGTTCCATCCTCATCCCGACCCGCGAGGGCGAGCACGGCCGGTTCAACTTCAAGTGCGAGCGCGGCGCGAACTACGGCATGACGCAGCTGCTGTACTCGGACGCCATCGTCGGCTTCCTGCGGGAATTCGCCGAGAAGACGCCGCACCGGCCGGAGATCCTGCTCTCGTTCGGCTTCGTGCCGGGCGTGGAGGCCAAGCGCGGGCTCATCGACTGGCTCATCCAGGACCCGGGCAATCCGGCGGTGGAGGCCGAGCAGCGGTTCGTCGCCTCGATCACCGGCCTGTCCTTCGAGGAGCGCAAGCGCAAGCTGCTCGACCTGTACAAGAGCGTCATCGACGGCGTGGCCGGGCTCGGGTTCCCGCTGAGCCTGCACCTGGAAGCGCCGTACGGGTACTCGAAGCCCGCGTTCGAGGTGTTCGCCGAGATGGTCGACTACTGGGCCCCGGCCCAGCGGGCGGCCTGAGGTTCCCTTCTAGCGCAGTGCTCGGGTGGCGGAACCTCGGCGTCCGCCTCGCCGCGGGATCGTTGTCACCGGTGGCTTCGCCACGGGAGGAACGCAGTCCTCGCGAGCAGGGCGCCGAGAACCCGGCGGGTGGTCCGGTCGCTCTGGTGGTCGGCGGCTCAGCGGCTTCGCCGCTGCCCAGGCACGGGCACGACCCGCCGGGCGGGTTCGAAGGCAGGTGTCGGCGTCGTCCTCGCGCTGTGATCGTTCACTCCGCCGCAACGGAGAAACGCCGTCCGCGCGGGGAGGATGTCGAGAACCGGCGGGTGGTCTTGCCGCTCCGGCGGTCGCTGGTTCAGCTGCTTCGCCGCTGACGGGGCAACGGACGAGAACGGTGGCGCGGGCTTGATGCCTGGTCGCGCGCCACTCCGGGACCGGCGTTCGGCGCCGCGCACCGAACGGGCCGCCCGGCCACTCCCTTGGGCCGGGCGGCCCGTTCTCGTTCAGCGCAGGTGACCGGCGATCGCCGCGATGTCCGCGGGCGCCACCCGGCAGCAGCCGCCGACCAGCGCGGCCCCGTCGGCGACCCACCGGCCCACCAGCGCCGGGTCGAACCGGGAGGTGCCGGTCCACCGCTGGTGCACCGCGTCCCAGCCCTCACCGCTGTTCGGGTACACCACCACCGGTTTGCCGGTGACCTCCCGCGCCACCGGCACCGCGCGCGTCGCGTCGGCGGGGGAGCAGCAGTTCACCCCGACCGCGAGCACGTCGTCCCGGCCCGCCACGACCGCGAACGCCTCCTCCAGGGACTGGCCGGCGCGGGTCCGCTCCCCGGAGATCGTGTACGACAACCACGCCGGGACGCCCAGCCCGTCCAGCGCCTCCAGCTGCGCCGCCGCCTCGTCGGCGTCCGGCACCGTCTCCAGGGCGAACAGGTCCGGCGCGGCCTCGGCGAAGACCTCCATCCGCCTGCGGTGGAACGCCACCAGCTCCCGGTGCCCCAGCCCGTAGCGGCCGCGGTACTCGGAACCGTCCGCCAGCATCGCCCCGTACGGTCCCACCGAGGCGGCCACGAACCGGCCGGTGCGGTGCGCCGCGGTCTTGCCGACCCGCTCCGGCACCGGCGCCAGGTGCGCGGCCTCCTGCGCGAGCTCCACGCTGCGCCGCATCAGCTCGGCCGCCTGCTCCCGGCCGATGCCGTGCGCCGCGAAACCCTCGAAGCTCGCCTGGTACCCGGCGGACTTCGCGACCTCCGCCCCCGCGGCGAAGAAGTCCTCGTGCGTGGCCACGATGTCCTCCGGCGCGTCCACCAGGTAGCGCGCCGACCACAACCCGCCGGACAGGTCCGCGCCCCGCGCCTCCAGCGCCGTCGCCAGCCCGCCGTCCAAGATCCGCGGGCCGTCCGCGACCAGCTCGTCCACCCCGACACCCATACGGGCAAGGTAATCCTTCCGGCGCTGGTCCTCCCGCCGCCCACGCCGTGCCTCTCACCAGGTGGGCTGCAACCCCTCCGCCACGTCGGACTGCTCGGCGCGCATCAGCTCGTGCAGGTAGAACGCTCGGTCGGCCGGCTCACCGAGCTGCGCCGTGGTCAGCTCGATCGCCGCCTCCCCCTGCCACAGCGCCACCGAACGCGGTGTCGCGACGCTCAGCACCACCTCCGCGCTCGCCGGATCCACCCCTGCCGGAATGCGCCATCCCTCGTTCGCCACGTCCGCTCCTCATGATCAACCGATTGCGTGAAGCGCACGCTGGAAGGCTTCCGGCCGGCACGGCAACCGGTTGCGAATCGGGGTGGGAATCGCGGGTGTATCAGCTGTTTCACGAAGTGTGCCAACGGAATGCGCGGAATCGGAGGTAGGCCGGTGCGGCGGGGGAGCAAGGTGCGTCAGGTGGGGCTGGGCGCGGATCTGCGCAAGGCCCGCGAGGAATGCCGGATGTCCACCCGATCGGTGGCCGAACGGATCGGTGTCTCGCACACCTCCATCGCCCGCACCGAACTCGGGACGCGGACACCGGAGCCGGAAGAGGTCATCGCCCTGTGCGCCGTGTACGGCATCATCGGAAGGCGCCGCGACCAGCTGATCGAGCAGGTGGACGGCACCGACTTCAGCACCGCCTGGTTGGCGACCGGACCCGCGACCGCGCAGCAGATCACCAGTTTGGTGGCGCTGGAGACGAGGGCTTCGGAGATCACCGATGTCTCCCTCGGGCTGGTGTGCCGGGACTGCTGCAGACACCCGAGTACGCCCGCGCCGTCATCGGAACCGGGAACGATGCCGAATGGCTGCTGTCGACGAGGCCGGCCCGGCAGGCGTTGTTGACCCGGCCGGACGGCCCGTCGGTCCGCTTCCTCGTCGACGAGTTCGCGCTGCGCCGAGTGATCGGCGGGAATACGGCCACCCGCCACCAGCTCGAGCGCCTGAACCGGGTGCAGGAGAACCCGCGAGTCCGAATTCAGGTCGTGCCGCGCGATGCGGGGATCCACGCCGGTCTGGACGGTGCTTTCGTCGTGCTCGAGTTCCCGGCGCGCGAACCCCACGTGTACGTCGAAGCGCGTCGGGTCGGGCTCTTCCTGACTCGTCCCCAGGACGTTGAACCCTTCATCCGCGGAGTGGAAGATATCGACTCGAAAGCGCTGTGCGAGCAGAGCTCTGCGAAGCTCATCCGGCGGATCTGCGAGGAACTGGGCGAAGTCTGATGGCTGAGGTGTGGCGCAAGAGCACCCGTAGCGGCTCCAACGGCAACTGCGTCGAAGTGGCCATCGCCCCCGCCGAGACCCGGGTGCGGGACTCCAAGGAACCCGGCGGGGCGTGGCTGCGGATTCCGGCGGCGCGGTGGCGTGGATTCCTGACTGCGGTGGTGAGCGGGCGCTTCGGCGGGTGAGCCCTTTCCGGCTGGTCTGCTCGACGTCGAAGATGTCGTGTTGAACGGCGACCGATCCGCCGAGTTGATCTCATCCAGCGAGGAGGGGTTGTCCGATGGCACACCGTTGGCGGAAGAGCAGTCACAGCGGATCGAACGGTGACTGCGTCGAGGTGGCGGCCGAGCCTGCCGAGGCGGTCGTGCGGGACTCCAAGGAACCCGGCGGGGCGTGGCTGCGGATTCCGGCGGCGCGGTGGCGTGGATTCCTGACCTCGGTGGTGAGCGGGCGCTTCGGCGGGTGAACGGCCTGGCGGGATGTCGCCAGGAGGGACCGGGAGCAGCGGTGGCGGCGCGATCATCGCCGCATGACCACCGCCTCGACCACCGCCCGGATCGCCGTCACGTTCGCCGCGGCGCTCGCCGTGACCCTCGTGCCCGCGGGGACCGCGCAGGCCGCCACGGCCTACTGCGAATCCCTCACCGACGCCTCGCACCCGGACTGGATGGGTGCGCTGCCCGACGACACCAGCCTCGCCGCGCTGTCCATCCCCGGCACCCACGACACGCTCTCGCTGCACGGCGGGGACATCACCCAGACCCAGGAGGACCACGGCGACAGCGCGGAAACGCTCACCGCGCAGCTCGACGCCGGGGTCCGCGCCATCGACATCCGGGTGCGGAAGGTGGACGACCTGTTCACCATCCACCACGGCACCTTCTACCAGAACGCCAACTTCGCCGACGTGCTCGCCAAGGCCGACGGTTTCCTCGCCGCGCACCCCGGCGAGACGATCGTGCTGCGGCTCAAGGCCGAGTGCACCGGCGACATCGGGTCCTGCACCGACGAGAACAGCAGCAAGGACACCGCCGAGATCCTCGACTGGTACCGGGACAACGACCCGAACGGCGGGCGGCTGCTCAACCCCGCCGACGACGGCATGCCCGACCTCGGTTCGGTGCGCGGCAAGATCGTGCTCGGCTCGCTGCAGGAAGCGCAGGGCGGGCTCGTCGACGGGTACGGGCTGTCCCAGTTCACCAACGACAACTGGGGCGACTACGTCCAGGACGAGTACCAGGTGCCCACCATCGGCGACATCGAGACCAAGTGGAACCACGTGCGCGACCACTGGGACAAGACGAACGACGCCGATTCCGGCGAGATGTTCTGGAACTTCAGCAGCGGATCCAGCCTCGGTGCCAACCCGAAGACCGTGGCCTGCGGCACCGGCGACATCCGCGGCGTCAACGACCACGCGCTCGGCCACCTCGCGGACAACGACGTGCCGCGCACCGGGGTCGTGCTGATGGACTTCCCCGGCGGGGAGCTCATCGACCGGATCATCGACCGCAACTCCTGACGCGGCCGCCGCGCCCGACTGCCTCGTTCGCGCGCACGCGCCGCGCGAACGGGGCAGCACGCATGATCGCTCGCCGTGCGGTGTTACTGCAGGTGCCCACTGGAATCCGCCGTCGCAGCAACGAAGATGGACGTGTCACCCGCCTCCAGCAGAGAGGGCCGGCATGCCCGAGAAATGGCTTCGCAGCAGCCGCAGCGGCTCGGTCGGCAACTGCATCGAGGTCGCGCGCTGCGCTGATGTCACCCTCATCCGCGACTCCAAGCAGCCGCACGGCGCGCGGCTGCGGGTCTCCCCGGAACGCTGGCGAGGATTCCTGGACCTCGTCGGCTCCGACCACTGGCGCCACCACCCCTGACCCGACCGCCGCAACCACCGCGCCACCCCAGGTGAGCGACCCGGTCGCCCGCCGGCAACGGTCCGATGGGCCGTTCGCCCGGTGCTGGCGCGCGGTGGGCAGGTGCACGGCCGGTCGGGCTGGAGGGACCATCGGCCGGGCTCGGGGCACGGTCGGTCGGGCTGGGGGGCGAGGGACCATCGCTCGGGCTCGGGGCGAGGAACCGTCGGTCGGCTCGAGGGACGGTCGATCCGGCTCGGGGAGCGTGCGGGCGAGTCGCTCACCTGCGGCGGGATGAGGTGACGGCCATGGGGAGACCATGATCGCGTTTTCCGGAACGGTGCTGGGTGGTGTCGCTGCACCGGGTTAACGTGGGGGAAGTCAGGTGAGAACGGAGGCGTGATGGACACGGAGAGCACGCTCGCGGCGCTGCGGGCACGGGTACCGGAACAGCGGTTGGTGACCGACCCGGACTCCGTCGGCCGCTACGCCCACGACGAGGCCGAGTGGGCCCCGCACGGCACCCCCGCCGCCGTCGTGCGGCCGGAGAGCACCGACGACGTCGTCGCCGTCGTGCAGGTCTGCCACGAACTCGGCGTCCCCGTGGTGCCGCGCGGCGCGGGCACCGGCCTCTCCGGCGGTGCGAACGCCCTCGACGGCTGCGTGCTGATCTCCTTCGAGCGGATGAACCGGATCCTCGAGATCAACCCGCGGGAACAGCTCGCCGTCACCCAGCCCGGCGTCGTCAACGACGACTTCCGGGCCGCCTGCCGCGAGCACGGTGCCTGGTACCCGCCGGACCCGGCCAGCTCGCCCTGGTCGACCATCGGCGGCAACGTCGCCACCAACGCCGGTGGCGTGTGCTGCGTGAAGTACGGCGTCACCCGGGACTACGTGCTCGGCCTCGAAGCCGTCGTCGGCAGCGGCGAGGTCGTGCGGCTCGGGCGGCGCACCGCGAAGGGCGTCACCGGCTACGACCTGTGCGGGCTGTTCGTCGGCTCCGAAGGCACCCTCGGCATCATCACCGAGATCACCGTGAAGCTGCTGCCCGGGGTGCGCGCCCCGGAACGCACCGTCGTCGGCTACTTCGACTCGCTCGTCGCCGCCGGAGAGGCCGTGGCCGCCGTCGCCGCCTCCGGGGTGGTGCCGTCCGCGCTGGAGCTGCTCGACCGGCACTGCCTGCGCGCCGTGGACCAGTGGAAGAACATGGGGCTCAGCGACGAAGCCGAAGTGCTGCTGCTCGGCCGTTCCGACACCCCCGGTGAAGCTGGTGAGCAGGAGGTCGCCGCGCTCGTCGAATGCTTCGAGAAGGGCGGAGCCACCTTCAGCGCCGCCTCCACCGACCAGCACGAGGCCGACGCCCTGTTCGCCGCGCGCAGGCTGGCCTACCCGGCGCTGGAACGGCTCGGCCCGCTGCTCACCGAAGACGTGTGCGTGCCGCGCGCCCTGGTGCCGGACATGCTGGCGAAGGTCGAGGCGGCCGCGCAGCGGCACGACACGCTCATCGCGAACATCGCGCACGCCGGGGACGGCAACCTGCATCCGCTGATCATCACCCCGGCCGGGGACGATGCGGCGCGGGCTCGGGCGCAGCGCGCGTTCGACGACATCGTCGCCGACGCCATCGCCCTCGGCGGCACGGTCAGCGGCGAGCACGGCATCGGGCTGCTCAAGCGGGCGGGCTTGCACGACGAGCTCGGGCCCACCGTCGTCGGCATGCACCACGCGGTGAAGAACGGCCTCGACCCGGCGGGGATCTTCAACCCGGGCAAGGTCTTCGGCACGGATTGAGCCGCTCGTTCGCTCCGAGCGGGGGCGGGTGTCGGAACCTCAGCGGTTCCCCCGCTGCGGGATCGTTCTCACCGGGTGACTCCGCCACACAGCAGTGTCCTTGCGAGAGTTCCGCTGAGAACCCGCGGCAGCGCAGGTTGCGTGCCGGGTCGTTGTTCAGCGGCTTCGCCGCTGACCTGAATCGGACGAGAACGCTGCGCGGGTTCGGAGCTCGGCGGTGCGCGCGGGTTGTGGTCGTGCTCGTCGGGACAGTGGCCGTGCTGTGGGCGAGGTCCGGCCTCGGGCACTCGGTCGGACCGCGCTCATCTTCTGCCGTAGCGCGGGTCTTCTGCCGGTGCGGGCGCGGATGATCATCTCGGCCGCTTCCGGAGCAGATCGCGGGCGGCGTCCTCCACGGTCCGCTCGTCCAGCAGCACGTGCCCCGCGGCGGCGCCGAGCGGGATGAAGCTGTCCGCACTGGTCACCCGGGCGATCGGGCCGGTGAAACCGCCGTCGACGAGCGCGGTCACCACCGGTTCGGAGACGCCTCCGCTGCGCCGGGTCTCGTCCACCACCAGCACCCGCCCGGTCGCCCGGGCGGCGGCGAGCATGTCCGCGGCCGGCAGCGGGCTCAGCCAGCGCAGGTCCAGCACCCGCACACCGGCACCCTCGCGTCGCAGCCGCCGCGCCACCCGCAAGCACCGGGGCAGCCCGTTCCCGAAGGTCACCAGGGTCAGTTCCCCGCCGTCGCCGTGCGTGCGGGCCCGGCCGATCGGCACGTGCTCCTCGGTCGGCGATGGATAGCGCGCGCGCCAGCCGTCGTCGCCGGGCTCGTGCAGGTCGCGCTCGTGGTAGAGCGCGATCGGTTCGAGGAACGCGCACACCCGTCCGTCCTCGCGGGCCGCCGCCACGCAGGTGCGCAGCATCGCCGCGGCGTCCTCCGGCCGGGACGGGGAGGCCACCACCAGACCGGGGATGTCGCGCAGCGCCGCCACCGAGTTGTCGTTGTGGAAGTGGCCGCCGAACCCCTTCTGGTAGCCGTAGCCCGCGATGCGCACCACCATCGGGTTGCGGAACCTGCCGTCGGAGAAGAACCCCAGCGTCGCCGCCTCACCCCGCAGCTGGTCCGCCGCGTTGTGCAGGTAGGCGAGGTACTGGATCTCCGGGATCGGCAGCATCCCCGCCAGCCCGCTGCCGAGCGCCGTGCCGAGGATGCTCTGCTCGTCGAGCAGGGTGTCGAACACGCGCAGCCCGCCGAAGGCGCGGCGCAGCCCCCGCGTCACGCCGTACACCCCGCCCTTGGCCCCGACGTCCTCGCCGAACACCAGCACCCCGGGGTCGCCGGCCAGCGCGTCCGCCAGCCCGCGGTTGATCGACTCGGCGAGGGTGAGCGGCCCTTCCGATTCCGGTGGCGTGGTGCCGAAGTGCGCCGCGCGCCCCGGCTCGGCACGGGTCGCCCGGTCCCGCACCGCGGCCGGGTGCGCCGGGGCGATCGCGGCCATCACCTCGGCCCGGTCGGCGAGCTTCGGCCGGGACAGCACCTGTTCGGTGGTGCGGGCGACCTCGGTGCGCACGGCTTCGTAGCGCCCGAGCACCGCGTCGGGGGAGAGGACGCCGCGGCGCACCAACGCGACGGCGGTGGCCAGCAGCGGATCCCGCGCGTGGTCGGCGAGGATCTCGGATCTGGTGCGGTAGCCCGATTCGACGTCGGAACCGGCGTGCCCCATCAGCCGGACGGTGCGCAGGTGCAGCAGCGCGGGACGCCGGTGCACCCGCACCCAGTCCGCGAGCTCGGCCGCGATCTCCAGGCAGCGCACCGGATCGGCCCCGTCCGAAGTGGAGTAGCGCAACGCAGGGTGTCGTGCCGAAGTGATCCAGTCCGGTGGGGTGCGCACGCTGATGCCGAGCCCGTTGTCCTCGCACACCAGCAGCAGCGGCACCGGCAGGCCCTGGTGCGCGGTGTGCGCGGCGGCGTTGATCGCGCCGAGCGCGGTGGAGTGGTTCGCGGAGGCGTCGCCGAAGCTGCTCACCACCACCGAGTCCGCCGGCCACTCGGAACCCACCCCGAGCCGCTCGGCGCGGCCCAGTGCGAACGCCAGCCCGGTGGCCCGCGGCAGGTGCGAGGCGATCGTCGAGGTCTGCGGGACGATCCCCAGTTCGCCGTGCCCGAACACCTTGTGCCTGCCCGCCGAGATCGGTTCCTCCGCGGAGGCGACGACGCCGAGCAGCACGTCCCGCAGCGCGTCGTGCCCCGGCACCTGCGCGGCGCGGCGCAGGTAGAACGCCCCGGACCGGTAGTGCAGCAGCGCCGGATCGGTCGGGCGCAGCGCCGCCGCGACCGCGGCGTTCGATTCGTGCCCGCTGGAACCGATGCTGTAGAAGCCGAGCTTGCGGCGCCCCAGCGAGCGTGCGGCGAAGTCCAGGTGCCTGCTGCCCGCCTGCGCGTCGAACAGGTCCAGCAACGCGGCGTCCGACGCCGGTCCCGCACCGGGGGAGGACGGGCCGCCCGGCGGGAGTGCCGCGACCGCGGTGCGGAAGTCCTCGTCGATCTGCTCGACCGGTTCACCGTCGGGGTTCATGATCACTCCGTTCCGCGCTCGCACCGACCACGGGCCCGGCATCGGTGCCCGCCACCGGTTCGGTGCCGTGCCACCGCAGGTCGACCGGCCCGTCCGGCGGGACGCCGGGTTCCAGCCCGGGTTCCGCGCCTTCGGGCCACACGGGGAATGCGCCTTCGCCCGCCCAGCGCTCGGTGAGCTCCGCGCCTGCCCGGTGCAGGCAGTCCAGCGCGATCGGCAGCAGCGGGTTGGTGTTCTCCTTGCGGTACAGCACCCGCACCCGCCGCTGCGGCTGCCGTCCGGCGATGCGGGTGATGCGCACCGAGGCCGCACCGAGCGCGAGGCCGGGCAACATCGCCACGCCCATGCCGCGGGCCACCAGGTCCCGGATCACCGAGTAGTCGTTGCTGCGGAACGTGATCCGCGGGACGAACCCGCTGGCGGCCGCCAGCCGCACCAGGGAACGGGCCCCCGAGGTGTCCCGGCGGGTGCAGATCCACGGTTCGTCCGCCAGTTCGTGCAGCGGAATCTCCGCCGCGGCCGTCAGCCGGTGCCCGGCGGGCAGCACCAGCCGCATCGGCTCGGCCACCACCTCGTCCACCCGCAGTTCCGGCGGCCACTGGCGCGGGTCCAGGTCGTACTCGAACACCACCGCGGCGTCGAGGACGCCGTCGAGGACGCTGTCCACCACCTCGTCCGGCTCGCCCTCGTCGAGCTGCAGTTCCGCGTGCGGGCGCCGTTCGAGCACCGACGCCAGCACGCCCGGCAGGATGCGGGCGTTGGCGGTGGCGAACCCGGCGAGCCGCAGGCTGCCCTCCTCGCCGCTGACCATCGCCCGCACCTCGCGTTCGAGGGATTCGAGCGCCCCCAGCGCGTCCCGGCTGCGTTCGGTGAGCCGGACGGCGAGTGCGGTGCAGCGGGCGCTGCGCGCCGAGCGCTCGAACAGCGGTGCCCCGACGGCGCGTTCCAGCAGCGCCATCTGCTGGGACACCGCCGAAGCGGTGTAGCCCAGCACTCGGCCCGCCTCCGCGAAGGAGCCGGTGCGCACGCATTCCTGCAGGGTTCGCAGGTGGATCGGGTTGAGCACCGCGATCAGCCACCCGCCCCGATCGGTTCCGGCTCGACCCGCGCGGACCGCCCGCGCAGCTCCATCGCCGCCCGCACCCGGTCCTGGGCGAGGTCGAGCGCGGCGGTGCGCGGATCGACGCCGCGGTCCTGGGCGGAGCGCAGCACGAGCGCGGCGTTGTTCCGGCAGCGTTCGGCGACCTCGTCGAGGATCCGGTCCGCGGCGGGCCGGAACGCGGAGCGGCGCGCGTCCATCGCGAACCCGGCGGCGATGGCGCCCCCGGCGTTGGCGATGAAGTCGGGCACCACGGTGATCCCGCGCTCCGCCAGCACCGCGCGGCCGCCGGGCGTGGTCGGCAGGTTGGCGCCCTCGACCACGAGCCCGGCGCGGACCTCGGCGGCGAGGCCCTCGCCGAGCACGTCCTGCCCGGCGGCGGGCACCAGGACGTCGCAGTCGACGAGCAGCTCGGCGCCGCGGTCCAGCCGCTTGACCGCGGGGGCGTCGAGCACGCACCTATCGCCCTGCTCGGCGCGCCGCGCCAGCCACCACGGCACGTCCAGCCCGTCCGGGTCGTGCACCCCGCCGTCCACCGTGGACAGCGCGACCACCTGCGCGCCGAGTTCGTGCAACCGGCGGGCCGCGGCGGCGCCGACCGCGCCGAAGCCCTGGATCGCCACCCGCGCCCCGGCGAGCGGCTGTCCGCGCAGCGCGAGCGCCGCGTCGAGGGCCGCGACGACGCCGTGCCCGGTGACGCCGAGCTCGTCGTAGGGCACCCCGCCCAGCACCTCGGGCACCCCGACGGCGGCACCGCGGTCGCCGAGCTCGTCCTGGATGATCGCGGCGTCCCGCTCGGTCATGCCCATGTCCAGGCCTGCCACGTAGCTGGCGGGGATCTGGTCGGCGAGCTTGCGGGCGAACGCGCGCACCACGCGTTCCTTGTCCGGCCCGGACGGGTCCGCCACGATGCCGGCCTTCGCGCCGCCGTGGAACAGGTCGGCCGCGGCCCACTTCCACGTCATCACCCTGGCGAGCCGCGCGATCTCGGTGACCGTCACGGCGGGGCTCATCCGGATGCCGCCCTTCCCGGTGCCGCGGGCGGTGTTGTCCACCACGAGCACCCCGCGCATCCCGGTGCGGGAGTCGGAGACGCAGACGATCTTCTCCGGTCCCCATTCGTCGATCGACTGCAACGGATCGTTCACGGCTGCCTCCAGCGGGATGTCGTTCCTCGTCGCGCGAGGGGATCGGTGGCGGAACCGCAGCGGCGGCACCGCTGGCGGGGTGAAGGCGGGAACGCGGAGCGGGAACCAGACCGGCTCAGACGAGGTTGCGTTCCGGGCGGTGCTCGTCGCGGGCGAAGCGGTCCAGGCCGAGCCCGCTGACGTCGACCGGTGGTGGCCGGTCCAGCACCAGGTCGCGGACCACCTCGCCGACGGCCGGGCTCTGCAGGAACCCATGTCCGGAGAACCCGGTCGCGTAGCTGAATCCGCGCACCTCGGCGGACGAGCCGATCAGCGCGTTGTGGTCGGGACTGAGCTCGTAGAGCCCGGCCCAGCGGTGCGCCGCCCCCAGCGAGGCCAGCGCCGGAGCCCGCCGCGCCACCGTGTCGGCGAGCAGTTCGAGCCAGCCGTCGTCGAGGTGCGGCTCGGCGCTGTCCACCGGGTCCGGCATGCCCATCAGCAGGCCCGGGCCTTCCTCGTGGAAGTAGAAGCCGGTGCCGAAGTCGATGGTGAACGGCAGGCGGTCCGGCAATCCGGGCGCGGGTTCGGTGACCAGGATCTGCCGCCGCAGCGGCCGGACCGGGACCTCCACGCCCGCCATCGCCCCGACCGCGGCCGACCAGGCACCGGCCGCGCACACCACCGCGGAGGTGGCGACCGGACCCGCCGCGGTGCGCACCCCGGTGACCGCGCCGCCGGTAACCTCGATGCCGGTCACCGCGCAGTGCCGCAGGACGGTGGCGCCGCAGCGACGCGCCCCGGCGGCGTAGCCCTGCACCACGCCGTCCGGGGTGCAGTGCCCGTCGGTGGGGGAGAAGGCGCCGGCGAGGATCCCGTCGACGGACACCGGTGGGGAGAGCTCGCCCGCCTCCCGAGCGGTGAGCATCCGGCTGGGGACGCCGCACTCGTTCTGCAGCCGCACGGACTCCTCGAACGCGGCCACGTCCGCCGGATCGGAGAGCAGGAACAGGTACCCGTGCCTGCGCAGGTCGATGTTGCCGCCGGGGCGTTCGGCGAAGCGTGCGAAGGCGCGCAGGCTGCGCGCGCCGAGCTCGATGTTCACCGGGTCGGAGAACTGCGCCCGCACCCCGCCCGCCGCCTTGCCGGTGCTGCCGGAGCCGAGTTCGCCGCGTTCCAGCAGGAGCACGTCCGCGCCCGCTTCGGCGAGGTGGAAGGCGATGGAGGTGCCCATCGCCCCGCCACCGATCACGACGACCTCGGCCCGGCCCGGCGGGGTCACTCGGTGCCGCCCAGCTCGGGCGGCAACCGGTAGCCGCGGTCCGGCTCGACGGTGGCCACGTCCATCTGGGCCTTCTGCAGCTTGCCGGAGAAGTCCCAGTTCAACGACTGCCACCGGGTGAACTGGTCGAGCACCCAGATGCCGGACTGCCTGCTGCCGTTCCCGGACCGGCCGTTCCCGCCGAACGGCAGGTGCGCCTCGGCGCCGGAGGTCGAGTTGTTCACGCTGACCATGCCCGCCCGGGTGCCCTGCCGGAACCGGAAGGCGGTGGCCGGATCGGTGGTGTAGACGGCCGCGGAGAGCCCGTAGCCGGGCGCGTCGCCGAGCTCGATCGCCTCGTCCAGGCTGTCGAAGGTGCTGACGCCGACGATCGGCCCGAAGGTCTCCTGGGCGAACGCGTGGTCTTCGGGACGCAGGCCGTCCAGCAGCACCGGGTGGTAGAACAGCCCGGCTTCCGGGTCGCCGAGGAATCCCGCGCGCGGCGCGTCGGCGCGGATCCGCCCGATGAACTCGGAACCCAGCACCCGGTGGTGGTCCGCGATGGTGTCCAGCACGGCCTCGAAGCCGTCGGCGAACTTCTGGTCGAGCAGTGGCCCGTAGAGCACCTCCTGCGCCGGGTCGCCGATCACCGCGTCGCGCAGCGCCCGGTCGAGTCTGCTGACGAACTCGTCGTGCACGTCCCGGTGCACGATCAGGTTGCCCAGCGAGGTGCAGCGCTGCCCCGCCGTCCCCCAGCCGGAGAACAGCGCGCCCTCCACGGCGAGGTCGAGGTCCGCGTCCGCGGCCACCACCATCGGGTTCTTCCCGCCGAGCTCCAGGCATGGGCTCTGGGTGTACCGGCCGCACAGCTCGCCGACGCGGGAGCCCACCGCGCTGGAGCCGGTGAAGCCCACCTTGTCGACGAGCCCGTCGCGCAGCGCGGACTCCAGCCCCGCGTAGGTGGCCTCGCCGTCGGCGTAGACCAGGTTCAGCACCCCGCGCGGCACACCGGCCCGCCAGGCCATCTCGGCGACGGCGCGGGCGGCCGCGGCCGCGTACTCCGCCGGTTTCCACACCACCGCGTTGCCGCAGAGCAGGGCGGGCACCAGGTACCAGGACGGCACCGCCACCGGGAAGTTGCCCGCGGTGATCACCGCGGCCACGCCCACCGGGACCCGGAAGGTGAACAGCTGCTTGTCCGGCATCTCCGATGGCACCGTCTGCCCGTAGAGCCTGCGGCCCTCGCCGAGGAAGAAGTCGCAGGTGTCGACGATCTCCTGGACCTCGCCGAGCGCTTCGGCGTAGGGCTTGCCGATCTCCCTGGTGACCAGGCGGGCCAGCGATTCCTTGTTGGCCTCGACCAGCCTGCCCAGCTCGGCGATCACCCGGCCGCGCACCGGGGCGGGCACCTGCGCCCACTCGCGCTGCGCGGTGCGGGCTTCCTTCGCTGCGGCGTGCAGGGCGTCCGCTCCGCCGAGTTCGACGCGCGCCACCACGTCGTCCAGCCGTGCGGGGTTGCGGGAGAGGTATTCGCCGGACCCGGCCGCCGCCTCGTGCGCGCCTGCTCCGATCACCGAACTCACCGTCGTCGACACCGTGGTCCACCTCTTCCTCGTGCGTGCTTGCGGTTCCTCGTGCGTACTTGCGGGTGTGCGTGCTCGCGCTCGTGCCGTCGGGACCGCGGGCCGGTGCTGGTCGGCACCGGGCTCGGACCGGCGAAACCTGCGTTCAGCAGAACTCGGGTTCAGCAGGACTCGGTTTCGTCGGGACTCGGGTCGTCAGGACCTGTGCTGGTCAGGAGCTGTGCCAGTTAAGACCTGTGCTGGTCAGGAGTTGTGCTGGTTAAGACCTGTGCTGGTCAGGGCCTGGGCTCGTCGGAACCGGTGGTCGCCGAGAACGGTGGTCGTCGGGAACGGGCGGAGCGGGGGAGCCGCCGGGGCGGCCGGACTGCCGGCTGCGGTGCGCGACCGGGCGTGGAACTCACGGTAACCGCGCAAGCGTTCGAACATCGAGCATCAGAAGAGTGATTTCCTGGCGAACTGAGCAACAGCGATGCTGATGCTCAGCAAGATCGCCGCGCACGACCACCGGACGTGCCCTGCGCCAGGTCGGGGCCCGCGGACCCCGCACCCGAACCCCGTTCCGGTCGCCACCGCGCGGTGTGCCAGGTTGCAGGGGGAGAAGCGCACCGGAGGAACGATGACCGACCTGATGTGGACCGACGCGGACGTGACCGCGGCCCTGGACCTCGACACCGCGATCCGCTCGCAGCGGACCGCGTTCGAGGCGCTCGCCGACGGCCGCGCCCGGCTCGCCCCGAAGGTGTCGGTGCCCAGCGGCACCGGCACCGCGCTGAGCTACCTGGGCACCGTCTCGCCCGAGCACGGCGCGGTGGCCAAGCTCGTCTCGGTGCACCCGGGCAACGCCGAGCTGGGCCTGCCGGTGATCTCCGGAACCCTGCTCGTCCTCGACGCCCGCACCGGCGCACCCCGCGCGGTCATGGCGGGCACCGCGCTCACCGAGCTGCGCACCGCGGCGGGCAGCGCGGTCGCCGTCGACGCCCTCGCCCCCGCGTCGGCCGCCGACCTCGCGGTGCTCGGCTCCGGCGTGCAGGCCCGCGCGCACGTGCGCGCCATCGCCCGCGTCCGGGAGCTGCGCACCGTCCGCGTGCACGGCCGGAACCGGCCGCGGCGGGAGGCGCTCGCCGCCGAGCTCGCCGCCGAACTCGGGCTCGACGTGCGGCCGGCGGACACCGCGGAGCAGGCCGTGCGCGGCGCCTCGATCATCGCCACCTGCACGCTGAGCACCGAGCCGGTCGTGGCCACCGACCTGCTGGAGCCCGGCGCCACGGTGGTGTCGGTGGGATCCTTCGAACCGCACCGCCACGAGGTCGACGCGGAACTCGTGCGGCGCGCGGGCGCGGTCGTCGTCGACGACGTGGACACCGCCGCAGGCCACGCCGGGCCGATCGTGCGCGCGCTGCGCGACGGCGACCTGGACCGGGAACGGCTGCGCTCGCTCGGCGAGGTGCTCACCGGGCGCGTTCCGGGCCGGGCCGAGACGGCGGACCTGGTGTTCTACAACAGCGTGGGCGTGGGGGTGCAGGACGCCGCCGCCGCGCACGCCGTGATCGGCACGCTCTAGGGGGCGCGGATGGGGTTCGCACGGCGGTTGGAGCACTCGCTGGCCGCGGCGAGTCGGGACTTCCCGGGCCGCCTCGGGTTCGCCGCGTGGGACCTGCGCGAGCGGGTGCCGGTGCTCAGCGGCGCCGACCGCGAGGTGCACCCGGCGAGCACCATCAAGGTGCTGGTCATGATCAGCGCGTTGCAGCAAGTCCACATTGGACGATCCACTCTGGACGAATCAGTGCCGATTCCCGTGGAACGAGCGGGAGGTTCCGGCGTGCTCCGCGAACTGTCCGGAGTGGACCGGCTCGCGCTCCGCGACCTGATCGCGCTGATGATCGTGATCAGCGACAACGCCGCGACCAACGCGGTGATCGATGCCGTGGGCTTCCCGGCGATCGCCCGCTGCGCCGCCGAGCTGGGCTGCACGTCCACCAGGGTCGAACGGCGGCTGATGGACGTGCACGCCCCCGGGCGGAACGCGACCAGCGCCCACGACCAGGCGCGCATCCTGGACCGGTTGGCCACCGGCCGCGCGCTGCCGCCGGAGCTCACCGAGCACGCCCTGCGCGTGCTGTCCCGGCAGCAGGTCCGCGACCGCCTGCCCGCGCTGCTGCCGGAGGGCGCGCGCTGCTGGAACAAGACCGGGGAGATCGCGCACGCCCGGCACGACGTGGCGCTGATCGGCGACCACCGGCCGCGCGCGGTGGTGGCGGTGCTGGTGGACGAGCTCGCCGACGAGCGGGCCGCGCACCGCCTCGCCTGCGACCGCATCGCCGAGCTCGGTCTCCGGGTGTTCCGCGCGCTGGGCTGAAGTCCGCAGTGGACGGTCAGCGGTCGTGGACCGGTGCTCCGTCCGCGAAGGTCAGCTCCACCCGGGCGCGGCCGATCTCCTGCGTTGGCAGGGAGAACAGGTCGCGGTCGAGCACCACGAGGTCGGCCGCCTTGCCCGGTTCCAGCGACCCGGTCTCGGCGGCGAAGCCGTTCGCGCGCGCCGCGCCCGCGGTGTGCGCGGTCAGCGCGGTGGCGAGCTCCAGCGCCTGCTCCGGGAGGAACGGCTCCGCGCCGTCCGGTTCCCGGCGGTTCACCGCGGCGTGCACCGCGCCCAGCGGGTCGGGGTCGGAGACCGGCCAGTCGCTGCCCGCTGCGAGCGGGGCGCCCGCCTCGTGCAGCGACCGGAACGGGTACTGCCGCGCGGCGCGCTCGGCGCCCAGGCGGGGGATGGTCAGCTCGGTCATCGCCGCGTCGGCGATCGCCCACGCGGGCTGGACGTTGGCGGTCACACCGAGCTCCCGGAACCGCGGCAGGTCGCGCGACCGCACCACCTGCACGTGCGCGATCTGGTGGCGCAGCCCCGATCCGGGCGCCCCGGCGACGGCGTCCAGCGCGGCGCGCACCGCCCGGTCGCCGACGGCGTGGAAGTGCACCGGGAAGTCCGCGGCGGCGAGCCGGGCGACGACCTCCCGCAGCTCGGGTTCGGGGACGTGGGCCAGTCCGCTGCCGCCTTCGCCGAGGTAGGGCGTTTCCATGGCCGCGGTGCGGGTTTCGCACACCCCGTCCAGCATCACCTTCACGTGCTCGGCCCGGAACCGCTCGCCGCGGGCCCGCTCCCGCCGCTCGACGAGTTCGGGGATCTGCTCGGTCCCGCGGCGGCGGTCCCACCACAGCGCGCCCTGCACGCGGGCGCGCAGCAGTCCCGACCGGTCGATCTCCTGGTAGGTCTCGGCGATGTCCGCGTGCCCCAGGTAGGCGCCGACGATCGCGTCCTGCCAGCCGGTGACGCCGTGCGCGTGCAGCACCCGCTGCTCCTCCAGCAGCGCCGCGCGGTACTCGGCCGGATCGGGTTCGGGCAGCGCGCGGGCGACCAGGTCGGCGGCGCCCTCGTGCAGCGTCCCGGTGGGCTCGCCGTGCCGGTTCCGTTCGATCCGGCCGTCCGACGGGTCGGGGGTGTCCGCGCGCACCCCGGCGAGCCGCAGCGCGGCGGTGTTCGCCCAGGCGCTGTGCAGGTCGCGGTTGATCAGGTATGCGGGCCGATCCCCGGTCACCCGGTCCAGCTCGGCGGCGGTCGGCGCGCCACCGGGGAACAGCGGTGAGTCCCACCCGCCACCGAGCACCCAGCCCGCACCGCCGTGCGCGGCGACCAGCCGCAGGCAGTCGGCGGCCGTGGCCGCTTCGGAGAGGTCGCAGCGCAGCCGTCGCAGGCCGCCGAACACCGGGTGCGCGTGGGCGTCCTGGAAACCCGGCAGCAGCAACCGTCCGGACAGCCGCACCACCTCGGTGCGCCGGGTGATCAGCGGCCGCACCGCCCGCTCGCCCAGCGCGACGACGCGGCCCGCCCGCACGGCGAGCGCGTCGGTGCGCGAACCGGTGGCGTCCGAGGTGACGACCGGGCCGTCCACGAACGCCAGGTCGGCGCCCGTCAGCGCTGCCCCTCGCCGGTGATCACCGAGACCGCGAGCTCCCTGGCCTGCTCGTCCACCTCGGGCACCCGGAAGCCTGCGCCGCGGATGTGCGCGACCAGCGCCGCGTCCGGCGGCACCCCGTGCTTGCGCAGGTAGTAGCCGACCGCACCCGGCCAGATCCACCGCCCGTCGGTGTGGAAGGTCAGCGGCACGTCGGCCGGAGCGGCGGGGTCCAGCTGGTCGGTGTCGTAGCTGCGCGCGGCGAGCACCACCGGTGCCCGGTCGAGGTAGTCGACGATCCCGCGCAGCTCCGCGTCGTCGATGCCGGGCCGGTCCACCTGCGGGTGCCCGTGCTCGTCGACCGAGTCGAAGACCTCCGCGGTGCGCAGCGCGGGCGCGCGGGTGGCGCTGCCGGTCGCGTCCGGCATTCCCGCGCCGGCGGCGAGCCAGCCGGGGACGTTCGCGCCCGCGCGCGGGTAGGTGCGCAGTTCCGCGGCGAACTCCTCGGGCCGCGGGGTGCGGGTCCAGGTCGGCTCGTGGTCGCCGTTGAAGTCCACGCTGTAGCTGCTGGGCCGCTGCAGGCGGTACAACGCGCTGATCCACGTCCCGCGGTCCGGTTCGTGCATCCCGTGGCGGAGCCGGGCGAACAGCTCCGCGACCTCGTTCGGGACCGCGAGCGGGATCGGGGTGCCGTTGGGGGCCAGCAGCTGCGCGGCGAGCTCGGCGTGGCCGCCCACCGCGCGGTACTCGACGGTGACCTCGCGCCACGCGGGGGGCATGGAGCGCAGCAGCGCCCGGCCCACCTCCTGGATGAGGTTCTGCTGCGCCGTCTGGTCCAGCGCACCCGGTGGATCCTGCGGATCCGGCCGGTGGGGCCCCTGCTCGGGGAGTCCCGGTTGGGTCATGCCTGCATCCTCCCAGTCCGTGCGCGAGCGGCGGAGCCGATTCCCCGAACTCGTGCTCGCCCGACGCCCTGCGTTCACCCGCGCGAAGTCGCGCCCCGACGCGGTGGACAACTGCCGCGCCCAGAGCTTAAGACCCCGGACGAGTGAGTGTCGGCCGCCAGCCGACCCCTTCGAGGCGATCTACGATTACGCTGGTCAGCGGCTTGTCGGCGGATCACGCGCAGGTTTCGCCGTGAACTCCGGATGACGGCGCGAATGTCGGATACGACGATTGTTGACAATAAATCCAGCGCGGGTTTAGCTTCGATCCATCGCCAGCGAGACGTGGAGGTGACCATGCGGGCCAACGAGTACGGCCTTCCCCGTCCCCTCCGCTGGCTGTCTTCTTCATCGCTCTGGCTGCGACATTGAGGCTGATCACCGCCTGAAGGCGGTGGTCACGACGCGCAGCGCGTGCGGCCGGCCGAGCCGGGCCCCGCGGGACCAGTCCCTGAGCGGTGCTCGAACCTCCTCGCCCGGAACACGCCCCTTCTGTAGGTAACTCTGGTGGGCGCCGACCGATGCGCCCATGCCATGCACTGCACTTGGGAGGAGGTTCGGCCGGTGGCACTCGTCGACTGCGACCCGCTGATGAGGGTGACCTGGACAGATCCGGTGACGGGAAAGCATGGGTACCTCGTCGTGCACAGCCTGGTGTCAGGCCTGGCGACCGGCGGAACCCGGATGCGCGCCGGATGCACGATGTCGGAAGTGGAGGACCTCGCGCGGGGAATGGCCCGCAAGACCGCCGTGTTCGACCTGCCGGTCGGTGGCGCCAAGGGCGGCATCGACTGCGACCCCAAGGACCCGGAGGCGCACGGCGTGCTGCGCCGCTTCGTCGAGGCCATGCGCCCGTGGATCGACGCGCACTGGGTGACCGCCGAAGACCTGGGCGTGCCGCAGCACCTGATCGACGACGTCTTCTCCGAGGCCGGGCTGCAGCAGTCCTACCACGCGGCGATCCGCCGGGCGCCCGACGTGGAGCACACGCTGCGCCGGGTGCGGGCCGGGCTGAACGCGCCGGTCCCGGGCGGGCTGCTGCTCGGCGACGTGGTCGGCGGCTACGGCGTGGCGCAGTGCTGCCTCGGCGTGGTGCACGCCCGCGGCTGGGGCCACTCGAGCACCACCGTCGCGGTGCAGGGCGTGGGCACCATGGGCGGCGGCGCCGCCTGGTACCTGCACGAGGCCGGGCTGAAGGTGGTCGCGGTGGCCGACGCCGCCGGTTCGCTGTACCACCCGGACGGGCTCGACGTGCCGGCGCTGCTGGAGGCCAGGGACCGGTTCGGCGAGATCGACCGGGACCAGGTGCCCGCGGACGTGCAGCGGCTGCCGCGGGACGCGGTGCTCTCGATCGACGTGGACGTGCTGATCCCGGCCGCGGTGTCCTACGCGATCACCCCGGAGCGGGTGGCGCAGGTCAACGCCAAGGTGATCATCGAGGCGGCGAACACGCCGATCACCCCCGAGGCGGAGGAGCTGCTCGCGGACCGGGGAGTGCCGGTGATCCCGGACTTCGTGGCGAACTCCGGTGCGGTCGCCTGGGCGTGGTGGTTGCTGCTCGGCCGGGTGGACGCTGACCCGGTGCTGTCGTTCAGCGTGCTCCGGGAGGAGATGCTGGCGAAGATCCCGCCGCTGCTGGCGGCCTGGGATGCGGACGGCACCACGCCGCGCACGGCCGCGCTGCGGCTCGCGGACTGGCAGACCGAGCAGAACAAGGTGGCGGAGGCCGAGGGGAGGCTGCTGGTCAGCATTCCGTAGGCTCACCGCATCCGACTGGAACGTGCGCGCCATCCCGGCTCCGGGGTGGCGCGCACGTCCATTTCAGGGAAATCGCCGGAATGCGGATCGGCGTTACACCCGACTTCGGTCGCCACGACTTCGGGTGACAAGTGTGTGACAACCCGCGTTCGGGGTGCTAGCGTTGACCGCGGTTGCAGTTTTGGTTCCCAGAAGTACTTAAAAGTGCCTGCGAAACAAGTGTGGCGTGGGCACTTTGTTGTGCCGGAGGCCGTTCGGCCCGGGTGATCATCTCGGCGACTTGGGGTTGACGCAGTGTCGGCCCTGGCCATCTGAAGTAGGAGTAAAGAGAATGGCTACCGGTACCGTTAAGTGGTTCAACGCTGAAAAGGGCTTCGGCTTCATCACTCCCGACGGGGGTGGATCCGATGTGTTCGCCCACTACAGTGCGATTGACGCCTCCGGTTTCCGCACGTTGGACGAGAACCAGCGCGTGGAGTTCGAGATCGCCCAGGGCCCGAAGGGTCCGCAAGCTTCGCAGATCCGCGGCCTCGCTTCCTGAGTCGAGCCGACACCGAGAGGCCCACGCCTGCCAGGCGTGGGCCTCTCGCATGTTCGTCGTGGGCGCCGGTCGCCGCGCGGTAGGCTGCCCACCCCGCTGAAGTCGATCTTTGCGAGGTCCCGGGTGTCCCTTCGTGTGTTCGTCGCCGGCGCCACCGGCGTGGTCGGAACGACCCTGCTGCCACGGCTGCGGGAACGCGGCCACCACGTCACGGCGCTGCTGCGCACCGCCGGTCGCGCGCAGGGCGTGACCGGCGCGGACGAGGTCGTGGTGGGCGACGTGCTGGACCTGCCGCGGCTGCGCCAGGTGGTGCGGCGCGCCGAGCCGGACGTGGTGGTGGCGCAGGTGTCCGGGTTCCGCGGACCGGACTTCGACGACGCGCTGGCCCGCACCTCGCGGCTGTGGGAGCAGGGCACCGGAAACCTGGTGGAGGCGGCCGCTGATGCCGGGGTGCGCCGGGTGGTGGCGCAGAGCATGGTCGCCGCCTACTGCCCGAACGGCCACGACGTGCTGGACGAGGAGTCGCCGCTGTGGATCGACGCCCCGGGCCGCTGGGGCGAGGTGGTGCGCGCGATCGCCGACATGGAGCGCGCGGTCGTGGAGCGCACCGACCTGGAGGGCGTGGTGCTGCGCTACGGCTCGCTGTACGGGCCGGACACCTGGTACGCGCCGGGCGGCCTGGTGCACGAGCAGGTCCGAGGCAGCGCGCTGCCGCTGGTGCTGGACGGGGTGGGGCTGACCTCGTTCACGCACGTGGAGGACGCGGCGAGCGCGGTCGTCGAGGTGCTGGAGGCGGGGGAGACCGGCACCTTCAACGTGGTGGACAACGAGCCGGCGGAATACGCCGAGTGGTTACCGGCCTATGCGCGGATGATCGGTGGTCCGGCGCCGTTGTCGCTGACGTTGGACCAGGCCAGGGCGCAGCTGGATTGGTTGACGGTGCACCGGCTGACCGAGCAGCGGGGGGCGACGAATTTCCGGCTCCGCGAGACGCTGGGCTGGCGTCCGGGATGGCCGAGTTGGCGCGAGGGATTCGCGACGATGTTCGGCCTGTGGCCGGGTTGAGTCCGGCGGCGAGTTCGCACTGGAAATGGCGAGTTGTTTCGCTCGGCCGTCCGGGTGGAAAGGGTGGGGTCGCTCGTTACGGCCGGTTCAGGTGATCGTCGTTAAGTTCCCGGGTGCGAGAATTGCGGGCGGCAAGTTCTGGGAAATTTCCGAGAAGAACTTGACCTCGCTATCGGGTGCGGCTAGAGGAGCGCCGCGCCCCGAATCCGGCATTCACCGTGATCGGCGCGCGGCGCACCGCGGATCGGGTCAGTCCCGTTCGTAGTCCTCGTCATCGGGGACCACCAGTTGCTGCTCGGCGAGATCGGCCGGATCGGCCTCCGCCGACGATTCGGCGGAGTCGGTGCGATCGTCGGCCGCGGTGTCCTCGACGGGGCGGTTCTGGTCGGCTGCGTCGGCTTCCGGAGTCTCGGAGTTCACGGCGCTCCTTCCGCGGATCGGGCTCCTCGACGCCACCGTATCGGCTGCGGCCGCGTTCAGCCCCCGAGCGGCGGGAAGTCCGGGCGGCGCCGCTCGTGGAAGCTGCGCACCCCTTCGCGCAGGTCGGGCCTGCCGAAGGCCGTGACCATGCGGTTGTTCGCGTCGGCCCGGGCCGTCTCCAATCCGCTGTCCAGACCGGAGTAGATCTGCTCCTTGATGTCGGCCAGCGACGCGGGTGAGCATTCGGTGGCCAGCACGTGCGCGTACTCCAGCGCCGCCGCCAGCACCTCCGCGGCGGGCAGCACCCGGTCCACCAGCCCCATCCGGTGCGCCTCGGTGCCCGGCAGGGTGCGGGCGGAGAGCATCAGGTCCAGCGCCGCTCCCGCGCCCACCAGCTTCGGCAGCAGCCAGGAGATGCCGTGCTCGGCGACCAGGCCGCGCCTGCTGAACGCGGTGGTGAACTTGGCGTCCTCGGCCGCGAAGCGCACGTCCGCGAACAGCGCCGCGACCAGGCCGATCCCGGCGACCGGGCCGTTGATCGCGGCGATGATGGGTTTGCGGATCCGGATCGACAGCGAGATCGCCCGCTCGTCGGTGTCCGGCTCGGGGTCCGAGTCCAGCGCGGACAGGTCCGTCCCGGCGCAGAACCCGCGCCCGGCGCCGGTGACCACCACGGCGCGCACGGACGGGTCGGCGTCGGCCGCCTCCAGCAGGTCGAAGTAGCGCCGCCGCATGCTCGGCGTCCAGGCGTTGAGCCGGTCCGGCCGGTTGAAGGTCAGCAGCAGCACCGCCTCCCGGTGCTCGACCAGGATCTCGTCGTCCTCCGGCACCTGATCACCTCCGTGGCGAGTGATCTCGGAAACTACCGAGCCGGACCAGGAGGTTCAACCGGCGATCGAGCGACCCGGACGGGCGAGGGGAGCTCACCAACCGTGATCGGCAGGAGGCCGGGGAACGGGGTCCGGGGCGCGCTCGCCGACGATGTCGCGCCTGATGAAGTCGTGCAGCACCCGCCGCATCCGGGGGACCGAGCGCTCCGGGCGGCCGGTGAGCACCCCGATGCCGAGTCCGTCGATCAGGGCGGTCAACCGCACCGCGAGTTCCTCGGCGTCACCATCGGTGAACACGCCTTGCCGCTGGCCCTGCCGGATGGTTCGCGCGATCGTGTCGTGCCAACGGGTGTACGAGTCGCCGTGCAGCCCGCGCAGCTCGGGTCGCAGCGCGCTCTCGTTCCACACCTGCAGCCAGATGGACCACTCGCGGCGCAGCTCCGGGGAACCGGGCAGCTGCAGCTCCACCAGGCGCAGCAGCCTGCGGTGCGCGTCGTCGATGCTGTGCAGTTCGGCGACCTGCCGGTCGAAGGCCTGGCGCACCGAGTGCCGCAACGCCTCCGTCAGCAGGTCGTCGCGGCCGGGGAAGTGGTAGTGGATCGCGGCCGCGCTCACGCCGCACACCTCGGCGATGTCGGCGACCCGCACCGAGTGGTACCCGCGCTCGGCGATGAGTTCCCAGGCCGCGTCGAGGATCTGCTGGTAGCGGTCGCCCCCGGTGCGCTCCGGCGGTCGTGCCGCTCGCCGCGGCGCCGCCGCCACCGTCTCGGCGTCGTCCTGCCCGTTGATCAGCCAGTTCACCGTCACCTGGCCGAGTTCGGCGATGCGGGTGAGTTCGACCGGCGTGAAGCGGCGGACCCCGCTGAGCGATTTGGACAGCTTGCTGGCGTCCAGCCCGATCCGGTCGGCGAACTCCCGGTGGCTGCCGGGATGGGCGGCCACCACCTCGCGGACCCTGGCGCGCAAGGCGGCGGGTCCGGCGTGCTCGCTCGGTTCGGAGGTCATCGTCTCGTGCGGTCGTCGGCGGCGGAGTCGGCGCGGCTGCGCGTGCAGGACGCTACCAGCGGAGCGGAAACCCTCGAACGACGTGCGCGGCGGCTCCGGACGGTGACCGGGCGCGCTCCCGTAGCACCTCACGGTGCGCTCGACCGGCCCCCCTCAGCCGAGACGGGGCCTCGGCGCACCGGCAGGATGTGGGAATGACGGCAACTACCGCCTCGACGACGACGCAGCGGTGGCAGGCCCTGGGGGTGTGCCTGCTGGCGGGATTCATGACCCTGCTCGACGTCAGCATCGTGAACGTCGCGCTGCCCTCCATGCAGCAGGGGCTGAACGCCCCGCCGGTCGCGTTGGGCTGGGTGGTCTCCGGCTACGCGCTGACCTTCGGACTGGTGCTGGTGCCGGCCGGGCGGCTCGGCGACGACCGCGGGCGCACCCGGATGTTCGTGCTCTCGCTGCTGCTGTTCACCGCGGCCAGCGCGGCGGCCGGATTCGCGCCCGGGGCGACCTGGCTGGTGATCTCGCGACTGGTGCAGGGCGTCGCGGGCGGCATGCTCAACCCGCAGGTGCTGGGCCTGATCCAGCAGCTGTTCCAAGGACCCGAACGGGCGAAGGCCTTCGGCATGTTCGGTGCGGTCATCGGCGTGTCCACCGCGATCGGGCCGCTGCTGGGCGGGCTCATCATCGAGTTCGCCGGCAGCGAGCAGGGCTGGCGCTGGGTGTTCTTCGTGAACGTGCCGATCGGGCTGTTCGCGCTGGCGTTCGCAGCGAAGGTGCTGCCGAAGGACGAGGTGAAGGAGGGGCCGCGCAGCCTCGACCTGGTCGGGGTGCTGCTGCTGGCCGGGGCATTGCTGACCGTGCTGCTGCCGCTCATCCAGCGGGAGAGCGGGTCCGGCTCGCCGTGGTACCTGCTGGGCGCGGCGCCGGTGCTGCTGGTGCTGTTCGTGCTGTGGGAGCGCTACTACCGCGACCGCGGCCGGGAACCGCTGGTGGACCTGGGCTTGTTCCGCATCCGCAGCTACAGCTTCGGCACCGCGCTGGGGATGCTGTACTTCGCCGGGTTCACCAGCATCTTCTTCGTGCTGGCGCTGTACTTCCAGCGGGGCCTGGGGTATTCGCCGCTGCAGGCTGGCTTGGCGATGACGCCGTTCGCGATCGGCTCGGCCGGTTCCTCGGCGCTGAGCGGGCGGCTGGTGAACCGGTTCGGCCGGTCGCTGGTGGTGCTGGGACTGGTGGGGGCGCTGGCGGGCCTAGTGGTGACGGACCTGCTGCTGTCGACCGGACCGGGGCAGGCCGCGGGCCTGGTGGTGGCGGCGCCGCTGCTGCTGGCCGGGATCGGCAGCGGCCTGGTCATCTCGCCGAACCAAACCGTCACGCTGTCCAAGGTGGACGCCGCCCGCGGCGGGACCGCCGCGGGCGTGCAGCAGACGGGGCAGCGGCTGGGCACCGCCATCGGCACCGCGACCGCGTCCGGGCTGTTCTTCGGCGCGATCGCCACCGGCGGCTACGACGCGGCGATCTCCACCGGACTGCTCGTCGCCGTCGGGTTCGTGACGCTGGCACTGCTGCTGGGCGTGGCCGAGCAGCTCATCGTGACTCGCCGTCGCTGACCACCGGTGCGCCGGTGGCCAGCCGGGACTTGCGGTAGCCGTAGAGCAGGTAGATCGCCAGGCCCAGTACCAGCCACACGGCGAACCGCAGCCAGGTCAGCACGCTCAGGTTCGACATCAGGTACAGGCAGGCGACGGCGGTCAGCACCGGCAGCACCGGGGACCAGGGCATCCGGAACGGCCGCGGCAGGTCCGGTTCCCGGCGGCGCAGCACCGGGATGGCGATGGCCACGATGACGAAGCCGGACAGCGCGCCGATGCTCACCATGTCGGCGAGCTCCGCGATCGGGACGAACCCGCCGAGCAGCATCACCAGCACCGCACCGCCGATCGTCACCCGGTGCGGGGTCCCCCACTTCGGGTGCACCTGGGAGAGCTTCGGCGGCAGCAGCCCGTCCCGGCTCATCGCGAACCCGATCCGCCCGATGGTCACCAGCTCGACCATCATCACCGAGGTCAGCCCGGTGACGGCGCCGAGCGCGATGAGCGCGGCCACCCAGTGCGCCCCGACCGAGTGGAACGCGGCGGCCAGCGGCGCGGCCTCGTCGATCTGCCGGTAGTCCACCATCGCGCTGAGCACCAGCGCCACCAGCACGTACAGCACCGTGCACACGACGAGGCTGCCCAGCAGCCCCACCGGCAGGTCGCGCTTGGGCCGCTTGGTCTCCTCACCGAGGTTGGCCAGCGCCTCGAAACCCGTGTAGGCGAAGAAGACGATCGCGGCGGCGGTGAGCACCCCGCCGAACCCGTACATCGACTGCTCCATGCCCAGCGCCGCGGACACCAGCGGCTGCTCCAGCACGGTCGCGTCCTGCGCGGCGGGCTGCGCGGGCGGCACGAACGGCGTGAGGTGCGCGCCGGTGAAGAAGAACAGCCCGGCGATGATCACCAGCACGCACACCGCGACCTTGACCACGACCAGCGCGTTGGTGAGCCAGGACGCCTCGCGGATGCCCAGCACGGCCACGACGGTGAGCACGCCGATGATGAGGATGGCGCCGACGTTGACCGTCGCCTCCTCGCCGAACCACTCCGGTGGCAGGCCGAGCAGGCTGGCGACGTAGCCGGACCAGCTGCGGGACACCACGGCCGCGCCGAGCGCGAACTCCAGCAGCAGGTCCCAGCCGATGATCCAGGCGAAGATCTCACCGAGCGTCGCGTACCCGTAGGTGTAGGCGCTGCCCGCGGTCGGCACCGCCGAGGCCAGCTCGGCGTAGCAGAGCGCGGCCAGCGAGGCGACGACCCCGCCGATGAGGAACGCCAGCACCACCGCGGGGCCGGCGTGGTCCTTGGCCTCCACGCCCGCCAGCGTGAACACGCCGGTCCCGATGATGATGCCGATGCCGAAACCGACGAGGTCGACACCGGACAGCCGCCGGGCCAGACCGCTGCGCTCGGTGCGGTCCAGCACGTCCCGGACGGGAAGGGTTCGCAGAACACTCACGGATCAGCACGGTAGAAGCTCACCGCGGGGAAAGCGAAACATCGGGCGCGGCGTGATGGACCTGGTACCGGAGTGGGACCGATCGGCGCAGCCGCGACAACCCGTGCAGTCCAGCGGTTGCGCCGATCGGGCACCCGATCAGGCGACGACGTGGCCGGTCTCGCGGTCCCACACCCGGTGGCCGGCGAGCACCGCGGCGAACTGCTCGACGAAGTCGGCGGGCAGTCCGGCGCCGCCGGGTGCGGCGGTCACCACGCCCTGGTCGGTCACCACGTCGTCGCCTTCCCCGGCGTGGCGCAGGTCGTCCAGCCCGGCGCGCTGCAGCAGCGCGATGCCCTCGTCGCTGGCCCCGATCGGTTTGGCGTGCTTGAACGCCTCGGCCACGAAGTGCGCGGCGGAGCCGTCCGCGGACAGCGTCCGCACGCTCTCCACCCCGCCGGGCACGATCACCCCGTCGTAGAGCGCCGAGGACATCGTGGGCAGGGCGCGGTCCACCGCGACCCGGCTCTCGTCGGCACCGCGCACGCTGCCGTCGCGGGTGCCGAGCACCTCGGCGGTGGCGCCGCGCGCGGCGAGGTCCTCGCGGATGCGCGCCACCTCGGCCTGGTCGACGCCGTCGGAGACGAGCACGGCGACGGTGCGGGTGGCGATGGTGAACGGCGGGCTCGCCTGGCTCAGCGCGGGGGAGGTCTCGTCGTGGCCCGCCCCGGCGGATTCCGGCGGGTCGACGCCGACGCCTTCGGCGACGGCGACGGCGAGGTCGTGGTCGACCCGGTTGATCTGCGCGACCGCGCCTTCCCGCACGTGCACGTGCTCGACCTTGCCCAGCTCGAAGCGGAACGCGGCGATGATGTGCCGCTTCTCCCACCAGGCCATGCTGTTCCAGAACAGCCGCGCCTGCGTGTAGTGGTCCTGGAAGCTCTCGCTGCGCTTGCGGATCTTCGCGCCTTCGACCTTCTCCTGGTAGTGCTGGAAGGCGCCCTCGTCGGCCCCGGCCAGCACCGGGCAGCCGCCACCGAGGCTGTTGTTCGAGTAGCTCGTCCGCCCGCGGTGGATCCGCTGCTGCTGGAACCCGTCGCGCTGGTTCGTGGAGACCTCCGCGACCGGCCGGTTCACCGGGATGTGCGCGAAGTTCGGCCCGCCCAGCCGGATCAGCTGCGTGTCCAGGTAGGAGAAGTTCCGCGCCTGCAGCAGCGGATCGTTCGTGAAGTCGATGCCCGGCACCACGTTCGCGGTGTGGAACGCGACCTGCTCGGTCTCGGCGAAGAAGTTGTCCGGGTTGCGGTCCAGCACCATCCGGCCGACCGGGCGCACCGGCACCTGCTCCTCCGGGATGATCTTCGTGGCGTCCAGCAGGTCGAAGTCGAAGTCGTGCTCCCGGGACTCCTCGACCAGCTGCACGCCCAGCTCCCACTCGGGGAAGTTCCCGGCCTCGATGGCGTCCCACAGGTCGCGGCGGTTGTAGTCCGGGTCCTTGCCCTGCACCTGCTGGCACTCCTCCCAGACCAGCGAGTGGGTGCCCAGCTTCGGCTTCCAGTGGAACTTCACGAACGTGCCGGTGCCGTCGGCGTTGACGAACCGGAAGGTGTGCACCCCGAAGCCCTGCATCATCCGGTAGCTGCGCGGCAGCGCCCGGTCCGACATCAACCACATGATCATGTGCATCGTCTCGGGCTGCAGCTGCACGAAGTCCCACAGCGTGTCGTGCGCCGACTGGGCCTGCGGGATCTCGTTGTGCGGCTCCGGTTTCACCGCGTGCACGAAGTCGGGGAACTTGATGCCGTCCTGGATGAAGAACACCGGCATGTTGTTGCCGACCAGGTCGTAGTTGCCCTCCGCGGTGTAGAACTTCACCGCGAACCCGCGCACGTCCCGCACCGTGTCGGCCGAACCGCGCGAGCCGGCGACCGTGGAGAACCGGACGAACAGCGGAGTCCGCCGCTGCGGGTCGGTCAGGAACTTCGCCGCCGTGTAGTCCGCGAGCCAGGAGTCGTAGGCCTCGAAGTAGCCGTAGGCGCCCGCGCCGCGCGCGTGCACCACCCGTTCGGGGATGCGTTCGTGGTCGAAGTGGGTGATCTTCTCCCGCGCGTGGAAGTCCTCCAGCAAGGTGGGGCCGCGCGCGCCCGCGGTGAGCGAATCGTCGGTGTGGCCGACGCGGACGCCCTGCTGGGTGGTCAGGTAGGTGTCCTGCGGGTCGTGCCGCACTTCGTCGAGCTGTTCCTGCTTGTCGCGGTGCGAAGTCATGCCAGGCCTCCGGGAACGGGTAGTCCGTGCCCGACGGGTGCCCGCCGCGGCGGATCGACATGCATCGCGCGCGTCGGCGCGGGAGGTCAGCCGAAGAACGGCAGCTGGTGGATGATCTCCGGTGCCGCGGCCAGCACCAGGAAGTGGATCGCGCGGCCCAGCAGGCTCACGCCGAGGAAGCCCAGCAGCGGCAATCCCGCCGCACCGGAGAGGAAGCACAGCACGGTGAACGGCGGGAAGCTGGCCACCGCGCTCACGAACAGCACGCCCAGCCCCCACCACGGGTGCTGCTCGGTGCGCGCGTGGAACTTCTCCAGCCACGCCGCCCACCGGCCGCCCTTGCGGGCGTCCGCCATCCGGCCGAGCCGGGTGCCGAGGCTGAACCCGCCCCGGCCCGCCAGGTAGAACAGCGTCTTCCCGGTCATCTGCCCGACCGCCGCGGCCAGCGCCAGCGCCCACCAGTTCAGCCCGTCCACGGTGGTGAGGACGCCGACGAGGTACAGCTCGATGTTCGCCAGCGGGAAGACGCTGCCCAGCAGCGCGGTGCCCGCCGTGGCCAGCAGCCACCAGATCATCGTGCGGGCTCCGGAGCGGGTGCGCGCCTGCTGCCGGTGCGGGGGCGAGCGGGCATCGGGACGTACTCCACGGAACTCGAACGGGGGAACGGGCCGACCTTACCGGGCGGCGGCTCCGGGCCGGTCAGCGCGGTTCGTCGGCGTCCGGGTTCCAGGACAGCAGCCGGACCCGGCTGACGGTGCGCAGGTGCCTGCGCATCGCGGCGGCCGCGGCCCGCGGCTGCCCGGCGCGGATGGCGTCGGCGATGCGCTCGTGCTGGGCCAGCGACTTCGGCGGGCGGTGCGGCTGGCGCAGCGATTCCTGGCGGCTCTCGGCGATCTCCGCGGCGATGGTGCGCATGAACTCGGCGAGCATCGAGCTGTGCGCGGCGGCGGTGACGGCCGCGTGGAACCGGCGATCTCCGTCGGCACCGCGTTCCCCGCGCTCGATCTGGGCGCGCATGTCGGCCACCGCCGCGTCGATCTCGGCGAGGTCGGCGGTGGTGCGGCGTTCGGCGGCGAGCTCGGCGAGCTTGGTCTCCAGGCCTTCGCGGGCGTCGAGCACGTCGGGCAGCCGGTCCCGGCGGGCGACCAGCTCGTCGACCGGTTCGGCCTCCAGGTCGCGGCGCGCCAGGTAGGTCCCGCCCCCGTGGCGCACCTCGACGAGGCCCTGCACCTCCAGCACCACGATGGCTTGGCGCACCGAGGCGCGGCTGACCCCGAGCCGCTCGGCGAGCTCGCGCTCCGGCGGTAGCCGGTCGCCGACGTCCAGCCCGGAGGCGGCGATGTGCTCGCGCAGCCGCACCACGACCTGCTCGTAGAGCTTCGGCCTGGTCAGCGGGCGCAACGCGTCGGACACCGGCGTCTCCCTCCCGGTTCGGAGCGGAACGCCCAGGCTAGCACCGGAACGCGGGTCAGAGGTCCGGGCACTGGACCACTCGGGGTCTTGACGGTCCAGGGGCGTCGGCGCACAGTGGTCCAGCCAGTGAACCACTGCGCGTCCGCGGCGCAGGGACGGTGAGGAGACAACGGTGTCGCCCGAGCTGATTTCCATCTACGCGCTCGTGGCCTGCTTCGTGCTGGCCACGACGATGTCGGTGAACATGGGGGTGCTGTCGTTCGCCGCGGCCTTCGCCGTCGGCAAGCTCGCCGGCGGCCTCTCCGACGACGACATCTTCGCCGGGTTCCCCGGCGACATCTTCGTGGTGCTCGTCGGCGTCACCTACCTGTTCGCCATCGCCCGCGCCAACGGCACCACCGACTGGCTGGTGCACTGGGCGGTGCGGCTGGTCGGCGGCAGGCTGGTGGTGATCCCGTGGGTCATGTTCGGCATCGCCGCGCTGCTCACCGCCATCGGCGCGGTCAGCCCCGCGGCCTGCGCGATCATCGCGCCGATCGCGCTGAACCTCGCCGCCCGGCACGGCATCAACCCGCTGCTGATGGGGGCGATGGTCGTGCACGGCGCGCAGGCGGGCGGCTTTTCGCCGATCAGCGTGTACGGCGTGATCGTCAACGGGGTGGTCGCCGACAACGCGCTGCCCGGCAGCCCGCTGGTGCTGTTCCTGGGGAGCTTCGCGCTGAACCTGGTGATCGCGGGCGTGGTGTTCGTCGTGTTCGGCGGACTGCGCACCGCCCGGGCCGGGGTGGAGCAGGACGCGGCCGTCGACGAGCCGGAGGTGCTGCGCCTGGACCGCGACCGGGTGCTGACGCTGCTCGGGCTCGCCGCGCTGGTGGTGTGCACGCTGGTGTTCGAGCTGGACGCCGGGCTGGTGGCGATGACCGTCGCGGTGGTGCTCACCGTGCTGTCGCCGAAGGTCGCCGCGAACGCGCCCGCCGAGGTCACCTGGCCGACGGTGCTGCTGATCTGCGGCGTGCTCACCTACGTCGGGGTGCTGCAGGAGATGGGCACGATCGACTACGTGGGCCACGCCGTCGCCGGGGTCGGGCTGCCGCTGCTGGCGGCGCTGCTGCTGTGCTACATCGGCGGTGTCGTGTCCGCGTTCGCGTCCTCGGTCGGGTTGATGGGCGCGCTGATCCCGCTGGCGGTGCCGTTCCTGGCGACCGGCACGATCGGGCCGATCGGCGTGGTGACGGCGCTGGCGGTGTCGGCGACGCTGGTGGACGTCAGCCCGTTCTCCACCAACGGCGCGATCGTGCTGGCCAACGCCAAGGGCGTGGACCGCGAGGTGTTCTTCCGCCGCCTGATGGTCTACGGCGGAGTGGTGGTCGCGGTGGGCCCGCTGCTGGCGTGGCTCGTGTTCGTCGTCCCCGGACTGGGGTGACATGGAACCGGAGGTAGGCATGGAACTGTTCCCGACGCTGCGCAGGCCGGTGGCGAAGGAGGCGGTGCGCTTCGGCGACCGCGCCCTGACCTACCCGGAGCTGGCGGCCGCCGCGGCGGGTGTCGCCGAGCGCGTCGGCGACGCCCGGCGGGTCGCGGTGTGGGCGACCTCGGAGCTGGAGACCGCGGTGGCGGTGCTCGGCGCGCTGGCCGCCGGAGCCGCGGTGGTGCCGGTGAACCCGAAGGTGGGGGAGCGGGAGCTCGCGCACATCGCCGGGGACAGCGAACCGGAACTCCTGCTCGCCGCCCCCGGTTTCGCCGTCCCCGCGGCGTTGTCCGAGGTCCCGCTGCACGAGGTGGACCTCGCACCGGGCGGTCAGCTGCCGCCCGAACCGGACGAGGAGCGCCCCGCGCTGATCGTCTACACCTCCGGCACCACCGGCCCGCCGAAGGGCGTGGTGCTGCCGCGCCGGGCGATCCGCGCCAACCTCGACGCGCTCGCCGACGCCTGGGAGTGGACCGAGCAGGACGTGCTGGCGCACGCGCTGCCGCTGTTCCACGTGCACGGGCTGATCCTCGGCACCCTCGGGCCGGTGCGGCTCGGCGGCACCGTGCACCACCTCGGCCGGTTCTCCTCGGCGGCGGTGGCGGCGGAGCTGGCCGGCCCGGCGACGATGCTGTTCGGGGTGCCGACCATGTACCACCGGCTCGCCGACGACGCCGAGCGCGATCCGGAACTGGCGCGGGCCGTGGGCTGCGCCCGGCTGCTGGTGTCCGGGTCGGCCGCGCTGCCCGCGGTGGAGCACGAGCGGATCTCGCGGCTGACCGGACAGCGCGTGGTGGAGCGCTACGGCATGAGCGAGACGATCATGAATTCGGGCGTGCGCGCCTCCGGGGACCGCAGGCCCGGCTACGTCGGCCTGCCCTTCGACGGGGTGGAGATCAAGCTCGTCGACGACGCGGGCGCCGACATCGAGGTCAGCGACGACGAGACCGTCGGCGAGATCCTGGTGCGCGGCCGCAACCTGTTCACCGGCTACCTGAACCGGCCCGACGCCACCGCCGCCGCGTTCGTCGACGGCTGGTTCCGCACCGGCGACGTCGCCACCCGCGCCCCCGACGGCTACTTGCGGATCGTGGGGCGCAAGGCCACCGACATCATCAAGAGCGGCGGCTACAAGATCGGCGCGGGCGAGATCGAGAACGCGCTGCTGGAGCACCCGGCCGTCGCCGAGGTCGCCGTCACCGGGCGGCCCGACCCGGACCTGGGCGAGCGGATCCTCGCCTGGGTGGTGCCCACCGCGGCGCCCGCGGACGCGGACGAGACCGGCCGGGAGCTGGCCGAGCACGTGGCCCGGCTGCTCACCCCGCACAAGCGCCCGCGCGAGGTCCGGTTCGTGGAGTCCTTGCCGCGCAACGAGATGGGCAAGGTCATGAAGAAGGCGCTGGGGTGATCCGGTGGGCGCGCGCGAGCTGATCACCGCGGTGTGCGCGGACTTCACCGAGTTCGCGCCGCGCCGCACCGGAACCAGCCCGGCGGACGGCCCGCTGGACTGGGACGGGTACGGCGAGCAGCGGCAGCGGGCCGCCGAGCGCACCGGCGCGGCGGAATCGGTGCGCTGCGGGCTCGGCTCGGTCGGGTCCGGTCGCGCGGTGCTGATCGCCTTCGAGTTCGGCTTCCTCGGCGGCTCGGTCGGCGAGGAGGCGGGCGCCCGGGTGGTGGACGCCTTCGACCGGGCCCGGGAACTGCGACTGCCGGTGGTCTCGCTGGTCGCGTCCGGGGGTAGCCGGATGCAGGAGGGGATTCGCGCGCTCACCCAGCTGCAGACGATCGCGCAGGCCTGCTCGCAGACCCGGCGGGCGGGCCTGCCGCACGTGGCGGTGCTGCGCGATCCGACGACCGGCGGCATGTGGGCGTCGCTGGCCGCGGGCGCCGACGTGGTGCTCGCGGTGCCCGGCGCGGAGGTCGCGTTCGGCGGCAGCCGGGTGCGCCCGGCCGAGGAGTCGGGGGAGGAGTTCACCGCGGCCGGGAAGTTCGCCGCGGGCCAGGTCGACCGGTTGGTGCCCGAGGACGAGCTGCCCGCGGTGCTGGCCGAGCTGATGGACCTGCTGCGACCGGGCCGTGCGGTCCCGGAACCCGTCGCACCGCCCGCGCCGCCGAGTGCCGGACCGCCGCCGAGTGCCGGATCGCAGTCGAGTGCCGGACCGCCGCCGAGCCCCGGACGGCAGTCGAGCCCCGCGCCGGAGACCGGGTGGGCGGCGGTGCAGCGGGCCCGCGCGGCCGGGCGCCCGCGCGCCGTCGAGCACTTGGACGCCTTCTTCTCCCGCCGGTTCGCGCTCAGCGGTGACCGGGCCGGCGGCGTGGATTCGGGAATGCTGTGCGGAATCGGCGAGCACGAGGGCCGCACCGTCGCCTACGCCGCGCAGACCGGCACCGCGAACACCCCGGCCGGTTTCCGCACCGCGGCCCGGCTGGTGCGGCTGGCGGACCGGCTGCGGCTGCCGGTGCTGACGCTGGTGGACACCCCGGGGGCGGCGAACGGCGCGGCGGCCGAGCTCGCCGGGGCCGGGCCCGCGATCGGCGAGCTGTTCACCGCGGTCGCCGAGGCGGAGGTGCCGATCACCACCGTCGTGATCGGCGAGGGCGGGTCCGGGGGAGCGCTGGCGCTGGCCGCGCCGGGGTCGACGTGGATCACCGCGGACGCCTACTTCGCCGTCATCGCCCCGGAATCGGCGGCGTCGATCCTCAAGCTCCCGCCGGAGCAGGTGCCGCACCTGGCGGACCGGTTGCGGTTGCGGCCCCGGGACCTGCTCGAACTCGGCTTCGTCCGCGACATCCTCGACCGGCCCCCGCCCGGCTGACCGGCCGCCACCGGCAGCGGGCCCGTGCCATCCGCGGCCCCGACCCGATCGCACGAATCTCCCCGCACAGCAACGAGAGCCCATCCCCGCGTCTGCGGGGCCGACCAGCTGGTGGCGGCCGTGGGGATGCCCACCGGGGGACCATCCCCGCGCCTGCGGGGCCGACCGCATTACCTGTTCCCATCCGCCACCCATGAGCGGACCATCCCCGCGCCCGCGGGGCCGACTAGAGGTAGCCGCCGACGATGGGACCATCCCCGCGCCCGCGGGGCCGACACTTCTTGACCTGCTGGTTCATCTCGTGGAGGTCTGATTTTCATTCACCCCGCTTCGTAGGCGGGGTTCGAGGTCCTGTGGTGGCTTCATGTGTTCGGGACTGGTTCGTCGGTAGGCATCGCTACGGTTCGTGCGTCCGATGTTACTGAGGGGGACGGGGACGGAGGTGTGCATGGTGGAAATCGAGGCCCGCCAAGCACAAGAGGAACGATCCGGCTGCGCCTCCGACCGCAACAGGCATCCATGATCAACACCCAGAACGCACTGAATGAAAACAGCCCCATCCGTCGATAAACCCGCAGTTCAACAAGTGTCGGCCCCGCGCACGCGGGGATGCTCCCGCGATGAGCCGGTGCCGGTTGTTCGTCGGCACGTCGGCCCCGCGCACGCGGGGATGCTCCCCGGTATTCCTCCAGCCGGGCGGCGAGATCGGCGTCGGCCTCGCGCACGCGGGGATGCTCCCGCGATCAGTTCTCGCAGTTGCGGCGCCCACCCGTCGGACCCGCGCACGCGGAGATGCTCCTGAGGATGCGGTGCGTGCGTCGGATGAGTTGGAGTCAGCCCTGCACGCGGGGATGACCCGATGGTGCGAGCGCCGGCGAGATTCCTGGAGGCGTCGGCCCCGCGCAGGTAGGGATGGTCCGCCCGGCCAGGACAAGACCGCAGGGGAGGCGCACGTCGGCCCCGCTCGTGTGGGGACGCGTGTCCGCGCCTCCTCGGCGAGGACCGCGTCCGCTGGTGCTGAGGGCAACCGGGCGCGTGGGGGTGCGGGACCAGATGTGATGGTCATCCCCTACCGAACCCCGCTGTGGTCAGGTTAGCCTAACCATACAGGGCTGAGCCGGTCTCGGAACAGGAGAACGAGCCCGGTCGTGGCAGCAGCCGAGGGGAAGGACGAGATGGACCGCAGTGGCATCAGCGGCCGGGTCGCGGTGGTGACCGGCGCCGCCCACGGTATCGGTACCGCTGTGGTGCACGCGCTCGGGGAGCTGGGGGCGACCGTCGTCGCCGTCGACCTCGACGCCGACGAACTCGCCGGAGTCGCCTCGACCGCGACCGGCAAGGGCCGCCGGGTGCTGGCCTGCCCCGCCGACGTCGCCGACTCCGCCGCCGTGGAATCCGTGGTCGAGCGCGCCGAACGCGAAGCGGGGCCGGTGGATCTGCTGGTCAACGTGGCGGGCATCCTGCGCCCCGGCACCGTGCAGGAGATCGACGAGGCGGACTGGCACCGCACCTTCGCGGTGAACACCACCGGCGTGTTCCACCTGTGCCGGTCGGTGTCGAAGCGGATGATCCCCCGCGGCCGCGGCTCCATCGTCACCGTCGGCTCCAACGCCGCGGGCGTTCCCCGCCAGGGCATGGCCGCCTACGGCGCCTCCAAAGCGGCCGCGACGCTGTTCACCAAGTCGCTCGGGCTGGAACTCGCCGAGCACGGCATCCGCTGCAACGTGGTCTCGCCCGGATCGACCGACACGCCGATGCAGCACCGGCTGTGGGACGAGCGCGGACCCGCACCGGTGATCGCCGGATCGCTGGAGACCTACAAGACCGGCATCCCGCTGGGCAAGCTGGCCACGGCCGAGGACGTCGCGGAGGCGGTCGTCTTCCTGCTCTCCGACCAGGCCGGGCACATCACGATGCACGATCTGTACGTCGACGGCGGCGCGACGCTGCGCGCCTGAGCCGCTCCTCGACCACCGCCGCACGGAAGGCACACATGACCATCGACAGCGATACCACCATGCGCGGAGAATCCGACGATCTCGGCGAGCGAGCCACCCCGGGCGTGCTGCTCGACCGGTACGCGGCGGGTTCCTCGTTCTTCTTCGCCTCGCCGCGCGGCTCGATGCTGGCGCGCGGCGTGGACGCCGTGGTGCCGAAGGCGACCTGTTCCGGAGGGCGCGACCGGCTCCCCGGTCAGGTCGCCGAATTCCTGCGCCACGCCGAGGAGTTCGGGCGGGAGAACCCCGTCGTCGTCGGTGCGGTGCCGTTCGGCGACAACCTGCCCGCGCACCTGGTGCTGCCCGCCGAGGTGGACCGGGCCGCACCGCTGTCCGAGCCGGTGCCCGCCCCCGACGCGCCCCGGGTGGACTACGAGGTCAAGCACGTCCCGGCACCGTCCGAGTACGAGCGCGCGGTGGAGCGGGTGCTCAAGCGGTTGCGCGACGGGGAGATGAGCAAGGTCGTGCTGGCCCGCTCCCTCGAACTGTCCACATCGGACCCGGTGGATCCGGCGGTGATGCTGCGGAACCTCGCGGGCACCGACCCGGGCGGGTACACCTACGCCGTGGACCTGCCGCGCCGCGGCCAGGACGGCTCCCGCGATTCCTTCGGCGAGCGGCCCGAGACCGGCCGCACCCTGCTCGGCGCCAGCCCGGAACTGCTGGTGTCGCTGGACGGCACCCGGGTGCGCTCCAACCCGCTGGCCGGTTCCCGGCCGCGCAGCGCGGACCCGGCGGAGGACCGCCGCCGCGCCGAGGAGCTGCAGCACTCCGAGAAGGACCTGCGCGAGCACGCCGCCGTCGTCGAAGCCGTGGTGGCCGCGCTGCGCCCGCTGTGCCGCGACCTCGTCGTCCCCGACGGGCCGTCGGTGGTGCACACCGCCGCGATGTGGCACCTGTCCACCGAGATCACCGGCGAACTCCTCGACCCGGAGACCACCTCGCTGCAGCTGGCCGTCGCGATGCACCCGACGCCCGCCGTGTGCGGCACCCCGCCCGAGGACGCCCGGGTCGCCATCGCCGAAGCGGAACCGTTCGAGCGCGGTTTCTACACCGGGATGGTCGGTTGGTGCGACGCCACCGGCGACGGAGAATGGGTGGTCACGATCAGGTGCGCCGAGATCGAGGACTCCGCGGTCCGCTTCTACGCGGGCGCCGGGATCGTCGAAGGTTCCGACCCGGCCGACGAACTCGCCGAGACCTCCGCCAAATTCCGCACCGCGCTTTCGGCGATGGGCTGGACGGACGCGCTGTAACCGCCCGACGCCACTGCCCACCACCGAACGAACAGGAACGACGATGCTGCCCGGATGCCCCACCTGGCCCGAGAAGGACGCCGCCCGCTACCGCGAAGCCGGGTACTGGCGCGGGGAGACCTTCGGCGAGATCCTCCGCGCCCGCGCCGCCGAGCACGGTGAGCGCGTCGCGGTCGTGGACGCCGAGCGCTCGCTGACCTACGGCGAGCTCGACACCCGCGCCGACCGGCTCGCGGCCGGGCTGCGCGAGCTCGGCATCGGCGCGCAGGACCGGGTCGTGGTGCAGCTGCCGAACATCGCCGAGTTCTTCGAGGTGTGCTTCGCGCTGTTCCGCCTCGGTGCGGTGCCGGTGTTCGCGCTGCCCTCGCACCGGTTGACCGAAGTGGCCTACTTCTGCGAGTTCGCCGAGGCCGCCGCCTACATCACCTGCGACGTGGAAGGCGGGTTCGACCACCGCGCGCTCGCCACCGAGGTGCTCGCGAAGGTGCCGGGGCTGCGCCACGTGCTCATCGCGGGCGACCCGGGCGAGTCCGGGTTCCGCGCGCTGTCCGGGATCGACGCCGAACCGTCCGATGTGGATGGTCCGGGGCCGGGGGACATCGCGTTCCTCCAGCTCTCCGGCGGCAGCACCGGGGTGCCCAAGCTCATCCCGCGCACCCACGACGACTACGCCTACTCGTTCCGCGCCAGCAACGAGATCTGCGGAGTCACCGCCGACACCACCTACCTGGTGGCGCTGCCCGCCGCGCACAACTTCCCGATGAGTTCGCCGGGCACGTTCGGCGTGCTGCAGGCCGGGGGCAAGGTGGTGCTCTCGCGCAGGCCCAGCCCCGACGAGGTCTTCCCGCTCGTGGAACGGGAACGGGTCACGCTGCTGGCCGCGGTGCCGCCGCTGGCGCTGGTGTGGCTGGACGCGGCGGCGAACACCGCGCACGACCTCTCCAGCCTGGAGGTGCTGCAGGTCGGCGGCGCCAAGTGCAGCGAGGAGGTCGCGCGCCGGGTCCGCCCGGTGCTCGGCGCCACCCTGCAGCAGGTGTTCGGCATGGCCGAGGGGCTCGTCAACTACACCCGGCTCGACGATCCCGAGGACGTGATCGTCGGCACCCAGGGCAGGCCGATCTCCCCGGACGACGAGGTCCTCGTCGTCGACGACGAGGACCGGCCCGTCGCCCCCGGCGGCACCGGGCACCTGCTCACCCGCGGGCCCTACACGATCCGCGGCTACTACAAGGCCGAGGAGCACAACGCCAAGGCGTTCACCCCCGAGGGCTTCTACCGCACCGGCGACGTCGTGCGGTTCACCGCCGAGGGCAACATCGTCGTCGAAGGCCGCGCCAAGGACCAGATCAACCGCGGCGGCGAGAAGGTCGCGGCCGAGGAGGTGGAGAACCACCTGCTGGCCCACCCCGCCGTGCACGACGCCGCCGTGGTGTCCATGCCGGACCCCTACCTCGGCGAGCGCACCTGCGCGTTCGTGGTCGCCCGCGGCGAGGCGCCGAAGGCCCGCGAACTGATCAAGTTCGTGCGGCAGCGCGGACTCGCCGGCTACAAGGTGCCCGACCGCGTCGAATTCATCGACGCGTTCCCGCAGACCGGCGTCGGCAAGGTCAGCAAGCGCGACCTGCGCGAAGCGATCCAGCGCGACCTGGTGCCGGAACTCGAACGTCGTTGACCGGCCGAGCGGCCCCGCGCGAACGGGGCGGGCCCGGCGATTCCCGGCCGGGGCGGCCCCGGACCGGACGTGGAGCAGGACAGGAGGACGCACAGGTGGGGTTGCCGACGATCGCGCCGTACCCGGTTCCGCGGCAGGACGAACTGCCCGCCAACCGGGTGGACTGGCGACCGGATGCGGACCGGGCCGTGCTGCTCGTGCACGACATGGAACGGCACTTCGTGAACGTGTTCGAGCCCGACGCCGAACCGCTCACCGAGGTCGTGCCGAACATCCGCAGGCTCGCCGCGGGCGCCCGCGCCGCCGGGGTCCCCGTCGTGTACTGCGCCCAGCCCAGCGGCCAGACCCCGCAGCAGCGCGGGCTCCAGCTGGAGTGGTGGGGGCCCGGTGTCGCCGACCCCGAGCAGGAGGCGATCATCGACGAGCTCGCGCCGGAACCCGGCGACGTGCGGCTGACCAAGTGGCGCTACAGCGCCTTCCAGCGCACCGAGCTGCGCGAGATGCTGCGCGGCTGGGGCCGCGACCAGCTGATCATCACCGGCATCTACGCGCACATCGGCTGCCTGATGACCGCGGCCGAAGCGTTCCAGCAGGAGGTCCAGGCCTTTCTGGCCGCCGACGCCGTCGCCGACTTCTCCGCCGAGGACCACCGGATGGCGGTGCAGTACGCGGCCAAGCGGTGCGCCGTGGTGGACTCGACGCAGCGGCTCGTCGAAGCGCTGGCGCCGCAGCCTTCCGCGGTGGCATGAGCGCCGCGACGACCGGACCGGGCTTCGCCGAAGCCGGTGGAGAACGGGTGCAGGAGGAGAACATGAGCGGGAAGCTGACCCTCGACGACGTGCGGGCCGACGTGGCCGAGCTGCTCTACGAGGACCCGGCCGAGATCAGCGACGAGGAGAACCTGCTGGACTGGGGCCTCGACTCGGTGCGGATCATGAGCCTGGTGGAGCGGTGGCGCACCAAGGGGGTCGAGGTCACCTTCGCCGACCTGGCCGAGCGCCCCAGCCTCGCCGAGTGGTGGACGGTGCTGGAGCCGAAGGCGGGCTGAGCCCCGCCGCCCCGCGGCCGCGGCACCCGCCGCGCGCACCGGTCAGGCCGGGTCGTGCAGCAGCCGGTGCAGCCGGGCCGCGACCGTGGGGCGGCGCCAGTCCTGCGCGGGCAGCACCGTCAGCAGCGCCTCGTGCACCTCGATGTCGTCGCGGCCCGCCGGGCCGTCGGCGAGCCGCCACAGCGGTTCCGGGTCGCGCGCCGCCAGCACGGCGCCGCGCAGGCCCGCCAGCAGGTCTTCCCGCTCCTCGCGGACCGCCGGTGCCTCCGAACTGGGCAGCAACGTGCCCCGGTGCAGGTCCAGCGCCGGGTCCAGCCGCCCAGCCCGCAGCGCGGTGCGCAGCTGCAGGAAGTCCGCGTCCACCTCGGCGGCGATCCGGTACGGCTTCGTCTGCACCACGTCGTGGCCGAGCTGGGTGCGCAGCCGGTGGATCTCGGCGCGCACCGTCACCGGGTTGCCCTGCTCGCCGTGCAGGGCCAGCGCGAGCTGTTCGGCGCTGAGGCCGTCGGGGGAGAGCGCGAGCACCGCCAGCAGCTCGGCGCGGCGCGGGCTCAGCGACACCTCGCGGCCGCGCAGCTCCGCGATCGGCCGGGACGTGAGGAAGCGCAGCCGCAGTGTCGGTGCCCGGGGTTCGTCCTGATCGGCCGAGTACGGTGCCGGGCCTGCCTCGGCGCTCGTGCCCGTTCCGGCGGCACGCGCCGGACCCGTCCCGGCCGCACCGCCCGAACCCGCCGGGCCGGGGCCCGCGACGGCCCGGGGCGCCCGCAGCAGGTACCCCTCGGCCAACGGCTCGATCCGCGCCTCCCGGCCGCTCAGCCGCAGCGCGCCCTCCGGGCGGTCCAGCTCGACCCGCTCCGGCAGCGCCAGATCACCCGGTTCGGCCGCGATCACCCGCCCGGTGGCGCTCAGCAGCGCCCCCGGTTCGCCGCGCAGCGCCCGCAGCACGTCCGAGTTCCGCTCCCGCAGCCGCTCGTCGCGGCGCGCCATCCAGTCCCGCAGCGTGCTCTCCACCAGCGTCGTCGCCGCCGCGACCAGCGCCGCCAGGGCCGGGTGCATCGTGTGCAGCGGCCCGCTGATGTCGATCGAGCCGAGGATGCGGCCGGTCTCCGGGTCGTGCACCGGGGAGGCCGCGCAGGTCCACGAGTGGTAGCGGCGCACCAGGTGCTCGGCCGAGTGGATCTGCACCGGGCGGCCGGTGGCCAGCGTGGTGCCCATCGCGTTGGTGCCCATCGAGGCTTCCGACCAGGTGGTGCCCTCGGACAGCTGCACCCGGTCCGCGGCCCGGCAGACGTTCGGATGCCCCTCGCGCCAGAGGATGTTCCCCTCGGCGTCGGTGATCACCATGATGTGCGTGGTGCCGTCCGCCGCGTCCAGCAGGGTGCGGCGCAGCAGCGGTACGCAGGCCGCGAGCGGATGCGCCGCGCGCATCTCCGCGAGCCGGTCGACGCCGACGCCCATCGGCGGTTCCACCCGGTCCGGGTCGACGCTGGCCGCCAGCGAGCGGCGCCAGGATTCGAACACCACCGCGCGCGGGGCGTGCGGCGCGCGCTCCCCGGAGAGCACGGCGCTGTGCACCCGCCGCAGCAGGCGGGCGCGTTCCATCGGGTCGGCGGGAATCTCGTCGGTGCGCTTCATGCCTCCGTGCTCACAACCGGGACGGGGCGGACACCGCCCTCGCTGAAGATCCAGAGCCGGTACGGTACTCGACCGCTCATGCGCGGTCACGCTCGGAAGCTGCTCCACCGGTGCGGCGGAGCGCGCCCGATCGGCCCATCCTGGACCGTGACGCGCGCAACAGGCAAGGACGCTCACCCCATTGCCAGCGGGGTGCGCCGCCCGTGGGCAACGTCACTGCAACGTCGCCGCCCGTAGCTTCGCGCCCAGCACCGCACAACGTCGTACGGGAGGCACCAGATGACGCTCTACGCAGCACCGGGGACCGAGGGCGCGGTGGTCGAGTACCGCTCGCGCTACGACCACTTCATCGGTGGCGAGTACGTCGCCCCCGCGAAGGGCGACTACTTCGAGAACCCCACCCCGATCACCGGCAAGGTGTTCACCGAGATCGCCCGCGGCACCGCGGACGACGTCGAGCGAGCCATCGACGCCGCCGAAGGCGCCGCACCCGCCTGGGGCCGCACCGCTCCGGCCGAGCGCGCCGGGGTGCTGCTGGCCATCGCCGACCGCATGGAGCAGAACCTGGAGAAGCTCGCGGTCGCGGAGAGCTGGGAGAACGGCAAGCCCGTCCGCGAGACGCTGGCCGCCGACATCCCGCTGGCGATCGACCACTTCCGCTACTTCGCGGGCGCGCTGCGCGCCCAGGAGGGCACCCTCTCGCAGGTCGACGAGGACACCGTCGCGTACCACTTCCACGAGCCGCTGGGCGTCGTCGGCCAGATCATCCCGTGGAACTTCCCGATCCTGATGGCGGTCTGGAAGATCGCGCCCGCGCTGGCCGGTGGCAACGCCATCGTGCTCAAACCGGCCGAGCAGACCCCGGCGTCCATCCACGTGCTGCTGGAGGTCATCTCCGACCTGCTGCCGCCGGGCGTGCTCAACGTCGTCAACGGCTTCGGCGTCGAGGCGGGCAAGCCGCTGGCCTCGAACTCGCGGATCCGCAAGGTCGCCTTCACCGGGGAGACCACCACCGGGCGGCTCATCCTGCAGTACGCCAGCGAGAACATCATCCCGGTGACGGTGGAGCTCGGCGGCAAGAGCCCGAACATCTTCTTCGACGACGTGGCCGCCCAGCGCGACGCCTTCTACGACAAGGCGCTGGAGGGCTTCGCCATGTTCGCCCTCAACCAGGGCGAGGTGTGCACCTGCCCGTCGCGGGCGCTGGTGCAGCAGGGCATCTACCGGGACTTCCTGGCCGACGCGGTCGCCCGCACCGAGAAGATCAAGACCGGGCACCCGCTGGACACCGACACCCAGATCGGCGCGCAGGCCAGCAACGACCAGCTGGAGAAGATCCTCTCCTACATCGACATCGGCAAGCAGGAGGGCGCCAAGGTCCTCACCGGCGGGGAGCGCATCGAGCACGGCGGCGAGCTCGCCGGCGGCTACTACGTGCAGCCCACCATCTTCGAGGGGCACAACAAGCAGCGGATCTTCCAGGAGGAGATCTTCGGGCCGGTGCTGTCGGTCGCGTCGTTCGCCGACTACGACGAGGCGATCAAGACCGCCAACGACACCCTCTACGGCCTCGGTGCGGGCGTGTGGGCCCGGGACGGTTCCACCGCCTACCGCGCGGGCCGCGACATCCAGGCGGGCCGGGTGTGGGTGAACAACTACCACGCCTACCCGGCGCACGCGGCGTTCGGCGGCTACAAGCAGTCCGGCATCGGCCGCGAGACGCACAAGATGATGCTGGACCACTACCAGCAGACGAAGAACCTCCTCATCAGCTACTCCCAGAGCGGTCCGGGGTTGTTCTGATGGCGGACGAGGACACGGGCACTCCCGCACGGGTGGCCGTGACGCCGGAGGCGGCGGATCTGATCCGCCGCCTCCGGGCCCAGCACGGCCCGGTGATGTTCCACCAGTCCGGCGGGTGCTGCGACGGCAGCGCCCCCATGTGCTATCCGCAGGGCGAGTTCCGCACCGGAGCGTCCGACGTGCACCTCGGCGACCTCGCCGTGGTTGACGAGGACGGGAACCCCGATCCGGTGCCGATGTGGATGTCCGGCGCCCAGTTCGAGTACTGGAAGCACACCCACCTCACCGTCGACGTGGTCCCGGGGCGGGGGAGCGGTTTCTCCTTGGAGGCGCCCGAAGGCGTGCGCTTCCTGATCCGGTCCCGGCTGCTCACCGACGAGGAGTGGGCCGGGCTCGGCGAGCGCTGACCGCGGTGCGGCCGGGCGGGGGGCCCGGCCGCACCGGAGGCCTCACGGCCAGTCGATCTGCGGGGATCGGGTGTAGCCGATGCCCGCCGCCTCCCAGCGCGGGCCCTGCTGCGCCAGCCGGGCCCGGAACGACTCCCAGTCGTGGGTGGCCGCGGGCGACCAGCCCAGCTCGGCGATCGCGGGCAGCCGCGGGAACGCCATCAGCTCGACGTGCTCGGAGTTCTCCAGCGTCTCCGTCCACATCGGAGCCTCCACGCCGTGCACCGCGTCCGCGGGCACCCCGGGCAGCAGCGTCGCCGGGTCCCAGCCGTAGGCGTCGGCGACCTCGACGTAGCCGGCCCAGCTCAGGCCCAGCTCGGTGGACTCGTCGTACTTCATGTCCAGGTAGGACCGGTCCGCGGGGGACAGCAGGATGCGGTTGCCGCGCTCGGCGGCCGCGGCCATCAGCTCCGCGTCGGCACCCTCGGTGCCCCAGTACTGCACGACCGATCCGGCGGCCGGTTCGGCCTTGGCGTACTCGTGCCAGCCGACCGCGGTCTTGCCGTACTTCGCCACGATCGGCAGCGCCCGGTCCATGAACGCCCGGTACTGCTCGTCGGTGGTGGCGTCCGCCTCGTCCCCGCCGATGTGCAGGTACGGGCCGGGGGTCAGGGCGGCGATCTCGCGGATCACGTCGTCCAGGAACTCGTAGGTGATGTCCGAGTCCACGCACAGCGAGCTGAACCCGACCTCGATGCCGGTGTACAGCGGCGGCGCGACCCCGTCGCAGTTGAGCTCGGCGTAGGAGGAGAGCGCCGCGTTGGTGTGCCCCGGGGTGTCGATCTCCGGGATGAGCGTGATGTGCCGCGATTCGGCGTGCGCCACGATCTCCGAGTAGTCCTGCTGCGTGTAGAAGCCGCCGGGCCCGCCGCCGACCTCGGTGCTGCCGCCGTGCTCGGTCAGCCGCGGCCAGTCGGTGATCTGGATCCGCCAGCCCTGGTCGTCGCTCAGGTGCAGGCGCAGGAAGTTCACCTTGTACCGCGCGAGCTGGTCGATGTAGCGCTTGACCGAGTCGACGTCGAAGAAGTGCCGGGCCACGTCGAGCCCGGCGGCACGGTGCTCGTAGCGCGGCCGGTCGGTGATCTCCCCGCCGGGCACCGTCCACGGCACGTCCTGCACCTGCGGGCTCTCGATCTCGGCGGGCAGCAGCTGGCGCAGCGTCTGCACGCCGTGGAACAGGCCGGTGTCGGTGGCGGCGTGCAGCGTGACCGCGTCCGCGGTGACCTCGAGCCGGTAGCCCTCCGGTCCGGCGTCCGGCTCGTCGAGGCGCAGCGCGAGGTCACCGCCGTCGGATACCGGCAGCGGGAACCCGGTGGCGGGCCGCAGCACCTCGGCGAGCCGGTCGGCGACCTCGGTGGCGCCGGGGTCGGCGCTGATCGCGCTGTCGGCGGTGAGCGCGAACTCGACGCCCGGCGCCTCCTGCACTGCTTCGGGAGCCGGGATGACCTGGTGCAGCCGCGCCTGCGGGTCCGCGGAGGCGTCGGGGGTGAGGGTGCTCAGGGCTCCGGCGGCGAGCACGCCGGTCAGCAGCGCCGCCGTCGCGGCGCGCACGGGGGTGAGGGGCATCGGCAACTCCCGGTCGGGGACGTGGTCGTAAAAGGTATAGACCACGCATCCCGCGTGGGCAGCGGCCGAACGGACGTATCGGGCGCCGCTCGGCCCGGCCGCGCTCCGGCGGTCAGCGCTCGCCGCGCAGCGCGGTGCGCAGGGCGTCCAGCACCGCCGGGTCCTCGATGGTGGAGGGCACCTTCGCCTCGCCGGTGTCGGCGATCTCCCGCATCGACTTGCGCAGCACCTTCCCGGACCGCGTCTTCGGCAGCCCGTCCACCACGTCCACGTCCCGGAACGCCGCCACCGGCCCGATCTGGTCCCGCACCGCGGCCACCAGCTCGGCCCGCAGCTCCGCCGGATCGACCTCGACACCGGACTTGAGCACCACGAAGCCGCGCGGCACCTGGCCCTTCAGCGCGTCGTGCACGCCGATCACCGCGCACTCCGCGACCGCCGGGTGGGCGGCGAGCACCGCCTCCATCGAGCCGGTGGACAACCGGTGCCCGGCCACGTTGATCACGTCGTCGGTGCGGCCCATCACGAACACGTAGCCGTCCTCGTCCACGTGCCCGCTGTCGCCGGTCAGGTAGTAGCCGGGGTAGCGGGACAGGTACGACTCCCGGAACCGCTCGTCGTCGCCCCACAGCGTCGGCAGCATCCCCGGCGGCAGCGGCTGCTTGATGCAGATCGCGCCGTCCACGCCGGGCGGCAGCTCCTCGCCCGCCTGGTCGAGCACCCGCACGTCGAACCCGGGCACCGGTACCGTCGGCGACCCCGGCTTGATCGGCATCGGTTCCAGGCCGCGCAGGTTCGCGCAGATCGGCCAGCCCGTCTCGGTCTGCCACCAGTGGTCCACCACCGGCACGCCGAGGGTGCGCACCGCCCACTGGTAGGTCTCCGGGTCCAGCCGCTCCCCGGCCAGGAACAGCGTGCGCAGCGAGGACAGGTCGTAGCGGGCGAGCTCGGCGGCGTCGGGATCGACGCGCTTGATCGCCCGGAACGCGGTCGGCGCGGTGAACAGCGCCCGCACCCCGTGCGCGGCGATGACCCGCCAGAACGCGCCCGCGTCCGGGGTGCCCACCGGCTTGCCCTCGTAGACCACGGTCGTAGCCCCGGCCAGCAGCGGGGCGTAGACGATGTAGGAGTGCCCGACGACCCAGCCCACGTCGGAGGCCGTCCAGAACACGTCACCGGGCCCGATGTCGTAGATCGCGCCCATCGACCAGCGCAGCGCCACCGCGTGCCCGCCGTGGTCGCGCACCACGCCCTTGGGGCGCCCGGTGGTGCCGGAGGTGTAGAGCACGTACAGCGGATCGGTGGCCGCCACGGGCACGCAGTCGGCGGGTTCGGCGGCCGCCAGGGCTTCCGCGGCATCGGCGTCGCCCGGTCCCAGCTCGGCCCGCGCCTGCTCCCGCTGGAACACCAGCACGCCGCCCGCCGGGCGGTGCTCGGCCAGCCGCAGCGCCTCGTCGACGATCGGCTTGTACTCCACGACCCGGTTCGGCTCCAGCCCGCAGGACGCGGCCACCACGATCGCCGGGTGGGCGTCGTCGATGCGGGCGGCGAGCTCCTTCGGCGCGAAGCCGCCGAAGACAACCGAGTGCACCGCCCCGATCCGCGCGCACGCCAGCATGACCACCAGCGCTTCCGGGATCATCGGCAGGTAGACGATCACCCGGTCGCCCTTGCCGACGCCGCGCGCCCGGAGCGCCCCGGCGAAGCGGGCGGTGCGGTCCAGCAGCTCGCGGTAGGTCCAGCGGGACACCTCGCCGGTCATCGCCGAGTCCCAGATCACCGCGGTCCGCTCGCCCCGCCCGTCGCGGACGTGCCGGTCCAGCGCGTTGAAGCAGGTGTTGAGCACCCCGTCCGGGAACCATCGCCCGGACTCGTCCAGCGCCCGCTCCGGTGCGCGGTCCCAGTCGATTGCGGTCGCGGCCTCCAGCCAGAACCCCTCGGGGTCGGCGAGGCTGCGCCGGTGCGCGTCGGCGTGGGCACCCATGGTCGAGACCTCCCGCGGTGATGTGTGGGACGGATGCCGGTGGTCTACCCGAAGGGGGCCGTCCGCGCCAGCACCCACGCGGTTCCCGCGGGCGGTGACCGCGACGCGCCGGGACCGCGGGCGTGGCGCGCCCGGGCCCGACAGTCCACAATGGTCGATCAGCGGAGGAGGTGGTTTCCGGTGCGGCTACCGAACATCGCGAGTTCCTGCGACGAGCGGTCGACACCGCTTCGGCCGCGCCGAACCCGCGCGCTTTCAAGATCATCCATTCGGCGTCGGGTCGCTCCCGCTGGGCGCAGGCGCGCCGAATTCGGGGAACCCCCGGTCGCCGGTCGAACACAATGCGTGGGTGGGGAGGCGGCCGGTTAACGCGGATCGCGACCGGGCCGACAACCGTGATGGAGGTGTCAAGCTGTGACCAGCGTGGAGATGACTCACCGGGACGGCATCGCCGGTGGTGAAGACGACGCGGCGGAACTACCCACCACCCCGTGCAGCGTGGTGTGGAGCCGTGGCCACTCGTTCGTCCTCGAAGGCGTCGGTGGCCGCGCCCGCTGGGCCGGGGTGGACGACCGCGGCCGGGCCCGCTTCCTGACCGACGCCGAGATGCGGCGCCGCGGCTGGAGCCACGAGCGCCGCTGACTCCGGCAGCGCACCCCGTGGCCGCTCCGGCCACCACCAGGGGGGTGTGGCACCCTGATCCGTGCGGACGCCCAGGGCGTCCCGGAGTCGCAGGCGCAGGTGAGCGCTTCGCGGCGGAACGCACAACCGCGTCAGGGGAGGGCTGTGGTGCAGGACGCCGACGGCACCACGGCCGGGTCCGGAGGCCGAGGTCGAGGGGGCGATCCCACGTCCCCGGAACCGGACGAACCGCGGATCACCGGCACCGAGCGGCCCGCGGCCGAACCGGCCGCGGACTCCGCCGGAGCGGACCGCGGCGGTGAACCGGCCACGCCGCCCGACCCCGGCATCGCCCGGATCAAGGAAGTCGCCGCGAGCGTCTGGGACGACCCGTGGATCACCTGGCCCAACCTGCTGAGCGCGGTGCGGCTCGCCGGGGTCCCGCTGTTCCTCTGGCTGCTGCTCGGCCCGCAGTCCGACCTGCTGGCGCTGCTGGTGCTGGTCGTCAGCGGAGCCACCGACTGGCTCGACGGCAAGCTGGCCCGCTGGCTCGACCAGTACAGCCGCGTCGGCGAACTGCTGGACCCGGCGGCCGACCGGCTCTACATCGTCGCCACGCTCATCGCCTTCGTGCTGCGGGACGTGATCCCGTGGTGGGCCGCGGCGGCGCTCATCGGCCGCGACGTGGTGCTCACCCTGTGCCTGCCGGTGCTGCGCTGGCACGGGTTCGAGCCGCCGGAGGTGCACTACCTCGGCAAGGCCGCCACGTTCTGCCTGATGTACGCGTTCCCGCTGCTGCTGCTCGTGCAGGAGGACTTCGCGTTCGCGGGCGTGGCGCGGCCGATCGCCTACGCCTTCACCTGCTGGGGCGGCGCGCTGTACGTGTGGGCGGGCGTGCTGTACCTGGTGCAGGTGATCGCCGCGGTGCGCGCCGCGCGCACGCTCAAGACCTGATCGGTCCAGGTCCGGCCGGTGCGGGTGTGATCACGCGCGGCCGCCTTGCGGCCGGGAGCGGCCCCGACCTAGGCTCGCTGGGTCCGTGGCGATCATCGCGCGGGTGCGGTGGCAGCCGGCCCCGCCCAGGTACGACGAGGAAGGCGGGACCACCAGTGGCCCCGGACGGGATCAAGTACACCCAGGAGCACGAGTGGGTGCGGCGCACCGGCGACGACACCGTGCGCATCGGCATCACCGACTACGCCCAGCAGCAGCTCGGCGACGTGGTGTTCGTGCAGCTGCCCGAGGTGGGCGAGACCGTCGAGGCCGGTGGCGGCATCGGCGAGGTGGAGTCGACCAAGAGCGTCTCCGACATCTACGCCCCGATCGCGGGGGAGATCGTCGCCCGCAACGAGCAGCTCGACCAGGAGCCGGAACTGGTCAACTCCGATCCGTTCGGCGACGGCTGGATGATCGAGATCAAGCTCGCCGACCCGGCCGCGTTCGACGGCCTGCTCAGCGAAAGCGACTACCAAGGCATCATCGACCAGGGATGATCGTTGATCTCGGGTTCGCGAACGGCGTGAGGTGGGAGTCCCGCGTCTGCGACCTGTGACGGCACGGTACGTTTGAACCACTTGCACGACCCATCCGCGCAGAGGAGAGCTCAGGTGAGCCAGAACGACGGGCCCGGCGGCGTTCCGCCGGAGCAGTCACCGGAGACCACCTCGGTCTTCAGGCCGTTCCTCTCGGAGCCGGAGAGCACCGAGAGTGCCCCCCAGGAGCCGGCGGCCTCCGGGGTCGATTCGCTGCCCGCCGGGGCTGCACTGCTGGTGGTCAAGCGTGGCCCGAACGCCGGGTCGCGGTTCTTGCTCGACCGCGAGACCACCAGTGCTGGACGCCACCCGGACAGCGACATCTTCCTCGACGACGTGACGGTGTCCCGTCGGCACGCCGAGTTCCGGCGAGAGGGCAACGACTTCGTCGTCGTCGACGTCGGCAGCCTCAACGGCACCTACGTCAACCGGGAACCGGTGGACACCTCGGTGCTGGCCAACGGCGACGAGGTGCAGATCGGGAAGTTCCGGTTGGTGTTCCTGACCGGTCCCATCGACGGTCAGGGCCGCTGAGGCGGACGTTCCGCGGACCGAGCGCATCGGGGCGACGCCGATCCGGCGCCGCCCCGATCGCTCTCGGCGGTGATCGTTCCAGGCGATCTCCGGGCCGCTGGTTCCCGCAGTCCGGAACGGGTTCTGCGGGATGCGGTGCGGTGTATCGTGACGGGGGACATCGTTCGCGTCGCGAGCGGTCGGCGCCCGACCCGGGAACCGACCTGGTCGGAGTCGCGGGAGCCGCGTCCGGTGAGCACCTCCGGGTGCCCGCGGAACCGGTGCGCGACGGCGTCGAAGACCGCCCCTGCCCGGGGCGGACAACGGAAGGGCCCGGTACCGGCGACCCCGCTGGTGCGAGGCCCGGAACGAGCCGGAAAAGCCGTCCACCGAGCGGAAAATCCGGGCGGGAACGACGGCCGGAGGTCGGCGTGTCCGCCGTATCGCGGGTAGCGTCAGAGGCGTCGGTGCGCGATCCTCGACCAAGGATGTCACGCTTCGGCGCGCTGGAGGAGGCGATGTGTCGATGAGCAGCGAAATGCGCGTCGTCGGCGTGCGAGTGGAACTACCAGCCAACCAGCCGATCCTGCTGCTGCGCGAGACCGAGGGCGAGCGGTACCTGCCGATCTGGATCGGATCGGTGGAGGCCACCGCCATCGCGCTGGAGCAGCAGGGCGTGCGACCCGCCAGACCTCTCACCCACGACCTGCTCAAGGACGTCATCGGCGCCCTCGGGCGGGACCTGGAGCAGGTGCGAATCACCGACCTGCAGGAGGGCACGTTCTTCGCGGAGCTCATCTTCGACGGGGACGTGCGGGTCTCGGCCCGGCCGAGCGACTCGGTGGCGCTGGCGTTGCGGATCGGGGTGCCGATCCACGCCGACGAATCGGTGCTGGACGAAGCCGGGCTGATCATCCCGGACGAGCAGGAGGACGAGGTCGAGAAGTTCCGGGAATTCCTGGACTCGGTCTCGCCGGAGGACTTCCGCGGCGCGGACACCTGATCGCGGCGGGCGGGGCTCGGCCCCGCCAGGCCGACCGCGTCGTTCGAGAGGGGCTCCTGGTGCCGCGCGCACCAGGGGCCCTTCTCGCATGCCGGGCCCCGGTCGGGGCACGCGTCACACCGGGGTCGGGGGACGGCTCCGCGCGTCGCGTTGACCCGGTCTCGGGGCGGGCTTACCTTCGAGGTGCGCGAATCGCCCCGATGTGATTTTCCAGGTCGGGGAAGGTCAAACCCCCGGTTCCATGATCGTTCGTGGTCGTTCTCGATGATCATGCGTCGAGCCGGGTTCGGTGGTTCGCCGGCTTCGGGCCGGGCGGAGGGAGGCAGGCGTGGTGGAGCGAGCACCTGGCGAGGAAGCCGCCGCAGGGGGTTCGGCACCGTTCCCGGACTCCGCGCTGCCGGACGAGCTCGTCGGTTATCGCGGACCCGCGGCGTGCCAGATCGCCGGGATCACCTACCGGCAGCTGGACTACTGGGCGCGCACCAAGCTGGTCGGGCCGTCCATCCGCGGCGCGGCCGGGTCCGGTTCGCAGCGGCTGTACTCGTTCAAGGACATCCTGGTGCTCAAGGTCGTCAAGCGGCTGCTGGACACCGGGGTCTCGCTGCACAACATCCGGGTCGCCGTCGAGCACCTGCGCCACCGCGGGGTCGAGGACCTGGCCCGGATCACGCTGTTCAGCGATGGCACGACGGTCTACGAGTGCACGTCCGCCGAGGAGGTCGTGGACCTGCTGCAGGGCGGTCAGGGCGTGTTCGGCATCGCGGTGAGCGGTGCGATGCGCGAGATCACCGGCACCATCCACGAGTTCCCCGCCGAGCGCGCCGACGGCGCCGAGGCCGTCGAGCCGGTCGGGGACGAGCTGTCCCGCAGGCGCGACCGCCGCATCGGCTGAGCGCTGCCACCCGGCACCGCTGGGTGCCGGGGCCATCACCGCCCGTCAGCGGCCCGCCTGGACCGTTGGGATGATCGGGCGGGATGAAGATCGCACCGTTCGGCCGTCACCGGATCGGGTAAGCTGCTGAGCATCGCCGACCCCGCGCGGGAGAGTTCGCCGTTGACCTGGTCAGCGGCGGCGCCGAAGGAGCAAACCCTCCCCGACAACCTCTCAGGCCTGCTGGACCGCACGGGCGAGATACCTCTGGAAAGCGGGACCACCGACGTGGTTCCCCGCCGACGGTGCAAGGCCGGTCCGCGGACCGGGTGAAGCTCTCAGGCGTTCGCATCGCGGACAGTGACAGAGGGGGAGAGCAGCACACGTGCTGCCGCCCTGTCCGTCGCGATGAATGAGGTGTGGCGATGACGACCGAAGACCGCATCCCGCTGGCCGCCCTGGAACACGGGACTCCGTTCGCCGACCGCCATGTCGGGCCGCTGCCCGCCGAACTGGCCCGGATGCTCGACGTGATCGGCGTCGGGTCGCTGGAGGAGCTCGGGCAGGCGGCCGTGCCCGACGGCATCCGGGAACGAGACCTGCAGCTGGCCCTGCCGGAACCGGCGACCGAAGCCGAGGCGCTCCGGCAGCTGCGCGACCTGGCGCGGCTCAACAGCCCGCACACCGAGATGATCGGGCTCGGCTACTACCCGACGATCACGCCGCCGGTGATCCGCCGCAACGTGCTGGAGAGCCCGGCCTGGTACACCGCGTACACGCCGTACCAGCCGGAGATCTCGCAGGGCAGGCTCGAGGCGCTGCTGAACTTCCAGACCATGGTGGCCGACCTGACCGGCGTGCCCGTGGCGAACTCCTCGATGCTCGACGAGGCCACCGCGGCCGCCGAGGGCATGACGCTGGTGCGCCGCGCGGGCCGGGCCAAGTCGCCGCGGTTCGTGGTGGACGCCGACGTGATGCCGCAGACCCTCGCGGTGCTGCGCACCCGGGCGGAACCGCTGGGCATCGAGGTCGTGGTGGCCGACCTGAGCGCGGGCGCCTCGGCGCTGCCCGAGGGCGACTTCTTCGGCGCGCTGCTGGCCTACCCCGGTGCCTCGGGAGCGGTGCGCGACCAGCAGGAGATCATCGAGCAGGTGCACGAGCGCGGCGGCATGGTCGTCGTCAGCGCCGACCTGCTCGCGCTGACCCTGCTGCGCGCCCCCGGTGAGCTGGGCGCGGACGTGGTGGTGGGCACCACGCAGCGCTTCGGCGTCCCGATGGGCTTCGGCGGCCCGCACGCCGGCTACATGGCGGTGCGCAAGGGCATCGAGCGGCAGCTGCCCGGCAGGCTGGTCGGCGTGAGCGTCGACGCGGACGGGAACCAGGCCTACCGGCTGGCGTTGCAGACCCGCGAGCAGCACATCCGCCGGGAGAAGGCCACCAGCAACATCTGCACCGCGCAGGTGCTGCTCGCCGTCGTGGCCGGCATGTACGGCGTCTACCACGGTCCCGCGGGGCTGCGGGCCATCGCGAAGCGGGCGCACCGGATGGCGGCCGTGCTGGCGGAGCGGCTGCGCCGCGGCGGGGTGCGCATCGAGCACGCCGCGTTCTTCGACACCCTCGTCGCCGAGGTGCCCGGCCGGGCCGCCGAGGTGGTGCAGGCCGCGCGGGACGGCGGCATCAACCTGCGCCACATCGACGACGACCACGTCGGTGTCAGCTGCGACGAGACCACCACGCGGGAAGCGCTGGTGCGGGTCGCGGAGGCCTTCGGCATCGCCGGGGGCGCGCTGGCCGACATCGACGAGCTGGACGCCGAGACCGAGGACGCGCTGCCCGCCGGGCTGCTGCGCACCTCCGAGTACATGACGCACCCGGTGTTCCACGCGCACCGCTCGGAGACCTCGCTGCTGCGCTACCTGCGCAGCCTGTCCGACTCGGACGTGGCGCTGGACCGCAGCATGATCCCGCTGGGCTCGTGCACGATGAAGCTCAACGCGACCGCGGAGATGGAACCGATCACCTGGCCGGAGTTCGCCGAGCTCCACCCGTTCGCGCCGGCCCAGGACGCGACCGGCCTGCTGGAGATCGTGCACGATCTGGAGCGCTGGCTGGCCGAGATCACCGGGTACCACTCGGTGAGCCTGCAGCCGAACGCGGGCAGCCAGGGCGAGTTCGCCGGGCTGCTGGCCATCCGCGCCTACCACCACAGCCGTGGTGCGGCGGCGCGGGACGTGTGCCTGATCCCGGCGAGCGCGCACGGCACCAACGCCGCCAGCGCCGTGATGGCCGGGCTCCGCGTGGTCGTGGTGCGCTGCGACGACCAGGGCAACATCGAGCTCGACCACCTGCGCGAAGTCGTCGACCAGCACCGCGACGACCTCGCCGCCATCATGATCACCTACCCGTCCACGCACGGCGTGTACGAGGACACCGTGGAACAGGTGTGCGCCCTGGTGCACGATGCGGGCGGTCAGGTGTACGTGGACGGCGCGAACCTGAACGCGCTGATCGGCCTGGCGCGGATGGGGGAGTTCGGCTCCGACGTCTCGCACCTGAACCTGCACAAGACGTTCTGCATCCCGCACGGCGGCGGTGGCCCCGGCGTCGGCCCGATCGGGGTGCGCGAGCACCTGGCGCCGTTCCTGCCGAACCACCCGCTGCAGCCCGCGGCGGGTCCGGCCACCGGGGTGGGGCCGATCAGCGCCGCGCCGTGGGGGAGCGCCTCGATCCTGCCGATCTCCTGGACCTACGTGCGGATGATGGGTTCCGACGGGCTGCGGCGGGCCACGCTGACGGCCGTGGCGGCGGCGAACTACGTGGCGCGGCGCCTCGACGAGCACTTCCCGGTGCTCTACACCGGTTCCGGCGGGTTCGTCGCGCACGAGTGCATCCTGGACCTGCGGGCGCTCACCAAGTCCTCCGGCGTCACGGTGGACGACGTGGCCAAGCGGCTCGCCGACTACGGGCTGCACGCGCCGACGATGTCGTTCCCGGTGGCGGGCACGTTGATGGTGGAGCCGACGGAGAGCGAGAACCTGGCCGAGCTGGACCGGTTCTGCGACGCGATGATCGCCATCAAGGGCGAGATCGACAAGGTCGCGAGCGGCCACTGGCCCGCCGACGACAACCCGCTCGTGCACGCTCCGCACACAGCGGCCTCGCTGGCCGGGCCGTGGGAGCACGCCTACACCCGGGCGGAGGCCGCCTACCCGCTGGGCACCGGCGCGCCGAAGGTGTGGCCCGCGGTGCGCCGGATCGACGGGGCGCGCGGGGACCGGAACCTGGTGTGCTCGTGCCCTCCGCTTTCGGCCTACGAGGGCTGACCGCGGCGCGGGGGTGAGCGGGAGCCGCTGCTGATGCACTACGGTGGGCGGCTCCATCCGATCGCCTCCGAGAGGAGTGCAGCAATGCTCACGATCAGCGAGAGCGCAGCCGAGGTCATCAAGGTCGTGCTGGCCGGCGGTGACTCGCCCGAAGGGTCGGGGCTGCGCATCGCCCCGGTCGCCGACGAGGCCGGCCAGGCCGAGTTGCAGGCGTCGATCGCCAGCGAGCCGCAGGGAGACGACCAGGTGGTGGAGGAATCCGGTGCCCGGGTCTTCCTCGAACCGCAGGCGGCGTCGCTGCTGGGCGACAAGGTGCTCGACGCCGAGCGCGACGACAACGGCGAGCTGAACCTGGCCGTCCGGGACTGAGCCGGAGCGACCCGCCGCGCGCGGGTCACCGAGCCGACGACAGCGCCGGCCGGGACCGGGGGAGCGAACTTCCCCCGGCCCGGTCGGCGCTGTCGTGTTCCGGGGCTCAGCCCACCGGCCGCGGGACGGCCAGCAGCAGCTCGCAGTGCTCGACCAGGCGGTCCCGCAGCGGCGCGGCCCGCTCGGCGAATTCGCGCTGCGCCCGCACGTAGGCGGCGCGCCCGTCGGGCGTCTCCACCGCGACGGGCGGGTAGCCGAGGTCGGCGAGGTCGTAGGGGCTGGCGCGCATGTCCAGTTCGCGGATGTCCACGGCCAGCTCGAAGCAGTCGGCGACGAGTTCGGCGGGCACCAGCGGGTCCAGCTTGTAGGCCCACTTGAACAGGTCCATGTTGGCGTGCAGGCAGCCCGGCTGCTCCAGGGCGACCTGGTCCTCGCGGGCCGGTTGCAGCGCGTTCAGCGGTCGCGCGGGCGGGGTGAAGAACCGGAACGCGTCGTGGTGGGTGCACTTGATCGGCATCGAGTCCACCACCTCGTCGGTGCCCGCGTGCCCGAGCCGCAGCGGCCAGGACTCGTGCCGCACGTCGCCGGGGGAGGTGCGGTAGACCATCGCCCACTCGTGCAGCCCGAAGCAGCCCAGCTGCGGGCTGCGGGAGCGGATCGCGGTGAGCAGCCCGTGCACGAAGCGCACCGAGTCGTGGCGCTTCGCGGTGAGCACCGCCGGGTCCAGCGCCACGCCCTCGTCGGTGCGCAGGTAGCCGCGGCGCTCCAGGAACTCGGCACCGCCTTCGAGCGCGACGCCGAAACCGGGCTGCCAGCGCTCCAGCAGCGACGGGCGGTGCGAGTAGTAGGTGAACAGGAAGTCCATCACCGGGTGCTTCTCCCCGGCGCGCTGCCTGCGGCGGTGCGGTCCCGTCCAGCGCTCCACCCGCTCCCGGTGCGCGGTCGCGCGGCCCCGCCATTCCTGTTCGCCCAGCACTCGCATAGTGCGGCCAGGATAGGTCAGCCCTCGTCGGTGCCGGTCCGGCCGGGGCGCAGCTGCGAGATCAGCTCCCGCAGCCGTGGCGGGACGGGAGCCTTCCCACCCTGCGGATCGCGGCAGGCGAAGGTCATCCGGCCGTGGACGACCAGCTCGCCGTCCCGGGTGAACTCGAAGCCCAGCGCGTAGGAGGTGGTGCCGATCCGGTCCCGCACCACTTCGCAGGCCAGTTCGTCGAACACCCGCACCGGCGCGAGGTAGGTGGCCTCCGAGTGCACCCCGACGGTTCCGGTGCCCAGCTGCGCGGCCAGCTCCGCGGAGCGCAAACCGCGGGCGTGCAACCAGCTGCTGTAGGCGCGCTCCATCCACGGGTAGTAGATCGCGAAGTACGCGATGCCGAGCGCGTCGCAGTCCCCGTAGGACAGCCGGAAGCGCTGCACCTGGTCGGACACCGTCACCCTCCGATGTGGACGGACGCGGTGCCGGAGAGCACCGGATCTCCGCCGAGCACGTCGAGTCCGACCGCGCAGGACGCGATCAGCGCACCGTCCTGTTCGGACACCCCGAGGACCGTGCCGTGCGCGCGCAGCCGATCCCCGGCGAACACCGCGCCGAGGTGGCGCAGCCGAAGCTCCCGGATCCGGTGCGCGCCGCCCGCCCAGCGCGCCAGCATCGACACCACGTACGCCTGGTTCAGCGGTCCCTGGTTGATCACCCGGTCGCCGAGCCCGAGCGCCCGCACCGCCGCCGGATCGAAGTGGATCGGGTTCGCGTCCCGCATCAGGGCCGCCATCGTCCGCATCTTCTCCGCGCTGACCGGCCCGACCTGGTGGTCGGGCAGCACGTCCCCGGGCCGCACGCCGCTCATCGCGGCCGCCGCGGGAACAGGATCGAGCTGGTGCAGGAGGCGGCCGGGGAGCCGTCCGGTTCGTGCAGGTCGAGGCGGTACTCGACCAGGTCGAAGACGCCGGTGCGGGCGCCGTGCTTGCGCCGCGCGGACTCGATCCGGCCGCGCACCGCGTAGGTGGCGCCGACCCGCAGCGGGCGGTGCAGCACGGTGTGCACCTCCCCGGCCATCGGGCCGTCCGACTCGCGGGCGCCGAACCAGGCCCAGAACCGCTCCCAGCTCACCCCCATCGCCGAGGTGGCGGCCAGGAACGCGAACACCGGGCTCTCCGCCCCGTCGTCCGGGTCGGCGAGCGCGCAGTCGTTCACCAGCCGCACCCACCACGGCTCCAAGGTGAACTCCCCGCCGGGGAACTCGGTGCCGACGAGCTCGGCCAGCGCCGCCTCGTCGGGTACGGGTGAGGTCATGTTCGCTCCTGATCCGCCCAGTAGGGGGCGCGCAGCTCGCGCTTGACCACTTTTCCGGTCGGCGCCTTGGGCAAGCTCGCGACGAAGTCGACCGACTTCGGCTTCTGGTAGGACGGCAACCGTTCCCGGGCGGTGGAGATGATCTCGGCCTCGGTGGCGGTGGTACCGGGCTTGAGCACCACGACGGCCTTCACGTTCTCGCCCCACTCCGGGTCGGGCACGCCGATGACCGCGCACTCCAGCACCGCGGGGTGGGCGGCCACGGCCTCCTCGACGGGGACGCTGTAGATGTTCTCCCCACCCGAGATGATCATGTCCTTGGCGCGGTCGACCACGTAGACGTAGCGGTCCTCGTCCCAGGTCGCCACGTCCCCCGTCCACAGCCACCCGGCGCGCAGCGTGCGCGCGGTCAGCTCGGGCCGGTTCCAGTAGCGGGCCATGTTCGCCTCCGAGCGCACCACGATCTGGCCCGGCGTGCGCCCGTCCCGCGGCACCTCGGCCCCCGAGTCGTCCAGCACCCGCAGCCGCGCCCCGAAGCCCTCCCGGCCGCAGGAGCGCAACCGGTGCGGGTGCCGCCCCGCGATCGCCGCGGCGTGGTCCTCCTGGGACAGGAACGCCATGCCGGGGCCCTCGGTCTGCCCGTAGCCCTGGATCAGCGAGCACGGGAACGACTCCAGCGCCGCCCGCACCACCGAGGTCGGCATCGGACCGCCGCCGTACTGGATGTTGCGCAGGCTGCGCAGGTCGTAGCGGTCGAACCCGGGCACCGCGAGCATCCAGTTCAGCATCGTGGTGATCCCCAGGAACGCCGAGACCCGCTCCTGCTCGATGACCCGCAGCGCCTGCTCGGCCGCGAAGTCCACCAGCACCAGCGGGCAGCCGTGCCGCAGGTAGTTCATCGCGAGCACGATCGGGATGTGGAACATCTGCCCGGTCAGCAGGTACACGTCACCGGGCACGATGCGTTCGGCGACGGTCTGGTGCGCACCGCCCGCCTCGGCGCTGGAGTGGGTGTGCAGGGCGCCCTTGCTGCGACCCGTGGTGCCGCCGGTGTAGAGGATGAAGAACGGGTCGTGGTCGCCGACGTGCTCGCTGCCGGGCGGTTCGGCGTCCGAGGCGGCCGCCAGCAGCTCCTCGTAGCCGCCGTCGCCGCCGAACTCCAGCCAGTGCGGCACCTCGCAGCTCCGCTGCAGCTCCGCGGCCTGCACCGACCACTCGGCGGCGGTGACCGCCACCTGCGGTGTCGCGTCCCGCAGCAGCCGGGCCAGCTCGGCGGTGTCGAGCCGCCAGTTCAGCGGTTGCAGCACCAACCCGGCCCGGCCGCACGCGAAGTACAGCTCCAGCAGCTCCACCCGGTTCCGGGACAGCGCCGCCACCCGGTCGCCGCGGCGCAACCCCAGCCCGAGCAGCCCGTTGGCGAGCCGCCGCACCCGCCGGTCCAGCTCCGCCCAGCGCACCCGCCGCCCGGTCGGCACGTCGTGCACGGCGAGCGCGCGCGGCGTCAGCGCCGCCCACTTCGCCGGGATGAGCCCCTGGTTGAGGGTCACGAGAACGGCAGGTCCAGCTCGATCCGGAGCGTCGCGATGCGCCACTCCCCGGAGCCGGCCCGCAGCTCAGCGAGGTACCGCCCGGTGGTGATCGCGCGCAGCGCGCCGTCGGCGACCGCGAACAGCGTCAGGTAGGTGCGCGCCCGCGCCCGGTCGCCCGCGTGGTCCAGCACCAGGTTGCTCAGCACGTGCTTGCGCCGGTCCCGCTGCGAGCGCGCGGTCTCCCGCACCAGCTCGACGATGGCGTCCCGGCCGCGGACCGGGCCCGCCACCGGGCCGTCCGCCACGCGCATCGACAGCTCGGCGTCGGCGGTGAAGCAGTCCGCCAGCAGCTCCAGGTCGCCCTCGTCGTAGCCGAGCGCGTAGCGCGCCAGCACCTCTTCGACCGCGGCCCGCACCGCCACGCCGCTCTCGGTGGCCGTCGCGCTCACCGGACGCCGACGCCGGCGTCGACGGGGAACACCGCGCCGGTCACGAACCGGGCTTCGTCGCTGGCGAGGAAGGCGACGGCATCGCTGACGTCGGAGTCCTCCACCCACTTGGTCGGCAGCACGTGCATCGCCCGCATCGCGGGTTCCGCGTTCTCCAGCGTCGGCTCCGCGTCCGGCGGGCTGAAGAGGCCGTAGAAGGCGGGGTTGCGGATCATCGGCGTGTTCACGTTCGTCGGGTGGACCGTGTTGACTCGGATGCCGTGCTCCCCGAGCTCATCGGCGAGGCTCTGCATCAGCCCGACCACGCCGTGCTTGGCCGCCGAGTAGTGCGCGAGCCCGCCGCGGCCCTTCATCCCGGCGACCGAGGAGATGAACAGCAGGCAGCCGCCGTCGCCCTGCTCGATCATCGTCGGGATCGCGACCTTCGCGGTGTGGAAGACACCGGTGAGGTTCACGTCGATCATGTCCTGCCACTGCTCGGCGGTCAGTTCCCAGCTGCGGCCGAAGCTGACGATGCCCGCGTTGGCGACGACGACGTCGACCCGGCCGAGTTCGGCGACGCCCGAGTCGAACGCGGCCTGCAGGCCGTCGAGGTCGCGCACGTCGGCGATCCGCACCTCGGCGCGTCTGCCCAGCTTCTCCACCCCGCGCGCGGTCTCGGCCAGGTCGTGCTCGGTGGGCATCGAGTAGACGGGCGCGACCGAGTCGATCTCGGCGCACCGGTCGACGGCGATGATGTCGGCGCCCTCGGCGGCGAACCGCAGCGCGTGGGAACGTCCTTGGCCGCGCGCCGCTCCGGTGATGAAAGCGACCTTGCCGGCCATCCGCTCGGCCATGCGTCCGCCCTTCCTCGCACGCCGGAGCACGCGGTGCGCGTGCTCCGGGAACCCGCGGACCTCGGCTCAGGGCCCGCTCCGTAGCGGAGTATGGCCTTGCCGATCTTGCTGTCAAGACGCCGGAAACCGCGCCCGGACGGCCCGGCGGGCCACGGCCGGGAGGTGCGTCGAGGCCGTTTGCAGCGCAGTTGCGGCGATCGCGCACGGTGCTCCGGTCATCACCCCGGGTGTTCGGTGCGGGTGAATTCACGCGTTCGGCGGAGGGGAAGGCCGCGAGGGTCGTCACCCGTTCGGCCGGAGCTCAGGGCCGGGTCGCGGGGGAGCGGTGGCCGGGAACGGCGGCGCGGGCCGCCCCCGAGGGGACGGCCCGCGCCGATCGAGCTCCGCGCCGGTCAGGCGGTGACGTGCGTGCCGTCCCGGACGGTGCCCACGTACTCCTCCACGAGGTCCTCCAGCGCGACCACGCCGTGCGAGGCGCCGTCCGCGTCGACCGCGACGGCCAGGTGGCTGCGCGCCCGCCGCAGCGAGGTCAGCGCCTGGTCCAGCCGGGCCGTCACCGGCACCGACGGCAGCCTGCGGATGCGGGTGGGCGCGACCGGGGTGGAGGGCTCGCCGCCCGCCTGGTCCAGCACGTCCTTCACGTGCAGGTAGCCGAGCAGCTCACCGGAGTCCGCGCGCACCGGGAAGCGGGAGAACCCGGTGCTGGACACCGCGTGCTCCACGTCGCCCAGCGTCGGGGCACCGGGCAGGCTGGTGACCTGGTCCAGCGGCACCAGCACGTCCGCGACGGTGTGCTCCACCGAGGACAGCGTCTGCGCCAGCCTGCGGTGCTCGGACTGCTCCAGCAGACCCTCGCGCCGCGACTCCACCAGCAGCTCGGCCAGCTCAGAGGACGTGTACGCCGTGTCCAGCTCGTCCTTCGGCTCCACCTTCAGCGCCTTGAGCACGCCGTTCGCCATCATGTTGAACAGCGCGATCAGCGGCCGCGCCAGCTTCACGAACGCCACCAGCGCGGGCACCAGCCACAGCGCCAGCCGCTCCGGGTCGGCGAGCGCCAGGTTCTTCGGCACCATCTCGCCGATCAGCACGTGCAGCACCACCACGATCGCCAGCGCGATCGTGAAGCCCAGCGCGTGCACCACCGGCGCGGGCACCGAGAACGGCTGGATGAGCAGCTCCAGCCGGTGCGCCACGGCCGGTTCGCCGAGCCGGCCCAGGCCCAGCGAGCACAGCGTGATGCCCAGCTGGGCGCTGGTGAGCATCAGCGAACCCTCCTGGCTCGCCTTGATCACGGTGCGGGCCCGGCTCACGCCCTGGTCCAGCAGCGCCTCCAGCCGGTCCCGGCGGGAGGACAGCAGCGAGAACTCCGCGCCCACGAAGAACGCGTTGAGCAGCAGCAACAGCACGCCGAGCAGGATCGCCACGGTGTCGCTCATCGGGTCCCCCCAGAGGTGCCGGTGGAGTCCGCCGGGTGGTGCGCCTTCGTCAGGCGCAGCTCGGCGATGCGGTGGCGGTCCATGCTCGCGACGGTGAGCCGCCACGGGCCCACCTCGACCTGGTCGCCGTAGGCCGGGATGCGGCCCAGCCGCGCCAGCACCAGACCGGCGACGGTCTCGTACTCGCCCTCGGGCATCTCGAAGCCGGTGGCCTCCTCGATCTCGTCGGCGCGCAGCAGCCCGGAGACGATCCAGGTGCCCTCGGTCAGCCTGCGCACCGCAGCGGTCTCCCGCCGGTCGTGCTCGTCGCGGACGTCGCCGATGATCTCCTCGACCACGTCCTCCAGGCTCACCAGGCCCGCGGTGCCGCCGTACTCGTCGACGACCAGGGCCAGCTGCAGCCCGGAACCGCGCAGCCGGTTCAGCAGCGAGTCACCGTCCAGCGTCTCCGGCACGGTCGGCACCGGGCGGGCCAGCGACCCGACCCGGGTGGTGTCGCGCTGGTCGCCGGGCACGCCGAACGCCTGCTTCACGTGCACCACGCCCTGCACGTCGTCCAGGTCGTGGTCGTGCACCGGGAACCGGGAGAACCCGGTGCGCCGGGCCAGCGTCAGCAGGTCCAGCACCGACGCGTCCGAGGGCAGCGACTCGACCTTCACCCGCGGCGTCATCAGCTCGTCCGCGGTGCGGTCGCCGAAGCGCAGCGAGCGGTCCATCAGGGCCGCGGTGGACTCGTCGAGCGTGCCGTGCTCGGCGCTGGAGCGGACGATCGATCCGAGCTCGTCGGGGGAGCGCGCCGAGCGCAGCTCCTCCTGCGGCTCGATGCCGAAGCGCCGCACCGCCCAGTTCGCGCTGTTGTTCATGCCGTCGATCAACCAGCGGAACACCTGCGAGAACCGGGAGTGGTAGCCGGAGACGGCACGGGCGGTCGGCAGCGGCCGGGCGATGGCGAGGTTCTTCGGCACCATCTCGCCGAACACCATCGACAACGTGGTCGCCAGCAGGATCGCCACCGTCAGCGACAGCGGTCCCGCCGCCGCGTTCGGCAGGCCGACGGCCAGGAACGCGGGGCGCAGCAGCTCACCGATCAGCGGCTCGGCCACGTAACCGGTGATCAGGGTGGTGAGGGTGATGGCGACCTGCGCGCCGGAGAGCTGGAACGACAGCGTGCGGTGCGCGCGCTGCACCGCTTTCGCCCGGCGGTCGCCGACCTGGCTGACGTGGGCGTCGACGGTGCTGCGTTCGAGCGACGTCAGGGAGAACTCGGCGGCGACGGCGAGCGCGGTGCCCAAGGTGAGCACGGCGACGAACAGGAGTCCGAGGACGGAGAGCACGATGGCCATCAGCGATCACCTCGCCGCAGGCCGGTAGTGAGCGGAAAGCCGGGACCACGTCCCGGCTCGGTACTTCCTTCAGGGGACTGTGCCGTGGGCACCGAACGTGTCACTCCTCGGGAGGAAAACGGAAATAAGCGACCCGAGTATATCCCGATCGGAGCACTGGAACCGCGCATCGTGACTCCGGCGATGCGCGGAAGGGATGTGGAGTCGCGGGGTGCGACGGCGCAGCCACCCGCGGTCACGCGGTCGCGTCCACCTCGGCGACCGCGGCAGGCTCAGCCCGCCGGCGCGCTCACCCCGGTCAGGACATTCGTGATCACCGCGCCGCCGGGGGAGCGCCGCACCCGGCCGCCGCCCACCGGCGATTCGCCGTCGAGCGGCAGGCCGTCCCGCTGCGAGACGCGCCCGAACCCGGGCGGGCCCGCCTCGGCGCCGACAGCCCGGACACGTGGGTGGCGGCGCCGTCGGACGAGATCGGGAAGGCCCGGCGATCCGCTGTTCCGGGGCGTCCTCCGCCGGCTCGCGCAGCAAATCGGGGTGCTCCATCCTGGCGGAACGCACCGCGCCTCCCGGCCCGCCCACCGCTGGACCGGAGCGCGACCGCGGATCTCGGGGACCCGCCGGGAAGGCGGACCCGCGAACCGCGGTGGGTGCGGGGGCAACGGCACTGCGTCCGATCGGCGGTAGCGCGATCGCGCCGAGTGCTCGCAGAACAGCGCTGCGTACGTCGCTGCGGATGATCACCCCACCGGTTTTCACCGTATTTCCAGGTTGCGGTTCACACCATTTGGGCAAGGCGTAACCTCTGCGCAGTTCCGCACGCGGCCACCCGCCGCACCAGCACCAGAGAGGTCGTGATCGTGAGTAACCCCACGGTTGCGGACGCGCCGCAGCAGGGCTTCTTCGGCCAGCCACGGGCACTGTCCACGCTGTTCTTCACCGAGATGTGGGAGCGGTTCTCCTACTACGGGATGCGCGGGATCCTCGCGCTCTACCTGTACACGGCGGTGCAGGACGGTGGTCTCGGGCTTCCGGAGACCACCGCCACCTCGCTCGTGTCCGCCTACGGCGCCTCGGTGTACCTGACCGGCGTCGCCGGCGGCTGGATCGCCGACCGGATCTTCGGTGCTCGCCGCGCCGTGTTCTGGGGTGGCGTCCTGATCATGTTCGGGCACATCGCGATGGCGATTCCCGGCGGTCTGGTCACCACCGGCATCGGCATCGTGCTGATCATCGCCGGTACCGGCTTGCTCAAGCCGAACGTCTCGAAGATGGTCGGCGACCTCTATGCGCAGCAGGACAAGCGCCGCGACGCCGGTTTCTCGATCTTCTACATGGGGATCAACCTCGGCGGGTTCGCGGGGCCGCTGATCGCCGGGTTCCTCCAGTCCGAGATCGGCTTCCACTGGGGCTTCGGCGCCGCCGCGGTCGGCATGGCGCTGGGCCTGGTGCAGTACGTGCTGGGCAGGCGCAACCTCTCCAGCGTCAGCGACGTGCCCGGCAACCCGCTGCCCGCCGAGCACAAGGGCGCCGTGCTGGGCCGCGCCGGCGGCATCGCCGCGGTGTTCGTGATCGGGCTGGTGGCGCTGGTCGGCACCGGGGTCATCGGTCTCGGCGGCCTCGTCAACGTGGTCACGGTGATCTCGGCCGTGCTGCCGATCGCCTACTTCACGGTGATGCTCAGCAGCAAGCAGATCACCAAGGTGGAGCGGGAGCGGCTCGTCGCCTACATCCCGCTGTTCCTCGCGACCGCGCTGTTCTTCATGCTCTTCGAGCAGCAGGCCAGCACCCTGGTGATCGTCACCGACATGCAGACCACCCACGAGGTGTTCGGCTGGGAGTTCCCGGTCAGCTGGTTCCAGTCGATCAACTCGCTGGCGATCATCATCCTGGCACCGGTGTTCGCCGCGCTGTGGCTGAAGCTGGGTGACCGGCAGCCGAGCACGGCGATCAAGTTCGTCGGCGGTCTCGTGTTCGTCGGACTGGGCTTCCTGTGGGTCGTGGTGTCCGGGTTCATCACCGACTCCAGCGGCAAGCAGCTGGCGCTGGTGGTGGCGCTGGTGTTCGTCATCCTCACCATCGGTGAGCTGATGCTCTCGCCGGTCGGGCTGTCGGTGACCACGAAGCTGGCGCCGCCGGTGTTCTCCTCGCAGACGATGGGCCTGTACTTCCTGGCCCCGGCGCTGGGGCAGGGCGTCGGCGCGCAGGTCGTGAAGCTCTACGACCCGGCGAACCAGATGCTGTACTTCGGCGTGATCGGGTTGGCGACCATCGCCTGCGGCGGGCTGCTCGCGCTGGGCGCACCGAAGATCAAGAAGTTGATGCACGGGGTGCCGTGATCCAGCCCCTCGACGGCGGCGGGCGGTCCGGTTCGGGCCGCCCGCCGCGTCATGCCGGGGCCCGCTCCCGGGTGCTGCCGAGACCGGTCTCCTCGGCGAGGTCGTCCAGCAGCCCCCGCAGCCGGTCCAGGGTGGCGAGCGTGCGGTGCAGCGAGGTCGGGTCCTGCGGCAGCGACTCGGCGAGGTCGCGCAGGTCGTCGGCCCAGGACTGCGCGGACTCGCGGGCCTCCCGGGTGCTCTGGGTGGCCTCCTGGGTCATCGATTCGGCCGTCTCGGCCATCGCCCACAGCAGTTCGGCCAGCCTCTCGCGGGTGTCCCCGTCGAGCATGTCCACGGCGGGCGGCAGCACGGCCGCCAGGTTGCGGGCGGCGTAGGCGCAGCCGGTGAGCACCGTCAGGGACCGGTCGAGCGCGCTGCGCCGCGACGGCATCCGGTACGCCAGCAGCGGCCGGGCGCTGGAGAGCGAGCTGTCCAGCGCGTCGTCCACCTCGCGGACGCCTTCGCGCAGGCCCTCGCCGCAGTCGCCGGCGCTCACCGCGGTGCCGGTCGACCGCAGCAGGTCCCGCAACCGCAGCAGGAAGTCCTCGGCGTTGTCCCGCACCAGCCGCCGGGTGCGGGTGGGCAGCACCACCGTCGCCGCCAGCACCCCGGCGCTCGCGCCGATCGCGGTCTCGGCGAGCCGCACGCCCAGCACGCTCACGTCGAAGGTGCCGAGCACCGCGTAGAGCGCCCCCAGCATCGTGGTGATGAAGAAGGTCATCCCGGCGTAGGACACCCCGGCCAGGTAGAACGCGGCGAACACGCAGCACAGGATCACCAGCAGCTCCGCGGCGGGATCACCGGTGATGCGGGAGGCCACCAGCACCCCGGCGACCACCCCGAGCATGGTGCCCGCGGTGCGCTGCCAGGCCCGCACCAGCAGCTCGCCGCGGCTGTTCGCGCTGATGAACACCACGAACGCCGTGATCACCGCCCAGTACCAGCGGTTCGGCGAGACCAGCTGGCCGAACACGATCGCCATCGCGGCGGCGCAGGTGGCCTGCACGGCTGCGCGCACCTCGGGGCGGCGCAGCCCGGTCTCCTCCTGCTCCCCGCGGTCCCGGTCCTGGTCGTCCCGGTCCCGGTCGGCCGCGTCGCGCTCCTCGCGGGAGCTCTGCCCGGCGTCCTCCCCGGCGGTGCCGTCGGCGTCCCCGGTGCGCGGTGCGACCCGGCCGAGGTCGCCGTAGGCGGCGGTGAGCTCGGCGAGCGCCGCCCCCAGCCTGCGGATCGCCATCGCCAGCTCCACCGAACCGTCCCGCGTCGTCCGGGACCCGTCGCCGTCCGCGACCGCGGTGGCCGCGCCCGGTGCGGCGCGCACCCCGTCGCGTTCGATGCGGTCGGCCAGCGAGCGCGCGGCCGCTCGGACCTCGGAGGCGTCGCTGCGCACCACCGCCAGCAGCTCCGCGACGGCCTGCGGGACCGCCGTTCCGCCGCTGGGGTGGTCGAGCACCCGCATCAGCGGGGTCAGCAGGTTCTCCGCGGTCAGCTCGACGCCGAGGATGCGCCGCCGCAGCAATTCCCGGCCCGCCTCGCCGAGCTCGTCGAGGTCGGACACGGCGCTCTCCAGCATCCGGGCGGTCTCGTTGAGCCGCACCGAGCGGTGCCGCAGCCGCTTGCGGCGCCGCTCCGAGTCCGGCTGCTGGGCCAGCGCGCGCACCTCGTGCAGCAGGGCCTGCACCTGGGCGCGCAGCGTGCGCCGCCCCCGCTCCAGCACCCCGCGCGGGTCGTCTCGCAGCAGCACGAACCGCAGCAGGAACGCGCTGCCCGCCCCGCACACCGCCGCCCACAGCAGGTCCGGCAGCTGCGGCAGCTGCGGGCGGAGGAACATCGCGAAGAAGTACCCCATGAACGCGACCATCCCGAACGCGAAGTACCGCGAACCGAACCGCCGGATGTAGGTCGCCGCGAACACCACGGGCAGGAACAGCGCCACGTGCAGCACCGGCAAGCCGGCCGTGGAGGTGGCCAGGGCGAGGGAGATCGCGGCGGGCACCGGGATCAGCAGCGTGGTGCGGCGGCGTTCCCGTTCGGTGGCGTCGTTGACCGCGGTGACCGAGTTGATCGCCACCACCGCGGCGACCATCCCGTTGGTCACCGGCCGGTGCAGCAGCCAGAGCGCTCCCATCGCGACGATGAGCGCGAAGGCCACCGCCAGCGTCGTGCGTGCGGCGTTGCGCAGCCTGCGCAACGCCGGGTCGGAGGCGAGGAAGCGGTTCCACCACTCGCTGACCACGTTGCGCTCGCTCCTTCCTCGCCGCTCGCCGCGGCCGCCGCCGCGACCCTACGCCGCGCTACCGCCGGATGGGCGTGGCGCGCCGGGCGGACGGGGGAGCGGTTGTCAGGCCCCGCGGTGCCTGCGCACGCTCTCCTCGACGACGTCGAGCACCGGGCCGAGGTCGTCGGCGGGCAGGCCCATCGCCAGGTGCGAGACGAGTCCTTCGAGGACCAGTTCGAGGTAGGCGGTGAGCACGTCGACGTCCACGTCGTCGCGCAGGTTCCCGCCGTCGCGCTGCCACTGCAGGCGGGCCTTGGTGGCGGCGGTGAGCTGTTCGGAGCGCTGCGCCCAGCGGGCCCGGAACTCGGCGTCGGTGCGCAGCCGCCGCGACACCTCCAGCCGGGTTCCCAGCCACTCGGCCTCCGGTTCGCTGCCGCCGCCGGGGGTGCGGTCGGCGAGCAGGTCGCGCATCACCTGCACGAGGCCTTGCTCGGCGACCACGTCGGCCATCCGGGCGGCGTCGTCCTCGGCGAGGGCGAGGAAGAGCGATTCCTTGTCCTTGAAGTGGTGGAAGATCGCGCCGCGGGACAGTCCGGTGGCCTCTTCCAGCCTGCGGACGGTGGCACCCTCGTACCCGTTGCGGGCGAAGCAGCTGCGGGCACCGTCGAGGATCTGGCGGCGCCTGGCCTGGAGGTGATCCCGACTGACCCTGGGCATGGGTTGATCGTCCCAGTTCGGTCGCGCCCCATGCAATCCGTACGTACGTATTGTTGGCAACCATCCACCTGTTGGGGAAGTATTCCGCAGAGGCACTGGACTTCTCCGCACACCTGCGCACCGATTTCGACCCGCCCGTGACGTTCGCCCGATTCGTGGCGTTCCCGCCGGCTCCGGTCGGGCAGGCACCGCGCCCGGACGGTCCCGGCGGCCCAGGTGGGCCCCGGTGGCGCCGGTGCTCTACCCAGGTGGTGATGATCCGCATGACCGCGTCGATCGATTCCCCCTCCGCGGCGCACCCGCCCGCCGAGGTACCCAGCTCCCGCATCCGCACCAGGGCCGAAGCGGAGGCCTACGTGGCTTCGGTCTGCTTCAAGCACGGGCCTCCGAGGCTGCTCGGCGTCGAACTCGAATGGACCGTCCACCACGCGGCCGATCCCCGGCGGCCGCTCGACGCCGAGGCGCTCATCGCGGCGCTCGGCCCGCACGCCCCCCGCTCCCTGGTCCCGGACAGCCCGCAGCGCCCGCTGCCTAACGGCTCCGCGCTCACCGTCGAACCCGGTGGCCAGGTCGAGGTCTCCAGCCTCCCGTCGCCCTCGCTGCGGTCCCTGCTCGACACGACCGCCGCCGACGCCGCGCACGTCCGGCGCAGGCTCGCCGACGCCGGACTGCTGCTCGGCGAGCGCGGCACCGATCCGTGGCGCATCCCGCACCGGTTGCTGCACGTCCCCCGCTACGCCGCGATGGAGTGCGCATTCGACCGCATCGGCATCGGTGGCCGGCTCATGATGTGCAGCACCGCAGGGGTGCAGGTGTGCCTGGACGCCGGTGAACCGCACCGGGTCGCGGCGCGCTGGGCGGCGCTGCACGCGCTCGGCCCGGTGTTCATCGCGGCGTTCGCGAACTCCCCGCAGCTGTTCGGCGACCCCACCGGCTGGGCGTCGGCGCGCACCCGCTCGCTGCTGCGCACCGACATCCCGCGGATGCGCCCCGGCCCGGCGACGGCCGATCCGGGCGCGGACTGGGCGCGCCGGGTGCTGGACACCGCGCTGCTGTGCCTGCGCCGCGACGGCACCGACTGGCGGGCGCCCGGCGGGGTGACCTTCGCCGAGTGGATCTGCGGCGCGCTGCCCTGGCCACCGACCTTCGACGACCTCGACTACCACCTGAGCACGCTGTTCCCGCCGGTGCGGCCGCGCGGGTACTTCGAGGTCCGCTACCTGGACGCGCAGCACGGCGACGGCTGGATGCTGCCCGCCGCCGCGCTCGCCGCGCTGTTCGCCGACGAGTCCGCTGTGGACCGAGCGCTGGAGCTCGCCGCGCCCGCCGCGGGCCGCTGGGTCGCCGCCGCCCGCCACGGCCTCGGCGACCCGGTGCTGGCCCGCACCGCGACCGCCGTGCTGGAGCTGGCCTGCCGCGAGCTCGACCGGCTGGACGAGACCCCGGAACTGGTGGAACCGCTCGCCGACGTGGTGCGCAACCGGCTCGCCGAAACCCGCTGACCGACGCGCAGTCATCCCGCGCGTCGAGGTGGCAGCCCCGGCGCGCCCTTCCCGCCGAACATGGAGGTGACCCGGTGAACACCAGGTCCCAAGCAGGCACCGAACCCCAGCACCCCCCGCGTCCCGGCCGCGGCGACCTCGCCGACCTCGGCGTCGAAGCGCTGCGCTCGCGGGTGGCCGACGAACTCATCCGCACCCGCGCCCGCAGCGAGGCGCTCACCGGCAGCGTCGACGACGACGACCTCACCCGGCAGCACTCGCCGCTGATGTCGCCGCTGGTGTGGGACCTCGCGCACATCGGCAGCCAGGAGGAACTGTGGCTGGTGCGCGACGTCGGCGGGGCCGAGGCGATCCGCCCCGACATCGACGACCTCTACGACGCGTTCCAGCACCCGCGCCGCGACCGGCCGCAGCTGCCGCTGCTCGGTCCCGCCGAAGCCCGCTCCTACGTGGGCGAGGTGCGGACCAAGGTGCTCGACCTGCTCGACCGCGCCCCGCTGGAGGGCAGGCGGCTGGTGGCGCAGGCGTTCGCGTTCGGCATGATCGTGCAGCACGAGCAGCAGCACGACGAGACGATGCTCGCCACCCACCAGCTGCGGCAGGGCCCGCCGGTGCTCACCGCCGACGACCCGCCCGCCGCCGGAGCCGAGGCGCTGCCCGCGGAGGTCCTGGTGCCGGGCGGGCCGTTCACGATGGGCACCTCCACCGAACCGTGGGCGCTGGACAACGAACGCCCCGCCCACCGGGTGCACGTGCCGGACTTCCTCATCGACACCACCCCGGTCACCAACGCTGCCTACCGGCGCTTCGTCGACGGCGGCGGCTACGACTCGCCGCGCTGGTGGAGCGAGGAGGGCTGGGCGTACCGGCAGCACGCGGAGCTCACCGCGCCCCGGTTCTGGCGGCGCGACGGCGACGGCTGGCTGCGCCGCCGGTTCGGGCACGTCGAGCCGTTGCCGCCGGACGAACCGGTGCTGCACGTCAGCTTCCACGAGGCCGAGGCCTACGCGCGGTGGGCCGGCAAGCGGCTGCCCACCGAGCAGGAGTGGGAGAAGGCCGCTCGCCACGACCCGCGCACCGGGCGCTCGCTGCGCCACCCGTGGGGCGACGAGGACCCCGGGCCGGAGCACGCCAACCTCGGCCAGCGGCACCTGCGGCCCGCGGCGGCCGGTGCCTACCCGCTGGGTGCGGCGCCGTGCGGGGCGCGCCAGCTCATCGGCGACGTGTGGGAGTGGACGTCCTCGGACTTCCTGCCCTACCCGGGTTTCGCGGCGTTCCCGTACCGGGAGTACTCGGAGGTGTTCTTCGGCCCCGGGCACAAGGTGCTGCGCGGCGGCTCGTTCGGCACCGATGCGGCGGCCTGCCGCGGCACCTTCCGCAACTGGGACCTGCCGATCCGGCGGCAGATCTTCAGCGGCTTCCGCTGCGCCCGCACCCCGCGCCCGGACGAGCTCGGCTGAGCGCGGCATGTGCAGGCACCTGGGCTACCTCGGGCCACCGCTGCCGCTGGCGGAGCTGCTGCTGGACCCGCCGCACTCGCTGCTGGAGCAGACGTGGGCGCCGCGGGACATGCGCGGCGGCGGCACCGTCAACGTCGACGGGTTCGGCGTCGGCTGGTACGAAGCCGGCGCCGAGCCCGCCCGGCACCGCCGAGCCGTTCCGATGTGGACGGACCGCTCGTTCGCGGAGCTCGCGCGCAGGCAGCGGTCCGGGGCGGTGCTGGCGGCGGTGCGCTCGGCGACCGTCGGCATGCCGGTCAGCGAGGCGGCGTGCGCCCCGTTCACCGACGGGACGTGGCTGTTCAGCCACAACGGCGTCGTCGCGGGCTGGCCGGAGTCGCTGGCGAAGGCCGCGGCCGAGCTGGACGTCGTGGACCTGATGACGCTGGAGGCGCCGACCGACTCGGCGGTGCTGTGGGCGCTGCTGCGCCACCGGCTGCAACGCGGCGCGGAACCGGCGCGGGCGGTGCGCGACGTCCTCGGCCAGGTGGTGCGCACCCGGCCGGAATCGCGGCTGAACCTGCTGCTCACCGACGGCGGCACGCTGATCGGCACCACCTGGGGCCACGCGCTGTCGGTGCGCGCGGACGCGGACTCGGTGCTGCTGTCCGCCGAACCGTTCGGCGACGACTCCCGGTGGCGGCCGGTCCCGGACCGGCACCTGGTCATCGCCCGGCCCGGCGATGTGCACGTCGCACCACTGCTCGACGAGGGGGAACGACCATGACCGAGCCCGAACTGATCGTGCACTTCACCGCGGCGGACGCGGCCCGCGAGCTGCGCGCCGACGCCCGCGCGGGCCTCACCGACCGGCCGAAGTGGCTGCCGCCGAAGTGGCTCTACGACGCCCGGGGCAGCGAGCTGTTCGAGCGGATCACCGAGCTGCCGGAGTACTACCAGACCCGCGCCGAGCACGGCATCCTCAGCAGGCACGCCGTCGACGTCGCCGAGCTCACCGGTGCGGGCACCCTCGTCGAGCTCGGCTCCGGCTCCTCGGAGAAGACCCGGCTGCTGCTGGACGCGCTGCGCAAGACCGCGACGCTGCGGCGGTTCGTGCCGCTGGACGTCTCCGAGTCCGCGCTGCGCCAGGCCACCGCGGCGATCGCGCTGGACTACCCGGAGCTCCTGGTGCGCGGCATCGTCGGCGACTTCACCACCGAGCTGGCCGCGGTCCCCGCGGGCAGCGGACGGCTGGTGGCGTTCCTCGGCGGCACCATCGGCAACTTCCCGCCCGCCGAACGCGCCCGGTTCCTCGCCGCGGTGCGGGCCGCGCTGCGGCCGGGGGAGTGGCTGCTGCTGGGCACCGACCTGGTGAAGGACCCGGACCGGCTGGTGCGGGCCTACGACGACGCGCAGGGCGTCACCGCCGAGTTCGACCGCAACGTGCTGCGCGTGCTCAACCGGGAACTGGGCGCCGGGTTCGACCCGGACGCCTTCGCGCACGTGGCGCGGTGGGACGCCGAACAGGAGTGGATCGAGATGCGGCTGCGGGCGTCCCGCGCGATGCGGGTGCCGGTGGACGGGCTCGGGCTGACCGTGGAGCTCGCCGCGGGGGAGGAGATCCGCACCGAGGTGTCGGCGAAGTTCCGCCGCTCCCGCGTCGAGGGCGAACTCGCCGACGCCGGGTTCGAGCTCACCCGCTGGTGGCTCGACGACCCGGGCGACTTCGCGCTGTCCCTGGCGACCGCGGTCTGAACCGGCGACCGCGGTCCGGCCGGTGGTCGGGGCCTGCCCGGTGGTCGCGATCACGATCGCGGGTCGCGGTCACCGGGCGGTGTGACAGGGTTGGCCGGGTGAAGGTCATGACCAAGGTCGCGCAGCGGCTCGGCAGGCAGCAGTGGTTCGCCGCGGTCGGCCGGAAGCTGGTGCCCGCCGACCTCGCGGTGCAGCGGCGCACCGGTGGCCGCATCGGCCTGGCGCGGCTGGGCGGGCTGTCCGCGATGGTGCTCACCACCACCGGGCGGCGCAGCGGCCTGCCGCGCGAGGTGCCGCTGCTGTACGTGCCGCACGGCGACGACTACCTGGTGATCGGCTCGAACTGGGGTCAGGCGGCGCACCCGGCCTGGTCGGCGAACCTGCTGGCGCACCCGGACGCCGAGGTGGACGTGATCTCCCGCCGGGTGCCGGTGCGGGCACGGCTGCTCACCGGGGACGAGCGGGAACGGCTGTGGCACGAGGTGGTCCTGCCGTTCTGGCCCGCCTACGAGGACTACGAACGCCGCGCCGGGGGCCGCGAACTGCGGGTCTTCCTGCTCAGCCCGCACTGACCGTCAGCGGCGCTCGCCGACGAGCACCGACCAGCCCAGCGAGCCGCGTTCGCGGGTCAGGTAGTCGTTGCGGAACCGGCGCGAGTCGCCGAGCACCCGGTCCCGGTCGGGGTGCTCGGGATTGCACTTGGCCCAGGTGTGGGCGTTCTTCCACTGCCCCGACTCGTAGCGGTCCCAGTCGTCGAGGGAGGCCGACACGAGGCCGGTGACCTCCACGTCGAACTCCTCGGCGACGTGCACCAGCTCGATCAGCGAGGGCAGCTCCTCGGTGGAGGACCCGTCCACGGAGTGCACGTCGCCGATCGCGAACCGGCCGTGCTCCACCAGCGCCGCCACCATCCACTCCATCGACGCGCGGAAACCGCCGAGCGCGAAGCTCGCGCCCAGGCAGGTCGCGACCGCGTAGCCGCCGGGCTCCGGCTCGAACTCCAGCGCAGGCCCGTGCACGTGCCGCACCCGGTCGGTCAGCCCGGAGGACGCGGCGCGCTCCCGCGCGGCCCGCACGAACTCCTCGTTGCTCTCCAGCCCGACCACGTCGGCGCCCATCGCGGCCAGCTCCGCCGCCCACCAGCCGCGGCCGGCGCCGATGTCGAGGACCCGGTCACCGGCGCCGATCTCCAGGTGTTCGGCGACCTCGCGGAGCTTCGCGGGGCTGATCGGGTTCTGCACGTCGTGGGTGGATTCGACGATGGAGAAGTAGTCGCTGTCGCTCATCGGCGGTCAGGGTAGCGGACCCGGTGATCGCTCCCGCCCGGTGATTCCCCGGGCTGCGCGGGCAGAACCGCCGGGATGGATCTTTGGCGCGTCCCGGCGGCGGAGCAGAGTTGCGGCCGTGCGCGCAGCCGGATCGGGAGGACCGTCGATGACCCGTGCGAGCCGACCCCGCGGCGTCGGTAGGTGCGAGCGCCGCGCGGCGCCGCCGGACCGGCCGCCGCGGGAACCGGACGAGGACGAGTGCCCGGCCGGTGGTGAGCACGTGCTGATCCCGGAGCAGGGCGGCCGCATGGTCTGCATCAAGTGCAACCAGGTCAGGTGAGCGGCCCGTTCCCGACCTGGCCGGGCGCGGGGAGGCCGACGAGGCAGCGCAGGCACGGCATCCCGGCCGGGCCGTGCGAGACCTCGGCGAGGTCGGCGGGGATCAGCTCACCGCAGGCGGTGGTCCACTGCGCCACGTCCTCGACCGGTCCGGCGGCTTCGGCGAGGTGCGCTTGCCTGCGGGATTCGGCGACGGCGCCCGGCGCGTAGCGGACGGCCACGACCTGCGTGGTGCGGGCGGGCGATCGGTCGCCGCCGGATAGCTCGTGCTCCGATGCGTCGGACAAACCGGTTCACCTCCGGGGGTGGGACGCGGTCGCCCACGCAGGGTAGGCGGGGCCGCTACCCGAGCAGGGTAACGACAGCGGGCGGACGGCGGTAGCTCCCGACGTCGAGCCGGTTTCCGAAGCGGACGGTGACCGGCGGGCCCGATTTTCGCCGCTGCACGCGGGTGTTCGGCGGAACGGAGTACGCGCGGGACTGCGGTGGTGGGCCCGCGGCACGCGGCTGAACGGAGCAGCCGCGGATAGCCTGACCAGCGGTCCGCGCAATCCAGGGGGTGGCTCGTTGAGTCGAGAATCACGCGCGTTCGACGCACCGCGGCTGCCGCACCGATCGCGGGCGTCGACGGTGGCCCGGGTCGGCGCGGCCCTGCTGTCGGCGGCGGTGCTCGCCGCGACCGGCTACGGCTGGGCGAACTACGGCGACCTGCGGTGGGCGTTGAGCACCAGCTCCGCCACCGAGGGCGCGAGCGCCGACGGCGCCACCGACATCCTGCTGGTGGGCCTGGACAGCCGCACCGACGCGCAGGGCCGCCCGCTGCCGGACGACGTGCTGCGCAGGCTGGGTGCGGGGCGGAATCCGGCGAGCCTCACCGACACGCTGATCCTGGTGCACGTGCCGGAGGACGGGTCGCGGGCGACCGCGTTCTCCATCCCGCGGGACACCTACGCGACCATTCCGGGCCACGGCGAGCACAAGATCAATTCGGCGTACGGGCGGGGGAAGGCGGCGGCCGCGGCGAGCATGGGCGGCCTCGACCCCGCGGAGCGGGAACGGCGCTCCGCCGACGCGGGCCGGTCGCTGGTCACCGACTCGGTGCAGCGGCTGACGGGGGTGCAGGTCGACCACTACGCGGAGGTGAACCTGCTCGGTTTCGCCCGGCTCACCGATGCGGTCGGCGGGGTGCCGGTGTGCCTGAACCGACCGGTGCGCGATTCCTACTCGGGGGCGGAGTTCGCGGCGGGCCACCAGCGGATCGCGGGCGCGGACGCGCTGGCGTTCGTGCGCCAGCGCCACGGCCTGCCCCGCGGCGACCTGGACCGGATGGTGCGCCAGCAGGCTTTCCTGGCCGGACTGGTGCGGACCGCGACCTCCGGCGGGGTGCTGTCGCAGCCCGCGCGGCTGAGCGAGCTGATCGACTCGGCGCGGCAGTCGATCGTGCTGGACCGGGAGTGGGACGTGCTCACCTTCGCCCAGCGGATGCAGGGGATCACCGCGGGGGCCGTGGAGTTCTCCACCATCCCGATCCGGGACGCGAACTTCGCCACCCGCGACGGCCAGGCGGTCCGGGTGGATCCGATCGAGGTCGGGCGTGCCGTGCAGGGCGCCGCGGACGGACGGCCGGTGCCGCGCCAGGCCGAGCCCACCGGCGCGCGCGCCACGGGGGAGTCCACCGGGGAAGCCGGCCGGTCGTCGGCGCCTCGCAGCACCCGGGATGACGAGACCGGGTCCTCGTCGAGCTCGGCCCGGCCGTCCACGACCCGCACGTCCCGGTCGAGCGAGGGGACGACGAGCCGCTCCGGCACGACCCGCTCGTCCAGCAGCCGCGAGACCACCTCCGAGGCCTCCGAGACCTCGGCGCCGTCGACGAGCCGCAGCGCCACGTCGTCGGCCCCCGCCACCTCGACGACCCCGGTCGACCGGCCGATCGCCCCGGACCCGATCACCGCCGACGGCATCAACTGCATCAACTGACCCCGGACGCGCGACGGCCCCGGCACGCTTGTGACGTGCCGGGGCCGCCGATCAGCTACCTGCCGGATCGGCAGGTGATCAGGAGCGGATCATCTTGCGCAGCACGTACTGCAGGATGCCGCCGTTGCGGTAGTAGTCCGCCTCACCGGGGGTGTCGATGCGCACCTTGGCGTCGAAGTCCACAGTGGACCCGTCGGCCTTGGTGGCCACGACCTTGACGGTCTGCGGGGTCTCACCGTCGTTGAGCGCGGTGATGCCCGAGAAGTCGAAGGTCTCGGTGCCGTCCAGGCCCAGCGACTTCGCCGAGGAGCCCTCCGGGAACTGCAGCGGGATGACGCCCATGCCGATCAGGTTCGAGCGGTGGATGCGCTCGAAGGACTCGGCGATGACCGCCCGCACGCCCAGCAGGCTGGTGCCCTTCGCGGCCCAGTCGCGGGACGAACCGGAGCCGTACTCCTTGCCGCCCAGCACGACCAGCGGGGTGCCCTGCGCGGCGTAGTTCTGCGCGGCGTCGTAGATGAACGCCTGCGGAGCGCCGTCCTGGGTGAAGTCCCGCGTGTAGCCGCCCTGCACGTCGTCCAGCAGCAGGTTCCGCAGCCGGATGTTCGCGAAGGTGCCGCGGATCATGACCTCGTGGTTGCCGCGGCGCGACCCGTAGGAGTTGAAGTCCTTGCGGTCGATGCCGTGGTCGCTGAGGTACTTGCCCGCGGGGGAGTCCGGCTTGATCGCACCGGCCGGGGAGATGTGGTCGGTGGTGACCGAGTCGCCCAGCAGCGCCAGCACGCGGGCACCGGAGATGTCGGTGACCGGGCTCGGCTCCATGCCCATGCCGTCGAAGTACGGGGGCTTGCGCACGTAGGTGGACTCGCCGTCCCAGTCGAAGGTCTCGCCCTCGGGGGTGGGCAGCGCGCGCCAGCGCTCGTCGCCCTTGAAGACGTCGGCGTAGTCCTTGGTGAACATCTCCTGGGTGATCGCGTAGTCGATGGTCTCCTGGACCTCCTGCGGCGAGGGCCACAGGTCGCGCAGGAACACCGGCTTGCCCTCGGTGTCGTGACCGAGCGGGTCGGTCTCGAAGTCGAAGTCCATGGTGCCCGCGAGCGCGTAGGCGATGACCAGCGGCGGCGAGGCCAGGTAGTTCATCTTGACGTCGGGGTTGATCCGGCCCTCGAAGTTCCGGTTGCCCGACAGCACCGAGGTGACCGACAGGTCGTTCTGCTGCACGGCCGCGGAGATCTCCTCCGGCAGCGGGCCGGAGTTGCCGATGCAGGTGGTGCAGCCGTAGCCGACCAGGTGGAAGCCCAGCTTCTCCAGGTACGGCCAGAGACCGGCCTTCTCGTAGTAGTCGGTGACGACCTGCGAACCCGGCGCCATCGAGGTCTTCACCCACGGCTTGCGGGTGAGGCCCCGGTCCACGGCGTTGCGGGCCAGCAGCGCGGCACCCAGCATGACCGAGGGGTTCGAGGTGTTGGTGCAGGAGGTGATCGAGGCGATCACCACGGCACCGTGGTCGAGCTCGAACTCGCCCAGCTCGTCCGAGTTCACCTTGATCGGGTTCGTCGGGCGGCCGGAGGCGCCGTCGGCGGCCGAGACCAGCCGCGGCTTGTCGCCCTCGCCGTGGTGGGTCACCGACACCGGGTCGCTGGCGGGGAAGGACTCCTCGCCCGCCTCGTCGAGCGCCGCGTCGTCGGTGTTCTGCACCTGGACGTAGTCGGTGAGCGACTTGCGGAACGACGGCTTGGCGTCGGAGACCTCGATGCGGTCCTGCGGGCGCTTCGGCCCGGCGATGGACGGCACGACCGTGGACAGGTCGAGCTCCAGCAGCTCCGAGTACTCCGGCTCGTGGTCCGCGTCGTGCCAGAGGCCCTGCTCCTTGGCGTAGGCCTCCACCAGTGCGACCTGGTCGGCCGGGCGCCCGGTGAGCTTGAGGTAGCGGATCGTCTCGTCGTCGATCGGGAAGATCGCGGCGGTCGAGCCGAACTCGGGGCTCATGTTGCCGATGGTGGCGCGGTTGGCCAGCGGCACCGAGGCGACGCCGGAACCGTAGAACTCGACGAACTTGCCGACGACGCCGTGCTTGCGCAGCATCTCGGTGATCGTGAGGACCACGTCGGTGGCGGTGGCACCGGCGGGGATCTCCCCGGTCAGCTTGAAGCCGACGACGCGCGGGATGAGCATCGACACCGGCTGGCCCAGCATCGCGGCCTCGGCCTCGATGCCGCCGACGCCCCAGCCCAGCACGCCCAGGCCGTTGACCATGGTGGTGTGCGAGTCGGTGCCGACGCACGAGTCCGGGTAGGCCTGCCCGTTGCGGGACATCACGGTGCGGGCCAGGTGCTCGATGTTGACCTGGTGCACGATGCCGGTGCCCGGGGGGACGACCTTGAACTCGTCGAAGGCGCCCTGGCCCCAGCGCAGGAACTGGTAGCGCTCCTTGTTGCGGCCGTACTCGAACTCGACGTTGCGTTCGAAGGCGTCCGGCTTGCCGAACACGTCGATGATCACCGAGTGGTCGATGACCAGCTCGGCGGGGGCCAGCGGGTTCACCTTGGAGGTGTCGCCGCCGAGGTCGGCGACGGCCTCGCGCATGGTGGCCAGGTCGACCACGCAGGGGACTCCGGTGAAGTCCTGCATGATGACCCGCGCGGGGGTGAACTGGATCTCCGTCGACGGCTCGGCCTTGGCATCCCAGCTCGCCAGGGCGCGCACGTGGTCGGCGGTGATGTTCGCACCGTCCTCGGTGCGCAGCAGGTTCTCCAGCAGGATCTTGAGGCTGTAGGGCAGCCGCGCCGCGCCGTCGACCGCGTTCAGCCGGAACACCTCGTAGGAGGCGTCACCGACCTTCAGCGTGCCGCGGGCACCGAAGCTGTCCTTGCTCGCAGGTGCAGTCACGTTCAACTCCATCTCGCGACGGGCGCAAGTCAGTTCAGGGAACGACCGCGAGTCTCGCGCACGTCGGCCGAGCGTGCGCGCAGCCCCGGCGGTCTGATGGTCATAACAGTACGCTTGTCCTGTAAATCGGCTCAAGGCCGGGTCCGCCCGAATCGGCCCTCCGATGTTCCGGTTCGTGCACAACCCCGTTTTTTCCGGCGGAATCCCGTCCGGAACGCAGCGGAACGGTGCGGGAGATCACGTTTCGCCCGGGCGCGCCCCTCGGCGCTCGCGGAGGCGCGCGCCCGCCCGGCCGCGGACTTACCCTCGACGCGGCGCACCACCGGGCGGACCGGGGCCGCCCGGCGCCTCAGCGCAGGGGGAACCATGGCCACACGGGAGCGGTCCCGCAACGGGATCGGCGGCGAGCTCGCCGCGGAATTCCTCGGCACCTTCGTGCTCATCCTGCTCGGCTGCGGCTCGGTCGCCGTCGCGCTCGCCGGACTGCCCGGCTCCGGGCGCCAGGCCGACGCCTTCGGCGCGGGCAACTGGCTCATCATCGCGTTCGGCTGGGGGTTCGCCGTCGTGTTCGGCGTCTACGTCGCCGGCGGCATCAGCGGCGCGCACATCAACCCCGCCGTCACCCTCGCGTTCGCCGTCCGCCGCGGCTTCCCGTGGCGCAAGGTCGTGCCCTACTGGGCGGCGCAGGTCGTCGGCGCGTTCCTCGCCGCGGGCGTCGTGCACGCCTGCTACCGGTGGGCCATCGACGCCTACAACCTGAAGGCCGGGGTCGGACGTCCCGAATCGCTGGACACGTTCTCCATCTTCGCGACGTTCCCGGCGAAGTACTTCGGTTCCTCCTGGTTCGGCCCGCTGCTGGACCAGGTGGTGGGCACCGCGATCCTCGTCGCGCTGATCTGCGCGCTCATCGACCTGCGCAACACCGCGCCCGCCTCGAACCTCGGCCCGTTCCTGATCGGGATGGTGGTGACCGCCATCGGGCTGAGCTTCGGCACCAACGCGGGCTACGCGATCAACCCGGCGCGCGACTTCGGGCCGCGGCTGTGGACCTACCTGGCCGGGTGGGACCGAATCGCGCTGCCCGGCAGCTACCAGTACTTCAGCTGGTACTTCTGGATCCCGATCGTCGGCCCGCTGATCGGCGGCGTGCTCGGTGCCGTGGTCTACGACCTGTTCATCGGCAGGGTGCTCGCGGCGCGCGACACCGCGCCCGAGCCCGGTCGCACCGGCGACCAGGAGACCTGAACCCGGCCGGTGCCGGAACCGGGCGCGGTGGGGCCGGGACCTGTGCTTCGATGATCTCCGTGCGCACCCTGCTCGCCGCCCCCAAGTCCGCCGGTGTGACCGCAGCGATCCTGTCCGCGTTCTGCTTCGGCGGCTCGGGGCCGTTCGCGAAACCCCTGATCACCGCCGGGTTCAGCCCGCTGCAGGTGGCGTGGATGCGGCTCGCGGGCGGCGCGCTGCTGATGCTGCCGTTCGCGGTGCGTCACGCCGGAGCGCTGCGGCGCGCGCCGTGGCTGCTGCTGGGCTACGGGCTGTTCGCCATCGCCGGGGTGCAGACCTTCTACTTCGCCGCCATCGCCGCCATCCCGGTGGCGGTGGCGCTGCTCATCGAGTTCCTCGGTCCGGTGCTGGTGCTCGGCTGGATCCGGTTCGTGCGCCGCGCCCCGGTGACCAGGCAGGCCGCGATCGGCACCGCGCTCGCGCTGGTCGGGCTCGCGTGCGTGGTGGAGATCGCCGCCGGGCTGCGCTTCGACGCGGCCGGGCTGCTGCTCGCGCTGGCCGCGGCCGGGTGCCAGGCCGGGTACTTCCTGCTCTCGGACAGCTCCGCCGAGGTCGACCCGCGGGCGCTGGCCTCCTACGGGCTGCTCGTCGGCGCCGCCGTGGTCACGCTGGTCGCGCGGCCGTGGGAACTCGACTGGGTGCTGCTGGCGAAGCCGGTGGAGCTGGCCGGGGTGCCCTTCCCGGCGCTGCTCGTCATCGGCTGGGTGGTGCTGGTGAGCACCGTGCTCGCCTACCTGACCGGCATCGTCGCGGTGCGCAGGCTGTCGCCACCGGTGGCGGGTGCGGTGGCGTTCCTGGAGCCGGTGGTGGCCACGGTGCTGGCCTGGCTGTTGCTCGGCGAGCACGTCGGCGGCTGGCAGCTGGCCGGGGGAGCGCTGGTGCTCGCGGGCGCGTTCATCGCCCAGCGCTCCGCTCCCGCGGTCGAACCCACCGCGCGGCCCGTCGAGGTCTGACCAGCGGCCTCCGGTCAGGCCACCCGGCCGCGGGCCATGCGCTGGTAGGCGGTCTTGGCGGCGTGGACGATGAGCCCCTCGAGGAGGGCCACGGCCACGCTGGTCAGCAGGGTCGCCAGGAAGTTCATGGTGGGCGCGCTTTCTGCCGTCTCGGATTCCTGCTCGTACGCCCCGACGGTCCCGGTACGGGGTGAGGAGCGGGTGGGTTCCGGGTGACGGGCAGGTGAAGTGGCGCGGAAAATCCGCCGTTGTCCCAGGTGGGGGATCTACGAGGGCTCGACGCGGCCGGTCGCCCCGAGCCCTACCGGGCGACCGGCCGCGGGTGTCACCCGGGTGTCGTGGCGAGCTGCCGCGAGCCTGCGGGCCGACCGCGATCGACGCCGTTGCGGGGCTCCGGGAGCACCTCGCCGTCGACGACGGCAGCACGCTCCGCGTCCGGCTCCGCGACCGGTTCATCCGGTTCCTCCGCTGCCGCGGCCGGTAGCTCGCGCGGCTCTTCGGGTGTCGAATCCGCAGGTGGGCGCTGCCATATCACCACGGCTGTGGTGGTTCCGACCGCCGACCCGAGTGCGATCCACCACTGGTGTGGTAGTAGCGGAGTGCTGCCGAAGAACTGGCTCAGACCCGGCACCTGCACCACCCCGAACAGCACCGCCAGCGACACCGCACCGGAGGCCAGCACCAGCGGGGTGCGGCCGCGCACGGCGAGGGTCTGGGCGAGCTGCGCGGACACCAGCGCCACCAGACCGGTGGTCCGGGCCTGCGCCGGGGTGGACACCGGGCGGGCCAGCGCCCAGGCGAGGCCGGCCGCACCGGCCGTGGCCGCCGCGCGCAGGTATACGGCCTCGGTCAGCGCCTTGCCCAGCGAGGCGTCCGGCCCCTCGGCGAGCAGCCGCTCCGGGGTGGCGTTCGGCGGCGGGCGCACCGCGATGGCGATCGCGGGCAGCACGTCGGTCAGCATGTTCACCACCAGCAGCTGGCGGGCGTTGAGCCCGGCGTCGCCGCCGAAGAACCCCGAGCCCACCGCGTAGCCGATCTCCCCGAGGTTCCCGCCGAGCAGCATCGACAGCGCGTCGTGCACCGAGGCCCACATCCCGCGGCCCTCCACGATGCCGTCGGTGATGGTCTCGATCCGGTCGTCGGCCACCACGAGGTCCGCCGACTCCCGCGCCGCCGGTGTCGCGCGCGAGCCCAGCGCGATCCCGACGTGCGCGAGCTTGATCGCGGGCACGTCGTTGGCGCCGTCGCCGGTCATCGCCACGGTGCGGCCGTCGGCGCGCAGCAGCCGCACGATGCGCGCCTTCTGCGCCGGGCTGACCCGGGCGAACACCGAGATGGCCGGCAGCTCGGCGGCCAGCTCCTCGTCGTCGAGCTCGTCGAGCTGCGCGCCGTGCAGCACCCGCTTGCCGCCGAGCATGCCGAGTTCGGCGGCGATGGCCTCCGCGGTGCTCGGGTGATCACCGGTGATCATGATGACGTCGACCCCGGCCCGCTGCAGCCGGGTGACGGCCTCGGCCGCGGTGGGGTGGACCGGGTCGGCGAGGCCGAGCAGCCCGACGAACTCCAGCCCGGCCACCTCGGCGTCCTCCAGGTCGGTCCCGGTCTCGTCCGGGGTGGCCTTCTCGGCGACGGCCAGCATCCGGTAGCCCAGCAGCGCGAGCCGTTCGATCTCCGCCTCGACCCGGGCGCGTGCCGCCGCGTCGAACTCGGCGCCGCGCCACCGCGCGCAGCGCTCCAGCACCACTTCCGGCGCGCCCTTGACGTGCAGCGCCACCCCGTCGGGACCGCGGGTGCGGGTGGCGTGGAAGCTGCGGGACGGTTCGAACGGCAGGTCCGCCAGCACCTCCCGGCCGTTCGGGTCGATGCCCGCGGCCAGCGCCCCCTCCAGCACCGCCCGGTCGGTGAGGTGCGGCAGCGGCTGGTCGCCTTCGGCCTGCGGGTTCGCCCGCACCGCGGCCTCGACCACGGCGCGTTCGGCGGCGTCGAGCCGGTCCGGGCTGCTGCTGTGCGTGCCGTCGGAGACCTGGCCGAGGGTGATGCGGCCCTGGGTGAGGGTGCCGGTCTTGTCGAAGCACAGCGCGTCCACCCGGCCCAGCGCCTCGATCGTGGCGGGACTGCGCACCAGCACGCCGCGGCGGGACAGCCGCCGCGCCGCGGCCAGCTCGGCGAGGGTCGCCACGAACGGCAGCCCTTCCGGGACGGCGGCCACCGCGAGCCCCACGGCGCGGCCGACGGTGGCCTGCAGCGGGGTACCGCGCAGCAGGTCGACCACCAGCAGCGCGCCGCCCGCGCCGACGGACAGCGGCAGGATCTGCCGGGTCAGCTCGGCCAGCCGGGCCTCGACGCCGCCCGCCGCGCCGCCGGACCGGCCGTCCTCCTGGGTGGTGCGGCCGACCTCGGTGGCGGCCCCGGTGGCGACGACGACGGCGGTCGCGGTGCCGGTGGCGACCGTGGTGCCCTGGTAGAGCATCCCGGTGCGGTCGCCGAGCGCCGCGGCCGTGGTCGCCTCCGGGGTCTTGACCACCAGGTTCGACTCGCCGGTGAGGCTGGACTCGTCGACCTCCAGGTATTCGGCCTCCAGCACCCGGCAGTCGGCGGGCACCCCGTCGCCGGAGCGCAGCTCGACCACGTCGCCCGGCACCAGCTGGTCGGCGGGCACGGTGGAGGTGGTGCCGTCGCGGCGCACGCGCGCGGGCAGCTGACCGGCGTCGAGCAGCTTGGCGAGCTCGCGATCGGTGGCGATGCGCTGCGCCCCGTCGATGAGCGCGCTGATCCCCAGCACCCCGATGATCAGCACCGCGTCCAGGACGGAACCGAGCCCGGCGGACACGACGGCTCCGGCGACCAGCACCGGGGTCATCGGGTTGACCAGGCCTTCCAGCGTGGCGCCGACGACCCCGGCCTCGTGCTCCGCCCGTTGCGGCTGGGCCCGCCGCCAGCGGCGCGCGACCGCGGCGCTGAGGCCGTCCACCGAGCTGTCCAGCACCCCCAGCACGGCCCGGCCGGGCAGCGCGTGCCACGGGGTGCGCTGGTGCGGCGCGGGCGGCGGTCGCTGCCCGGCCTGGAAACCGGCGAGGGTCCCGGTGCCGAGCGCGAACAGGTTCGCGGCGTGCACCGGCAGCCCGGCGCGCGCGGGCGCGCCCAGCGACGGCCCGATCGCGCCGAACAGCACGCCGAGGCACGCCCCGCCCGCGCACAGCGCGGCGGCGTGCTTGCTGGCGGTGCGGGCTTCGGCGACGGCGCACAGCGCGCTGTGCGCCTCGGACCGGTTCGGGGACAGCAGGTCGGCTCCCCACGGCGCCGGCTGGTCGTTCTCGGCGATCCCGATGCCGACGTCGGCGGCGGCCAGCGCCGCGTGCCCGCGGGTGGACACCACGGCCACGACGTGCCCGTCCTGCTGCAACCGCCGCACCGAGGCGGCGAGCCGGGTACCGCCGTGCACCACGTCGTCGACGGCGAGCCTGCGGTCCAGCTTGCTGCCGATCCCGGCGAGCACCGCGGTCCCGGCGCTGCGGGCGGCGTCGATGAGCGCTTCGGCGAGCGGGTCGAGCTCCTCGATGACGGCGACCACGGCGACGAGCTCGTCGTGCCTGCGCAGTTCCAGCAGCACCGCGCCCCGGTCGCGGTGCTCGCGCAGTTCCGCCTGCACCCGTGCCGGCAGCTGCGCGGTGCGGCCGTCCAGCGGCGCGCAGGACCACTTCCCGCGGCTGCGGCGGGCCTTGGGCCGGTCGGGGGCGACGAGTTCGGCGGCGTGCGCGAACAGCCGGGTGGCGTCGGCGTCGCTGTCCAGCGGCACCACCTCGTCCACCACGCGGCGTCCGGTCAGCAGCGCGGGCGCGTCCAGCACGACGGTGTCGACCCGGTCGAGCCTGCGCACCGCCTTCGGTTCGAGGACGAGGGTGCCGCGGGCGGACAGCGCGGTGGTGAGCTGCGCGGCGAACCCGTCACGGCCGGTCTTGGCCGGTTTCGGGATCGCGGCGAGCATGGTGGCGAGCGCGCGCCGCTGGTCGCGGGTCGCGGCGAGCACCGTGCCGTAGCCGCCGAGCGCGAACGCGCCCGCGAGGTTCGCGACCTGCTCGACCGGTCCGTCCGGCAGGTCCACCGGCCGCGGTTCGGTGCTGATCGCGGTGGACTCGTGCGAGCCGGGCTGGGTGGTCTCCTCCCAGTGCCGCCACGCCTGCTGGCGGGCGATGCCCTCGCGGGCGGAGCTGAACCGGGCGGCCAGGTCGCTGAACACCGCCAGCGGGTTCTGCGCGAGCCCCTGGGTGACGGCTCCGCCGACGGCGAGCGCGGCGTCGGCGCCGGTGCGGCCGAGGGAGCTCTCCGCGCCCCGGCGCAGCCACGGCACCGAGTCGGCCAGCGACACCGCCGCCGGGATCAGCGGGGACGCGGGCCGGAACGGCAGCAGCCCCGCGGCGGCCGAGTAGCCGAGGCCGAGCACGCTCAACCCGAGCGCGCCGACGTCGCGCATCAACCCGTCCGCGTTGCCGGGGTGCGCGGCACCGGCGGGGGAGTTCCCGAGCCCGGCCAGGTCGTGGTCGCGTTCGACCGCGTCGACGACCTCGGCCAGCGCGGCGCACCCCACCTGCTCGGCGTCGTGGTGCACCAGCACCCGGCCGAGCACGGCGTTCACCTCGACGGAGCCGACACCGTCCACAGCGGACAGCCGGTCGCGCAGGTCCCGGGCGGCGCCGGCGGACTCGGGCACGTGCAGGCCGCGGACCTCCAGGTGGCTGCGGCCGTGCCGGGTGTAGGTGCGGCGGTTCAGCGGTGGCGCGCCGGCGTTGCGGACGGCGTCGACCACGGGTGCGGCGACGTGGACGGCTCGGGATAGCAGGGCGCCGAACGGCATGGAATCCCTCTCCGGGAGTGCGGGCGCGGTGCGCGGGAAGCGCGGTGCCGGGTGGCGCACGCACCGCCCCGGTCCCGGGAACGACCGCGTGGACCGGGGCGGTGGGCGGTTCGGGATCTCCGGAACCGCGGTGCGGCTACTTCTGGTCGTGGCCGATGACGGCGGTGCCGACGCCGATGGCCAGCGCGACCGGCCACTCGAGCAGGCTCAGCGCGACGCCCGCGGCGAGACCTCCGTAGAACAGGGCCTGGCGGGGTTCGGGCAGCTGGGCGCGGACCGCTTCGGTCGCGGAGGCGAGCTCCTTCTTGCCGGGCAGGTGCACGTCGGGCGCGTGGAACTGGGCGGTGACGAACGGCAGGTGCACCGTGGCCTCCTGCGCCTTCGACGTGGCGGTCGACTGCGAGGTGGTCCCGGATCCGGTGCTCGCGGTGCTGCGGCCGCTCGAGCCGCGAGTCCCGGTCGCGGTGCTGCGGGAGGTTCCGGTGCCGCGGGAGGTTCCGGTGCCGCGGGAGGTTCCGGTGCTGCGCGAGCTCCGCGCAGTGCTGGACCCGCGACCGGACCTCGTGCCCGTGGAGGTGGTGCTCGTCCTGGTGGTGCCGGACCCGCGCGCCGACCTCGTGCCCGTGGAGGTGGTGCTCGTTCGAGAGGCGCCGGATCCGCGACCGGACCGGGTGTTCGCGGAGGTGGTGCTCGTCGTCCGCGAGGTGCCGCCGGTGCTCTTCCGGGTGCTGCCGGAGCGCGAGCCGGACCCGGAGCCGCGCCCCGCGGCGCTGCCGCCGGACGTGCTCCGGCCGGAACTCGACTTCGCTCCGGAACTGGTTGCGCTGGTCATGTGTTCCTCCCCGCTGACGACGCAAGAAACGTCCACCGTAAGTGGGTATGAACAAGGTATGAATCGAACGGACTCCAAGTCCCCACGAAGGGGTCAGGTCGGAGGACCCGGGCTCACCGCGGGTGAACCGCTCCCGCGCGGACCGGACCGGACACCGCGCGGAGGGCCGCCCGGTAGCGGCGCAGCACCAGGTCCACCACCAGCGGGTGCGCCCCGATCGGCTCGGCCACTCCGCGCACCGGCAGCGCGGCCAGCCGCCGGTGGAACGCCCCGGGAGCCAGCAGGTACGGCGCGACGAACCGGTCCGGTCCCGGCTCGGCGCACACCCGCTCGGTGCGCGGCTCCGCGGTCGTGACGTAACTCGGCCGCAGCACCCGTCCGCACCGCGCGCCGAGCAGCCGGGCCGCCGCCCGCACGTCCGCCAGCGCGCGCGGATCGGTGGAACCGGCGGCGGCGAACACCACCTCCGCGCCCGGCCGCCAGCCCACGGTCCGCAGCCGCCGCAGCAGCACCGCCGCGAGCTCCGGAGCGGGCCCCAACGGCGCGGTCGTGGTCACGTCCGCGCGTCCGGCCGCGGCCAGCTGCGCGGGCAGGTCCACGCGCACGTGGTACCCGGCGGCGAGGAACGCGGGCACCGCCACCACCGGACCGTCCAGCCCGTGCAGCGCCTCGGCGACGGTCGGGCCGATGACGTCGACGTAGGCGGTGCGCACCGCGATCCCCGCGCGCTCGGCGACCGCGGCGGCGATCCGGTCGACGACCGGCGGGCCCGCCGGGTCGCGGGTGCCGTGCGCGACCAGCAGCAGCGGGGGAGTCACGCGCCCTCCGCGTCCAGCGGCAGCCGGTAGCCGCGCTTGATCACCGTCTGCACCAGTTCCGGGACGCCGAGCGCGGACCGCAGCCGCGCCACGGCCTGCTCGACGGCGTGCTCGTCGACGGCCTTCGCCCGGCCCGCGGCCAGCGCGGCGGCGAGCTCCTCGCGGGCGACGACGCCGCCGGGCCGGGCCAGCAGCACCCGCAGCAGCGCCTTGCCGCCCGGCGACAGCGGCCGCGGTTCCCCGTCCACGGCGGCCGCGTGCCCGCGCAGCTGCAAGGTGCGTCCGGCGACCGGCAGCGACGGGTAGCGGCCGGGCAACCGCTCGCACAGCTCCCGCACCAGCGCACCGAGCCGGGCGCGCTGCGGCAGCACCGCCGGCACTCCCGCCTCGGCCAGCGGCGCGTGCGTCACCGGGCCCACGCACGCGGCCAGCACGGGGCCGGACAGCGCCGTGAGCAGCTCGGCACGGCACCCCTGCTCGGTCGCGCGGTCCAGCAACCCGGCCGCGGCGGGCGCGCTGGTGAACGTGACGGCGTCGACCTCGCGGGCGCACACCGCGTCGACCAGCGCGGCCAGCGGTCCGGTGTCGGCGGGCGGGCACCAGCGGTACACCGGGATCTCGACGACCTCGGCGCCCGCGGCCCGCAGCGCGGCGGTGAAGTCCGGCAGCGGCCTGCCGTGCAGCTGCACCGCCACCCGCACCCCGGTCAGCGGCCCGGACAGCAGGTGCGCCAGCAGTTCGGCGGAGGACTCCGAGCCGGGGGACCAGGCGTCCGGCAGCCCGGCCGCGCGGACCGCACCGCGCGCCTTCGGGCCGCGCGCCAGCAACCGGGCCGGGCCGAGCGCACCGAGCAGGTCCGCGCCGAGGCCCCAGCCGTCGGCGGCCTCCACCCAGCCGCGGAATCCGATCCCCGTCGTGGCCACCACGACGGCGGGCGGGGCGGCGACGCAGCGCTCGGTGGCCGCGCGCAGCCGCGCGTCGTCGGCGACCGGCACGATCCGCAGCGCCGCCCCTGGCAGCACCCGCGCCCCGCGCCGCTCCAGCAGCGCGGCCTGCTCGTCGACGCGGCGAGCGGCGGTGACCCCGACGGTGAACCCGGCCAGCGGCAGCGGTGGTTCCAGGGACGTCACGGCAGGCCGATCTCCACGACCTCGTCGCGCCGCCGCACCGGGAAGGTGCGCAGCCGGGCGGCCGGATCGTCCAGGCACTTCCCGGTGCGCAGCGAGAACACCTGCTTGAGCATCGGCGAGGCCACCGTCGGCTCGCCGCCGCGATCACCGACGATGCCACGGCTGATCACGCCGGCCCCGCAGAACGGGTCGACACCGCCCACCGCGTACAGCTCGTCGTCGGAGGTGCGGAACAGCGCGACCGGTTCGGCGGCCAGCAGCGCGGGCACACCGCAGGCCGGCGGCAGCGCCGCCCACGGGCAGATCGGAAACCAGGTCGTCATGCGGGGACCTCCGCGGAATCGGGCCGGATCGACGGGGCGGGCAGCGGCACCGGACCTGCGGCGGACCGGTCCCGGTCGGGCAGGAACCCGATCGTCGGGTCGGGCGCGTCGGGGGCGTTGACGAAGGACACGAACCGGGCCAGCTTCGCCGGATCGGCGAGCACCCCGGCCCACTCGTCGGCGTAGCCCGCGACGTGCTCGGCCATCGCGGCCTCCAGGTCGGCGGCGATGCCCAGCGAGTCCTCGACGACGACCTCCCGCACGTGCTCGAGGCCGCCGTCGAGGGATTCGATCCACGCGGCGGTGCGCTGCAACCGGTCGGCGGTGCGCACGTAGAACATCAGGAACCGGTCGACGAGCCGGATCAGCCCCTCGTCGTCGAGATCGGCGGCGAGCAGCTCCGCGTGCCGCGGGCTGAACCCGCCGTTGCCGCCGACGTACAGGTTCCAGCCCCGGTCGGTGGCGATGACGCCGAAGTCCTTCGACCGGGCCTCCGCGCACTCCCGCGCGCAGCCGGACACCCCGGACTTGAGCTTGTGCGGCGCCCGCAGCCCGCGGTAGCGCAGTTCGAGCCGGACGGCCATCGCCACCGAGTCCTGCACGCCGTAGCGGCACCAGTCGGTGCCCACGCAGGACTTCACGGTCCGCAGCGCCTTGCCGTAGGCGTGCCCCGATTCGAACCCGGCGTCCACCAGCCGCCGCCAGATCGCGGGGAGCTGCTCGACGCGGGCGCCGAACAGGTCGATCCGCTGCCCACCGGTGATCTTCGTGTAGAGCCCGAACTCGCGGGCCACCTCGCCGAGCACGATGAGCCCGTCCGCGCTGATCTCCCCGCCGGGCACCCGCGGCACCACCGAATAGGTGCCGTTGCGCTGGAGGTTGGCCAGGAACCGGTCGTTGGTGTCCTGCAGCCCGGCGTGCTCGGCGTCGAGCACGTGCCCGCGCCCGAGGCTCGCCAGGATCGAGGCCACCGCCGGTTTGCACAGGTCGCAGCCGCGCCCGCGGCCGTGGTCGCGGATCAGCTCGGAGAACGTGGCGATGCCGGTAGCGCGGACGATCTCGAACAGCTCGGCGCGGGTGTGCGCGAAGTGCTCGCACAGCGCGCGGGCAGGGGCGACGCCGCACTCGGCGAGCAGCCTGCCCAGCACCGGCACGCACGACCCGCAGCTCGTTCCCGCCCGGGTGCAGGCCTTGACACCGGCCACATCGGACAGACCGGAGCCGCTGATCGCCGCGGTGATGTCCCCTTTGGACACGTTGTTGCAGGAGCACACCACCGCGTCGTCCGGCAGCGTCCCCGCGTCCGGCGCGGGGCCGGTGGGCAGCAGCAGCCGCTCCGGCGGTGCGGGCAGCGCGCGGCCCACCAGCGGTCGCAGCGAGGCGTAGGCGCTCGCGTCGCCGACGAGCACCCCGCCCAGCAGCACCTGCGCGTCGTCGCTGAGCACGAGCTTCGCGTAGGTGCCCGCCGCGTGGTTGGCGTGCACCACCTCCAGCGCGCCGTCCGCGGTCGCGTGCGCGTCGCCGAAGCTGGCCACGTCCACCCCGAGCAGCTTCAGCTTCGTCGACATGTCGGCACCGGTGAACGGCTCGCCGTCCAGCCCCAGCAGCTCGCGCACCACCACTTCGGCCATCGCGTAGCCGGGAGCGACCAGCCCGTAGCAGCGGCCGTCGACGGCGGCGCACTCACCGACCGCCCAGACGCGCTCGTCGGAGGTGCGGCAGCGCCCGTCCACCAGCACCCCGCCGCGGTCGGCCCGCACCAGCCCGGATCGTGCGGCGAGCTCGTCGCGCGGGCGCACCCCCGCGGAGAACACCACCAGCTCGGCCGGGATCGTGCCGCCGTCGCCGAGGGTCACCCCGGCGACTCGCCCGTCCGGTCCGGCGTCGATCGAGGCGGTCGCCGTCCCGCAGTGCACCGCCAGCCCCAGGTCCTCGACCAGCCGCGCCAGCACCCGGCCGCCGCCGTCGTCGACCTGCAGCGGCAGCAGCCGCGGCGCCCGCTCCACCACGTGCGGGCGCATCCCCAGCAGCCGCAGCGCGTTCGCCGCCTCCAACCCGAGCAGCCCGCCGCCGATGACGACACCGGGCGCCCCCGCCACCGCCGCGTCCCGGATGCCGTCCAGGTCGTCGAGCGTGCGGTACACGTGGCACCCGGCCAGGTCGTGGCCGGGCACCGGTGGCACGAACGGTCGGGACCCGGTGGCGAGCACCAGCGCGTCGTAGCGGAACTCGGCGCCGCCCGAGGTGCGCACGGTCCGCGCCGCGCGGTCGATGCTCGCGACGGCGTGGTCCAGGTGCAGCCGCACCATCGGGTCGTCGAAGAAGCCCGGTCCGGCCAGATCGAGGTCCGCGGCGCTGCCACCGTCCAGGTAGGACGACAGCGCGACGCGGTCGTAAGCGGCGCGGGGTTCCTCGGCGAGGACCTCCACCCGCCAGCGGTCCGCGTCGTCGCGGGAGCGCAGCTCTTCGACGAGGCGGTGGCCGACCATCCCGTGGCCGATCACGACAAGGGTGCGGGTCATGCGGCGCCCTCCTGTTCGGGTTCGTCCGCGCCGGCCGGTTCGGCGGCGCGCAGCGCGGCGCACAGGCCGCGCACTTCGTCGGCGCAACCGCCGCAACCGGTGGTGGCCCGGGTGGTCCGGGCCAGCGCGCCGAGGTCGCGGGCCCCGGCGCGCCACGCGTCCTCCAGCCGCCGCTTGCTCACGTCGTTGCAGCGGCACAGCACCGCGTCCGCGGTCGGCTCCGCCGGTGCCGCGGTGGGCGCGGCGCCCAGCAGCAGGCCCAGCCGGTCCACCGGCAGCGGCAGGTCCCGGTCGTGCAGCTGGGCGAGGGTGGCGGTGGCCTGCGGGAACCCGATCAACACCGCCCCGGCGAGGCGTTCGCCCCGGACGGCGAGCTTCGCGTACCGGCCGCGCGCCGGATCCGAGAGCACCACGGGCTCCGCCGCCGGGGATGCCAGCTCCGCCACCTCGCCCAGTGAGGCCACGTCGATGCCGCGCGCCTTGAGCCTGGTCACGGTCCCGCCGGCGCGGTAGCGCGCCGAACCGCCCGCGAGCCGCCGCGCCAGCACCTCCGCCTGCTCCCAGGCCGGGGCGATCAGGCCGGGCACCCGCCCGTCGTGCTCGGCGCAGTCGCCGAGGGCGTGCACGTGCGGGTCCGAGGTGGCCAGGTGGTCGTCCACCAGCACACCGCGGCCCACGGCCAGCCCGGCCTCGCGGGCCAATCCGGTCTCCGGGACCACGCCGGTGCACAGCACCACCACGTCCGCGGCCAGCACCTCGCCGTCGTCGAGCACCAGCTCGCCCGGCCGGTGCGCGGCGGCTCGGCGACCGAACCGGGTGCGCACGCCCGCCTCCCGGAGGTGCTCGGCCAGCAGCGCCCCGCCCGCCGCGTCGAGCTGCCGGTCCATCGGGTGCGGCTGCGGGTGCACCAGCACCACCTCCAGGCCGCGGCCGAGCAGCCCGCGCGCGGTCTCCACGCCGAGCACCCCGCCGCCGAGCACCACCGCGCGCCGCGCCCCGGCCGGAATCCGCGCGCAGTCCGCGAGGGTGCGCAGCACCGCGACCCCGGCGGCGAGCGCCCCGCCCGCCGCGCGCAGCCCCGGCACCGCGGGCACCGCCGCCCGCGCCCCGGTCGCCAGCACCAGCTCGTCGTACCGGTGCACCACCCCGGTGTCCGTCCGCACCAGCCGCCGCGCGGGATCGACCGCGGTGGCGGTGACTCCGGTGCGCACGTCGGCGTCGAGCTCCGGCAGCTCCACCGCGTCCGGCGGCAGCGTCCCGTCCAGCACCGAGGCCAGCAGCACCCGGTTGTAGGCGGGCCGGTCCTCCGCGCCCAGCACGGTGATCGGCCCGTCGTGGCCGTGCCCGCGCAGCCGCTCCACCAGCCGGTGCGCGGCCGGACCGTTCCCGGCGATCAGCACGTGGCTCACGCGAACACCTCCGCCGCGGCACCGGTCGGCGGCGCCACGTCCGCGGGCAGCGGATCGAGGCGGGCGGCGGCCACCTTGAACTCCGGCATCCGGCTGCGCGGATCGAGCGCCGGATTGGTGAGCAGGTTCGCCCGTCCCGCGCCGGGGAAGTGGAACGGCAGGAACACGGTGTCCACCCGCATCGAATCCACCAGCCGCACCCGCGCCGCGGTCCGGCCGCGCGCCGAGCTCACCAGCGCCACGTCCCCGTCGCCGAGCCCCGCCCGCCGCGCGGTGTCGGGGTGCACCTCCACGAACGCCTCGGGCGCTGTCGCGGCCAGCTCCGGCACCCGGCGGGTCTGCGCGCCGGACTGGTAGTGCGCCAGCACCCGGCCGGTGGTGGCGTGCAGCGGGAACTCGGCGGACACCTGCTCCGCGGCCGGTCGGTGCTCCACCGCGGCGAACCGGGCGCGTCCGTCGGGGTGGGCGAACCGGTCCAGGAACAGCCGCGGCGTGCCCGGGTGGTCCTCCGCCGGGCACGGCCAGTGCAGCGCCTCCCCGGCGTCGAGCCGCTCGTAGCTGATGCCCGCGTAGTCGGCGGCGCCACCGGCCGAGGCGCGGCGCAGCTCCGCGAACACCTCGCGCGGCGCGGTGGGGTAGCGGTGGCCGGGTTCGCCGAGCCGCCGCGCCAGCCCGTGCAGCACCTCCAGGTCGCTGCGCGCGTGGCCCGGTGGCACCCGCAACCGGCGGCGGCGAAGCACCCGGCCTTCGAGGTTGGTCATGGTGCCGTCCTCCTCGGCCCACTGCGCCACCGGCAGCACCACGTCCGCCGCGCGCGCCGTCTCCGAGGGCACGAAGTCCGCCACCACCAGCAGGTCCAGCGCCGCCAGCCGCTCGGCGACGTGCCCGGCGCGCGGCGCGGAGACCACCGGGTTCGACCCGAACACCAGCAGTCCGCGCACCCCGCCAGGTTCACCGGCCGAATCCAGCAGCTCGTAGGCGCTGATGCCCGGGCCGGGCAGCGAGTCCGGCGGCACGCCCCACACCCCGGCGACGTGCGCGCGCGCCGCCGGGTCGGCGAGGGAGCGGTAGCCGGGCAGCTGGTCGGCCTTCTGCCCGTGCTCCCGGCCGCCCTGCCCGTTGCCCTGCCCGGTCAGGCAGCCGTAACCGCTGCCGTCGCGCCCGGGGAGCCCGAGGGCGAGGGCCAGGTCGATGAACCCGGCGACGGTGTCGGTGCCCTTCGCGTGCTGCTCGGCGCCGCGCCCGGTCAGGACGTAGGCCCGGTCGGCACGAGCGAGCATCCGCACCGCCGCCCGCTGCGCGCGCACCGGTACTCCGGTGATCCGCTCCACCCGTTCCGGCCACCAGCTCATCGCCCGCCGCCGGACCGCCTCGAACCCGGTGGTGCGGTCCCGGACGTAGTCGCCGTCCACCCACCCGTCGACGACCGCGATGTGCAGCATCCCCAGCACCAGCGCCAGATCGGTGCCAGGCGCGGGCTGCAGGTGCAGGGCGGCGCGCTGCGCGGTGGCGCTGCGCCGCGGATCGATGACGACCAGCTCCGGCGCGGCGAGGTGCCGCAGCAGCGGCGGCATCGTCTCGGCCGGGTTCGCCCCGGCCAGCAGCACCACGTCCGCCCGGCCCAGGTCGGTCACCGGGAACGGCAGCCCCCGGTCCAGCCCGAACGCCGCGGTCCCGGCCGCGGCCGCCGAGGACATGCAGAACCGGCCGTTGTAGTCGATCCGGCTGGTGCCCAGCGCGAGCCGCGCGAACTTGCCCAGCAGGTACGACTTCTCGTTGGTCAGCCCGCCGCCGCCGAACACGCCCACCGCGTCCGCGCCGTGCGCGGCCTGCAGCTCCCGCACCCGCTCGGCGACGGTGCGCAACGCGGTGTCCCACTCCACCGGCCGCAGCCGGCCGCCGCGCCGCACCATCGGGTGCAGCAGCCGGTCCGGTGCGTCGAGCAGGGCGGGCGCGGTCCAGCCCTTCTGGCACAACCCGCCCCGGTTCACCGGGAAGTCTGTCGGTTCGACCGCGACGCCGGTGCGCTCCCGGCTCAACCGGGTTCCGCACTGCAAGGCGCAGTAGGGGCAGTGGGTGGTCACGCTGCGTGGTTCAGGCACGGCCGGATCCTCCCGCGATCACGGCAGGCGCCTCGGCGGGCCGCGGGCGCAGGTACACCGCCCAGGTCAGCGAGGCGCACACCAGGTAGCAGCCCAGGAACGTGGTCAGCGCCGCGTCCCCGTCGCCCGCCGCACCGCCGAACGAGGCGCGGAAGGTGAGGTTGATGAACACCCCGCCGAGCGCCCCGACCGCCCCCGCCACGCCCATCAGCGCCCCGGACAGCCTGCGGGCCCGCGCGAACGCTCCCGAGGGCTCGCCGCCCTCGGCGATCTCCCGGCGCGCCCCGGCCGCGAACACCGCCGGGATCATCTTGTACACCGAGCCGTTCCCGATCCCGCTGAGCACGAACAGCAGCACGAACGCCCCCAGGTACAGCGGGAACGAGTCCAACCCGGACGCCACCAGCAGCACCCCGGTCCCCGCGGCCATCGCCAGGAAGTTCCAGCACGTCACCCGCGCCCCGCCCCGCCGGTCCGCCAGCAGCCCGCCGATCGGCCGCGCCAGCGACCCCAGCAGCGGTCCCAGGAAGGTCCAGGTCGCGGCCTGCAGCGGGGTGAAGTCGAACTCGCTCTGCAGCACCAGGCCGAACGCGAACCCGTAGCCGATGAACGACCCGAACGTCCCGACGTAGAGCAGCGACAGCCACCAGGCGTGCGAGTCGCGCAGCACCTCCCGCTGCGCGCCCGGTGCGGTGACGACCGCGTCGACGTTGTCCATCCGCAGCGCCGCCAGCAGCGCGGCCAGCACGATCAGCGGCAGGTAGATCCCGGCGACCAGCGACGGGCTCGTCCCGCCCGCCACCGCCACCACGAGCAGCCCCACGATCTGCACGACGGCGACGCCGATGTTCCCGCCGCCCGCGTTGAGCCCGAGCGCCCAGCCCTGCTCCCGCTGCGGGAAGAAGCTCGTGATGTTGGTCATCGAGGACGCGAAGTTCCCGCCTCCGAGCCCGGTCAGCGCGCCCAGCACCAGGAACACGCCCAGCGGCGTCCCCGGCTGCTGGACGAAGTAGCAGATCAACCCGGTGGGCACCAGCAGCACCGAGGTGGCGAGCACCGTCCAGTTCCGCCCGCCGAACCGGGTCACCGCGTAGCTGTAGGGCAGCCGCAGCAGCGCCCCCACCAGCGTCGGCACCGTGGTCAGCAGGAACTTCTCGGCGGGGTCGAAGTCGAAGCCGATCTCCGGGGACAGGAACAGCACCAGGACCGACCAGATGCTCCACACGGAGAACCCGACGTGCTCGGACAGGATGGACAGCCACAGGTTGCGGCGCGCGATGCGCTTGCCGGTGCGCTGCCAGAACGCCTCGTCCTCCGGGTTCCAGCCGTCGATCCAGCGGCCGGGCCTGCTGTGCGGGGTGGTGGTCACCGCGGCTCCTCTCGTCGTGCCGGACCGACGCTAGGGAGCGGGTGTTTCCGCTGATCGCCGCTGCGCGTTACCGCCGGGCAAAGCCGCCTTCACATCCGCGGACCCGCCGGGCGTGAACTGCGCGGACGCCCGGATTCGGGGTGGTGCCCGCCACGTGGCACCGTGGTGGGGTGACAGCACGCGGCAGCGATCCCGGCACCGAGCACGCGCACGCTCGGGAGTTGTTCGCCTCGGCCCGGCGGATCACCGCGCTGACCGGTGCGGGGGTGTCCACCGACTCGGGCATCCCGGACTTCCGCGGCCCGAACGGGGTGTGGACGCGGGACCCGCAGGCCCAGCGGCTCACCGACCTCGACTCGTACGTGGCCGATCCGGAGGTGCGCAGGCTGGCCTGGCGCGGCCGCGCCGAGCACCCGGCGTGGGCGGCGGAGCCGAACCCGGCGCATCGCGCGTTCGCGGACCTGGCCGCGCAGGGCCGGTTGACCTCGCTGCTCACCCAGAACATCGACGGGCTGCACCAGCGGGCGGGGCTCCCGGTCGGGTTGGTGCTGGAGCTGCACGGATCGGTGTTCGGCGTGGTCTGCCTGGATTGCGGGGCGACTGGGTCGATGCGGGCGGCGCTGGAACGCGTCGCCGACGGCGAGGAGGACCCGCCGTGCCGTTCCTGCGGCGGCATCCTGAAGTCCACGACGATCTCGTTCGGCCAGAACCTCGACCCGGACGTGATCCGCTCCGCGCAGCGCGCCGCGCTGGACTGCGACCTGTTCCTGGCCGCCGGGACGTCGCTGACGGTGCACCCGGCGGCGGGGCTGGCGGAGCTCGCGGTGCGCGCGGGCGCGCGGCTGGTGATCTGCAACGCCGAGCCGACGCCGTACGACGAGCTCGCCGCCGCGGTGCTGCGCGAGCCGCTGGCCGAGGTGCTGCCGGAGCTGGCCGCGGTGCCGCTCGCCGAGCCCGCCGAGCCGCTGCGCACCTGGGGCGACCCCAGCACCTGGGGCTGATCCGCCTCCGCCTCGCGCCCACCCGCTGAGACCGTCCACCACGTCCCCGTGTTCGCTGGAACGGTTCAGCGCGCCCGAAATATCCCGTTGATGCCGTGATGTCGACCTTGTGGCGCGTGTGGTTCGTGCGACGAATTGCGAGCAGTGGGGTCACGATGCACAGTTGTGCTCGTCCTGTGCGCTGAATGGCGCAACACTGCAAGTCCGAACGGACCAGTTCGGCGTCCTGGAGGTGGCGGTCGTGCGGCGACCTCGACTACTGCCCGGCGGCCTGGTGCTCGCCTCCGCGATCGCCCTCGCGCTCCCGCTGGCCGCGGCCGGCGCGCCGGAACCCCCGGCGCGACCTGACGACGGCGAGATCCAAACACAGCGCGACCGCGTCGGCGACCGGGCGGACCGCGTCGGCGAACTCACCCAACGCCTCTCCGAAGCCGAAACCCGGCTCACCGAGCTGGGCGCGCGGGTGGAACTGGCGATGGAGGACGCGAACAAGGCGCGCGTCGACCTCGACCGCGCCGAACGCGCCCGGGCCCGCGCGGAGCAGACCGCCGCCGGGGCGCAGGGCCGGGCCCGCGCGGCCGCCGACGAGGTGGAGCGCCAGCGCGCCCGCCTCGACGAGTTCGCGGCGGGCAGCTACCGGCAGGGCAGCAAGCTGGGGTCGCTCACCGCGTACGTGGGCGCGCACGGGCCGGACGAACTGCTCGAGCGCGCCGAGCTCCTCGACACCGTCGGGCGCACCCAGCTCGACGTGCTCGACGACATGGAGCGCTCCCACATCGACCAGGTCAACAAGGACTCCCTGGCGCGCAAGGCCTTCCAGGAGGCCGCCGCGGCCCGGGCCACCGCCGCCGACGCGAAGGGTCGCGCCGACGCCGCGCAGGACGCCGCGATCTCCGCGCGCGCCGCGCAGGCGAGCACCTCCGCGAAGCTGGAGGCCGAACGCTCCGGCGTGCAGCAGGAGCTCACCGCCGCCCGCGCCGCCGTCCGCGGGCTGGAGTCCCAGCGCGACCGGTACGAGGAGTGGCTCAAGGCGAGCCAGGCCGCGCAGGCCCAGCAGGCCGCCGAAGCGGCCGCCGCCGGGAACGCGCAGGGCGGCTCGGTGCCCGACTCCGACGATGATGACGACGACACCGAGGTCGCCACCGGCTCGGTCGAGGCCGTGGTGCGCCGGGCCCTCAACCAGGTCGGCATGCCCTACGCCTGGGGCGGCGGCAACTCCAGCGGCCCCACGCGCGGCATCCGCGACGGGGGAGTGGCCGACTCGTACGGCGACTACCAGAAGATCGGGTTCGACTGCTCCGGTCTGATGATCTACGCGTTCGCCGGGGCCGGGGTCCAGCTCGACCACTACAGCGGCTACCAGTACCAGTCCGGCACCCGGGTGCCGCTGTCGTCGATGCAGCGCGGGGACATGCTGTTCTGGCGCAGCAGCGGGCGGGTGCACCACGTGGCGCTGTACCTCGGCGGCGGCCAGATGGTGGAGGCGCCGTACTCGGGTTCGAAGGTGCGGGTCACCTCGGTGCGCTACGCGGGCATCGCGCCCTACGCGGTCCGCGTCCTCTGATCGGTTCCGGAAGCGGTCGTGCCGGTGGGTCTCCCGGCGCGGCCGCTTCCGCGCGTTCCGGGTGGGGTGCCCGCGATGCGGCGGCGGGGCTGCGGTAGGCATCGGGGCGTGGTGGACGAATTCGCGGCGGTGGTGCTCGCGGGCGGGAGTTCCCGCCGGCTCGGCGTGGACAAGCTGGCGCTGAACACCGGTGGCCGCACGTTGCTGGAGCACACCGCGCTGGCGGTGCGCGACGCCGACCCGCTGGTGGTGGCCGGGCCGCGGCGGCCGGTGTCGCCGCCGGTGCGGTGGGCGCGGGAGGACCCGCCCGGCTCGGGTCCGCTCGCCGGGCTGCACGCGGGGCTGGGGGAGGTCCCGTTCGAGCGGGGCCTGGTGGCGGTGCTGGCCGCCGATCACCCGGGGCTCACCGCGGAGACGGTGGCGCGGCTGCGCGCGGCGGCGGGGGAGCGCGGCGCGGTGCTGGTGGACGCGGACGGCGCCCTGCAGTGGCTGCTGGGCGTGTGGCCGGTGGCGGTGCTGCGCGCGGCGATGCCGGAGCAGGTGCGGGACCGACCGGTGCGCGCGCTGTTCGCCGCGCTGGACCCGGCGCACGTCCCCGCGGTGGGGGCGGAGGCCGCCGACGTCGACACCCCGCAGGACCTGCACCGGTTGGACTGAGCCGCACTGCGCTGGCTCGGCTGCGCGCTCCCGCGCCGCATCATGTTCGTGAGCTCGATTCCTTCAGTGTCGGCTGAAATCAATGCGCCCGCAGCGGCCCGGCATCGCGGGCGCGGGAAAGGACCGCACGGAGGGCGGAGATCGCTTCACAGGGGTCACACCGCCCGTGCGGTTGACTTCGAACCTGGCCGGGTGCCCCCTCGCGCAACCGGGGCGCCGCCGTGCCAAGATCGCTGCGACGTGCGCTCGGCGCGCGAACGCCCACGTCCGCCGAGGTCCGGCGGCCCGGCACCGCGGCGAACGCCCGAAGCGACCAGGGAAGCGAACGAGAGGTGTCGAAGTGACCGAGGCCGGCGAGGGCGGGGCGGCGCCCGCGGAGCAGGTGAGCACACCGGCCCGGGACGCGCAGTTGCTCGAACGCACCGTGTTCGAGGTCAAGCGGATCATCGTCGGGCAGGACCGGCTCGTCGAGCGGATCCTGGTCGGCCTGCTGGCCAAGGGCCACGTGCTGCTCGAAGGCGTGCCCGGCGTCGCCAAGACGCTCGCCGTGGAGACCTTCGCGAAGGTCGTCGGCGGCTCGTTCTCCCGACTGCAGTTCACTCCCGACCTGGTGCCCGCCGACATCCTCGGCACCCGCATCTACCGGCAGGGCAGCGAGCGCTTCGACGTGGAGCTCGGGCCGGTGCTGGCGAACTTCGTGCTCGCCGACGAGATCAACCGCGCGCCCGCCAAGGTGCAGTCGGCGCTGCTGGAGGTCATGGCCGAGCGGCACGTCTCCATCGGCGGCGAGAGCTTCCCGATGCCCAAGCCGTTCCTGGTGCTGGCCACCCAGAACCCCATCGAGAACGAAGGCGTCTACCCGCTGCCGGAGGCGCAGCGGGACCGGTTCCTGTTCAAACTCCAGGTCGAGTACCCCTCGGCCGAGGAGGAGCGGGAGATCGTCTACCGGATGGGCGTGGCGAGCCCGGAACCGACGCCGGTGCTCGACGCCGACGAGCTGACCCGGTTGCAGGACGTCGCCGCGCAGGTGTTCGTGCACCACGCGCTGGTCGACTACGTGGTGCGGCTGGTGCTGGCGACGCGCACCCCGAACGACCACGGCCTGTCCGACATCGCAGGGTGGGTGTCCTACGGCGCCTCGCCGCGCGCGAGCCTCGGCATCGTCGCCGCGTCCCGGGCGCTGGCGCTGGTCCGCGGCCGCGACTACGTGCTGCCGCAGGACGTGGTGGACGTGGTGCCGGACGTGCTGCGGCACCGGCTGGTGCTGTCCTACGACGCGCTCGCCGACGGCATCCCGGTCGACCACATCGTCAACCGGGTGCTGCAGACCGTGCCGTTGCCGCAGGTCTCGGCCCGCCCGCAGGCGAACCCGCCGCAGGCGCAGCCCGGGTACGGGCAGGCGCCGGTCGGCCCGCCGCAGTACTGACGCGCGGCCGCGCGCCCGTGCCCCACCCGACGAACGAGGAGCGATCAGCCGTGCCGGTGAGTTCCGCCCGCGAAGGTGCGGACCGCCCGTCCTGGGCCCCGCCCGAACTGGAAGGGCCGCGGCTGCACGCCGCGCTGCGCTCGCTGGAGCTGACCGTGCGCGGCAGGCTCGACGGCCTGCTTCAAGGCAACCACCTCGGCCTGGTGCCCGGACCGGGCACCGAACCGGGGGAGGCGCGGGTCTACCAGCCCGGCGACGACGTGCGGCGGATGGACTGGGCGGTCACCGCCCGCATGTCCGAACCGCACATCCGGCAGACCGTGGCCGACCGGGAGCTGGAGACCTGGGTGGCGATGGACCTGTCGCCGAGCCTCGACTTCGGTTCCGCGGCCTGCGACAAGCGGGAGCTGGCGATCGCCGCGCTGGCCGCGGTGACGCACCTGACCAGCGGTGGCGGCAACCGGATCGGGGCGGTCGTGGACAACGGCACCGGCCCGGTGCGGCTGCCCGCGCGCGGCGGGCTGGGGCACTCGCGCGGGTTGCTGCGCAACGTCGCCGAGACGCCGCGGGCGGCGGAGGGAACCCGGGGTGATCTGCCGCGGCTGCTGGAGTCGTTGCGGCGCCCGCCGCGGCGGCGCGGGCTCGCGGTGGTGATCTCCGACTTCCTGGGTGAGCTGGACTGGCAGCGCGCGCTGCGCGGGCTCGGCGCCCGGCACTCGCTGCTCGCGGTCGAGGTGCTCGACCCGCGGGACCTGGAGCTGCCGGACGTGGGCACCGTCGTGCTGTCCGACCCCGAGACGGGGGAGCAGCGGGAAGTGCGCACGACACCGGTGCTGCGCAAGGAGTTCGCGGCCGCGGCCGCGGCGCACCGCGAGGAGGTCGCGGCGGAGCTGCGGCGAGCGGGCTGCGCGCACCTGGTGCTGCGAACGGATTCGGATTGGATCGCCGACGTGGTGCGGTTCGTGGTGGCCCGCAAGCGCGGATGGTCCGGAGGAACGGCGTGATGTTGAGTTTGTCGGGTTTCACCGCGCCGTGGTGGTTCCTGCTGCTGCTGGTGGTCGCCGCGCTCGTCGCCGGCTACGTGTGGGCGCAGCAGCGGGCGCGCAAGGAGACGTTGCGGTTCAGCAACCTGGCGGTGCTGGACCGGGTGGCGCCGAAGCGGCAGGGCTGGCCCAAGCACGTGCCCGCCGCGCTGCTGGCCGTCGCGATGATCCTGCTGACGGTGGCGCTGTCCGGGCCGACCGCCGAGCAGCGCATCCCGCGGAACCGGGCGACGGTCATGCTCACCGTCGACGTGTCGCTGTCGATGATGGCCAAGGACGTCGAGCCGAGCCGCCTGGAAGCGGCGAAGATCGCGGCGAAGGAGTTCGCCGACAAGCTCACCCCCGGCATCAACCTCGGGCTGGTGTCGTTCGCGGGCACCGCCACCGTGATGGTCATGCCCACGACCGACCGGACCGCGGTGAAGCAGGCCATCGACAACCTGTCGTTGTCCGAGGCGACCGCGACCGGCGACGGCATCAACGCCTCGATGTCGGCGATCGACTCGTTCGGCAAGATGGTCGGCGGCCCCGGCGGCGCCCCGCCCGCGCGGATCGTGCTCATGGCCGACGGCGGGCAGACCATCCCGCGCGACATGAACGCCCCGCGCGGCGCCTACACGAAGGCGGGGGAGGCGAAGAAGGCCGGGATCCCGATCACCACGATCTCGTTCGGCACCGACTACGGCACGATCGACATCGAAGGCCAGTCGCAGCCCGTGGAGGTCGACGACGAGGCGATGGAGGAGATCGCGGACCTCTCCGGCGGCGAGTTCCACAAGGCCGCCAGCGCCGAACAGCTGCGCCGCGTCTACGACACGCTGGGCGAGCAGATCGGCTACGAGATCAAGCACACAGACGCCAGCAAGCCGTGGTTGGTGCTGGGTACGCTCACCGCGATCGTCGCGGCGGTGCTCTCGTTGCTGCTGGGGCGACGTCTGCCCTGACGCCGCAGAGCACGGGAGCCCGACGTGAGCAGTGCCGCCGGTGCGGTGGAGTTCCTCCGCGAATTCGTGAAGTCCCCGACGACGACGGCCGCGGTGGGCCCCAGCTCCCGCCACTTGGCGCGGGGCATGGTGGCGCCGATCCCGGCCACCGGTGATCCGGTGGTGGTGGAGCTCGGCCCCGGCACGGGCGCGTTCACCGAGGCGATCCAGCAGCGGCTCGGCGGCCGCGGCACCCACCTGGCGGTGGAGCTCAACCAGCGGTGGGCGGAATCGCTGAGCGCCCGGTTCCCCGAGGTGGACGTGGAATGCGCCGACGCCCGCGCCTTGCCGCGGCTGCTGGCCGAGCGGGACGTGCGGGCCGACGTGGTGGTCAGCGGGCTGCCGTGGGCGGCGCACGCACCGCAGAACGGGGTGCCGCTGATCCGGCTGATCGCGGACTCGCTGACCGAGCAGGGGGCGTTCACGCAGTTCGCGTACACGTGGACCCGGTGGGCGGCCCCGGCGCGGCGGCAGCACGCCGATCTGCGCGCCGCGTTCGAGGAGACGGTGCTCAGCCGCACGGTGTGGCGCAACGTGCCGCCCGCGCTGGTGTACCTGGCCCGCCGCCCGCGGCGGTGAACCGGCGGCGCCGCTAGGGCGTGCGCAGCAGGACGAGCCTGCCGAGGGGGCTGGCGATGATCTGCGGTGCGCGGAAGCCGGCTGCGGTGCCCTCGGCGGCGAGGTCTTCGGCCGACACGCCGAACGCGACCCGCTGGCGCCGGTGGAAGAGGCGGTCGAGGGCGCCGCGCGTGCCGGGGTCCGCCTGCGCGGGGAAGAGCTCCTGGACCAGCAGCAGGCCACCGGGGCGCAGGGCGCGGCGGATCGCGGCGAGCACGTCGGCGCGGTCGTCGGCGGGGAAGAACGCCTGGGCCCAGTAGCAGACCTCGAAGGCGTCCTCGTCGCGCAGCTCGCGGGCGTCGGTGGTGCGCACGTCGAGCCGGTCGGCGACGCCGGCGTCCGCGGCGCGGGCGGTCAGTTCGGCGGCGACCTCCGGAACGACCTCGACGCCGACGGCGCGCAGTCCGTCGAACAAGGTGAGCGTGGTCAGCAGCGCGCCGCCGACGCCGCTGCCGACGTCGAGCAGCGGGCCGCCGCGGGCCAACCGGTCGTGGTACTCGGGCAAGGCCTGGTAGAGCATCCGGTACAGCTGCCGAGCCCCGTCCTCGGGCCGCACGCCCCAGCCGCGGGCGAGTCGCAGCGCCTGCTCGCCGTCGAGGTCGCGGTCGGCGGGCAGCACGGCGCCTGCGACGCGGTCCCGGGCCAGGTCGGCGGCGTCGAGCACGGTCGGCACGTCGACGCCGGAGGCGCCCGCGGTGAGGGCGTGGAAGGCGGGGGTGAGCCGGAACGCGGTGTCCTGCTCGTGCGCGACGCCCGCTGCGGTGAGCACGGCCAGCACGTCGGCGGCCTGTTCGGCGGGGACTCCGGTGGCGTCGGCGAGTTCTGCGGTGGTGGTCCCGTCGCGCAGCAGGTCCAGCCAGCCCGCGCGGTGCGCGGCGCGGAAGAGTTCGAGCAGTTCCAGGCCTTCGGCCCAGCCCTGCACGGTCGCGCGCGCGGCCAGGGCGCCCTGGAGTTCGTCGAGGCCGGATGTTCCGCTGTCGTGCACTGCCGCTCCCCGGTCCGCTCCGCCGTTCCATGATCGACGGTACTCCGCCGGTGCGGTACCGGGCGGTGCGGTCCGTTTCGCGGCGAATGGTCTCCCTGTCCGGTGTTCGTACTGGTCAAGGTGGTGTGGGTGATCGTTCCGGTGGTGGTGATCATGGTCTGCGGGTGTGTCCGGTGCGCCGTGGCCGGGTTACGTTCGTCGGATGGCGGACGAGGTGGTCTCAGGATTCGGTGAGATCCCGCTGCTCGTGGAACTGGGGAGCGCGCTGCTGCTGTCCAGCCTGGTGGGGCTGGAACGCGAGGTGCGGGCCAAGAGCGCGGGACTGCGCACGCACACCCTGGTCGGGGTGGGTGCGGCGCTGTTCATGCTGGTGTCGAAGTACGGCTTCGGCGACATGCTGGAGTTCGACCGGGTGTCGCTGGACCCGTCGCGGGTCGCCGCGCAGGTCGTGTCGGGCATCGGGTTCATCGGCGGCGGGTTGATCTTCGTGCGCCGGGACGTGGTGCGAGGGCTGACGACGGCGGCGACGGTGTGGCTGGTCGCGGCGATCGGGATGGCCTGCGGGGGCGGCCTGGTGCTGCTGGCGTCGGCGACGACGCTGGTGCACTTCCTGGTGGCGGTCGGGTATCCGCGGTTGCTGCAGCTGCTGCGCGGAGTCCTGCGGGAGCCGCAGGTGGTGCGGGTCGGCTACCTGGACGGGCACGGGGTGCTGCGCGAAGTGCTGACGCTGTGCACCAGCCGCGGGCTGAAGGTGCTGGACCTGCAGGTGGAGCGGGAGGACACCGACGACGAGGACCAGCGCACCGCCGTGGTCGCCGTCCGGCTGCAGGGCAAGCAACCGGTGTCCGGACTCGTCGAGGAGATCAACGGCTTCCCCGGAGTGCTGCACGCCGCGGTCGGCGACTCCGCGGAAGCGGGGATTTGACCAGCCCGCCCTGAACTCGGACGGCGAGTGGTGTCTGGATCTTGTCAGCGGCGAAGCCGCTGAGCAGCGACCGCCCTGGCAACTCGCACCGCCGCGGGTTCTCGGCGTTCTCCTCGCTGCGGGATCGTTTTCACCGGTGGCTCCGCCACAGGAGAAAACGCTGTCCTCGCGAGGAGAACGCCGAGGTTCCGCTACCCGAACACCGAGAAGCAGGAGTGGCAGGACTCAGCCGTCGAGGGCGCGGCGGACCAAGGTGGCCAGGTGCACGGGTTCGACGTCGGTGGCCTGGCGGATCTGCAGCCGGCAGCTGAAGCCGTCGGCGACGACCGCGGTGCCCGGTTCGGCCGCGCGGATCGCGGGCAGCAGGGCCTGCTCGGCGCAGTCCATCGACACCTCGTAGTGGCCGCGTTCGAACCCGAAGTTGCCCGCCAGCCCGCAGCACCCGGCGTCGAGGACCTCCGCGTCGGCGCCGGTGGCGGCGAGCGCGGCCCGGTCGGCGTCGAAGCCGAGCTCGGCGTACTGGTGGCAGTGCCGCTGCACGAGGGCTTTGCCGCCGCCGCTGCGCTGCCAGCGCTCGCGGGTCGGTTCGACGTGTTCGGCGAAGGTGCGGGTGGCCGCCGCGAGCGCCTGCACGTCCGGGTCGTGCGGGGCCAGTTCGAGGGCGTCGCCGCGCAGGAACGCGGTGCAGCTCGGTTCGAGCCCGATCACCGGCAGGCCGGCGTCGATCCGCGGGCGCAGCAGCCGCGCGGTGCGCTGCACGACGCGCCGTGCGGTGCCGAGCTGCCCGGTGGAGGCCCAGGTCAGTCCGCAGCACACCGGTTCGCGGGGGAGCTCGACGGTGTGGCCGAGGCGTTCCAGGGCGAGGACGGCGTCGCGGCCGATGTGCGGGTCGAAGTGGTCGGTGAAGGTGTCCGGGAACAGCAGCGCCGGAGCGCCCCCGGTGGTGCTGGGCCGTTCGCGGTGGGCCCACCAGGACCGCAGGCTGCGGCCGGCGAGCTGCGGCATCCGCCGTTCGGCCGCGATGCCGCCGAGGCGTTTGACCAGCGGCGCCGCCGGTCCGTCGAGCACGGCGTTGACCAGTCGGGGCGCGACCCGGCCGAGGGCGAGCCACAGCGGCAGGAAGCCCATCGAGTAGTGCGCGGCGGGCCGCGGCCGGTGCCGGTAGTGGTGGTGCAGGAACTCGGCCTTGTAGGTCGCCATGTCGACACCGACGGGGCAGTCGGTCTTGCAGCCCTTGCAGGACAGGCACAGGTCGAGCGCCTCGCGCACTTCGGGGGAGCGCCAGCCGCCGCGGACCAGCGAGCCGTTGAGCATCTCGAACAGCAGGTGGGCGCGGCCGCGGGTGGAGTGCTGCTCGTCCTTGGTGGCCCGGTAGCTGGGGCACATCACCCCACCTGTGGTGTTCAGGCACTTGCCCATGCCGACGCAGCGCCTGCTGGCGGGCGCGAGGTCGCCGCCGTCGGCGTGCAGCGCCAGCTCGGTGCGGGTGGGGATGTTCGGCGGCGCGACGAGCAGCCGCAGGTCGGTGTCGACGGGCCGGGGCCGCACGATCTGGCCGGGGTTGAGCAGGTCATCGGGGTCGAAGGCGGCCTTGAACCGCTCGAACGCGCGGATGATCTCCGGCGGGTACATCCGGGGCAGCAGCGCCGAGCGGGCCCGCCCGTCGCCGTGCTCGCCGGAGACCGAGCCGCCGTGGGCGACGACGAGGTCGGCGGCGGCCTCCATGAACTCCCGGTAGCGGGCGGCGCCCGGCCCGGTGAGCAGGTCGAAGTCGACGCGCACGTGGATGCAGCCGTCGCCGTAGTGCCCGTAGGTGACGCCCTTGCGCCCGAACCGGGCCAGCAGCGCGTCGAACTCGCGCAGGTAGGCGCCGAGGCGTTCCGGTGGCACGGCGGCGTCCTCCCAGCCCGACCAGCGCTCGGAACCGTCGGCCATCCGGGTGGAGTACCCGGAGCCCTCTTCGCGGATCTTCCACAGCGCGCCCATCCGGGCCGGGTCGGTGTGCACGACGGCTTCGGCGCGCGAGCCGATGGCGCGGCGGACGCGTTCGGCGGCGTTCTCGGCGTCGCGGCGATCGGTGCCGCCGACCTCGACGAGCAGCCAGCTGCGGCCGCCGGGCAGCAGCCGCAGCGCGGGGGAGGAGGGGTTGCGGGCGGAGACCACGTCGACGAGTTCGGCGCTGAGCCCTTCGATGGCGAGCGCGTCGAGCCCGCGCAGCCGGGTGACCTGGTCGGCGGCGGCGTAGCTGTCCTCGAACCCGAGCACGACCATGGCGCGCGCGGCCGGGGTCTCGACGAGTTCGACGGTGGCGCCGAGCAGCACCGCGCAGCCGCCTTCGGTGCCGGTCAGCGCACGGGCCAGGTGGAATCCGTGCTCGGGCAGCAGCTGGTCGAGGTTGTAGCCGGACACCCGCCGGGTGAGGTCGGGGAACGCGGCGCGCACCTGCTCGGCGGTGTCCTCGCGCAGCGACCGCAGCTGCCGGTAGAGCCGCCCGGTGCGGTCCTCCCGGACGCACAGCGCGTCGAGTTCGGCGGGGGAGGTCTCGCCGACGGTGAGCCGGGTGCCGTCGGCGAGCAGCACGTCCAGCGAGCGCACGTTGTCGACGGTCTTGCCCCACGCCACCGAGTGGGTGCCGCAGGAGTTGTTGCCGATCATCCCGCCGAGCGTGCACCGGCTGTGCGTGGACGGGTCGGGCCCGAACGCGAGCCCGTGCGGCTTGGCCGCGGCCTGCAGGGTGTCGAGCACGACGCCCGGTTCCACCACGGCCAGCCGCCGCTCGGCGTCGACCTCGAGGATGCGGTTGAAATGCCGGGAGAAGTCCAGCACCAGCCCGGGGCCGCACGCGTTGCCCGCGATGCTGGTGCCCGCGCCGCGCCCGGTGATCGGCACCCCGTGCTCCCGGGCGACGGCGACCGCGGCGGCCACGTCCTCGGCGTGCCGCGGGTGCACGACCGCGAGCGGCACCTGCCGGTAGTTCGAGGCGTCGGTGGAGTACAGGGCGCGGGTGCCGGGGTCGGACCGGGCAGACCCGTCGAGCACGCGGCGCAGCGCGGCGGCGAACTCGGCGGGTGCGGGCTGGTGCGCGGTGGTGGTCGCGGCGGTCGTCATGCGGGAACTCCTGTCCGGGCCGGGGGCAGGGCGGTGCGGTCGGGCGCGGTCGGCGATCGAGGCTGTACGCACCGTAGGGCTTCGCGGGGCCGGATGGCGGTGTCCACTGTCGGCGCGCCACCGCTCTGGCGATCGTTTTCTGTTCGGAGTGGATGGGAGGCGCGCACCGGTGAACCGATAATGTCGCGGCTGTTCAGGTGAACGGACTCGCCCGTCGTGGTGCTGGCGTTCACCGCGCAGGGCTTTTCGGGAGGAGATCCACAGTGGGACGGTCCGTTCTGGTGACCGGAGGTAACCGCGGTATCGGGTTGGCCATCGCCCGCGCGTTCCAGGCGGCGGGCGACGAAGTGGCGGTCACCCACCGCGGCTCGGGCGCTCCGGACGGGCTGCGCGGCGTGCAGTGCGACGTCACCGACGCCGAGCAGGTCTCGGCGGCCTTCGACGAGGTGGAGGCCGCGCAGGGCCGCGTCGAGGTGCTGGTGTCCAACGCCGGGATCACCGATGACGGGCTGCTGCTGCGCATGGGGGAGGAGCAGTTCGGCCGGGTGCTGGACGCGAACCTCGCCGGTTCGTACCGGGTGGCGAAGCGGGCGGCGAGCAGCATGCTGCGGCTCAAGCGCGGCCGGATGGTGTTCGTGTCCTCCGTGGTGGGCCTCTCCGGCGGGGCGGGGCAGGCGAACTACGCGGCGAGCAAGGCGGGCCTGGTCGGCCTGGCGCGCTCCATCGCCCGCGAGCTGGGGTCGCGGTCGATCACCGCGAACGTGGTCGCCCCCGGGTTCGTCACCACCGACATGACCGATCAGCTCTCCGAGGAGCGCAAGAAGGAGATCTTCGCCCAGGTGCCGCTGGCCCGGTTCGCCGAGCCGGAGGAGGTCGCGAGCACGGTGGCGTGGCTGGCCTCGGACGCGGCCGCCTACGTGACCGGTGCCGTGATCCCGGTCGACGGCGGCCTGGGCATGGGGCACTGAGCGGTACCGGCCCGGTTTTTCACCCGGCCCGCCGCGCGGCGGGCCCAAGCAAGCACAGCGGAGGAAGTTCGTGAGCGGATTGCTCGAAGGCAAGCGCATCCTGATCACCGGCGTGATCACCGACGCGTCGATCGCGTTCCACGCGGCCAAGATGGCGCAGGAGCAGGGCGCCGAGGTGGTGCTCACCGGGTTCGGCCGGATGAGCCTGGTGGAGCGCATCGCGGGCCGGTTGCCGAAGCCCGCGCCGGTGCTGGAGCTGGACGTGACCAACGCCGAGCACCGCGACAGCCTGGCCGACCGGGTGCGCGAGCACGTCGACGGCCTCGACGGCGTCCTTCACTCGATCGGGTTCGCGCCGGCGTCCTGCCTGGGCGGTGACTTCCTGGACGCGCCGTGGGAGGACGTGTCCACGGCGGTGGAGATCTCGGCGTACTCGCTGAAGTCGCTGACCACGGCGACGCTGCCGCTGCTGTCGGCGGGCTCGTCGATCGTGGGCATGGACTTCGACGCGCGCGTCGCCTGGCCGGCCTACGACTGGATGGGCGTGGCGAAGGCGGCGTTGGAGTCGACCAGCCGCTACCTGGCGCGCGAGCTCGGTCCGCAGGGCATCCGGGTGAACCTGGTGTCGGCGGGCCCGGTGCGCACGATGGCCGCGAAGTCCATCCCGGGCTTCTCCGGGCTGGAGGAGACCTGGGGCGAGCGGGCGCCGCTGGGCTGGGACGTCAACGACCCGACCCCGGTCGCGCAGTCGATCTGCGCGGTGCTGTCGGACTGGCTGCCCAAGACCACCGGCTCGATGATCATGGTGGACGGCGGGTTCTCCGCGCTCGGCGCGTGATCTCCCGCGGGGCGTGCGCGGACCGCCGCGCACGCCCCACCCCCCGTGAGCGGCCCGTTCGGCGGCGGGCCATCATGGTCGGGTGAGTTTCGATGCGCTGCTGTTCTTGTCGTTCGGTGGACCGGAAGGCCCGGAGGACGTCCGGCCGTTCCTGGAGAACGTCACCCGGGGCAGAGGCGTGCCGCCGGAGCGCCTCGACGAGGTCGCCGAGCACTACCACCACTTCGACGGGGTCTCCCCGATCAACCGGCTCAACCGCGAGATCATGGCCGGGTTGCAGGAGCAGCTGCGCGCCGAGGGTCGGGACCTGCCGGTGTACTGGGGCAACCGCAACTGGCACCCGATGGTCGAGGAGACCGTGGCGCGGATGGCCGAGGACGGCGTGCGCAACGCGCTGGTGTTCGCCACCTCCGCGTGGGGCGGCTACTCGGGTTGCAAGCAGTACCACGAGGACATCGCCCGGGCCCGCGAAGCGGTGGGGGAGCAGGCCCCGGACCTGGTGAAGCTGCGCCAGTTCTTCGACCACCCGCTGTTCGTGGCGGCCAACGCCGACGCGGTGCGCCGCGCCTACGCCGAGATCGGCGATCCGCAGGCCCGGCTGGTGTTCACCGCGCACTCGGTGCCGGTGCGCGCCGACTCGATGCCCGGCCCGGACGGCCGCCCCGAGTGGTACTCGCGGCAGGTCTCCGAGTGCGCCCGGCTCGTCGCCGAGGAGGCCGGGGTGGAGGCCTTCGACGTGGTGTGGCAGTCCCGGTCCGGCCCGCCGCAGGTGCCGTGGCTGGAACCGGACGTGGTGGACCACATCGAGGACCTGCACGCCAAGGGCGTCACGTCGGTGGTGGTGAGCCCGATCGGGTTCGTCTCCGATCACCTGGAGGTGATCTGGGACCTGGACAACGAGGCCGCGGAGAAGGCCGCCGAGCTCGGCGTGGCCTTCGTGCGGGCCGGGACCGCCGGGGACGATCCGCGGTTCGCGAAGATGATCGTGGAGCTGATCTCCGAGCACGTGGACGAGGTGCGGCCGCGGAAGCTGTCGCTGATGCCCGCCGCGGGCTGCGGGCGCAACGGGGACGTGTGCGCGCCGGGCTGCTGCTCGCCGTCCTGACGTCGTCGTCAACGGCTGAGCTCCCGCCGGTGCGGCCTTCCTGGACGGGCGCGCGAGAGCGCCCGTCCAGGAGCGTTGCGCTCACCGGGTGGCGGTGCGATCAGAGCCGCCGGTAGTAGGCGACGACCGGCAGCGGAGTGCACCCGAGCCGTTCGTAGAGCGCCCTGGCCGGGGCGTGGAAGGCGTCTCCGCCCGTGCCGATCTCGACCACCTCGGCGCCGCGGGCGCGCATCTCGGCGAAGGCGTGCTCGCACAAGGCGGCGCCCACGCCGCGGGCGCGGTGCTGGTCGTCGACCGCGAGCAACGTGATCGTGCCGTTGCGCCGGGGCGGTTCGACGCTCCACGCCACGTATCCCGTGATGCCGTCCTCGCCGACGGCGACGGCGACGTGGGCGTTGCGCTCCGGCGCGTGCAGTGCGGCGACCTGATCGTGGTAGTCCTCGCGCCAAGCGCCGTGCTGGTGGGTGAAGACGACTTCGCCCACCAAGGGCCGGAAGACGTCCTCGTAGAACGGGCGGAACGTCCGGATGGTCAGGTCGATGAGCGTGCTGAGGTCGTCGGCGACGAACTCGCGGATGAGCATGGTGGGGTGCCTTTCGGGCGGAGGGCCGGTACCCGGTGCTGACGACGGGCAGGGGGCGGTCCGCTCATGGCGGCTGAGGACCGGCGACGAGCGGACTCTCAGCGGCGGGTACGCCGGGCGATGAAGCACTCCACGTCCAGGACCGTAACTGCCGGGACGCGTTCCGGGGGCCTGTTCGCGCCGGTCAGTCCCCGGTGGGCGTGCCGACGGCGAGGAAGATGCGCGTGCAGTGCTCGACGAGCTCGTCGCGGTCGATGCGCAGCGCTCCGTCCAGCCAGGCGGTGAGGGTCTGGGCGAGCCCGCCGACGGCGAACTGGCTGAGCACGTCCAAGTCGGCGCTGTCGGCCACCCCGTAGAAGTCCTTGGCCTGGCCGCCGAGCAGTCCGACGAACAGCAGGGTGGAACGCTGCCTGCGTTCGGCGAGGGCGGCGCCCGCGCGGGCGGAGAACAGCAGCCTGCCGCGCCGCGGGTCGTCGCCGACGACGCCGATGACGGTGCCGAGCCCGGCCCGCACCTTGGCGGCCGCGTCGTGCGGGGCGGCGGCGACCGCGCTCAGCGCACCGGTGGCGAGGTCGTCGATGACCTGGTCGTAGACGGCGGCGGTGAGCTCTTCTCGGTCGGTGAAGCTCTCGTAGAAGTAGCGGGCGGCGAGCCCGGCGCGCTTGCAGACGCCGCGCACCGACAGGGTGGCGTCGGCGTCGGGGGCGCCGAGCAGGTCCAGGCCCGCGTCGAGGAACCGGGCGCGGCGTTCGGCCTGGCGGTGGTCGCCGTCGACACCGCCGTACACCCGCAGGGAAGACGGCTCCATGCCGCCCATCTTGGCATCCGCCGCGGTGCGGTCGGGCGGGTCTTGACAGCTCGGGAACCGATCGGTTCCATATTTGCACACGGCTGTGTGCAGAGTTGGTCGCGCACCGCCACCCGCTAGCGGAGGAGAGACACCCGATGACGGCTCCCACCGGATCACGCGTGCGCGAGGACGAACTGGTCGTCGGCGCCGGACTGCTCGCAGGCGGCGCCAACGTGATCATGCAGCTGGCCCGGCCCGGCGTCGGCTACGGCGTGGTCGAGAGCAAGGTCGACAGCGGCAACATCTTCAAGCACCCCGTCAAGCGCACCCGCACCACGCTGACCTACCTCGCCGTCGCCACCATGGGCACCGACGAGGAACGCGCCCTGTTCCGGCGCGCCACCAACCGCTCGCACGCCCGGGTGCGCTCCACCGAGTCCAGCCCGGTGTCCTACAACGCCTTCGACAAGAACCTGCAGCTCTGGGTGGCGGCCTGCCTCTACCGCGGCATCGAGGACGTGTACCGGATCTTCGTCGGAGACCTCACCGACGCCGAGATCGACGAGCTCTACCGGCGCTCCGCCACCCTCGGCACCACCCTGCAGGTCACCGACGACATGTGGCCCGCCGACCGCGCGGCCTTCGAGGAGTACTGGAACACCGCGCTCGACCAGGTCCACGTCGACGACACCGTGCGTCCCTACCTGCGCCGGATCGCCGAGCTCGACTTCATGCCGCGCTACGTCAGCGCGCCGCTGGGCCGGTTCAACCGGTTCATCACCACCGGCTTCCTGCCGCAGCGGTTCCGCGACGAGATGCGGCTGCCCTGGACCGACCGCGACCAGCGCTGCTTCGACCGGCTCACCCGCGCGATGGGCGTGGTCATCCGGCGGCTGCCGACGGTGCTGCGCAAGTTCCCGTTCAACTACTACCTGTGGGACGTGCGGCGCCGGATCAAGGCGGGCACCCCGCTGGTGTGAGTCAGTGCCTGCTGGCGCTGTCGGCCAGCACCCGCACCATCTCCGCGACCGAGGCGCGCCGGGCCGCCCGCACCGAGTCGAACAGCGGGCGCAGCGCCTCGGTCCGCGCCCTCGTCGCCGATGCCGACAGCGCCCCGCCCGGGGCGTCGTCGGTGGCCACCCACAGGATCGCCTCCACCTCGGAGGCGCGCTGCAGGATCCGCAGCGGCCGCTGCGGCACGTCCTCCGGCCACGGCGGCTTCGGGCGGTCGGCCACCGTCGAGGCGATCTCGTCGCGCACGCCGGGGCGGTGCTTGGCGATGTCCAGGTCGATCAGCGTGCTCGCGGCCTCCCGCATCGCCGAGGACATGCCGTGCTCGGCCTCCCCGATCGGCAGGTGCTCGGCGGGCGGGAGCTCGCCGACGGCGAACACCGTCCAGCGCAGGATCCCCTCGGCGATCGGCTCGGGCACCAGGGCCAGCCCGGCCTCCGGCAGCACCGCCGCCTCACCGCGGCGCAGCGCCTGCTTGGAGAACGCACCGGCCGACCCCAGGCCGCGGACATCGCCGGGGACCGGCAGCACCAGGTCCCCGCCCACCGCGCCGGCCTTGCGCAGCGCCGCCAGCAGCAGCGCCGGACCGGCCGGGGTGTCCTGCGGTCCCGGCAGTTCCAACCGGGCGGCGAGTTCGTCGTCGGCGGCGCGCACTTCCTGCGACTCGCCCCAGACCTGCAGAGCGTCGAGCACGTCGTCCGCGGCGGTCGCACCGTGCAACCACGCGGACGTCCAGACGACCATCGTTGCGCTTGGGCATGGCACGTCGAGAGAGAGTACGTATCCCGTCCGCCCGCATCAGCCCGGGGGCCGGGCGATGTGGGTCTCGTCGCGCGGGCGGCGCGCCGCGACCACCCGGCCCGCGGCGGTGAATAGGATCTTCGCGTGCGTTCGGTCAACTACGGCAACGACGTCCTGTCCGGCGGCCGCAAGCGCCGCGAGATCCCCGAGGTCCCGGCCGAGCCCGGGCTCGTGGTCGAGGACCCGGCCAGCGGCTTCTGCGGCGCGGTGGTGCGCGTGGAGAAGGGCAACGCGGTGCTGGAGGACCGGCACGGCGCGCACCGGCTGTTCCCGATGCGACCGGCGGCCTTCCTGCTGGACGGGCGCCCGGTCACCCTCGTCCCGGCGCCCGCCGCCGTTCCGGCCGCGACCCGCACCTCCGCTTCCGGTTCGGTGCACGTCGACGGGCTGCGCGCCCGGGAGGCCCGCGGCAGCCGCATCTGGGTGGAGGGCCTGCACGACGCCGAGCTCGTCGAACGCGTCTGGGGCCACGACCTGCGCGTCGAAGGCGTCGTGGTGGAACCGCTGCACGGCGTGGACGACCTGCCCGGGCTGCTCGGCGAATTCCGGCCCCGCGCTGGCCACCGGGTCGGCGTGCTGGTCGACCACCTCGTCGAGGGAAGCAAGGAATCCCGGCTCGTCGCCGGGATCGACGACCCGCACGTGCTCATCACCGGTCACCCCTTCGTCGACGTGTGGGAAGCGGTCAAGCCCGCGTCCCTCGGCATCGCGGCCTGGCCGCGGGTGCCGCGCGGGCAGGACTGGAAGGAAGGCGTCTGCGCCGAGCTGGGCTGGGGCGAACCGGCCGAGGGCTGGCGACGCGTGCTCGGCGCCGTCGAGGGCTTCCGCGACCTGGAAGCGCCGCTGATCGGCGCGGTCGAGCGGCTGATCGACTTCGTCACCGAGCCCTGACGCCCTTCCGGTGACGCCCGCCCGGAGGTCCACTGCGGACCAGGTGTCCTCGGGTTGGGCGAATTCACCCACAGCGAGCTTGTGTTCTGCCACGATGGGTGCATGGCCCCCGTCGTCTGGTTGATCATCGGTGTGATCCTCGTGGCGGCCGAAGTGCTGTCCGGCGAGTTCGTCCTGGTGATGCTCGGCCTCGCCGCGCTGGGGACGGCGCTGGTCGTGGTGGCCGGTGCGCCGCCGTGGCTGGCCGTCGTGGTGTTCGCAGCGCTGGCCGGGGGACTCGTGCTGGGGGCGCGTCCGGCGTTGAAGCGCCGCTTCCTGGGTGGCCGGGAGCTCAAGACCAACGTGGACGCCCTCGTCGGCAAGCACGCGGTCGTGGTGGCCACGGTCGACCACCAGGGCGGCCGGGTCCGCATCGACGGGGACGTGTGGTCGGCCCGCGCGAGCCACGAGGCCGATGTCTTCGAAGCCGATTCGACGGTGCTGGTCACGGAGATCTCCGGGGCCACCGCCGTCGTCGCGGCGCAACCGTGAACTGGAGGGTGCAGTGGAACTGATCGTGCTGGCGGTGGTGGTGCTGCTGGTGATCGTCGTGGTGGCCAAGTCGGTCCTGGTGGTGCCGCAGGCGCAGGCCTCGGTGGTCGAGCGGCTGGGCCGGTTCCGCACCGTCGCCGCGCCGGGGCTGAACTTCCTGATGCCGTTCCTCGACCGGGTGCGGGCCAAGATCGACCTGCGCGAGCAGGTGGTCTCGTTCCCGCCGCAGCCGGTCATCACCCAGGACAACCTGACGGTGTCGATCGACACCGTGGTGTACTTCCAGGTCACCGACTCGCGCTCGGCCGTCTACGAGATCTCCAACTACATCGTCGGCGTGGAGCAGCTCACCACGACGACGCTGCGCAACGTGGTCGGCGGCATGAGCCTGGAGGAGACGCTGACCTCCCGGGACCAGATCAACACCCAGCTGCGCGGGGTGCTGGACCAGGAGACCGGACGCTGGGGCATCCGCGTCGCGCGCGTCGAGCTCAAGGCGATCGACCCGCCGCCGTCCATCAAGGACTCGATGGAGAAGCAGATGCGCGCGGACCGGGAGAAGCGCGCCATGATCCTGAACGCGGAGGGCGCGCGAGAATCCGCGATCAAGACCGCGGAAGGCCAGAAGCAGTCCCAGATCCTCGCGGCCGAAGGCGCCAAGCAGGCGTCGATCCTCGACGCCGAGGGCGAGCGCCAGTCCAGCATCCTGCGCGCGCAGGGCGAGCGAGCCAGCCGCTACCTGCAGGCGCAGGGCCAGGCGAAGGCGATCGAGAAGGTCTTCGCGGCGGTCAAGCGCGGCAAGCCCACGCCGGAGCTGCTGGCCTACCAGTACCTGCAGACGCTGCCGCAGATGGCGCAGGGCGACGCGAACAAGGTGTGGGTGGTGCCCAGCGACTTCAACAAGTCCCTGGAGGGCTTCGCCCGGATGCTCGGCGCGCCCGGCGAGGACGGCACGTTCCGCTACGAGCCGCCGAAGGAGGAGCCGCCGGCGGGCAGCCCGGAGGACGAGGAGGAGTCGGTGGCCGCGTGGTTCGACACCTCGTCGAACCCGGAGGTCGCCGAGGCCGTCCGTGCCGCGGAGGAGGTGGCCCGCAAGGAGGTGCCCAGCGCCGCGGCGGGGATGCAGTCCGGTGCTGCGCTGTCCGGGCCGAAGGCGACGCAGGCGCTGGGGGAGACCGGGGCGCTCGGTGAGCCTCCGGTGGGCGGTGGTTCCCCGGCCTGATCGGGCTCTTCCTCCCGGCCCGAGTCCGGGAGCGGATCAAGTGGGCGGCGTTCGCGCCGCCCACTTTTGCACCTCGGTAACTTTATTGACTCGATGTCTTCAGTGTCGGGTGAAATCAATAATCTGAAGATCAAAAAAGATCCGCAACGAGGCGCAGGGCTTTTCCCAGCCGGTCAGGCCGGGGGTTCGAGCATCGGGCCGCCCGCGACGCCGAGGGCGCGCAGCACGCCGAGCAGGTGGTCGCGCAGTACTTCCTTGGCGGTGTCCGCGGCGCCGTCGCGCACGGCGGCCGCGACTTCGGCGTGCTGCCGGGTGATGTCCGGGCGCCGGTTCTGGGTGCGGGCACCCGCGGTGATCCGCAGCTGGCGGTCCCGCAGCGCGGTGTAGAGGTCGTCGATGATCGGGTTCGCCGCGGCGGAGACCAGCCGGGCGTGGAAGTCGCGGTCGGCTTCGTGCATCTCCGCGGTGCTCAGCCCGCTGCCGTCGCACGCCGGGTGGGCGCGGAGGTCGGTGCCGACCTCGCGCATCGTCGCGGGGCCGTCGGCGGCGATCTTGTCGATGGCGAAGGTCTCCAGCGCGAGCCGGGCCTCCAGCACGGCTCTGGCCTCGGTGGGGGTCACCGGGACGACGAGGGCGCCCCGCTTCGGGTAGAGGCGCAGGAACCCTTCCGTCTGCAGTCGCAGGAAGGCCTCCCGCACCGGGGTGCGGGACATGTTGATGGCGGTGGCCACTTCGCCTTCGGACAGCAGGTGCCCGTCGGGGTAGGTGCCGTCGAGCAGTCCGGTCTTCACGTGCCGGTAGGCCCGGTCCGCGGCCGGTGGCTCCGCGGGCGCCTGTCCGGCGTCGCCGGGTGCGGCGGTGGGCGGCGGCACGTCGTGGTTCGGTGTTGCGCTCGACACGTGCCCATAGTACTGATCCGCATCTTGTATCTATGGTGGATACAAGTTCGCGGAGAGGTGGGTGTTCCGGTGTCTGTCGGTGTTGCCGGGGAGCAGCAGGTGGCGAGGGCGATCGCGCCCCAGCGCGGCGCGTGGCTGGTGTGGGGCGTGGGCGCGGCGTGCTACTTCGTGGCGCTGTTCCACCGGGCGAGCCTGGGGGTCGCGGCGCCGGACGCGCTGGTGCGGTTCTCCGCGGGCCCGGGGGTGCTGGCGCTGTTCTCGGCGTTGCAGCTGGGTGTGTACCTGGTGCTGCAGGTGCCGTCGGGGCTGTTGGCGGACCGGTTGGGGCCGCGCCGGGTGATCACCGGTGGAGTGCTGGCGCTGGCGATCGGGTCCGCGGTGTTCGCGGTGAGCGGTTCGGTGCTGGGCGGGGTCACCGGTCGGGTGTTCATCGGCATAGGTGACGCGTTCATGTTCACCAACGTGCTGCGGCTGGCCGCGCAGTGGTTCCCGGCCGACCGGTACGGGCGGGTGGCGGCGTTGACCGGTCTGGTCGGTGGGCTCGGGCAGGTGCTCTCGACGGTGCCGTTGACGGCGGCGCTGCACGGCCTGGGCTGGGTGCCGACGTTCCTGGGCGCGGCGGGCCTGACCGCGGTGCTGGCGGTGGTGGCCGGTGCGGTGATCCGGAACCGGCCGGCCGGGCTGGGCTCGGAGGTTCCCTCGGAGGTCGGGGAGCGGATCTCCCGCACGTTGCGCCTGGTGGTGGCGCAGCGCGGCACGAAGCAGTCGTTCTGGGTGCACTTCGTGCTGCTCTCGCAGTTCTTGGCGATCACCACGCTGTGGGGTGCGCCGTGGTTGACCGGTGCGCAGGGCGTGGCGTCGGCCGCGGCGGGTGAGCTGCTGCTGGTGGCGGCGATCGGGTTCATCGTGGGTTCGCTGGTGGCGAGCCAGTGGATCGCGGGTCGGCCGCGGCGGCGGGAGCGCTACACGTTGGGGATGTCGGTGCTGGTGGTGCTGACCTGGCTGCTGGTCGTGGCGTGGCCGGGGGCGATGTCGGTTCCGGTGCTGGTGGTGGTGCTGGCGGTGCTGGGCTTCGGCGGTGGTGCGGCGATGCTGGCGTTCGACGGTGCGCGGGAGGCGAATGCGGTCCACCGTTCGGGTGCCGCTTCGGGTGTGGTGAACATGGGCGGTTTCCTGGCGGGCGTCGTGATCCAGCTGGTGGTCGGGCTGGTGCTGGAGGCGGTGTCGGCGCTGCCCGCGGTGGTGGCGTGCCGGTGGGCGTTCGTGCCGGTGGTGGTGCTGCTGGCGGTGGGGACCGCGGGTCAGTGGGTGTGCCGGACGCGTCCGGTGGAGGTGTCGCGGTGAGGGCGCGGCGCGGCTGAGCGCGGGGCCGGTGCGCGGTTAGGGTCGCGTGATCGGTGCCGTCGGTCGGAGGAGGTCCGGGTGTCCACTGCGCTGGAGCTGCGGAACGTCGTGGGCGGGGTGCGTTCGGGGACGGTGGCGCGGGAGTCGTTGCCGTTGGTGGATCCGGCTTCGGGGGAGGAGTACGGGTCGGCTCCGCTGACGCGGTGGACCGATGTGGACGAGGTGATGGGGGTCGCGGCGGCGGCGTTCGAGGAGTGGTCGGTGACGACTCCGGGGGAGCGGCAGCGGGCGTTGTTGCGGTGGGCGGAGGAGGTGGAGCGGTCCGCGGAGCGGTTCGTGCTGGCGGAGTGCCGGAACACGGGCAAGCCGTGGGAGGTGGTGCGGTCGGGGGAGTTGCCGCGGGCGGTGGATCTGCTGCGGTTCTACGCGGGTGCGGCGCGGTTGCAGGAGGCGGGTGCTGCGGGTGAGTACGTGCCGGGGTGCACGTCGTTCGCGCGGCGGGAGCCGATCGGGGTGTGTGCGCAGGTGGCGTCGTGGACGCATCCGTTGTTGTTGGCGGTGGCGCGGGTGGCGCCTGCGTTGGCGGCGGGGAATGCGGTGGTGTTCAAGCCTGCGGAAACGACTCCGGTGAGCGCGGTGTTGTTGGCGGAGTCGGCGGTGGGGGTGTTGCCGCCGGGGGTGTTGAACGTGATCTGCGGTGATCGGGACAGTGGTCGGGCGATGGTGGCGCACGAGGTGCCGGGGATGTTCTCGATCACGGGGACGGTGCGGTCGGGGATGGAGGTGGCGGGTGCTGCGGCGGCGGATCTGAAGCGGGCGCACTTGCAGTTGGGCGGGAAGGCTCCCGCGGTGGTGTTCGGGGATGCGGATGTGCCGGCGGCGGCGCGGGGGATCGCGGCGGCGGCGTTCGGGGATGCGGGGCAGAGCTGCACGGCGGCGAGCCGGGTGCTGGTGGCGGATGAGGTGTACGCGGAGTTGGTGGGGGAGTTGGCGGCGCAGACGGAGGTGTGGCGGCCGGGGCCGCCGCAGGATCCGGATGCGGCGTTCGGTCCGTTGAACAGCGCGGGGCAGTTGGAGTTGGTGGCGGGGTACGTGGAGCGGTTGCCGGCGCATGCGCGGGTGGTGGCGGGTGGTCGTCGTCGTGGTGGGCGGGGGTTCTTCTTCGAGGCGACGGTGGTGGCGGATGTGGAGCAGTCGGACGAGTTGGTGCAGCACGAGGTGCTGGGTCCGGTGGTGGCGGTGCAGCGGTTCTCCTCGGAGGAGGAGGCGGTGGGGTTGGCGAACGGGGTGCGCTACGGGTTGGTGGCGAGCGTGTGGACGCGTGATCATGCGCGGGCGCTGCGGATGTCGCGTGCGTTGCAGGCCGGGACGGTGTGGGTGAACGTGCATCGGCCGTTGGTGGCGGAGATGCCGCACAGCGGGTTCAAGCATTCGGCGTCGGCGCGGGATTTCGGGCGGTTCGGGTTGGAGGAGTACAGCCGGATCAAGCACGTGATGTCCGAGCTGGGGTGAGCGGGGCTGGAGTGAGCGGAGCTGGGGTGAACCGGGCTGGGGTGAGCGGGTGGTGGTCATGACTCCATGATGCGGAGTTCGAACACGCGTTCGCCAGTGCTCGATGGGGTGATCGTGTCAGCGGGGTCCGGTGCCGTTGTCGGCGGCGTCGCGGAGGGCGACGGAGAGCAGGGCGGCGGCGGGGCCGGTGAGGCGGTGTCCGGCGCGCCAGACGGCGTGCAGGGGCCGGTGCAGGTCGAGTCCGGTGACGGGGACTTCGACGACGTGCCCGGCGGCGAGGTCGGTGGCCACGGCGAGGGTGCTGAGCACGGCGGGTCCGGCGCCGGCGACGACGCTGTTGCGCACCGAGGTGGTGGAGTGCAGCTCGAGGAGCGGTTCGGCGGGGGTGGCGCCTGCGGTGGCGAGCGCGTGGTCGAGGGTTTCGCGGGTGCCGGAGCCGTGTTCGCGGACGATGAGCGGGGTGGCGGCGAGTTCGGCGGGGTCGAGGGGTTCGCGGCGGCGGGCCCAGTGGTGGTCGGGTGGGACGACGACGGTCATGCGGTCGCGGGCGAGGTAGCGCACGGAGACGCCGTCGGGGACGTCGGGTGATTCGAGGAAGCCGAGGTCGGCGCGGTCGTGGCGGACGGCGTCGGTGACGGCGGTGGAGTTGGCGACGTCGAGTTCGAGGCGGAGTCCGGTGAAGGCGGTGCGCAGCGAGGTGAGCCAGCGGGGTGCGAGGTAGTCGGCGATGGTCATGCTGGCGGCGACGCGGAGGCGTTGTTCGTGGCGGGCGCGCAGGGCGTGCACGCCGGTGTGCAGGGCGTCGAGGTCGGTGAGGATGTCGCGGGACCAGTCGAGGACGGTGTTGCCCGCGGGGGTGAGTTCGGCGCCGCGGCGGGTGCGTTCGACGAGGTGCAGGCCGAGGCGGCGTTCGAGGCTGTTGAGGCGTTTGCTGGCGGAGGGCTGGCTGATCCGCAGTTGTGCGGCGGCGGCGCCGATGCTGCCGAGTTCGCCGATGAGCACGAGCAGTCGCAGGGACAGCGGGTCGGGGTCTGCCATGCAGCAACTGTAGCGCTGGAGCGGGTTTCGGGGTTGCGGTGATGCAGTTCGGTTATGGGGACCTGTGCGGTTGACGGCTACCGGCGGGGGCCGTGGCGGGTGAGGCTCGGGTCATGCGGACGTCGGTGGAGTTGCGTGCGGTGTGGGTGGAGCGGCTGCCGGGTGTGGTGGTGGCCGCGGTGGGCGTGCTGGTCGCGCAGCTGGTGTCGGCGTGGGTGCCGGGGGTGGGTGTGGTGACCGCGGCGGTGGCGTTGGGGGTGCTGGTGGGGAATCTGCCGGGCGGGACGGGTGCGGCGGGTCCGGGGTTGGCGTGGGTGGCGCGGTCGCCGTTGCGGGCGGGGGTGGTGCTGCTGGGGTTGCAGCTGGCGGTGGGCCAGGTGCTGGGGCTGGGGGCGGCGACGCTGGGCGTGGTGGTGGCCGTGGTCGTGGTGGGGGTGGTGGGCACGGTGCTGATCGGCCGGGCGCTGGGGTTGCCACCGGGGTTGTCGGTGCTGGTGGCGGTGGGGTCGTCGATCTGCGGTGCGTCGGCGATCGCGGCGGTGGAGGGGGTGGTGGAGCGCGAGGACGAGGACGTGGCGGCCGGGGTGGCGATGGTGACGGTGTTCGGGACGCTGCTGGTGGTGCTGGTGCCGCTGGTGGGTTCGGCGTGCGGGTGGGATGCCGCGGACGTGGGTCGGGTCGCGGGTGGCGGGGTGCACGAGGTCGCGCAGGTGGTGGCGGCGGCGTCCCCGGCGGGTGCGGCGGCGGTGTCGGTGGCGGTGGTGGTGAAGTTGAGCCGGGTGGCGCTGCTGGCCCCGGTGGTGGCGGTGGTCGGATGGGTGCGGCGACGTGGTGCGGGGGGTTCGGGGGTGCCGTTGCTGCCGTTGTTCGTGGTGGGTTTCCTGGTGGCGATGGGGGTGCGGGCGACGGGCTGGGTGCCCGCGCCGGTGTTGGGGGTGGCGGCGCAGGTGTCGTCGGTGCTGCTGGCGGCGGCGTTGTTCGCGTTGGGCACGGCGGTGCGGGTGGGCGGGTTGCGGCGGGCGGGGCCGCGGGCGCTGCTGCTGGGTGCGTGTTCGACGGTGCTGGTGGTGGGCACGGCGGCGACGGGGATGTTGCTGCTGACGTGAGCGACGCGGCCCCGCCCGGGAGGTTCCGGGCGGGGCCGCGTGCACTGCGTGCGTGGTGTTCGGCGGTGCGTCACCTGCCGGGGCGCTGCCAGGGGTGGGCCTGTTCGTAGGCGCGGCAGGCGCGCAGGACGCGGGCGTCGGAGTGGCGGGGGCCGATGATCTGCAGGCCGATGGGCAGGCCGTCGCCGGTGAATCCGCAGGGGATGCTGGCGGCGGGCTGCTGGGTCATGTTGAACGGGTAGGTGAACGGGGTCCACCCGGTCCAGCGGGGGCTGGTGGCGTCGGCGGGTGCTTCGAGTCCGGCTTCGAACGGGGCGATGCCGACGGTGGGGGTCAGCAGCAGGTCGTAGGTCTCGTGGAAGGCACCCATGCGCTGGCCGAGGAGCATGCGGGTGTTGGTGGCCTCGAGGTAGTCCTGGGCGTCGTAGGTGAGGCCTTGGCGGACGATCTCGGCGAGTCCGGGGTCGAGCAGGGCGCGCTGGTCGTCGGTGAGGTGTTCGACGGATTTGGCGGCGCCGGAGAACCACAGCACGTGGAAGTCCTCGACGGGGTCGGTGAAGCCGGGGTCGGCGTGCTCGACGGTGGCGCCGAGTTCGGCGAAGGTGCGGGCGGCGCGGGTGACGGCGTCGGCGATCTCCGGGTCGACGGTGGCGAAGCCGAGGTCGGTGCTCAGGGCGATGCGGAGTCCGGCGACGCCGTCGTCGAGGCCGTCGAGGAAGGAGTGCGCGGGTGGTTCGAGGGCAGACCAGTCGCGGCTGTCGGGTCCGCTGAGCACGTCGAGCATGAGCGCGGTCTCGGTGACGGTGGTGGTCATCGGTCCGGCGTGGGCCATGGTGCCGTAGGGGCTGGCTGGGTAGTGCGGGATGCGCCCGTAGGTGGGTTTGATGGTGCAGATGCCGCAGAAGGCGGCGGGGATGCGCACGGAGCCGCCGCCGTCGGTGCCGATGGCCAGGGGTGCCATGCCGAGGGCGACGGCGGCGCCTGCTCCGCCGCTGGAGCCGCCGGGGGTGCGCTCGGGGTTCCAGGGGTTGCGGGTGATGCCGGTGAGGGTGTTGTCGGTGACGCCCTTCCAGGCGAGTTCGGGGGTGGTGGTCTTGCCGACGAACACGGCGCCGTGTTCGCGCAGCCGGGCGACGGCGGGGGCGTCGGCGGTCCAGGGCTGGTGGGGGTCGATGGTGCGGGAGCCGCGGAGGGTGGGCCAGTCGCGGGTGAGGAAGATGTCCTTGATGGAGGTGGGCACGCCGTCGAGGCGGCCGCGGGGTTCGCCGCGGGCCCAGCGGGTTTCGGCGGCGCGGGCCTGGTCGAGGGCGCGGTCGGCGTCGACGAGGCAGTAGGCGTTGACGGCGGGGTCGGCGTCGGCGATGCGGGTGAGGGTGGCTTCGGTGGCCTCGACCGGGGAGAGCTCTCCGGTGGCGAAGCGTTCGAGCATGTCGGTGGCGGTGAGGTCGGCCGGGGTGGTGGCCGCGGGGGTCTGGGTCATCGGGTTCGCTCCGTTCCGCTGACGTAGCCGCGCTGCTTGTCCACTACGTTGCGCAGTTCTCCGCCGTGGGCGTAGTTGCGCAGGTTGTCCAGGAACAGTTCCACCAGTTCCGTGGTCCAGCCGATGGTGTCGCCGGACATGTGCGGGGAGATGAGCACGTTGGGCATCTCCCACAGGGGTGAGGTGGTGGGCAGGGGTTCGGTGTCGAAGACGTCGAGGGCGGCGCCTGCGATGGTGCCCGCTTCGAGTGCTTCGACGAGGTCGGGTTGGACGACGAGTTCGCCGCGGCCGACGTTGATCAGGCGTGCGGTGGGCCGGAACCGGGTGAGGGCGTCGGCGTCGATGAGCCCGTGGGTCTTGTCGGTCAGCGGTGCGGCGAGCACGACGTAGTCGTAGTCGCCGAGGACGTCGTGGAGCCGGTCGGAGGCGTGCACGGTGCCGAAGTCGGGGTCGCCGGTGCGGGCGATGCGGCCGGCGCCGTGCACGTGGAGTCCGGCGGCGGTGAGGTTGCCCGCGATGGCGCGGCCGATGGGTCCGGTGCCGACGACGAGGGCGGTCTTGCCGGTGATGCGTTCGGTTTCGCGGTGGCGCCATTCGCGGCGGTCTTGCAGGCGCACGCTGGTGTGCAGGTCCTTGGCGAAGGTGAGCACGGTGGCCAGGACGTATTCGGCCATGGGTGCGTCGAAGATGCCGCGGGAGTTGGTGAGGGCGACCGGGGAGTCGAGCAGTTCGGGGAACAGCAGCCGGTCGACTCCGGCGCTGGCGGCGTGGACCCAGCGCAGCGAGTCGGCGTGCGCCCAGGTGTCGGCGACGGCGTCGGAGCGGAAGTCCCACACGAACAGCACGTCGGCGCCGGGCAGTGCGGTGGCGAGTTCGTCCTCGGTGGCGGGGCGGAGTTCGGCGGCCGCGGCGATGCGGTCCATGGCCGGTGGCGGGTTGCCACCGTGGAGGACGACGACGGTGGGGGTGTGCTGGGTCATGACCTGCCTTCGCGGTGGTCGGGGTGGGTGCGCGCGTCGTCGCGGTGCCCGGAGATCGCGCCTGGCCTGGGTGTCGATCATGACCTGAAGTCGATCGCCGTCCGGGGATTGACACGCTAGGAAGCGCTCGTAGGATTGTCAACAATCCGCAGGTACCTCGCTGCGGGGCCGCCACCGGTCGGTGCGCGCGGCCCGCGGGGGAGGTCTTCGGCCCTGGGCAGGGCACGGCGTGGCCGGTGGTGGCCGCGAGCCGAGACCGCGGAGACCGATTCGCATCTGCTGTCCCCCCATGGAACGGAATTCACGATGCCCAGGTACCTGTCGATCACGCTGGAGAAGCGCGGCGTGTCCTGCGTGGCGGAGTTGCTGGACGCCGACGCCCCCCGCACCTGCGAGGCCGTGTGGCAGGCGTTGCCGCAGGCGGGGCCGGTGCACCACGCGAAGTACGCGCGCAACGAGATCTACACGATGGTCGAGCGGTTCGCCGCGCGGGAACCCGGCCAGGAGAACCCGACCGTGACGCCGATCCCCGGTGACCTCGTGTACTTCTCCTTCGACAGCGGGATGCTCGACCGCGGGTTCAAGGAGGAGAAGGACCTGCAGGAGCTGCCCGGGGTGATCGACCTGGCGATCTTCTACGGGCGCAACAACCTGCTGCTCAACGGGGACGTGGGCTGGGTGCCGGGCAACGTCTACGGCTCGATCGTGGAGGGGCTGGCGGAGTTCGCGGCGGCCTGCAACGACGTGTGGCGCGCGGGCAGCGTCGGGGAGCGGCTGCGCTACGAACGCCACTCGGGTTGACGGGGGCCGGACCGATGCCGCCGGAGGACCTGCTGGGCGGGCTGCCGGGTCCGGTGCCGCAGCGCGGGGTGGGCGTGGTGGCCCCGTTCGACCTGGCGATGGATCGCGAGTTGTGGCGGTGGACGCCGCCGGAGGTGTCGCTGTACGTGACGCGGACGGCGTTCGTGCCGGTGCCGATGACGGTGGAGATGGCGTCGCTGATCTCCGACGAGGCGGCGGTGCACGCGGCGACGCGCGACCTGCTGACCCCGGAGCCGGAGGTGGTGGCCTACGCGTGCGCGTCGGGCAGTTTCGTCGACGGCGCGGCCGGGGAGCGGAACCTGACCTCGGTGATGCGGGATGCGGGTGCGCCGGCGGCGGTGACGACCTCGGGTGCGCTGGTGCAGGCGCTGGAGGTGCTCGGGGTGCGGCGGGTGGCGATCGCGACGCCGTACGTGGAGAACGTGACCGAGCGGCTGGTGGGGTTCCTCGGCGAGCACGGGGTCGAGGTGGTTACCAGCGTGGGGCTGGGCCTGCTGGGCAGGATCTGGCAGGTCGGGTACCGGCAGGTGGTGGACATCGTGCGTTCGGCGGACCGCCCGGATGCGGAGGCGATGTTCATCAGCTGCACGAACCTGCCGACCTACGACATCATCGGGCCGCTGGAGCAGGAGCTGGGCAAGCCGGTGCTCACGGCGAACCAGGTGACGATGTGGGCGGCGCTGCGGGCGATGGGGCTGCCCGCGGTGGCGCCGCAGCAGCGGCTGGTGCGGGCGGGCGCGGCGTCCGCGGCCTGATCGGCGCCGGTGTGCGGCGTGTCGATCGAATTACGAAAGCGTTTCTGCCATGTCGGGCGACCCCGAACCGTGCGGTAACATTGTCGACAATTGACCGCCGGTCCGGTGTCGTTCGCCCGTGGTCCCCTCGGGGTCGCGGGGCGAGCAAGGAGGGAGCTGCCGGTGTCGATCACCGCGGGAATTCTCTACCCCGGATACAGCGCCGAGGACGACTACCCGGTCCTGGAACGGCTGCTCGGCGGCGACGTCGCGCTGCCGCTGGTGCACACCGAGATGCGCGAGGACGCCCACCGGGTCGACGCGCTGCTGGACGTCGGTTCGGAAGAGGTGCTGGCCGCCGGTGCGCGCTCGCTGCTGGCCCACGAGGTCTCGGCGGTGATCTGGGCGTGCACCAGCGGCAGCTTCGTCTTCGGCTGGGACGGCGCCCGCGACCAGGTGGAGAAGTTGCAGGCCGTGACCGGGCTGCCGACCTCCAGCACCTCGTTCGCGTTCGTGCACGCCGCGGCGCGCCTCGGGCTGCGGCGGGTGGCGGTGGCCGCGACCTACCCGGCCGACGTCGCCGACCGGTTCGCGTCGTTCCTGGCGCACGACGGCATCGAGGTCACCCGGTTGTCCAGCCGCGGCATCGTCACCGCCGCCGAGGTCGGCACGCTGGACCGGGAGCAGGTGCTGGAGTTCGCGGCGGCCAACGACGACCCACCCGCGCAGGCGCTGCTGATGCCGGACACGGCGCTGCACAGCGCGGCGTGGCTCGACGAGCTCGAACAGCGCGTGGGCAAACCGGTGCTGACCGCCAACCAGGTCAGCGCGTGGGAAGTGCTGCGACTGGCCGGGGACACCCGCGCCCGCGAGGGCCTGGGCACCTTGTTCCGGCAGGCCGGTCCGGCGGACGGGCAGCTCGGGGGAGCGGGCCCGCACTAGCGGAGGCGATGAGGAGATGGTGTCGGTGCTCGGAGTCGACGAGCAGAACCAGCACGGCGAGTTAGAGCCGGTGCAGCGCAAGTCCACCGCCGCGATCGTGGCCGACCAGCTGCGCTCGGCGATCATGTACGGGTCGTTGCCGCCGGGCAGCCAGATGGGCGAGGCGGAACTGGCGTCCCGGCTCGGGGTCAGCCGCGGCCCGCTGCGGGAGGCGATGCAGCGGCTGGTGCAGGAAGGGCTGCTGCACAGCGAACCGCACCGCGGGTTGTTCGTGACGACGCTCGACGCCGACGACGTCGCCGACATCTACCTGGCGCGACTGGCGGTGGAGCGCGCCGCGTGCGAGCGGATCGTGCGCCACCACCGGGTGGAGGCGGTCGCGGAGCTGACCGCGGCGCAGGCCCGCATCGTCTCGGCCGCGGGCCTGGGTGATGCGATCGAGCTCTCCGACGCCGATCAGGAGTTCCACGAGACGCTGGTACGGGTCTCGGGCAGTCCCCGGTTGCAGCGGATGGCGCAGACGCTGCTGGTGGAGAAGCGGATGTGCCTGACGGCGTTGCAGGACAAGTACACCGCGGATCCGCAGACCCTCGTCGACGAGCACGCGGGCCTGGTCGATGCGATCGAGTCCGGGGACGAGGCGCTGCTGCTGGCGCGGCTGGAGGCGCACATGAACGACGCGCTGGAGCGGCTCAACGCCTACGCGCCGCTGCTGTCGGAGTCCGACGCGAGCTGATGACCGGTGCTCCGGGCGTCGCGGGGTGCGGCGCCCGGAGCGGTCTGGGCGCGGTTCAGTGCGCGGGTGCGACGGGTGCGGGCAGGCCCGCGTCGGCGCGCACGGCGCGTCCGGTGACCTCGACGGCCTTGAGCGCGTCGACGACGGCGTCCGCGGTCACCGGGAACGGCAGGTTGTGGATCGTCTCGTCCGGGTGGCAGGCCGCTTCGGCGGCGGTGCGCAGCACGGCGTCGTCGGCGTCGCCGAGCCCGGCCTCGGTCAGCGTGGTGGGCAGGCCGACGCGGGTGGTGAACTCGACGAAGTCGTGGATCTCGCTGGTGGGGCGGCCTTCCAGGATCAGCTGCGCGATCGACCCGATGTTGACCTTCTGGCCGTGGGCGAGGCCGTGGGTGTGCGGGACGGCGGTGAGCCCGTCGTGGATGGCGTGGGCGGCGGCGAGACCGCCGGATTCGAACCCGAGACCGGACAGCAGCGTGTTGGCCTCCACGACCTCCTCCACCGCCGGGGTCACCAGGTTCTGCTCCACGGCGCGCACCGCGGGGATCGCCGACTCGTGCAGGATGTCCCAGGACAGCTGGGCCAGGGCGGCTCCGGCGCGGGTCGCGGCCCCGCCGGCCATGGTGGTGGCGTTGGCCTGGCGCACGGCGCGGGCTTCGATCCAGGTCGCCAGCGCGTCCCCGATGCCCGCGACGAGGAAGTGGGCGGGCGCGTCGGCGACCAGCCGGGTGTCGACGAGCACCAGCGCCGGGTTGCGGTGGTAGAAGCGGTAGGACTCGAAGGAGCCGTCGCCGGTGTAGACGACCGACAGCGCCGAGCAGGGCGCGTCGGTGGAGGCGACGGTGGGGACGCTGACCACGGGCAGCCCGGTGTCGTCGCCTGCGGCCTTGGCGGTGTCGATGGGCGCCCCGCCCCCGACCCCGATGATCACGTCGGCGCCCTGGTCGCGGACGACGTCGCCGACGCGGCTGCTCTCGGCGGCGGTGGGCACCCCGCCGAACCGCTCGAACCGCACCGGCAGCCCGGCCGCGGTGAACGAGGCGGTGATGGCGTCCTCGGTCAGGCCGCGCACGACGTCGTCGGCGAGCACCAGCGGCGTGGCGCCGAGCTGCGCGACGTAGGAGCCCAGCGAGTCCAGTGCGCCGCGGCCCTGCACGTAGCGGCCGGGGGAGATCAGCGTGCGCAGTGGCGCGGACGTGTCGGTCATGGAGAGGTGCCTTTCCTGCGTGCGACCCGGTGGACCGGGGTTCGCCCCGAGGGGAACGCGCCACCGCCGTGCGGGGCAACCCGCTGCTCCACATGCTGATAACGCGCTACCCGCCACCGCCGGCACCGGAAACACCGCGGCGGGCGGGTTCCTGGCCTCGACGGGGTGTCACTGCAGGTCGGTGCGTTCCGCGCGTGCCCTGCGGTGGTGGGCCGCCCGCTGCGCGGGTGATCGACGTCGCAGGTGGGGTGCCGTGCTCACAACGGAGGGAGCAGGTCCAGGGCGGCGCGCGAGTCCGGCGTGCCGAGTTCGGCGAGGCGGGTGCGCCAGAACGCCCACCGGGCGGGGGAGAAGCCGTGGCCGTCGATCCCGCGGGACAGCGCCAGCGGCCCCAGCCGGTCCGGTCCGCGGTCGTGGTCGTGGTCGGCGAACACCCGGTGGGTGCGGGCGTGCTCGGCCAGCACCGGACCGGCGTGGCGGGCCCAGCTCAGCACCGCACCCAGGTCCCGCGGCGGATCGGGGTGTTCGAGGTGCTCGCGCAGCGCCCACAGCGCGTGCAGGGAGAAGTCGTTCCCGCTGCTGGTCAGGCGGGCGGCGAACGCGGCCAGCGGTACCTGCCCGGCGGGGTCGGCGTCCCAGCTCTCGCGCAGGAGCGCGCCGAAGCAGGGCAGGTCGGTGAACACCTCCAGGCCCCACACCTGGTTCCGCCCGGGAAGCGGCCCGAGGTCGCGCACCGCCGCCACCAGTGCCACCAGCCGCGGCTGGGTGGCGGGGGCGGTGCGGGCGGCGGTGAGCACCGGGTGCCAGGCGGCCCACAGGATCGCGGCGATCGCGTCCTCCCCGCGGCGGCGGGTGCAGGCGTCGCGCACCGGTGCGGCGAAGAGGGCCGCGCCTTCGGCGGGCGGTGCGCCGCTGGTGAGGTGTTCGGTGATCAGCGCCCGGTAGTGCGCCGCGGCGGCGTCGTGATCCACCCCGGGCACGCTACCGGGCCCGGACGTGGCGGGGCCCCGCGCGCCCTGCACGCGGGGCACCGCAACGCGGGGCGGACGGGGATCACAGGCCGCCGATGGCGATGTACTTGGTCTCCAGGAACTCGTCGATGCCGACCTTGCCGCCTTCGCGGCCCAGCCCGGAGGCCTTCACCCCGCCGAACGGGGCCGCCGGGTTGCTCACCACCCCCTGGTTGAGGCCGATCATGCCGCTCTCCAGGGCTTCGGAGACGCGCAGCGCCCGGTTGAGGTCCCGGGTGTAGACGTAGGCGACCAGCCCGTACTCGGTGTCGTTGGCCTGGTCGATGGCGGTCTGCTCGTCGGTGAAGGTGCTGATGGGTGCGACCGGCCCGAAGATCTCCTCCCGGGTCATGCGGGCCTGCGCGGGCACGTTCTTGAGGACCGTCGGCGGGTAGAAGTAGCCGTCGCCGCCGTGACGGGAGCCGCCGACGACGACCTCGGCGCCGTGCCCGACCGCGTCGTTGACGAGGTCGTCGACCTTGCCCAGCTGGGTGGCGTCGATCAGCGGCCCCACCTGCACGTCCTCGGCGACGCCGCGGCCGATGCGCAGCGCTGCCATGCGCTCGGCCAGGCGCCGGGAGAACTCGTCGGCGACGTCGGCGTGCACGTAGAACCGGTTGGCCGCGGTGCAGGCCTCGCCGATGTTGCGCATCTTGGCCTGCATGGCGCCTTCGACGGCGGTGTCGAGGTCGGCGTCGGCGAACACCAGGAACGGGGCGTTGCCGCCGAGTTCCATCGACACGTTGAGGACCTGCTCGGCGGACTGCTCGATGAGCTTGCGGCCCACCGAGGTGGAGCCGGTGAAGGAGAGCTTGCGGGCGCGCCCGTCGCGGATCATCGGTTCCATCACCGACCCGGCGCCGACGGCGGTCACCACGTTGAGCACCCCGTCGGGCAGGCCCGCTTCCTGCAGGATCTCGGCGAGCGCCAGCATCGACAGCGGCGTCTGGTGCGCGGGTTTGATCACCGAGGTGCAGCCGGCGGCGATGGCCGGGCCGATCTTGCGGGTGCCCATGGCCATCGGGAAGTTCCACGGGGTGATCAGCAGGGTGGGGCCGACGGGCTGCTGGGTGACCAGGAAGCGGCCGGTGCCGCTGGGGGCGACGGCGTAGTCGCCGCCGATGCGCACGGCCTCTTCGGCGAACCAGCGGAAGAACTCCGAGGCGTAGGTGATCTCGCCGCGCGCTTCGGGCAGCGGCTTGCCCATTTCGAGGGTCATCAGCAGGGCGAGGTCCTCGTGGCGCTGCTGGATGAGTTCGTAGGCGCGGCGCAGGATCTCCCCGCGCTCCCGCGGCGGGTGCTTGGCCCAGGTGGCCTGGGCGTCGTGCGCGGCGGCGAGGGCGGCGATGCCGTCTTCGGGGCTGGCGTCGGCGACCGAGCACAGCGCGCGGCCGGTGGAGGGGTCTTCGACCTCGTAGGTGCGGTCGCCGGTGGCCGGGCGCCACTTGCCGCCGATGAGCAGCTGCTTGGGGGCGGCGTCGACGACGGCGGCCTCTCGGGACTCGGTGCCTGCGGGGGAGCTGCTGGGGGTGCTCATCTCTGTTCTGCGGGCCTTCCGTGTCGGCGGGTGGACATGACGCAGTCGTGATGGTTGCATGTCCCTCGCGATTGTCAACAATCCTACATTCGAGATACGACAGCTTGGAGTCGGACATGGCTGAGCTCTCGCCGGCGTTGAAGCAGGCGACACCAGTGCTGGCCGCCCGCGGGGAGGGCGTCTACCTCTACGACGAGGACGACCGCCGCTACCTCGACTTCACCGCCGGCATCGGCGTCACCAGCACCGGACACTGCCACCCCCGCGTGGTCGAAGCAGCGCAGCGCCAGGTGGGCACCCTGATCCACGGCCAGTACACGACGGTGATGCACCGGCCGCTGCTCCAGCTGACCGAACGCCTCGGCGAGGTGCTGCCCGCCGGGCTGGACCGGATGTTCTACGTCAACTCCGGCAGCGAAGCGGTCGAAGCCTCCGTGCGGCTGGCCCGCCAGGCCACCGGGCGCCAGACCATCGTCGCCTTCCACGGCGGATTCCACGGCCGCACCATGGGCGCCGGCGCGCTGACCACCTCCGGGGTGAAGGTGCGCGCCGGCATCGGGCCGATGATGCCGGGCGTGGCGTTCAGCCCGTTCCCCGAGACCTACCGGCACGGCTGGTCCGAGGCCGAAGCGGTGCGCTTCGCCCTCGCCGAACTCGACCAGCTGCTGCTGACGGTCACCTCCCCGAAGGACACCGCCGCGTTCATCGTCGAACCCGTCCTCGGCGAAGGCGGCTACATCCCCACGCCCCCGGAATTCCTCGAAGGGCTGCGCGAACGCGCCGACCGGCACGGCATCCTGCTCATCGCCGACGAGGTCCAGACCGGAGTGGGGCGCACCGGGAAGTTCTGGGGGCACCAGCACTCCACCATCACACCCGACATCCTGATCACCGCCAAGGGCATCGCCAGCGGGTTCCCCATCTCCGGCATCGCCGCCTCCGCCGACCTGATGGGCAAGGCGTGGCCCGGCTCGCAGGGCGGCACCTACGGCGGCAACGCGGTCGCCGCGGCCGCCGCCCTGGCCACCCTGGACGTCGTGCGCGACGAACACCTCGTGGACAACTCCGCCGAACAGGGCGCCCGCCTGCAGGAAGGGCTGCGCAAGGTCGCCGCCGAACACCCCGTCATCGGTGAGGTCCGCGGCCGCGGGCTCATGATCGGCAACGAGTTCACCACGCCCGACGGCCGACCCGACACCGCCACCGCCACCCGCGCCCACGCCGCCGCCGCCGAACGGGGCCTGCTGCTGCTGACCTGCGGTCCCGCGGGCAACGTGGTGCGGATGATCCCGCCGCTGATCGTCACCGCCGAGCAGGTCGACGACGGCGTCGCCCTGTGGTCCGAAGCCGTCGCGGCGGCCGTCGCCGGCTGACCCGCGCCGCCCCCGGAGCACCCCGGCGGGGTGCGGTGCCCGTGCACCGCACCCCGCTGCTGCGTTCGGACGCGGGTTTTCCCGCGGATGCCCCGCACCCGTTGCACCCGCAGGTTCCGGACGGGTGGTTTCCATACCGTTGCGGTAGCGGTGTGCCGATCGCCACGGCGCTTCTGGGATGCTGCACCGCACAGGTCGGCACGGAGCGTGTCGGCGAGTCGACTCCGCAGGTGTGAAGGTCATGAGTGATTGGTCGGCGAATCCGCCGAGGGGCCGACGGCCGCAGCAGGGCGGCTACGACTACTACGCCCGCAGCCGCGGTGGTGGCGGTGCGCCGCCGCAGCCACCACCCGCCCGCCGCACCGGGCCGCCGCCCCCGCCGCCGCGGCGCAAGCGGATGGGCTGGGGCAAGCGAATCGGCATCGTCGTGCTGGTGCTGCTGCTGGTCGTGGTCGGATTCGGCATCTACGTCGACAGCGTGCTGCAGCGCACCGAAGCCCTCGAGTACGACGGGCGCATCGCCGACACGCCCGGCACCAACTGGCTGCTGGTGGGTTCCGACAGCCGCGAAGGGCTCGACGAGTCCCAGCGCGAGGAGCTCTCGGCCGGGGACGCCGCCGGGCGCCGCACCGACTCGATGATGCTCGTGCACATCCCCACCGGCGGCGGCAAGCCCGCGCTGGTCAGCCTGCCCCGCGACTCCTACGTCCCGATCCCCGGGCACGGCAAGGACCGGCTCAACGCCGCGTTCTCCATCGGCGGCCCGCAGCTGCTGGCCGAAACCGTGGAAACGGTCACCGACGTGCACATCGACCACTACGCCGAGATCGGCTTCGGCGGGTTCTCCGACCTGGTCGACGCCGTCGGCGGCGTGGACATGTGCCTGGAGGAGCCGATGGAGGACGAGAAGGCCAACGCGCACCTGCCCGCGGGCTGCCAGGAGCTCGACGGGCCGCAGGCGCTGTCGTTCGTCCGCGCCCGCTACTCCCTCAAGGGCGGCGACCTCGAACGCGCGGAGAACCAGCGCAAGCTGCTGGGCGCGCTGACCGACAAGGCGATGGGCCCGGCGACGCTGCTCAACCCGTTCCGGATGGTGCCGCTGGCCAACGCGGCGGGCACCACGTTCCTGCTCAACGACTCCGACCACGTCTGGCACCTGTTCTGGCTGGTCAAGGCGCTCGGCGACGTCAGCGGCGGCAACGGGATCACCACCAGCGTCCCGTTCGGCGACTTCGTGCGCACCGACAGCGGCCAGTCCGTCATCAAGTGGGACAGCGCGAACGCATCCCGCCTGTTCGGGGCCATCGCGGCGAACGAACCGATCCCGGACGACCTCGTCGGCCCCTGATCGGCTCCTTGTCGGCGCGGTGCACGAACGAGAAGGGGTGGGACCGGAATCCGGTCCCACCCCTCCTTCGTGCCGCCGCCCGGGCCCCTACCCGGCGAACCGCGCCAGCTGCCCCGGATCGCCGTTGAACGTGTTCTGGTCACCGGGGAACACCCCGGCGTTGTTGAACTGCCAGATCGCCTGGTAGTCCCAGCCCGCCGGCAGCGGCCCCATCTCCGGGGCGAACCGCGCCAGCCACAGCGGGTTGTTCGCCGCGAAGTCGGGGTTCGACCCCGTGCACTGGTCCCACCAGCGGGTCGTGGTGTAGATCGTGGGGAACCGGCCGGTGCGGGCCTGGTAGGTGCCGCTGAAATCGGCGATCCACCCCGACATCTGCTCCGGGGACAGGCCGTAGCACGTGTCGCCGTACGGGTTCGACTCGATGTCCAGCGCCCCCGGCAGGGTCCGCCCGTCCGGCAGCCAGCCACCGCCGTGGTCGACGAAGTAGTGCGCCTGCTCGGCGCCGGTGGAGCTGTCGGGCAACCCGAAGTGGTAGGCGCCGCGGACCATGCCCGCCGCCGCCGCACCTTCGTACTGCTGCAGGTAGCTGTCGCTGGTGAACCCGATGCCCTCGCTGGCCTTGACGTAGGCGAACCGGGCCCCGTCGGCGTAGGCCCGCGGCCAGTCCACCGCGCCCTGGTGCCCGCTGACGTCCATGCCCGCCACCCCCGGGCCGCGCACACCGGGCAGGGAGCGGTCGGTGTCCTCGGTGGCGGAGCGGCCGACGCTGAACCCGGCCCACGCCCCGTCCGGGTCGGAGCGGTCCAGGCGCGGCGCCCCGTCCCCGGAAGCGGGGGACACGATCGCGGCCAGCAGCGCACCGGTCAACGCGGCCGTCAGCCCGTGGCGCAGCCGGCGGCTCCGGGACGGGCGTGGATGTCGGGGAACGGGCACGGCGGTTCGCCTCCAATGGTGCGGGACGTCCGGTCGGCGCACGCCCGGTCGGCCACTGCGGGTGCTCGCCCGGGTCGAAGATCGTGCGGGCGGAGGATAACCGCTTGATCGGCAACCCGCCCGATCTCAGTCGCTCGACCGTGACCGGACCGGAGCGGATTGGATATTCGCCGCCACGTCGGGTACCTGTCGGGCCATGGCAGAACGAACCCACGGACCCGGCGGCCCCCGGCGCGGCGGGCACGGCCGCCCCGACCGCCGGCCCGGGCGCGAGGGCGCCCCCCAGCAGTACTCCGGGCCGCGCGACGCCGCCGGGCTGCGCGCGCTGCTGCGCGAACTGCACGGCGCCGGCTACGGCCGCTACAAGACGCTGACCGGGGACTGGTCGTTCGACGGGTTCGACCTGGAGGTCCAGCGCGTCCAGCCCGACCCCTACGCCCCCGCCAGCCGCTGCGAGGTGCGGGTGCACCCCGCCACCGCGGGCCTGCCCGAGCAGCTGCGGTCCACACCGGTGCGGGCGCGGGCGGTGGCCGGGTTCCTGGTGCGCGCCGCGGAACGCCGGTTGCGCGAGAGCGGGCTGCGCGTCGACGCGGGCCGCCAGCAGGTCCTCGACCGCAGTTCCTGCCAGGTGCTGCCCGACGGCGGGGTGCGGCTGCGGCTGGGCATCGACCTGCCCGGGCGCGGGCGCAGCATCGACGGCCGCGCTGCCGAACGCGCCCTGTGCGACCGGGTGCCCGACGTGGTGGAGGCGGCGCTGCGCCACGCCACCGCCGACCAGGACCGGCTGCGGGAGTTCGTGGAATCGGTGGAGGACACCGACGCGCTGCGCGAGGAGCTCGCCGCCCGCGACCTGGTGGCGTTCGTCGCCGACGGCTCGGTGCTGCCGCGGCGCAGCGGCGTCGACGAACGCCCCCTGCCGGATGCGGTGCCGTTCCGCTCCCCGGAGTCGATGCGGGTGTCGGTGACCCTGCCCAACCGGGGCGAGATCACCGGCATGGGCATCGGGGAAGGCATCACCCTCGTCGTCGGCGGCGGCTTCCACGGCAAGTCGACGCTGCTGCGCGCCCTGGAGAACGGCGTGTACGACCACGTGCCCGGCGACGGGCGGGAACTGGTCGTCAGCCGCGAGGACACCGTCAAGGTCCGCGCCGAGGACGGGCGCCGCGTGCACCGGGTGGACGTGAGCCCGTTCGTGAGCCACCTGCCCACCGGCGCCGACACCGCCGACTTCTCCACCGACAACGCCTCGGGTTCCACCTCGCAGGCCGCGGCGATCGTGGAATCGGTGGAGGCCGGGGCCGGGGTGCTGCTGGTCGACGAGGACACCGCGGCCACGAACCTGATGATCCGGGACGCGCGGATGCAGGCGCTGGTGGCCAAGGAATCCGAGCCGCTGACCCCGTTCCTGGACCTGATCCGGCCGCTGTCGCGGTCCCGCGGGGTCTCCACGGTGCTGGTGATGGGCGGCTCGGGCGACTACATGGACGTCGCCGACCGGGTGCTGATGATGGACTCCTACCGGGCTCGGGAGGTCACCGAGCAGGCCCGGCGGCTGGCGGCGACCCCGACCGGGCGCAGCAGGGAGGCCGAGGAGTTCCCGCCGGTGCGCGCCCGCATCCCCGACCCGTCCTCGCTCGACGGTCCGCGTCCGAAGGTGCGCTCGCGCGGCACCGATGCGCTGACGCTGGGCGAGTCGACGGTGGAGCTGCGCGCGGTGGAGCAGCTGGTCGACCCCGCCCAGGTCACCGGGATCGGGCTGGCGCTGGTGACGTGCGTGCGGGCAGGCCTGCTGGACGGGCGGCGCACGGTCGCCGAGGTCCTCGACGAATTCGGGGCGCGCGTCGCCGAACGCGGCGTGGCCGGGGTGGACGAGCGGTACGCGGGTGATTTCGCGGTGCCGCGCCGCTTCGAACTGGCCGCGGCGCTCAACCGGCTGCGGACGTTGCGGGTCGCGGCGTTCCGGGACTGATCGCTGCCCGGCGGGTTTCCCGTCCCGAGCCCGCCGGGCACACGGTGGTGGCAGGGTCGCTTCGGGAACGGAGGCCGATGATGCCGGGGCGCGGCGCGGCGGAGCAGTACCGGGACCGCGAGCACGCGGGGGAGGTGCTGGCCGAGCGGCTGGCCGACCGGACGTGGGTGCGGCCGGTGGTGCTGGGCCTGGCCCGCGGCGGGGTGCCGGTGGCCGCGCGGGTCGCCGCCCGGCTCGCCGCGCCGCTGCGGGTGGCGGTGGCCCGCAAGATCGGCGCGCCCGGGCAGCCGGAGCTGGCGCTGGGCGCGGTCACCGCGCACGGCCCGCCGAGCTACGACGAGCGGCTGCTGCGGTCGTTCCGGGTGGACGAGGCGGCGCTGGCGCGGGCGTGCGAGCGGGAACGCGCCACCGCCCGCGCCCGCGAAGAGCGCTTCGGGACCGGCCGGGAGCTGCAGGTCGCGGGACGGGACGTGCTGCTGGTCGACGACGGGCTGGCGACGGGGGCGACGGCGCGCGCCGCGGCGCGGATGCTGCGGCGACTCGGCCCGCGGTCGGTGGTGCTGGCGGTGCCGGTGGGCGCCCCGGACGCGGTGGCGGCGTTGCGAGCGGAGACCGACGAGGTGGTGTGCGTGCTGCAGCCGGTGGACTTCAGCGCGGTGGGGCAGTGGTACGGGAGCTTTGCGGCGACCACCGACGAGGAGGTCGCCCGGCTGCTGGCGAGCACCGGGTGATGGTGGCGCCGCCCGGTGCTGACCTGCACGGTGGTGACGCTGCGTGGTCCCGGCCCGGGCGGTGGGGGTGTGGCGGGATGTCGCCGGCCCTCCCACATCCCAAGAAAAGATCGTTGCGTGGTGCGCAACCCAGGCGTGAGGTTGTGCGGGAAACGGGTTGTTCTCGAGAACTTTCGCACCGAAGGTGTGGTCTCTACCGCTTCCGTGGGGTTGGCTGAGCTGTTATGACCCTCCCCGCGCACTCCGATCACGCTCCGGCCCCGACCCAGCGGCGCTCGTCCGCCCCCGGCGGCAGGCGACCCGGGGTCGACGACGGTGGCTACACCGCGGAGGTCGCCCTCCAGGTCGGCGAAGCCGCCCACGTCCTGGGGGAACGGCTCGGCGATCCCGCCATGTCGCACTCGATCGCCGACCTGGAGCAGTCCACCCGCGGTTTCGCCGCCACAGCCGAAGGCATGGCCGCCGGGGTCGCCGGCATCACCGAGTGGTTGCGCGCCGCCGGGCACGCCGGCGCCCTGACCGGGCACGCCAGCGTCGTGGCCGAACGCCTCGTGCACGTCAGCCGCGAGCTGACCCGGCTCGCCGACGCGGTCGACGCCGCCGAACACCCCGCCTGATCACGCGCGCCCGCTCAGCCCTCGGGTTCGTCGCCCGCGGACGGCGGTTCGGGGCGCAGCAGGGCGGGGTCGTCGTCGGCGGGCGGTTCGGCGTCGAGCTCCTCCTGGGCGCGGGTGGGGTGGTTTCCCTGCAGGAGGCCGCGCACGTCCTGTTCCAGCGCGTCGTCCTGGGCGGGACCGTGCTTGTCGCTGCCGCGTTGCATCGGTGCCCTCCTTCCTTCGTGCGGCCCGCGTTCGGGCCGTCTCCGTCGTGGGGTCCCTCGCCTACCCGTCGTCCGGGTGGTCGAATCCCGCTGCGCGGGAGGCGTATCCCACGATCTTTGAAGTTAGGCACGCTAACGAACTAGCGTGGGATGACGTGACCGCACACGACACCCGGGCGACCGCGACCAGAACCGACCGGGCACTGCCCCGCAGCTTCGTGCTGACCATCGCCGCCGGGACCGTGCTCCAAGCGCTCAACGCCTCCACCATGGCCGTGGCCCTGGTCGACATCCGCGACGAGTTCCACGCCGGCGCCGCCGCCTCCTGGCTGATCTCCGGGCTCTACCTGGCCACCGCCATCGGCTCGCCCACCGCCGGACGCCTGGCCGACCGCATCGGCCCACGCCGCGTGTTCACCACCTCCCTCGCGCTCACCGTGCTCAGCTCGCTGCTCGCCCCGCTCGCACCCGACCTCGGCTGGCTCATCGCGCTGCGCATCCTGCTGGGCCTGGGCACCTGCGCGGCCTTCCCCGCAGGCGTGGCCATGCTGCGCGCCGAAGCCGACCGGCGCGGCACCGCCCTGCCCGCCGGGGCGCTGAGCGCACTGGCCATCGGCGGCCAGGTCATGATCGCCTTCGGGCCCGTCGTCGGCGGGCTGCTGGTGTCCTGGCAGGGCTGGCAATCGATCTTCCTGATCAACGTGCCCCTCGGCGTCGCCGTCGGCATCGCCGCCCGGCGCCACCTGCCCACCGACCCGCCCCGGCCACCGACCAGCACCACCGCGGTGCTGCGCGGCCTCGACCTGCCCGGCGGCGCCCTGTTCACCGGCTGCATCGCCGTGCTCATGCTGTTCCTGCTGTCCCTGGCCGACCAGCCCCGCTGGTGGCTGCTCGGACTGCTCGCCGTCCTCGTCGCCGCCTTCGCCGCGTGGGAACTGCGGGTGCCCGACCCGTTCGCCGACGTGCGGATGCTCGCCCGCAACCGGCCGCTGACCGGCACCTACCTGCGCACCGCCCTGACCTACGTCGCCTTCTACACCGTCTTCTACGGGTATCCGATGTGGCTGCAGAGCGCCCGCGGCCTCACCCCCGATCAAGCCGGACTGGTCGTGCTGCCCATCGCGCTGCTGGCGATGGGCTCGGTGGCCGTGGCCGGACGCGTCATCCGCCGCCGCGGCCACCGGCCCGTGCTGCTGGTCGGATCGGTGGCGCTGCTGGCCGGCGGGCTCGGACTGACCCAGCTGCACTCGGCCAGCGGCCTGGTGCTGCTGCTCGGCGTCGCCGCCGTGCTCGGCCTGCCCAACGGGTTCAACAACATCGGCAACCAAGCCGCCCTCTACCAGCAGGCCGACGCCGCCGACGCGGGCATGGCCTCCGGGCTCTACCGCACCTCCCAGTACGTCGGCGCCAACATCGCCGCCGCCGTCATCGAACTCGGCTTCGCCGGACCGGCCGCTGACGCCGGACTGCACCGGCTCGGTACCGTCGTAGCCGTGATCAGCGCCGTGCTGCTGGCAGGCGCCCTGGGAGAACGGCTCACCAGCGGGCGCCGCACGGGCGGTGCGTTCCCACCCGCACGGAGTTGATCACTATGGTGGCGTGGTGCGGGCACGAGCGGTGCCCGCCGGGGCAGGAGGTGTACCGGTGGATCGGGGCAGTGCAGGCGATGCGTCGGCCGCATTCGATTCGCTGCTCAACAGCCTCGTCGAAGGAGGCGGCGAGCAGCGCCGCACCGAACACGGCCCCGGCGGCCTCGGCCTGTCCAACCTCCTCGACCCCGAAGCCCACGACGTGGTCTCCAAAGCCATCCACGCCACCGTGGACTGGGGCAGCCGCGAACTCGACAGCACCCACCTGCTGTGGGCGGTCACCCAGGTCGACTCCACCGCCCGGATGCTCGCCGACTCCGGCGTCCGCGTCACCGACCTCGCCACCGGAGTCCGCACCGTCGCGGGCACCGTCGACGCCGTCGCGGGCGGACCGCGCCGCGCACCCGTGCTGTCCTCCTCCGCGCGCCGCGCCCTGCTCGGCGCCCACCAGCAGGCCCTCGGCGAAGGAGCCGAAGTCGTCGGCGCCCGCCACGTGCTGCTCGGCCTCGCCCACGACCCCGAATCCGTCGCGGGCCGCGCCCTGGCCCGCGCCATGGAAGGCGGCGACCGCACCACCCGCGGCACCAGCACGGGTTCGCTGAGCGCCACCCCGCGCCTGGACGAGTTCGGCCTCGACATGACCGAACTCGCCCGCAACGGCGCCCTCGACCCCGTCATCGGCCGCGAGGAGGAGATCGACCAGGCCATCGAAGTCCTCGGCCGCCGTTCCAAGAACAACCCCGTGTTCATCGGAGACCCCGGAGTCGGCAAGACCGCCCTGGTCGAAGGCCTCGCCCAGCGCATCGTCGACCGCGACGTGCCCTGGCCGCTGGCCGGGAAACGCCTCGTGTCCCTGGACCTGGCGGGCATGGTCGCCGGGGCCAAGTTCCGCGGCGAATTCGAACAGCGCTTCCGCGACGTGCTCACCGAACTGCGCACCCACCGCGACGACGTCGTCGTGTTCATCGACGAGATGCACAGCATCGTCGGCGCGGGCGCGGGGGAGGGCTCCATGGACGCGGGCACCATGCTCAAACCCGCCCTCGCCCGCGGCGAACTGCACCTGATCGGCGCCACCACCGTCGAGGAGTACCGCAAGCACGTCGAGAAGGACCCGGCGCTGGAACGCCGCTTCCAACCCGTCCTGGTGCCCGAACCGTCCGTCGAGGACACCATCCGCGTCCTCGACGGCGTCGCCGAGAAGTACCGCCGCCACCACCGGGTCCGCATCGCCCCCGACGCCCTCGACGCCGCCGCCCGCCTCGCCGACCGCTACCTCACCGACCGGTTCCTGCCCGACAAGGCCTTCGACCTGCTCGACCAGGCCTGCTCCCGGGTGCGGATGCGCCGCGGCGGCACCTCCTGGGCCCCCGAACCGCTCGTGGAGGCCTCCGACATCGCCGACGTCGTCGCCCGCCGCACCGGCATCCCCGTCGCCGAAGTCTCCGACCAGGACCGGCGCCGCCTGCTCGACCTCGAACAACGCCTCGCCGAACGCGTCGTCGGCCAGCCCATCGCCGTGCGCTCCGTCGCCGAAGCCGTCCGCCGCGCCCACGCCGGGCTCGCCGACCCCGACCGGCCCATCGGCAGCTTCCTGTTCCTCGGCCCCACCGGCGTCGGCAAGACCGAACTCGCCCGCGCCCTGTCCCGCGCCCTGTTCGGCGACGCCGACCGCATGGCCCGCTTCGACATGGGCGAGTTCCAGGACAAGCACACCGTCTCCCGCCTCATCGGCGCCCCACCCGGCTACGTCGGCTACGAGGAAGCCGGGCAGCTCACCGAACGCATCCGCCGCCAGCCCTACTCGGTGGTGCTGCTCGACGAAGTCGAAAAAGCCCACCCCGACGTGTTCAACACGCTGCTGCAGGTCCTCGACGCCGGACGCCTCACCGACGCCCAGGGCCGTGCCGTCGACTTCCGCAACACCGTGATCATCATGACCTCCAACATCGGCGCCGACCGCATCCTCGACTCCGCCGCCCCCGCCGACGAACTCGCCGACGCGCTCCTCGACGACCTGCGCGGCTTCTTCCGCCCCGAATTCCTCAACCGCATCGACGAGGTCACCGTCTTCCAAGCCCTCGGCGACCGCGAACTCGGCCAGATCACCTCGCTGCTGCTGGAACGCACCGCCGCCCAGCTGCGCGAGCAGGGCATCCGCATGGAGATCTCCGACGCCGCCATGACCTGGCTCGCCGAACGCGGCGCGGGCGGCGAGTTCGGCGCCCGGCCCCTGCGGCGCATCATCCAGCGCGAACTCGACACCCGCCTCGCCTCGCTGCTGCTGGACGGATCGCTGACCGACGGGGGAGACGTCCTCGTCGACGTCCTCGGCGGCGAACTGTCCCTGCACGTCTCCGCCGCCCGCCACGGCGCACCCGGCGGCCGCCACGCCGCCCCCGCGCACCGCCGCACCGGCGCACCCGCCTGACCCACCCCGCAGCACCCCGCCGGCGACCACGGCAATGGCACAGGCCAGCGGCACGGGCAGGTGGCACGGCGGTGCACGGCCTGATCGTTTGCCCCGCGCCCCGCCCGGGTAGCCCGGCGAAGACCGGTGATCCGCACCCGCCCCGGGAGGCACCGATGCCGCAGACCCTGGCGCACAAGCTCATCACCACCCACCTCACCGACGGCGAACCCGCCCCCGGCGCCGAGATCGGCCTGCGCATCGACCAGACCCTCACCCAGGACGCCACCGGCACCCTCGTCATGCAGGAACTCGAAGCGTTCGGGCTCCAGCGCGCCCGCACCCGCCTCAGCGTCCAGTACGTCGACCACAACCTGCTGCAGACCGACGAGAAGAACGCCGAAGACCACGCCTACCTGCGCACCGCCGCCGCCCGCTACGGCATCTGGTACTCCCGGCCCGGCAACGGCGTCTCCCACCCCACCCACATGCAGCGCTTCGGCACCCCCGGCGCCACCCTCGCCGGCTCCGACTCCCACACCTGCGCCGCCGGATCCCTCGGCATGCTCGCCATCGGCGTCGGCGGCCTCGAAGTCGCCCTCGCCATCACCGGCGCACCCCTGCGCCTGCGCATGCCCCAGGTGTGGGGAGTGCACCTCGACGGGCGGCTACCGCCGTGGGTGTCGGCCAAGGACGTGGTGCTGGAGATGCTGCGCCGCCACGGCGTCGCGGGCGGCGTCGGGCGCATCATCGAATACCACGGGCCCGGCCTCGCCGAACTCACCGCGATGGACCGGCACGTCATCGCGAACATGGGCGCCGAACTCGGCGCCACCACCACCGTGTTCCCCGCCGACGACGCCGTCCGCGACTTCCTGCGCGCCCAGGACCGCGACGCCGACTTCACCCCGCTGGCCGCCGACCCCGGCGCCACCTACGACCACACCGAGCACCTCGACCTGTCCACCCTCGAACCGCTCATCGCCCGCCCGTCCTCGCCCGGCGACGTCGTGCCCGTGCGCGAAGCCGCAGGCGCCGACATCGGCCAAGCCGTCATCGGCTCCTCCGCCAACCCCGGGCTGCGCGACTTCGCCACCGCCGCCGACATGGTCCGCGGACGCCGCATCGCCGAGCAGGTCAGCTTCGACATCAACCCCACCTCCCGCCAGACCCTCACCGACCTCGCCACCACCGGAGACCTCACCGCTCTGATCACCGCGGGCGCCCGCCTGCACCAGACCGGCTGCCTCGGCTGCATCGGCATGGGCCAAGCCCCCGCGGCAGGCACCCGCTCGCTGCGCACCTTCCCCCGCAACTTCCCCGGCCGCTCCGGCACCCCCGACGACTCGGTGTGGCTGTGCTCCCCGGAAACCGCGACCGCCGCCGCCCTCACCGGCCGCATCACCGACCCCCGCGACCTCGCCGACGACCTCGGCCTGCGGCCGCACGTGCGGTGGCCGCAGCACACCGCGATCAACACCGGCATGCTCGTCGCCCCGCCACCGGCCGCCGAAGCCGAACGCATCCGCCCCGAGAAGGGCACCAACATCTCCGCGCTCCCGGAGTTCACCGCCCTGCCCGACCAGCTCGACACTCCCGTGCTGCTGATCACCGGCGACGACGTCTCCACCGACGAGATCTCCCCGGCCGGCGCCCGCGCCCTGCCGCTGCGCTCCAACATCCCCGCCCTCGCACGCTTCACCTTCACCCGCCTCGACCCCGACTACCCGCGCCGCGCGGAGAACACCGGGCCGCACCTGATCGTCGGCGGCGACAACTACGGGCAGGGCTCCTCCCGCGAGCACGCCGCCATCACACCCCGCTACCTCGGCGTGCGGCTGGTCCTCGCGAAGTCCTTCGCCCGCATCCACTGGCAGAACCTCATCAACTTCGGCATCCTGCCGCTGCGGTTCACCGACCCCGACGACCACGACCGCATCGACCTCGGCGACGTCCTCACCACCAGCGGCCTGCGCGACGCACTCCGCTCCGGCGAACCCCTCACCCTCCGCAACACCACGAAGAGTCGCGACATCGCCGCCGAACCTCACCTCTCCGAGCGACAAACGGAGATCGTCCTCGCCGGAGGCATCATCGCGCTGTCGGCCACTTCCCCCTAAGTCTTCGCACGATGGTGGCCAGCCTTGTTTCGATCGGACTAGCGCTCCTACCGTGAGGAAACAGCGGTCGAGCACCCGGCCATGACGTCCCTGGCCCCTCGGAACCGCAGCGCCGCACCCCAGGCCCGCCACCGAGATCACCGGTGGCCGCCGCAACGCGCCGCCGCGATCCCCGAGGACCCACGGACCCACCAGGCCGGCCCGCCGCGAGCAGCACTCGAACACGGGGGAGGCAGTGTGATTCTCGCGAACACCGGCAACAGCGACCGCACCGCGCACCAGCGGCACGACCAGGTCGAACTCGCACCGCAACGCACGATCACGCCACCTCGCGACCCCGGGGAACCCGTCATCGGCACCCCCGGCCACCCCCGCGCGCTGCGGCTCGCGGTGCACCGGCCCGACCCCGGCGTCGTCATCGTCCACGTCGGCGGCGAAATCGACCTCGCCGCCGCACCACGCCTCGGCGAAATGGTCCGCCAACGCCTCACCGCCGCCGCCCTGCGCGCCATCGTCCTCGACCTCGCCGACGTCACCTTCTGCAGCTCCGCCGGACTCGAACTGCTCCTGCACGCCCAACGCCGCGCCGAAGCCCGCCGCACCCCGCTCTACATCGTCTTCGGCACCGGAGCCGTGCTGCGGCTGATCACCCTCACCGGCCTCGCCGACCGGTTCACCAGCCGCGACACCACCACCCACGCGCTCGCCGACATCCGCCGCCACCACCTGTGACCGGACCGCGAGCTCACCACGGGCGGCGCATCGCCACCCGCGGCCACCCCGGGAACACCGACCGCTCCGCGTCGAGCCGCGCCGCCAACCCCGGCGACAACGCCCCCTCCGGCACCACCCGGAACCCCGAGCGCGCGTAGTACGGGGCGTTCCACGGCACCTCCCGGAACGTCGTCAACGACACCCCCGCGCACCCGCGTGCGCCAGCAACGCCGCACCGATGCGCCGCCGCGCCCACCCCGGATCCACGCTCACCTGCGCCACGTGCAACGCCCCGTCGAGCACCTCCGCGGCCAGGAACGCCACCGGGCCCGGCCCCTGCACCGCCACCCACAACGAACCCGACTCCCGGAAACCCGCCAGCACCTCCACCGGCAACGGCGCGTCCGAGGCCACCCGCTCCATGCCCACCTCGGCGAAGCACCACCCCGAACGGCGCTCCACCTCCGGCAACACCGCCAGCTCCTCGGCCCGCGCCGCGCGAATCAACACCACCCCAGCATCACCACCCGCCCGCACCGGCGGCAACCGAATTCGAAACCGACCACACCGTTTCTCCCACCAACGGGGAAACCGCACCGCACAGCCCCGCGAGCGGGCACACTGGGCACCGTGACCGGATCACTGGAAGATCAGGTGGCGCAGCGGCACACCGCTCCCGCGCCCAGCATCGCCGACCCGCCGAGCCTGGTGGAACTGGCCGCCGGAACCATCCGACACATGATCATCAGCGGTGGGCTCCGCTGCGGCGACCGCATCGTGGAGAACCGGCTCACCCACGAGCTGGGCATCAGCCGCCCACCCCTGCGCGAAGCGCTGCGCGTGCTCGAACACGAAGGCCTCGTGCGCCAACTGCCCCGCAGAGGCGTCATCGTCACCCCGCTGACCCTGCACGACATCTACGAGATCGTCACCCTGCGCCGCGAACTCGAACGCCTCGCCGTGCACCGCGGCATCCCCGTGCGCGAACCCGCCCGGCTGCGCCGCTGCCGCACCGCACTCGACGCCCTGGCCGCCACCACCGGCGACCCCGCGCTGTTCGCCGAACGATCCCTGCAACTGCGCCTGGCCGTCATCGGACTCGCAGGAAACGAACGCCTCGAACACACCTGCCGCACCCTCGGCCTGCAGCTCATGCTCGCGCTCACCCTCACCCACCGCGTCGCACCCGCCCCCGACCTCGCCGCTCAACGGCGACTGGTCGAGGTCATCGCCGACGGCGACCCCGATACGGTGCTGGCGGAACTGGCCCGCACCACCGACCCCCGCGCCTTCGACGGCATCGAGGGGGTCGTCGGCGGCCACTCCCACGACGCGGTGCAATGGCTGCGCCGCGAACGCGCCGACCCGGAGGACCCGTGAACGCCCCAGCCGACACCGCCCGCACCATCACCCTCGGCGAACACACCCCGCAGCTGGCCGAGAGCGCCTGGGCAGCACCCGGCGCCACCCTCATCGGCCGCGTGCACCTGCACACCGACGCCAGCGTCTGGTACGGGGCGGTGCTGCGCGGCGACAACGAGGACATCACCATCGGCGAACGCAGCAACGTCCAGGACGGCTGCGTGCTGCACGCCGACCCCGGATTCCCCGCCACCGTCGGCCGCGGCGTCACCGTCGGGCACCGCGCCGTGCTGCACGGCTGCACCGTCGGCGACGACTGCCTGATCGGCATGGGCGCGGTCGTGCTCAACGGCGCGGTGATCGGGGAGGGTTCGCTGATCGCCGCCGGAGCCGTCGTCCTCGAAGGCGTCGAGATCCCGCCCGGCTCGATGGTCGCGGGCACCCCCGGCAAGGTGCGCCGCGAACTCACCGAGGACGAACGCGCCCGCCTGCGGTTCTCCGCCGAGGTCTACGTCGCCAACGCCGGCCGCCACCGCGACGCCCGCACCGGCTGACCCGCCACCGGTGCGGCAGGGGAGGGGAGCGGTACCCGCCACACCGGCCTCGAACATGCGAAATGCCGTGGCTTCCGTCCGAAGTGGACGGGAGCCACGGCATCGTCAGCAAGCCTGCGTGGGTCGCGAGGTCTCACTTGATGTGGCGTTGACCGTGCTCGCCGGATCACCGCCAGAGCGGTGGGCGCCGGTCCGCGACCCGGTGGGGCGCCACGTTCAGCCGGGGTGAACCGGGGCTGACGAACAGAGCCTTCAGCTCTGACCGCGACGGGCGGCCGAGCTCACGACCTGCGAGTGGGGGTGTCGCATCACGGTGCGAGCCCGTCCCATCTCCCGTGCCATGTCACCCAGCCAACGAACCAGACCTGCCATCTCGGCATCCCTTCACGCGTAGTGGTCCAGCCGCCACCACCCGCCCCGTGCCCCGCGAACTGGTGCGCCCCGGGTGAGCGAGTGGTGCCACCCCCGTAGTCGTCACTGGTGAACGCCGTGTTTCACCCTGCAAGTAACGAAGAGGTAACGACCACGGAGTGGGCCGATTTCACCCCCCACACCCGAATCAAACGATTCACCCCCGCCCGCCGAACCAGCGTGCGCAACGCCCCCGCCCTCGCCCTGTCAGCGGCGAAGCCGCTGAGCGGCGGCCACCAAGGACACCGGCACCGCCGCGGATTCTCAGCGGTGCTCACGCGAGGACAGCGTCTTCTCCTGCGGCGGAGCCACCTGCGAAGCAGCGAGGAGAACGCTCAGGTTCCGCCACCTGACCTCCCCAGCAACGGAACCAGAGCCGGACTCAAACAGGCCGACTGCCCACCGCATCCCGCACTTCTTCCACCATCGACATCCCCGACTCCCGCGCACAATGCGCACAGCAGAAGAACCGCCCGCTCACCTCCACCCCGTGCCCCAAGATCCGGCACCCGCAGTGCTCGCACTGCGGCGCCAACCGCTGCGCCGCGCACTCGAACGAATCGAACACGTGCACCCCGCCACCCGACGTGCGCACCTCGAAACTCATCCAGTACTCGTTCCCGCACACCTCGCACGTACCCATCACCACATCGCCTCCACGACCATCGGGGACCGCGCGCCACACCGGCACGCCCTGCGAAAGGCCCCAGCATGCGAGGCCCCGCGCACCCCGGCAACCGCCATGACCTGCACGAGCGATCACCCGGCCCGGTTCGGCGGCACCCACCCCCACCGGCGATGTGCCACGATGATCGACGCTCAGCAGTGGTCTGCACCAACCCGCTCCGAACGAGGGGACACCACATGCACGACGACCGCGCCGTAGTGGAAAAACGCCTCGACCGCATCCTCGCCGAACGACTCCGGCCCGCCGTGCACACCCGCACCCACCCCCTCGACATCGCCGCCTGGCACGTCCCCGGCGAACCCGTCCCCGCCCACCAAGCCCTCCACGCCCAGTACACCCCCGTCCACATCGGACACGAATGGGGACCCGCCTGGGGAACCACCTGGTTCCGCCTCACCGGCACCCTCCCCGAAGACTGGGCCGACCAACCCGCCGAAGCCGTCATCGACCTCGGCTTCGACCTCGACCGCCCCGGATTCCACTGCGAAGGCCTCGCCCACACCGACACCGGCACCCCCATCAAAGGCCTCAACCCCCGCAACACCCACCTGCCCCTGCACGCCCCACCCGGACAACCCCTCACCTGGTACGTCGAAGCCGCCGCCAACCCCCTCATCCTCGGCGACAACGGCTTCCGGCCCACCCACCTCGGCGACCCACCACCCTGGCTCGACGGCGGCACCACCACCGGCGCCCCCCTCTACCGCCTCACCCGCGCCGACCTCGCCCTCCGCGACCTCACCGTCCACGAACTCGTGCACGACACCGAAGTCCTCGCCCAGCTCATGCGCGAACTCCCCACCGACTCACCCCGCCGCCACGACATCCTCCGCGCCCTCGAACGCATGCTGGACCGCCTCGACCTCCACGACATCCACACCACCGCACCCGCCGCCCGCCACGAACTCACCACCGCCCTCCACCGCCCCGCCCACACCACCACCCACCGCATCAGCGCCACCGGACACGCCCACATCGACTCCGCCTGGCTCTGGCCCCAACGCGAAACCATCCGCAAAGTCGCCCGCACCGTCGCCAACGCCACCGAACTCATGACCCGCGACCCCGACTTCACCTTCGCCATGTCCCAGGCCCAGCAACTCGCCTGGCTCAAACAACACCACCCCGACCTCTTCGACCGCGTCCGCGAACACGCCCGCACCGGCCAATTCGTCCCCGTCGGCGGCATGTGGGTCGAATCCGACACCAACATGCCCGGCTCCGAAGCACTCGCCCGCCAATTCCTGCACGGCAAACGCTTCTACCTCGACGAATTCGGCATCGACACCCAAGAGGTCTGGCTACCCGACTCCTTCGGCTACAGCGCCGCCCTGCCCCAACTCGTCCACCACTCCGGCTCCCGCTGGTTCCTCACCCAGAAGATCTCCTGGAACCAGACCAACAAGTTCCCCCACCACACCTTCTGGTGGGAAGGCATCGACGGCACCCGCGTCTTCACCCACTTCCCACCCGTCGACACCTACAACGCCGAACTCACCGGCGCCGAACTCGCCCACGCCAGCCGCAACTTCACCGAACACGGCCACGCCACCCGATCTCTCGTGCCCTACGGCTACGGCGACGGCGGCGGCGGACCCACCCGCGACATGCTCGCCCGCGCCCACCGGCTCGCCGACCTCGAAGGCTCACCCACCGTCGAACTCCACTCACCAGCCGAGTTCTTCACCGCCGCCGAAGCCGACCACCGCGACCCCGCCGTCTGGTCCGGCGAGCTCTACCTCGAATTCCACCGCGGCACCTACACCTCCCAAGCCCGCACCAAACAAGGCAACCGCCGCAGCGAACACCTCCTCCGCGAAGCCGAACTCTGGTGCACCACCGCCCACACCACCCTCGGCCACGACTACCCCCACGACACCCTCGACCGGATCTGGAAAACCGTCCTCCTGCACCAGTTCCACGACATCCTCCCCGGCTCCTCCATCGCCTGGGTCCACCGCGAAGCCGAACAGACCTACCAGCACGTCGCCGCCGAACTCCACGAACTCATCGACCACGCCCAACGCGCCCTCGCCGGCACCGGACCCGGCACCACCACCTTCAACGCCACCCCCCACGCACACCACGGCATCCCCGCCCTCGGCGCCGGAACACCCACCACACCCGCCGCCACCACCGCCACCGAGAACCCCGACCGCACCACCACCCTCGACAACGGCCGCATCCGCGCCACCATCGACCACCGCGGCCTGCTCACCTCGGTCCTCGACCTCGACACCGGCCGCGAAGCCCTCGCCCCCGGACACCCCGGCAACCTCCTGCAACTCCACCCCGACCACCCCAACGCCTGGGACGCCTGGGACATCGACGAGTTCTACCGCCACCAAGGCCACGACCTCACCGACACCGACCACATCACCCTCGACGGCACCACCCTCACCGTCCAGCGCAGCTTCGGGAACTCCACCCTCGTCCAACGCCTCCACCTGCACGGCCGCACCCTCCACATCGACACCGACATCGACTGGCACGAAACCGAAAAACTCCTCAAAGCCGCCTTCCCCCTCGACGTCCACGCCGACCGCTCCACCGCCGAAACCCAATTCGGCCACCTCCACCGACCCACCCACACCAACACCACCTGGGACGCCGCCAAGTTCGAGATCTGCGCCCACCGCTGGCTCCACGTCGGCGAACACCTCTACGGCCACGCCCTCATCAACGACTCCACCTACGGCCACGACGTCACCCGCCACACCCGACCCGACGGCGGCACCACCACCACCGCCCGCCTCTCCCTGCTGCGCGCCCCCCGATTCCCCGACCCCGACACCGACCACGGACACCACCACCTGCGCTACGCCCTCGTCGTCGGCGCCGACATCGGCGACGCCATCCGCGAGGGATACCGCCTCAACCTCCCGCCGCGCACCGTCCCCGGCAGCAACCCCGTCCCACCCCTGATCACCCTCGACAACCCGGACGTCATCGTCGAAGCCCTCAAACCCGCCGAAGACCGCAGCGGCGACATCATCGTCCGCCTCTACGAATCCCGCGGCGGCCGCGCCACCACCACCCTCACCCCGAACTTCCCGCACACCACCATCACCCCCACCGATCTGCTCGAACGCCCCACCGGACCCGCCCGGGACCACACCGAACCCCTCACCCTGCGCCCCTTCCAGATCCGCACCCTGCGCATCACCCGAACCTGACCCGCCGGTACCGGGACCAGGGGAGCGGGGCACCGACCCGACCCGGTGAAACCAGCGGCGCGCCGGGGTGAACAGCGCCGATCCGGTGATCGCCACCGCGCCCCGCCACCACCCGCTCCGCATCATGGCCGCAGAGCCCGCACCCGACCGCGCACCGCGCCCGGGAGGCTCACCGGACCGCGCCCCACGGGACGCGGACGAAAAAGGGGTTCGGGGGGGCCGCCCCCCCCCCGCGCCCCCACCCCCCCCCCCCCCCCCCCCCCCCCCCCATGGCTCGCGGGGGGGCCCCCCCCCCCCCCCCCCCCCCCCCCCCCCCCCCCCCCCGACACCGACCACCCGCACCGACTCTCGCGGGTGATCCCCGCAGCCCGCCCTGGGTACCGTCGGACGGTCAACACGAACGACGACGGAGGGACCCCCGTGCTCGTGGCAGTCACCGGCGCACCAGGCGCCGCGAGCCGCGCGGTGCTCGACATCCACCCGAACGACCACACCCGGGCATGACCACCACACCCCGCGTCACAACCGGCCACCCTCGACGTCCCCATCCGGGCGGGCCGACACCCGGCGCCGCGCACCCGACGGACGGACGGGCGGTACCCGCGTACCGCGGTGGGGGACGACCATGAACCGGTTCGCCGAGTTCCTGCGACGACAGATCGACATCGACCTCGAACTGCTGCGCTGGATGCGCGAAGACGTCGAAGCGGGCAACGCCAAACCCTGCGGCGGCACCGTCTTCCGCGGCTTCCGCGAATGCGAGCTCAAAACCAGGCTGCTGCGCCGGCACCAGCTCTGCGGCTCGGGAACCGGACCCTGCGACCGCCTCGGCGAGGCCTACCCGCCCGAGGACGAACGCGGCTGCGCCACCCGCGCCCTGCTCGGACTGCCCTACTCCGACCGGCCCGGCTACCGCGCCCGCTGGAGACCCTGAACCGCGATCACGACGTCAGCAGCCGCCAATCCCGCGCTGCCAGCAGCACCGTCGCCAACAACCCGGCCAGCAGGAAACCCGCCACCTCGCCGAGCACCATGCACAACAACGCCGCCACCACCGCGACGCACCCCAGCACGACCCGCACCCCGGGTCGCGCCCGGCCGGGCAGCTCCGCCCTCCGCAACCGGTCGGCGAAATCGGGGTCCTGCAGAACCAGACCCTTCTCGATTTCCGCGATGCGGCGGCGTTCGTGCCTGGGCAGCATGACCTCGACCTCCCTGGAGTGGACCGACATCCGGCTACCCGCGCCGACGAGATCCCTACACCCCGCAGCCCCAGGTCACGGCCGCTTCGCCCGAACCAGCCACGCCGCCGACTCGAACAGCACGCCCCGCTCCGACTCGTGCTCGGCCAGCAGCTCCAGCAACCGCTGCCGCGCGAGGTCCCGTTCCGCCACGTCCAGCTCCGCCAGCAACCCAGCGAACTGGCCGGTGACGAACCGGCACGCGTCCGCGGCATCCCGGCCGAAGTACATCGGCTCCCGCCAGTCCTCCAGCCGCACCCGCTCGAAACCCGCCGACTCCAGCAGCGTCCGCACCGAACCCGGATCGCTCATCGACAGCGGACCCGGCCCCTCCGCAGGCGGCGCACCTTCCCGGCCGCCCGAGAGCGCCGAGCGGAAACCACCCATCCACGGGTTGAGCCGCGCCGGCTGCCACGTCAGCAGCGCCATGCCGCCACCCGGGGCCAGCACCCGCCCGAGGTGGGCGAACGCCTCGCGGGGAGCACCGAAGAACATCGCACCGTGCCTGCTCAACAGCAGGTCGACGGTGGGGAAGGGGTGCACCTGCGCATCGGCCCGCTCGAACGACGCGTTCGACACCCCCTCCCGCCGCGCCACTCGGCGCGCCGACTCGACCAGCGGCGCGGACAGGTCGACGCCGTGCGCCCAGCCCTCCGCCGCGCGCCGCGCCGCATCGCGGGTGACCTGCCCGCTGCCGCACCCGACGTCGAGCACCCGCGCCGCCGGTCCGATCCCGGCCGCTTCCAGGAACCGGTCGTGGTAGGCGGCGACGCCCTCGTCGAAGCGCTCGGCGCGCTCCGCCCAGAACTCGCCCTGTTCGCCGCCCCACGCCTCGGACTGGGCCGCGTTGGACGGGTCGATCGGTACGTCGGGGTGGTTCGGCATGTGCTTCCTCCGGGGGTGTGGTGAACGGCCGGCGGAGTCTATGCGGTGGTGGGGGTGGGGGTGATCGGAATGGCGGAGCGGGGGCGGATCGTGAGGGGCTTGGTCCGGGGAAGGTGGCTGCCGGGGAGGCGGCGATGCTCGACTGGGGAAGCTGCTCAACGGGGGAACGCCGGAGCACGGGACGAGAGCGGTGGATCTCGAAGTTGATCAAAGGGGTTTTTGGTGGATAACGTTGATTATCCATCAAATGGAGAAGGGGACGGGGGTCCGATCCCGGGGGATCCCGGTCGGCGCGGTGTCGGCCGGTGCTGCACGGGTTCGACGTGTTCGCGTCTCGGTGTGCCGTGTCGTCCCGCGCCGACCGGTGCGCCTGATGACGCGATCCGCGGTGACTCGGCTGAGCGGCCTGGCTGCCGGCCCGACCCTTGATCAACTGAGCTCGATGGATCTTGCCCGCCGGTCGGCTTCACCGCCGGTCGACTTCGCACGACCGGCAGCTACCTTTCAAAACGTCACTGTGACGTTTTGAAGGTGACTGCCGGGACCAGCGAAGACGGCCACCTCGGGGATGGTCCAAGCCGCGGCGGCACGTCGGCCATCGCGACGGCCTCGAGGTGCATCACCGCGGACGCCGCGCCAGCGGCCCGGCATGTCGCCGACGCGCCGGACGGTCAGCGGTGCTCATCGCACCCGAACGCACTGCCATCCGCGTGCCCGCATCCCACACCCGGCGCATCCCGTCGGACCCGGCCGATCGACCCCTTCTCGGCCGGATAACCCCAGGTCGACAAAGTGCCGATAATCTACATTATGTAAAGTAATGGAGATCCGACCTCCTCCGACCGCTCCCCGCAGTCGCAAGACGCACCGAGCCGGTCACCGCCCCCGCACGCGTTGCACGCCGGAACGCGCCTCCCCGCCTGCAGCCATCGGACCGGCCTCGACACGGACCGGCCCGCCGCACAGCCGCCGATCACACCCGCACGCCGCACCACCTGTCGGTCCCCACCGGTAAGCAGTGCTCATGCCGATGACGTTGACCGGGATCGAACACGCGTTCCGCCGGTCCTGGGGCGCCGACACCTGCGCGCCCGAGGACCTCCCGAAGTGGTCGCCGCGGAATCCGGCGCGCGGCCAGTGCGGCGTGACCGCTCTGGTGCTGCAGGACTTCCTCGGCGGCGAGCTGCTGCGCGGCGAGGTCCGGGTCGCCGGTGCGCGGGTCGACTTCCACTGGTGGAACCTGCTCGGTTCCGTCGAAGTCGATCTGACCCGGGAGCAGTTCTCCGCCGAGGAGGTCGTCGGACCCGGCGAGGTGGTCGTGCGCGGTCCGCTGCGGCGGATGCAGGCGGAGTACGAGCTGCTGCGCGAGCGCGTGCGGGTGCACCTCTCCCCTGCCTGCTGAGCGCTACCGCGCGCGCAGCGCCGATGGCCGCGAGTTCGGTTGCAGCCGGTAGAGCACGTCCATGTAGCGGGTCGGGAACAGCCGGGCCAACAGGTCGGGGATGACGGCCGAGGAGGCGATCAGCACGCGGCGCTTGCGGCGGTCGACGCCGTCGAGGATCCGGGCGGCGGCCTTGTCGGCCGGGTAGGACAGCAGCTTCGCGTAGTTCGCCCTCCCCCGGGCCAGCTGCTGTTCGTCGACGCCGCTGGCGACGCGGGCGGATTCGGCGATGCGGGTGCGGATGCCGCCGGGGTGCACGGTGGTGACGCCGATGCCCTGTTCGGCGAGTTCGTGGCGGAGCGCTTCGCTGAAGCCGCGCAGCGCGAACTTGCTGGCGGCGTAGGCGGATTGCCCGGGTGGCGCGATGAGGCCGTAGAGGCTGGAGACGTTGACGATGTGCGCGCCCGCGTCCAGCCGGGGTAGCAGCAGCCGGGTGAGGGTGACGGGTGCGCGGAAGTTGATGTCGATGACCCAGTCGAACTCCTCGCCGGTGAGCTGGTCGAAGGCTCCGCCGAGGGCGACTCCGGCGTTGTTGATCAGCAGGGTGATGCGGGGTGCGTCGGCGAGGATGCGCTGGGCGAGGTCGTCGAGGGCCGGGGTGTCGGCGAGGTCGGCGACGTGGGTGTGCACGGTGCGGTCCGGGTGGGTGCCGCGGAGGGTGTCGGCGACGGTGGTGAGGCGTGCTTCGTCGCGGTCGATGAGGACGAGGTCGCTGCCGCGGGCGGCGAGCTGGTGGGCCATGTGTTCGCCCATGCCGCTGGCGGCGCCGGTGAGGACGGCGGTGCCGCCGGTGAAGCGGTAGCGGTCGAGGGTGGGCATGCGTCTCCTTGCTCAGCGTTGTGGTGATCGAGTGTGCGCGGTGGTGGGCGTGGTGGCTTGACCCGGCGCGACGTTCTCGTGACTTCGTGCGACACGGCGCACGTCGCTGGGGGTGGTGTGCCACCAGCGTCGGCAGCAGCGGCTGAGCGCGGATTGTTCGGAGAGTCCGAGCAGGGCGGCGATCCGGCCGAGGGGCAGGTCGGTGCTCGTGAGGTAGCGGTGGGCGGCGTGGCGTCGGGCGTCGTCGAGGAGTGCGGCGAAGGTGGTGCCTTCGTCGCGGAGCCGGCGTTGCAGGGTGCGGGGGTGCAGGTTGATGAGGTGGGCGATGGCGCCGATCTCGGGTGGTGTGGTGCCGAGGGCTTGGGTGAGGACGCTGCGGACGCGGGTGGCGAGGTGGCTGCTCTCCCCCGGTGTGCGTTCGGCGAGGTAGGCGAGGGCGAGTTCGCGGACGCGCCCGTCGGCGCCGGTGAGGGGTTTGGTGGTGAGGCTGCGGGGCAGGCGGAGCAGGGCGGCGGGGGCGCCGGTGGTGATGGGGGCGCCGAAGAACTCCTCGTAGACGTGCAGGGGTGCGGTGGGTGTGTGGGGCAGTTCGACGGTGCGGAGTCCGTATCGGCCTGCGGCGAGGAAGGTGGTGGCGCGGTGCAGGAAGCCGAGTCCGAGGTCGGTGGCTTGGCCGGAGGTGGGTGCGTCGGGTGGGAGTGCGTAGCGGAGTGCGGCGATGCCGGGGGTGCCGCGGGGGTCGTCGTCGAGGGTGATGGTGAGGGTGCTGGCGTGGACGAACAGGTAGCGGGTGGCGCAGTCGAGGGCGTCGCCGATGGTGGGTGCGTTGCGGATGGCGAGGGCGAGCGGGCCGAGCATGCCGAGGTCCTGGCGGGCGGCGATGCGGAGTCCGAGGTCGGGTCGGTGCAGGTCGGCGGCGGCGATCTCGAGGGTGTTGACGAGGGCGCATTCGGGGACGAGGAGGTCGTCGGTGTCGAGTGCGGCGGTGGGCAGGCCTGCGGCTCGGGCGTAGTGCTCGGCGTCGCCGCCGAGTTCGGCGACGGTGGCGCGGAAGCCGCGCAGGCCTGCGGAGCGGATCACCGTCATGTCGTCGAGGGTCAAGGAGTTGTCGTGCGGCGTCAAGATCGGTTGGTGGTGGGTGCGGAGACTGGGGGCATGTCGGAGTCTGCGGTGGGTGTCGAGCACGTCGATGTGGTGGTCGTGGGTGCCGGGTTGTCCGGGATCGGTGCGGCGTACCGGTTGCGGTCGGAGTGCCCGGGGCGTTCGTTGGTGGTGTTGGAGGCGCGGGACGCGTCGGGTGGGACGTGGGATCTGTTCCGGTATCCGGGGGTGCGGTCGGATTCGGACATGGCGACGTTGGGGTATTCGTTCCGGCCGTGGCGGGGTTCGCGGCCGTTGGCGGATGGCGCGTCGATCTTGCGGTACGTGCGGGAGACGGCGGCGGAGTTCGGGATCGAGGGGTTGATCCGGTATCGGACGAAGGTGGTGGCCGCGGAGTGGTCGAGCGCGGAGTCGCGGTGGACGGTGCGGCTGGCGGTGCGGGATGCGGCGGGTGCGGTGTCGGAGCGGGTGTTGACGTGCGGGTTCCTGTACTCGTGCGCGGGTTATTACGACTACGAGCGTGGTCATGAGCCGGTTTTTCCGGGGGTGGAGTCGTTCGGTGGTGAGGTGGTGCATCCGCAGTTCTGGCCGGAGGGGTTGGATCTCGCGGGCAAGCGGGTGGTGGTGGTCGGGAGCGGTGCGACGGCGGTGACGTTGGTTCCGGCGCTGGCGGAGGCGGCGGCGCGGGTGACGATGTTGCAGCGGTCGCCGACGTGGGTCAGTCCGGTTCCGGGGCGGGATCGGAAGGCGGAGTGGTTGCGGTCGTGGTTGCCGGAGCGGGTGGCGAGCCGGTTGGTGCGGTGGAAGAACATCGCGTTCTCGACGGCGTTCTTCCAGTTCTGCCAGCGTTTTCCGCGGGTGGCGCGGGGGTTGTTGACGCGGCTGAACGTGCGGGCGTTGCAGGATGCGGAGGTGGTGCGGGAGCACTTCACGCCGTCGTACGACCCGTGGGATCAGCGGTTGTGCGCGGCGCCGGATGGTGATCTGCACGCGGCGGTCCGGGAGGGGCGGGCCGAGGTGGTGACGGATCACGTGGAGTCGTTCGTGCCGGAGGGGGTCCGGTTGCGGTCGGGTCGGGTGTTGGCGGCGGATGTGGTGGTGTCGGCGACGGGGTTGCGGTTGCTGGCGTTCGGGGGGATGTCGTTGCGGGTGGATGGTGGTGTGGTGGCGTTGTCGGAGCAGTTCGTGTGGCGTGGGGCGATGGTGTCGGGGGTGCCGAACTTCGCGGTGTGCGTGGGGTATTCGAATGCGTCGTGGATGTTGCGGGCGGATTTGTCGTCGCGGTTGGTGTGCCGGGTGTTGGGGTTGATGGGTCGGCGGGGTTGGTCGGCGGTGGTGCCGGTGCCGGGTCGGGGGTTGCGGGCGCGGCCGTTGCTGGATCTGGCGTCGGGTTATGTGCAGCGGTCGATCGATGCGTTCCCGCGGCAGGGTGATCGGGGTTCGTGGCGGGTGCGGCAGAACTACCCGTTGGACGCGGTGGCGACGTTGCGGGGTGGGTTGGCGCGGGAGTTGGTGCCGGTGCCGGTGTCGGGGCTCCGCTCCCCTGCCGTCACCGGGAGTTGAGCAGGGCGCGTTCGGTGCGGGGGTCCGGCTAGTCGGGTGTGGCGCTCTCGGAGGGCCCGCTGCGGGGATCGTGCCGGGTTGGCGGGCTGAACGCGCCGCCGGTGATCGGCGTGGTCGGGCTCCTCGCACTGCGGCGGCCTGGACGAATTACTGGACGTAGGTGAACGGGAACGGCTCTCGGGCGGTTTCTGCTGCGTTACGCCCGCGAAGCCGGTGCGGGAGGTCTCAGCAGCCGCCGCCACCGTCACCGTTGCGGGCGTTACCGCGGCCCTCGCCGTCGAGGTCGCCGCTGACGTCGCCCCCGTCGAATCCGCGGTCGTGCACGGAGGTGCTGTGCGTGGAGGGGTGGGCGCCGCCGGCCCCGATGAACGGGGCCGCGGTGTAGCCGCTACCGCGAGGGGCGGGGCGGCGTCGGGCGAGCAGGCCGACCACCACCGCGAGCACGAGCACGAAGAGCGCCACTGCTGAGATCACGACGATCAACCCCCATCGTCTCGGGCTCAGCGCCACCCGCGGGAGCCCGTTTCCGTTTCCAGTCTGAGCGGGCGTGTTCGGACGCTATCAGGTCGAAGGCGCCGCTGGACCGTGAACAGGTGGGTGATCAGCCTGTCCTTCGGCTGGTCGCCCATCCCTGGCATCGGATCGCCGTTCACCTCCGCCGGTCGCCGGTCCTGTTCCACCGGGCGTCGATCATGCGTCCGCTGCACCCCGGTTCGACGGCGCGGCTGCCTGCTGCCTGCCGCGAGGAGCTGCCGCTCCCCCGCCGCCGGTGCGGGCGTGCGGTGTCAGCGGCCGGTGAGGATGCGGGTGGCGGCGGTGACGAGTGCGGCGTTGTCGGGGGCGATGTCGCCGTCGGGGAGCTGGAGGGTGTCTTCGAGGCCGATGCGGGTGTCGAGTCCGCGGTGGGCGGCGAGGGTGAGCACGGGCCAGGCGCCTGCGCCGGAGCCGTGCAGCAGGACGGGGCTGCGGGCGGGTCCGATGCGGTCGAGGAGGGTCTCGGCGGTGGTGGCGGCGCCGCGGGCGGTGGGGTCGGTGACTTCGGCGAGGACGCGCAGGACTCGGTCGCGGGTGGGTGCGGTGCGGAACCGGTCGGGTCCGTCGGTGCCGGAGTGCAGGCCTGCTTCGACGGCGATGCCGCGGTCGAGGAGGGCGGTGGCGATGTCGTCGGCGCCGTCTTCGTGCCAGTTGACCGAGGCGTGGTCGGGCAGCACGGTCCAGGTGCGGATGGCGGTGATGCGGTCGCGGGGGTCGGGTGCGGTCCAGGCTCCGGTGGTGACGCCGATGGGGGTGCCGGGTGCGGCGGCGCGGACGGCGAGCAGGGTGGCGGCGAGGATGTGCGGGTCGAGGCTGTCGGTGCCGTCGGGGTGTTTGGGGTGCAGGTGCAGTTCGGTGGCTCCGGCCGCGGTGCAGGTGGCTGCGGCGGTGGCGAGCTGTTCGGGGTGCACGGGCAGGTGGTGGTGCTCGCGCGGGGTGCGGGCGCCGTTGAGGCAGGCCTGGAGCATGGGCTGATTGTGGCGGTTTTCGGGGGTGCGGGGTATTCGGTGCGCTGGGTCGTTGCCGTGCCGGTGGCGTGTCGTGATCATCGGTGGGGTGGTTAGCGTGGTGGTGTGGTGATGTTGGGTGCTCGGGAGCGGTTGGCGATCGATCGTCGGTTGGCGGGGTGGGACGTGGATTCGGCTCGGGGGCCGTGGACGCGGTGGTTACTGGAGTCGGTGCGGGATCGGCCTGGGGTGCGGGCGGCGGAGTTGGCGGCGGAGGTGGGTCGTCCGGTGTCGCGGGTGAAGGCGCAGGCGTGGTGGTTGGCGGATCTGGGGTTGGTGGAGCGGTCGGGGCAGTCGTACCGGTTGTCGGAGCGGGGTGCGGAGTACGTGGCGGGGCGGGCGAAATGAGTTGTGGCGGGGTGGTGCGGTCGGTTTAGGCTGCGCTTCCGCCGGGGGCCGCTCCCCTGGCCCGGGTTCGGGGGGATGCGCGTGCGGTTCGAGTTGGGGTCGTTGGATCCGGTGGCGCCGTTGGACGATCTGGAGCCGTTGCTGGAGGTCGTCGGGGACGCGCGGGTGGTGGCGGTGGGTGAGTCGAACCACGACGTGCGGGAGTTCGGGTGGGTGCGGCACCGGGTGGCGCGGTTGCTGGTCGAGCGGGCGGGTTTCGACGTGGTGGCGTTCGAGTCGGGGTTCTCCGAGGGGTTGGCGGTGGACGAGTGGGTGCGTTCGGGTGGTGCGCCGGTGGCGGAGGTCGCGGCTCGGGGGTTGTGCTACCGGTTCGGTGAGGCTGCCGAGGTGCGGGACCTGTTGAGCTGGGTGCGGTCGTTCGAGGGCGGGGTGCGGTTCGCGGGGGTGGATCTGCCGGGTTCGTCGGGTGGTGCGGATCGGGTGTGGCCGGTGTTGGCGGAGTTCTTGGCGGTGGCCGATCCGGGTGGGTCGGCGGTGTTGGAGCGGGCGCGGCGGGCGGTGGGGTCGTTCGCCGCGGTGCACAGCGGGTTGGCGATGGGTCGTTATGCGGCGTTGAGCGGTGCGCAGCGGGATGCGGTGGGTGCGGTGGTGGGTGAGCTGCTGGCGCGGGTGGCGGGTGCGGTGGGTGAGCGGGATCGGCATGCGGTGGCGTACTGGTCGGCGCGGGGTGTGTGGGCGTTGGAGCAGTTCATGCGGGAGCTGGTGGCGGGTGGTGCGCGGATGGTGTCGCGGGATGCGTACATGGCGGGGGTGGTGCGGTGGTTGTTGGAGCGGTGGCCGGGTTCGCGGATCGTGCTGCTGGTGCACAACGGGCATGCGCAGCGGGTGGTGTTGCCGGTGGGTGGTGGTGCGGAGGTGGTGCCTGCGGGTGCGCAGCTGGATTCGGTGCTGGGTGCGGGGTATCGGGCGGTGGCGGTGACCTGCGAGGCGGGGACGACGACGGGGTTGACGATGGATGCGGCGGCGCCGGGCGGGTTGTGGTTGCACGAGGCTCCGTTGCCTCCGGTCGAGGTGGGCAGCGTGGAGGCGTGGTTGGCGGGGCGGGGTGCGGTCGGGGTGGATGTGCGGGGGTTGCGGGAGGGGCCGTCGTCGATCCGGCATGCGGAGGGGTTCGTGGCGACTCCGGTGGCGGCGGCGTTCGACGCGGTGGTGCAGGTGCCGCGGGTGCGGCCGAGTGATTTCGTGCTGGGTTGATCGCCTGCTCGGGCGGGTGCTGAATCGGTCCGGGCGGGTGCGGGTTGTGATCCGTTGCGGCGGCGCGTGCGGGGCGCCGGGTGCGGGATAGCATCGCGGTCGGTAACCGTCCGGCGAGCAGGAAAGATTCCTCCTATGACCAAAGCGCCCGTCACCGTCACCGTCACCGGTGCCGCTGGCCAGATCGGCTACGCGCTGCTGTTCCGGATCGCTTCCGGGCAGCTCATCGGGGCCGACACCCCGATCAAGCTTCGCTTGCTGGAGATCCCGCAGGCCGTGAAGGCGGCCGAGGGCACCGCGATGGAGCTCGACGACTGCGCGTTCCCGTTGTTGAGCAGCGTGGACGTGTTCGACGATGCGAACGCGGCGTTCCAGGGCACGAACGTGGCCCTGCTCGTGGGTGCGCGGCCGCGCACCAAGGGGATGGAGCGCGGTGATCTGCTGGAGGCCAACGGCGGCATCTTCAAGCCGCAGGGCGAGGCGATCAACGCGGGTGCCGCGGATGACGTGAAGGTGCTGGTGGTCGGGAACCCGGCGAACACCAACGCGCTGATCGCGCAGTCGCACGCTCCGGACGTGCCCGCGGAGCGGTTCACGGCGATGACGCGGCTGGACCACAACCGCGCGTTGACGCAGCTGGCGCAGAAGCTGGGTACGACGGTCACCGACATCAAGAAGCTCACGATCTGGGGCAACCACTCGGCGACGCAGTACCCGGACCTGTTCCACGCGGAGGTCGGCGGGAAGATCGCGGCCGAGCAGGTGGAGCGGTCGTGGCTGGCGGATGAGTTCATCCCGACGGTCGCCAAGCGCGGTGCGGCGATCATCGAGGCTCGTGGTGCGTCGTCGGCGGCGTCGGCGGCGAACGCGGCGATCGACCACGTGCACACCTGGGTCAACGGCACCCCGGAGGGTGACTGGACGTCGGCGGGTGTGGTGTCCGACGGTTCGTACGGGGTGCCTGCGGGCATCATCTCGTCGTTCCCGGTCACCGCGAAGGATGGCCGGTTCGAGATCGTGCAGGGCTTGGACGTCGACGAGTTCTCGCGGGAGCGCATCGACGCTTCGGTGAACGAGCTGGTCGAGGAGCGGGACGCGGTGCGCGGGCTCGGTTTGATCTGAGCGGTGCGCTGACGGAGGGGCTCTGCCGGGTTGCCGGCGGGGCCCCTCCGTCGTGTTCGGGGTTCCGGTCGGGTGCGTCAGGTGAGGGGTTCGAGGAGGAACACCGGGATATCGCGGTCGGTCTTGGCCTGGTAGTCGGCGAATTGGGGGAAGACGTCGACGGCGCGGTGCCACCACGCGTTCTTCTCGGCTCCGGTGAGTTCGCGGGCGTGCATGTCCTGCTTGCGGGGGCCGTCCTGGACTTCGACGTGGGGGTGGTGGCGCAGGTTGTGGTACCAGCGGGGGTGGCGGGCGGAGCCGCCGTAGGAGGCGACGGCGAGGTAGTGGCCGTCGTGTTCGACGCGCATCACCGGCACTTTGCGCAGGGCTCCGGTGGTGCGGCCCCGGTTGGTGATGACGATGATCGGTGCACCGTGCAGGACGGTGCCTTCGGTGCCGCCGGAGGATTCGACGACGGCGACCTGGTCGCGGACCCACCGGGTGGGGCTGGGCAGGTAGTCACCGGTCAGGGGCATGGGGTGAGTGTTTCCGAGGGCGCGGGCTCCGGCAACGCGGTGGTGCCGGGCGGGAAGGGGTGGCGGGGTGCGGGGGGCGGGCGTGTCGGAGACGTCGCTGGTGACGTTGTACCTGCGGGCGTGCGATGCGGCGTCGCGGCGGCCGTTGCTGGGTGATCCGTTCGCGGCGGACCTGGTGCGGCGCATCGACCACGATTTCCGGAGGTTCGCGCTCGGCCGGGGCGATGCGCCGCTGGTGGCGGCGCGGGCGCGGTGGCTGGACGGGCAGGTCGAGGAGTTCTTCGCCGCGCACCCGCAGGGCCAGGTGCTGCACCTGGGTTGCGGGCTGGACAGCCGGCCGTTGCGGGTGCGGCCGCCCGCGGGGTCGGTGTGGTTCGACGTGGATCAGCCGGAGGTGGCGCGGCTGCGGCGCGAGGTCTACGACCTGCCGCCGCAGGTGGTGGTGATCGGTGCCTCGGTGACCGAGCAGGGGTGGTGGGAGCGGGTGGAGCCGGGGCGGCCGACGCTGGTGGTCGCCGAGGGCCTGCTGATGTACCTGGATCGGGAGCAGGTGCGCGGCCTGCTGGAGCGGGTGGTGGCGCGCTGCGCGGCGGGCCGGGTGGTGTTCGACGGGGTGGCCGGCTGGATGGTCGGGTTGTCGCGGCGGGTGCGGGCGCTGCAGCGCGCCGGGTTCGTGTTCCGCTGGCCGGTGGAGGACGTGGGCGGGCTGGTCGCGGGGGTGCGGCCGGTGCGGGATGAGTCGGTGATCGGCTTGCTGGCGGGTTCGCCGGTGTTGTCGGGGCCGGTGCGGGGTGCTTATCGGGGGTTGGTGCGGGTGCCTGCGATGCGGCGGTCGTTGCGGTTGCAGCGCTGGGATTTCGGCTGAGGGGACTTTGGGCGGACTCTGGTCGGGCGGACGACGTGCCGTTTGCTGTTGCGGCAATTTTCTTTGTCGGATCGGCGTGGGGCGGGGAGCATCTGCTGCAGAGGAGGGATTCCCATGGATCTGCAGGACCGCTCTTACGAGATCGTCGTGGTCGGCGGTGGCGCGGCGGGCACCAGCGCCGCGCTGAGCTCGGCACGGGCCCGGCGCAGCGTGCTCGTCATCGACGCGGGCGAGCCGCGCAACGCCCCCGCCGACGGCGTGCACAACTACCTGGGCCGCGAGGGCACCTCGCCGGGTGAACTGGTGGCGGCCGGGCGCGGCGAGGCCGAACGCTACGGCGCCGAGTTCACCGGCGGTGAGGTCGTCGCCGCCGAACGCGCACCGGGCGGCGGGTTCCGGCTCACCCTCGACGGCGGCAGCACGGTCACCGCCGCACGCCTGGTGATCGCCACCGGCCTGGTCGACGAACTGCCGCCGGTGCCGGGGCTGGCGCAGCGGTGGGGCCGGGAGGTGCTGCACTGCCCGTACTGCCACGGCTGGGAGGTCCGCGACCGGCACATCGCCGTGCTCGGCACCGGTCCGATGTCGCTGCACCAGGCAATGCTGTGGCGGCAGTGGAGCCCGCAGGTCACCTTGCTGCAGCACACCCTCGGCGAACTCGGCGACGACGATCGCGCGAAGCTCGACGCCCGCGGCATCACCGTCGTGCCCGGCCCGGTTCAGGGCGTGCGGGTGGACGAGGACCGGTTCACCGGCGTCGAGGTCGACGGGCGGCTGCTGACCTGCGACGCGCTGGTCGTGGCGCCGCTGTTCACCGCCCGCCTCGGCGCCCTGGCCGACCTCGGGTTCGGCACCGAACCGGTGTATCGCGGCGATGTCCTGGTCGGTACCCGGCTGCCCGCCGACGCCACCGGCGCGACCGCGGTGCCCGGGGTGTGGGCGGCGGGCAACGTCACCGACCTGACCGGCAACGTCATCGGCGCCGCCGCCGCGGGGGCGAACGTCGCCGCCCAGGTCAACGCCGACCTCGTCGAAGCCGACACCCGCCGCGCCCTGCACGACTCGCGGGAACCCGCCGCGAAACTCCGCTGAACCGAACCGCTGAACCGAACCCCGAGGAGCACCCGATGAGCGACCGCACCGCCGAAGTGCAGCTGTGGAACGAGATGTACAGCAGGGCCGAGCACTACTGGAGCGGCGAGGCCAACACCGCCCTCGTCGAGCAGGTCGCCGACCTGCCGCCGGGCCGGGTCCTCGACCTCGGCTGCGGGGAGGGTGGGGACGCGCTGTGGTTCGCCGGCCGCGGCTGGCAGGTCACCGCCGTGGACCTGTCCCCCGTCGTCCTCGACCGCGCCCGCACCCGCGCCGCCGACGCGGGCCTGGACCGGCGCATCACCTTCCGGGAGGTCGACCTGGCCGTCGACTTCCCGGAAGGCGAGTTCGACCTGGTCTCCGCGCAGTTCCTGCACTCCTGGGGTGAACTGCCCCGCGAACAGGTGCTGCGCCGCGCGGCCGACGCCGTCGCCCCCGGCGGCACCCTGCTGGTCGAAGGGCACTGCGGCTGGCCGGAGTGGGAGACGAATCCGCACCCCGACGTGCACTTCCCCACCCCGCAGGAGGTCGTGGATTCCCTGCGCCTCGCCGACCGGCGGTGGGAGGTGCAGGTCTGCACCGAGCACGAACGCATCCAGGCCGCCCCGGACGGCACCGAGACCACCCGCATCGACTCCACCGTCAAGATCCGCCGGTCGCGCTGACCGGTACCCCGTCGCGGCCCCGGTCGCGTACCGGGGTTCTGCCCCCGGTGGTGCCCTTTCGTCCCTTTCCGGGCCGCACCGGGGGCGGCGACGGTGGGCTCGCATGTCGATCACGTCCGTCCGGGGAGGACTCGATGCGTGGTACTCGCGATCAGCGCTCGGCTGCGGCACGACCTCGGCGGGGGCACCCGTCGGGCCGGGACGCGGAGAAGGACGTGGTCGCCGCCCTGGGGGCGCACGGGCCGCACGGCGTCGCGGCGCTGCAGCGGGTGGTGGGCAACGCCGCGGTCGCCCGGCTGCTCGGTGACCGCCCGCCCCGCGGCGACGCGACGCCCGTGCAGCGCACCGTCATCGACTACCAAGATGCCGACAACCCCGAGCAGGTGACGCTGGAGCAGATCACCGCACGTCCGGAGTTCCAGGACCTGACCCCCGCCCAGCGGCAGGGCCTCGCGGCGAAGGTCGACTCGGACGACTACTTCGTCTTGCAGGACCTGTCGCGCAGCACCGTGACGGGTGCGGTCAGCGGACCACACCCCCGCGAGGGGCGGTTCCTGGCCGAATTGGCGAACAGGCGGAGCAACGTGTTCGCCTACGACCCGGAGATGAACGAGAGCGCGATCCGGCGCGTCCTGGACGGCCAGATGGTCCTCGACGCTGCGGTGATGCTGCACGCGGACTCGATCACCTCGTTCGGCGAGCACGTGCCCAACACGGACGTGTTCGTCCCGCATCCGGGGCCGTGGACGATGGCAGCGGCGGGCTCGGATCTCGCCACGGCCCTGGACCACGTGCTCGGCACCGGCAGCCGCGCGTTCGTGCTCACCGACAACGAACCCGACAGCACCTACGCCGCCCGGTTGCAGCAGCGGATCGGTGCGATCAACGAGGCCGGCCAGGGGGATCCGTCCTACCGGCCCCTCGCGGTCGAGGTCGAGTCCATCCCCGGTACCGGCGCTGCGAACCAGCAGATCGGGTTCGGCCCGGACTCCGGCGACATCGAGCTGGAAGCGGGACACCGCGGCGACTACCGCCTGCTGCGGATCACCCGGAACTGACTCGCCTGCCAGCGCCCCGCATCCGCTCGCAGTGGCGAGAATCCGGTGGTTGTTGGCGATCACGCCACTGCCGGGTGTTGCGGCAGCCGACTAGCTTTCCCTCCGACCCTCGGAGAGAAAGAGCCCCTCGTGACGAAGTTCCTGCTCAGCGTGCACGTGCTCGCGGCGGTCCTGGCCATCGGCCCGGTCGCCGTCGCGGGCAGCGCGTTCCCCCGCTACCTGCGCGCCGCCACCGACCCGGCCGCGACCGGGGTGCTGCGCGCCCTGCACCGGCTGTGCCGGGCGTACGCGATGGTCGGGATCGTGGTGCCGGTGTTCGGGCTGGCGACCGCGCTGCAGCTGGGGGTGCTCGGCGACGCGTGGCTGATCACCTCGATCGTGCTGACCGCCGCGGCCGCCGCCCTGCTGGTGGCGGTGATCCTGCCCGCGCAATCCCGCGCCCTGGAGCTGGCCGGTGACGCCGGTGCGGTGGGCGCGTCCCGGCTGCCCGCGCGGCTGGGCATGAGCACCGGGATGTTCAACCTGCTGTGGGCGGTCGTGGTCGTGCTCATGATCATCCGGCCCGGTTCGACGACGGGGGCGTGACCGGGATGCGCGGAGAACTCCGCCTGCTGCGCGCGGCCGCCCTCGTCGAAGCAGCCTCGCTGCTGGTGCTGCTGGTCAATCTCGCCACCGTGCACTGGGCGCCGGTCGCCTCGGCCACCGGCCCGATCCACGGCTGCGCCTACCTGCTCACCATCGCCGCCACCTGGGCCACCCCGACACCCGTCCGCGCCAGGCTCCTCGCCCTGATCCCCGCCGCAGGCGGTCTCCTCGCCGTCCGCGAGGCCCGCCGCAGCCCGGTGACATGAGCGAACGGCCCGTTCGCCCGACCACCCCGGACGAACGGGCCGTTCAGGCGTGGGTGTCCTCGTCGCGCGCCCGCACGTCCTGCAAGAACAGGCCGAACGCCTGCGCACCGAACACCAGCACCCCGCCGCCGGGGTTCTTCGAATCCCGCACCACCGCCAGCCGCGCGGTGCGGGCCACTTCGACGCAGTTCTCCTGCGTGCCGCTGTAGCTGCTCTTGGACCAGGTCAGGTGGGTTAAGTCGGTGGGCTCCACGCGCGGTCGGTCTCCCCATCCATCACTGTTGCCAGGCTGGCAATCACTTCACTCGATTGTGTCTGAGTGAGTGCCTGGGTCAACAGGTTCCGAACGGCCGACTCGTAGGTCGCGATCTCTGCCGGGTCCTCCACGAACAGGCTGCAGGTGAGGTTCTCCAGGAACACCACGTCCGGCCCGTCGGCCTGCCGCAGCAGCGCGAACGAACCGTTCACCCCCGCGTGCGCTCCCGAGTTCGCCAGCACGTGGATTCGGATCCGCGGCCAGCGCCCCAGATCCAAGAGGTGTTCGAGCTGGCGGCGCTGCACGTCCACCCCACCGATCACCCGTCGCAGCGCCAGTTCGTCGATGATCGCGACCAGCGGCGGGGCGTCATCGCGGCGCAGCAGCCGATGCCGGTCCAGCCGCGTCACCATCCGGCCCTCGACCGCATCCGGTGCGACCAGCCCGGAATCCGACATCAACGCACGCGTGTACTCACCGGTCTGCAGCAGGCCCGGCACCAGCATGCCCTCGTAGCCGACGATGCTGGTGGCCCGCGACTCCAAGGAGATCAGGGTCCGCTGGCGTTCCGGGAAGTCCGGGCGATCCGGGTACCGCCAGCCGTCGCGGCCCTGGTCGCGCGCCAACGCGAGCGCGCTGGTGCGCCGCGCACCGGTGATGCCGTAGACCGCCAGCAGGGCGGCGACCGCCTCCACGCGCGGCGTGCGCAGCCCGCTCTCCACCCTGCTGAGCTGGCCGGTGGACCAGTCGATGCGTGCGGACGCCGCCGCAAGCGACATGCCCGCCGCGGTGCGGAACGTCCGCAGCCACGTGCCCAGTTCCTGTCCACGAACGGTGATCTCCTGCGGTGCCACGGCCCGCACCTCCTCGACTCGGGAAGCGGCCATGATCGACCCGCCGAGCCGGTTCGCCCCGCACCCGCGGCGGTGTTTTTCCCGGGACCACCCGCGAGCCCGACGGCTTGCCACCTCCGCAACGCTTGCGCGTCCGAATTCCGGACAGGTGAGTGGCCCATCCGCCCCACGGGGTTGGGCGAACGGGCCACTCACCTGCGGGTGTTCAGGCGAGGGTGTCCTCGTCGCGGATGCGGACGTCTTGGAGGAACTGGCGGAAGGCGCGGCGGCTGAACAGCAGGACCGCGCCGCCGGGGCTCTTCGAGTCGCGGACCGCGACGCGCGCCGGCAGCGCCGCGACTTCCACGCACTCCTCGGTGAGACTGCGGCTGCTCTTGCGCCAGGTGAGGTTCTCCGGCTCAAAGGATGTGCTCATGTCCCGCCTCCGCATGGATGTTCCGGGCGACGTCCTCGATCAAGTGAACCGAATCCTCCTCGCCCAGCGCAAGATCGAGCATTCCTCGCACGGCGTCGCGGTACGTGGCGACGTCGTGCGCGTTCTCGACGAACAGGCTCGATCCGAGGTGTTCGAGAAACACGACGTCGTGACCACGGCGCTGCCTGATCAACTGGAACGAACCGCCCCCTCCGGGCGGCAGCCGCTCGTTGGGCAGCACGCGAATCGTGACCTCCGCACGCGTCGACCAGTAGACCAGCTGCTCCAACTGCCGAACCAGTACGTGCGGCCCTCCCACCCTTCGGTGCAGCACCAGTTCGTCGATGAGCGCGACCACGGAACAGGCCCTCGTGTCGAACACGGCAGCGTGGCGACTCATCCGGGTCTCCATGCGCTTTTCGACGAGATCGCCCGGCAGCATCGAGGCCTCTTCGAGGGTCGCGCGCATGTACTCGCCGGTCTGCAACAACCCCGGGACGGCGACGGTCGTGTAGTTCACGATGCGTTCGGCCTTGGACTCCAGCGAGATCAAGGTCCGCTGCCGCTCCGGGAAGTCCGGCCTGTCGCGTCGCCACCACCCGTGCGCGTCGTGTTCACGGGCGAGTGCGAGTGCAGTGGCCCGGCGGCGTCCGGTGACCCCGTAGGTGGCCAGCAGCGCTGCCACGACTTCGGGTGCGGCGCGCCGTCGGCCGCCCTCGATGCGGCTGAGCTGGCTGACGGACATGTCGATCCGGCGCGCGGCGTTCTCCATGTTCAGCCCGGATTCCGAGCGCAACACGCGCAGCTGTTCGCCGAGTTCCTGGCCTCGGACGCTCGATGCGTTCGCGGTCGGCATGGCACACCTCCTGGTCAAGGGGAACGCCATGATCGAAGCGGTGTTCAGCCCACGCCAGCACCGGCGGCGGCGTTTCCGCGGCACCACACCAAAGCTCGACCACCGTGCGCGGCGTGCAACGCGACCGGGGCCCGAATGTCGTGCGGAGTGGGTCCGTTTCGAGGGGGCACCGTCCGCTGCCGGCCCAGGGACCGGCCGAATAGGACGAACCGGCTTTTTTGGGGCGTGGGCGCAGGGTTCTGGAAGTCGGAGGTGTTACCGCGTGATTGCATACCCCGGTGATTTCCAATGCCACGTTCCCACCCGGTATGTACTTAGAGCGGATTCTCTCCCAGTGGGAGCAGGACGAGGAACGCGACGCGATCGTGGACGGCGCGGTGCGGCTCACCCGCGGACAGGCCCGCCGCCTGCTGTTCCAGATCGGGCACGCACTGCGCGAGCAGGGGCTCGCGCCCGGCGGCGCCGTCGGGCTGTTCCTCACCAACCGCGCGGAATCGGCGCTGGTGGTGCTCGCGGTGCACCTGATCGGCTGCCGCGCGGTGATGCTGCCCCCGGAACCCGGCCCCGGGGAACTCGCCGGGCTCGTCGACCAGTCCGGCGCGCGGATCATCGTCGTCGACCCCGCGCACGGGCAGCAGGCCCTGCGCGCCGCCGAACGCTGCACCACCACCCCCGCGCTGCTGAGCCTGGGCGCCGCCCCCGACTCCTTCACCGACGCCGACCTGCTGGCGCTCGCCGCGCAACAGCCCGCGCACCGCCCCGAGCCCGCACCGGAACCCGGCCCGGACGAGGCGGTCACCGTCTTCTACACCGGCGGCACCCTCGGCAAGCCGAAGCTCGCCGCCCACGGCAGGGCCCCCTACGACGCCATCGCGGCCATGGCGGAGATGATGCGCGCCCAGCGGGCGACCGGCGAGGACCGCGTCCTCGCGGTCACCCTGCTGACCCACACCAGCGGGCACATGACGATGCTGCACGCCTTCATGACCGGCTCACCGCTGCTGGTGCTGCCCGAATGGGACGCCGACGCCGCCTTCACCGCTCTGCGCGACGAGAAGATCACCGCCACGATGCTCGTCCCGCCGATGCTGTACCAGCTGCTGGACCACCCGGAGTGCACCCCGGGCGCGCTGCCCTCGCTTCGGCAGCTCACCTTGGGCGCGGCACCGGTCGCACCGGAACGGCTCCGGCAGGCCGTGGAGATGTTCGGCCCGATCATCGCCCAGGGCTACGGGCAGACCGAGTGCGCGGGCATCGTCACCATGCCCCCGCAGGAGCTGCCCGACCCCGCCGACCACGCCTCCCCGCTGTGGCGCAGCTGCGGACGCCCCTTCCCCGGCACCCAGGTGCAGATCCGCGGCGAGGACGGCGCGGTGCTGCCGCAGGGCGAAGCCGGTGAGGTCTGCTCGCTCAACCCGATGCGGATGCTCGGCTACTGGAACGACCCCGAGCGCACCGCGAACGCCGTCGACGCCGACGGGTGGCTGCGCACCGGCGACATCGGCTACCTCGACGCCGACGGCTACCTGTACCTGGTGGACCGCGCCAAGGACATCATCGTCACCGGTGAGGCGAGCGGGAACGTCTACAGCCGCCTGCTGGAGGACTTCCTGCACACCCTGCCCGGCGTGCGCCACGCCGCGGCCGTCGGCATCCCCGACGAGGCCGTGGGCGAACGGGTGCGGCTGTTCCTCGTCGGCGAGGACATCGACCTCGACGCCGTGCCCGACGCGGTCACCGCGGAACTCGGCTCGAACTACACCCCGCACGAGGTGGTGCCGATGCCCGCGCTGCCGACCACCCCGATCGGCAAGGTCGACAAGAAGGCCCTGCGCGCCCTCCCGGAACCCGCGCTCGCCCGCTGAGCCCGCCCGGCGCCCCGCCGCGACACCGGTGGGGCGCCGGTCAGGCCGGGGTGATCGGGTTACCCCGGGCGAGGACGAGGCGCTGGCGGTGCAGGGCGTGCACGTCGGCGCTCGGGTCGCCGTCGACGACGAGCAGGTCCGCGTCGAAGCCCGCGGCCACCCGGCCCACCCGCTCCAGGCCCAGGGCGGCCGCCGCACCGGAGGTCGCCAGTTCCACCACCCGGCCCGGTGTCCAGCCCACCGCTTCCACGTAGTACGACAGCGCCCCGGCGTAGTCGTCGAACACCGACGTCGGCAGGCCGCCGTCGGTGCCGGGCAGGAAGTGCACGCCGAACCCGTCCATCCAGCGCACCCGGTCCAACGCGGCCTGGAACCGCTGCTCGCCGACGAATTCGGCGAAGCCGCGCCAGTCCGGCGGGTACGCGTGGCAGACGGCGATGCCGCGGGCGCTGATCTCGCGTGCGACGTCCTCGCGCAGATCCGGGCCGGAGTTCTCGGCACCCAGCCACGAGCAGTGCTCGATGGTGGACACCCCGGCCGCGACGGCGTCGGCGATGGACTGGGAGCCGTGGGCGTGCGCGGCGACGGGCAGGCCGGCGGCGGTGGCTTCGGCGACCACGACGCGCAACTCCTCGGCGCTGAACTGCTGCGCCCACGTCGGCGGGGAGTCCGGGGTCGTTTCCCCTCCGGAAGCCATCACCTTGATGACGTCGGCGCCGAGCTCGGCGTTGTGGCGGATCTGGGCGCGGATCGCGTCGACTCCGGAGACCTCGCCGCCGAAGAACCAGCAATGCCCCTTCGGCGGTGTCAGGGGCGCGGCGGAACAGAGGAGGCGTGGACCAGTGAGTTCGCCGCCATTGACCGCGTCCCGTACTCGCAGCACCAGGCCGCGCCGATCCCCCAGGTCGCGCAGCGTCGTGACACCGGCGCGCAAGGCCTGCTGCGAGCGGCTCACGACGCCGAGCAGCAGTTCGGTGTCGTCAGCGTCGAAGTAGTTCTGCAGCATCGTCATGCTCGCGTCCCACACCAGGTGCGCGTGCCCGTTGATCAGGCCGGGCAGGATCGTCGCGCCCGGGAAGTCGCGGCGCCGCGCACCTGCGGCCCCCGGATGCCGGTCGAGTTCGGCGCGCGGCCCGGCGGCGACGATCGTGGACCCCTCCACCAGCACCGCGCCGTCGGGAACCCGGTCCCCGTCCGGGCCGGGCAGCACCAGATCAGCGGTCAGCAGCAGCACGAGGAATCCTCCCGACGAGCACGGCGCGCGGCCGCGGCCCGGTCCGGCCGGAGACGCGGTCGAGTGCCTGGACCGCCCGCCACCCCAGTGATCCGGCGAGCGCCGCCGACCCTACTGGGACGCACCACCCCACCGGGCCGCATTCGTGAAACCCACCGGCCGGGCACCGGACGGCGGCCTGGCAAGATCGTCGGGTGCGCTTTCACGCCGATCTGCACATCCACTCGAAGTACTCCCGCGCGTGCAGCAAGGACTGCGACATCGAGCACCTGACCTGGTGGGCGCGGCGCAAGGGGATCGCCGTGGTCGGGACCGGCGACCTCACCCACCCCGCCTGGTTCGCGCACCTGCGCGAGGTCCTCGAACCCGCCGAACCCGGGCTGCTGCGGCTGCGCCCCGAGCTGGACCGGGAGATCACCGCGGCGATGCCCGCGAACTGCGGCGGCGACGTGCGGTTCATGCTCTCCTCCGAGATCTCGACGATCTACAAGTACGGCGAGCACACCCGCAAGATCCACCACCTGTGCTACATGCCGGACTTCGCGGCCGCGGAGGAGTTCTCCCGCCGCCTCGGGCGCATCGGCAACCTCGCCTCCGACGGACGGCCCATCCTCGGGCTCGACTCCCGCGACCTGCTGGAGATCACCCTCGAAGCCGGCGGCTACCTGGTGCCCGCCCACATCTGGACGCCGTGGTTCGCGGTGCTGGGCTCCAAAGCCGGGTTCGACTCCGTCGACGAGGCCTACCGGGACCTCGCCGGGCACGTCTTCGCCCTCGAAACCGGGCTCTCCAGCGACCCGGAGATGAACTGGCGCGTATCCGGGCTCGACCGCTACACCCTGGTCAGCCACTCCGACGCGCACTCCCCGCCGATGCTGGGGCGCGAGGCCACCGTGTTCGACACCGACCTCGACTACCACGCCATCAAACGCGCCCTGGAAACCCGCGACGGGTTCGCGGGCACCGTCGAGTTCTTCCCCGAAGAGGGCAAGTACCACCTCGACGGGCACCGCAAGTGCGGAGTGCGCCTCGAACCCGCCGACACCAAAGCCCGCGCCGGACGGTGCCCGGAATGCGGAAAACCGCTCACGGTCGGCGTGCAGCACCGCGTCGACGACCTCGCCGACCGCGCCGCGGGCGTCCGGCCCGCCGGAGCCGCCGGGTTCCGCAACCTCATCCCGCTGCCGGAGATCGTCGGCGAGATCCACGGCGTCGGGCCCAAGAGCAAGAAGGTCTTCGGCGCCGTGTCCGACCTCGTCGCCGCCCACGGGCCCGAACTTGGCATTCTCGACGACGTGCCGCTCGACGAGCTGCACCGCAGCGACCCGCGCGTCGCCGAAGCCATCGGACGGCTGCGCGCTGGCGAGGTCGTGCGCGACGCGGGCTTCGACGGGGAGTACGGCACCATCCGCGTGTTCCAGCCCGCCGAACTCGCCCGCCTGCGCAACGGCGACTCCTACAGTCTGTTCGGCGACGAGCTGTTCACCCCCGCCGAAACGCCCCGGCGGCCCGTCGCCGCCGAACCCGAACAGCACCCGGCACCGACCGAAACCCCCGCCGCGCCACCAGGAACACCGACGCACGGGGTTCTCGCCGGACTCGACCCCGACCAGCGCGCCGCCGCCGAAGTCCCCGAAGGGCCGCTGCTGATCGTCGCCGGGCCCGGCACCGGTAAGACCCGCACCGTCACCCACCGCCTCGCGCACCTCGTCCTCGAACGCGACGTGCCCGCGCGGGACTGCCTCGCGATCACCTTCACCCGCCGCGCCGCCGACGAACTCACCGAACGGCTGCACGCGCTCATCGGCCCCGACGCCGACGCGATCACCGTCGGCACCTTCCACTCGTTCGGGCTCGGTTTCCTGCGCGAGCACCACGACCGCCTCGGGCTCACCGCCTCCTTCGGCGTCGCCGACACCACCCGCAAGCACGAGGTGCTCACCGAGATCACCGGCGACGAGGCCGCGGCCCGCGCGCTCGCCCGCGGCCGCACCGACCCCGAGCACGCCGAGGCCGCGGGCCGCTACCGGGCGCGGCTGCGGGAACTCGACCTCGTCGACTTCGACGACCTGCTCACCGAACCCGTCCGGCTGCTCGACGAAGACCCGCGGCTGACCGCCACCTACCGCGACCGGTACCGGTGGATCACCGTCGACGAGTACCAGGACGTCGACGACACCCAGTACCGGCTGCTACGCGCCCTCGCCCCCGCCGGGGCGAACCTGACCGCCATCGGCGACCCCGACCAGGCCATCTACTCGTTCCGCGGCGCCGACGTCGGGTTCTTCCTGCGCTTCGAACAGGACTACCCGAGCGCGCCCGTGCACCGGCTGACCCGCAACTACCGCAGCGGGAGCCACATCATCGACACCGCGGTGCGCGCCATCGCCCCCAGCACCCTCGTGCCCGGCCGGGCCCTGCACGCCGCCTCGAACCGCGACGCGCACCGCGTGGTGCGCCACGACGCCGCCGACGAACGCGCCGAAGCCGCCTTCGTCGCCCGCACCATCGACAGGCTGCTCGGCGGCTCCTCGTTCCACTCCCTCGACAGCGGCCGCGTCACCGGCGACGGGACCGGCGGCATCGGGTTCGACGACATCGCCGTGCTCTACCGCACCGACGCCCAATCCCGCGTGCTGCTCGACGAATTCGCCCGGGCCGGGCTGCCCGTGCAGAAGCGCTCCCACGACCCGCTGTCGGCCCGCGCCGGCGTCGACCTGCTGCTGGCCGAACTCGCCCACGTCGCCGACCGCGACGGCAGCGCCCTGGACAAGCTGCGGGCCGCCGCGACCACCGTCGTGTTCAGCGTCCCCGACGACGCCCAGGCCGACGTGCACGGCGCGGTCGAACTGCTCACCCCGCTCGCCGCCCGCTGCGGCGACGACCTCGCCCGGTTCCGCCGCGAAGTGCTGCTCGGCGCCGAGGTCGACGCACTCGACCCGCGCGCCGAAGCGATCTCCCTGCTGACCCTGCACGCGTCGAAGGGCCTCGAATTCCCGGTGGTGTTCCTCGTCGGCTGCGAGGACGGGCTGCTGCCGCTGAGCTGGCCCGGCACCGGACCCACCGCCGAGGAGCTCGCCGAAGAACGCCGCCTGTTCTTCGTCGGCGTCACCCGGGCCCAGGACCACCTGTGGCTCACCGGCGCCGCGCGGCGCACCCGCCACGGCCAGGTCCGCGACCGCACCCCGTCGCCGTTCCTCACCGGCCTCGGCGACGCCGTCACCCGAGCCGAGACCCCCGCACCGCGCAAGGCCCGCGCGACCCAGCTCAGCCTGCTGTGAGGAGCACCGGTACCCCGCTGAGCCGTCGCCGGAGCGCGTGCTCGTCACGCGCGGGGCACGTCGTCGGCTTCACCGAGCCGGAGCAGGCGGTCGACGAGCCGCGGGACGCTCAGCTCCGCGCGTCGTCGATGAGGACGCGTTCGACCAACGTCCGCCAGCTCTCGACCAGGCGCAGCTCCGCGCCCGGGGCGGGCTCGGCCGCGTCCGGGCGCAGGTAGAACAGCACCGGGCCTTCCAGCGCGGCCGAGAGCTGGAGCGCGAGGCCGTCCGGCTCCGGCACGCCCGCCTCGCCGAGCAGCATCCGGACGTGCAGCCGGGTCAGGCTCACCCCGGAGTGGATGTCCGGCCGACCGGGCCCGGCGGCGGCCTGCGCGAACGCGTGGTGGCGCAGCAGGTACGGGATGCGCTCCCGGCCGTAGGCGATGAGCCGTTCGGCGGGGCCCGCGCCGGGCCCCAGCGGCGGCGGCCCGGAGAGCACCTGCTGCTGGAACCGGCTCTCGTCGTCCTCCAGCAGGGCGCGGAAGATGCCGGCGCGGCTGCCGAAGCGCCGGAACACGGTGCCCTTGCCCAGGCCCGCGCGCTCGGCCAAGCCGTCCATGGTCACCTTCTCGACGCCGTGCTCCGCGATCAGCTCGCGCACGACCGCCAGCAGGTGCTCGCGGTTGCGCACCGCGTCGGCGCGTTCCGCGCGCGGCTTCCCGAAGGGCACGACATCCACACCGGCGAACCTACCCCGGAACAAAAGCGGGGTACGGTCCGTTTAATCTTCCGGGTGTGACGACGGGTCACGCACCGCACCACCGCAAGGAGCCGCACGCATGAACCTCTTCCGCCTGGACGCCAGCATCCTGCCCGGCACCTCCACCAGCGCCGAGCTCGCCGACCTCGCCGAAGCCGAATGGACCGCGGCCCACCCCGGCGCCACGATCACCCGGCGGCACCTCGGCGCCGAACCGCTGCCCGCCGACGCGTGGACGTCGGCCACCACCGCCGGATTCACCCCCGAAACCGACCGCACCCCGCAGCAGCGGGACGCCCTCGGCCTGGCGGCAGCACTCGCCGACGAACTCCGCCACGCCGACGCGGCCGTCTTCGCCGTGCCGATGTACAACTTCGGCGTCTCCCAGCACTTCAAGACCTGGGCAGACCTGGTCATCGCGGGCGCGGGACCCACCGACCCGCTGCTGGCGGGCAAGCCCGCGGTCCTGATCACCACCATCGGCGGCGGCTACGGCCCCGGCACCCCGCGCGACGGCTGGGACCACTCCAGCCCCTACCTGCAGCGCATCCTCGGCGACGTCTGGCAGGCCGACCTCACCTTCATCAAGCGCGAGCTGACCCTCGCCGCGAGCAACCCCGCGATGGAGGCACTGCGCGACCTCGCCGAGCAGCAGCACGCCGACGCGCAGGCCGCCGCCCGCGACGCGGGCAAGGTCCTCGCCGACCGCTGATCCCCGCAGCGGTGTCCGCGTCCCGCCGAGCGGACGCGGGCACCGCATTCCCCGGCAACCGGGCCTCAGAGCAGTCCGGACGGCGCCGCATCCAAGCCGAGCAGCAGGACGCCGTAGTCGTCCTCGACGACGTGCGAGGTGAACTGCACGTGCCGCGACCCGACCGCGAAGTCCCGCCAGAACCGCTGCAGCGGGTTCGCGGCGTCCAGCCCGCTGGAACCGTGCAGGTCCAGCAGCTCCTCCAGCGCGCTGCGGCACTCGCGCACCGCGGTGATCAGATCCATCCGCAACCGGGCCCGTTCCTCAGCGGGGAGGGCCTCGCCGGGCGAGGCGGATTCGAGGGCTTCGGCGACGCCGAGCATCCGCCGCCGCGCGGTCTCGATCCGGTGCGCGGCGACGGCCAGGTTCCGGCGGGCCCCGGGTGAATCGGCCATCGACGCATGCCCCGGATTCGGCGAGGTGCGCTTGCCGACGACCTCGGTCACCACGTCCAGCGCGCCGCGCGCGGCACCCCACAGCGGGGCGAACAACCCGACCGCGATCGCCAGGTTCGACAGCGCCGCCCCGATCCGCCCCAGATCCAGCAGGTGCGTGTCGGGGATCCACACGTCCTCGCCGACGAGGGTGTGGCTGCCGGTGCCGCCCAGCCCCGCCATGTTCCAGTCCCGCTCGACGGTGAGATCGCGGGTGCGGGCGAACACCGCGGCGGGCTGCGCCGGGCGATCACCCTCGGCGGGCAGCTGCACCGACAGCATCGCCCACTCGGCCAGCTCGCAGCCCGACGCGTACGGCCACCGCCCGGAGATGCGCAGCCCGCCGGGCTCGCGGACGGCCGTGCCGGTGCGGGCCGAGGAGCACACCACGTCGTCGACGTCGCGGAACGCGTCCGCGTACGCCTCGTCCGTGGTGCCGATCTGCAGCAGGCTCTTCGCTTCGTAGGTCGTGGCCGCAACCCACGCCGTCGACGGACAGCCCCGCCCGAGCTCGGCCAAGAACCGGACCCGCGTGCTCAGTCCTGCTTCGAGCCCGCCGTCGGCCCGGCGCACGCCCAGGGCGAACGCGCCCGCGGCCCGGGCGGCGGCTGCACTGGCGTCGGTGATCCGCCGATCCCGTTCGGTGGCCGCGGCTTCGGCCGCCGCCTGCTTCGCCGCTGTGCGGGCGGCGTCGAGCAGCGGGACGGCCGCGCCGTCGATCATGTCAGTAGTCATGAGCCCGGCAACATTTCATGATCGACATCTATTCCCGGGGTTCGAACCGGCACGGGTACCACCGTGAACCGGATGCCCCACCTCAGCCCGGCAGCGCCCCGCGCTCGATGCGGTACTGCTCGACCAGCACCTCGTACTCCGCCGGATCACCCGGACGCAGCACCACTTCCCGCCCGGTCAGCGCCCGGACCCGCTCGCCGACCTGCTCGGCGACCTCGCTCGACGCGATGATCACCACGACCAGGCACACCCCCTCGCCCGTGTCGCGGACGGTGCACGTCCACGGCACCTCGCACGGCCCCCGGTGCTCCGGTTCCGGGCACAGCAGCAACCCGATCGGCTCCTGCCACGCCAGCACCTCCCGCGTCGAGGTGCACCCGTGGACCTGCACTTCATGCACCCCTGGTTCTCCCACGCCCACCACCTTCGGACATCGGCCCGCCCAGAACATCGGGGATGCCACCGACCCGACCACCGGGATCGCCCGCCCCGACCCCGATCAGCGCCCCCACACCTCCCGGACGACCTCACCGACGCGGGCTGCTCCCGCTGCAGCTGTCCGGGACGAACCGCCCAGGACACGTCACCGGCTCCGGGTCCTGGGCACATGACCCTGGACCGGCTCCGGCCGCGAGACCGCGAACCGGTTGATCCGCCGGTGACAATCGACGGATGGGAACCACCTACGCACGCCTCGACCAGCGATTACGGGCGTTCATCGTCGAACAGCCGGTGTTCTTCGTGGCCACCGCACCGCTGTCCGGTGACGGGCACGTCAACCTCTCCCCGAAGGGCCGCTCCGGCACCCTCGTCGTCCTCGACGAGCACACCCTCGCCTACCTGGACTTCGGCGGCAGCCACGCCGAGACCATCGCGCACCTGCGGGAGAACGCCCGCATCACCCTGATGTGGTGTGCGTTCACCGGGCCACCGAAGGTGCTGCGCGTGCACGGCCGCGGCACCCCGATCTTCCGCGACGACCCGCGGTTCGGACCGCTCGTCGAGCACTTCGGCGACGCCGACGCGCCCGGGCTGCGCGCGGTGGTGCTCGTCGACGCCGACCGCATCAGCGACTCCTGCGGGTTCGCCGTCCCGCTGATGGACCACCGCGCGGACCGGGACCTGCACGCCCGGCACTTCGGCCGCAAGACCGACGAGGAGTTCGCCGCCTACTGCGCGGCCAAGGAGCACAACGTCACCAGCATCGACGGCCTGCCCGCCGTGCCGATGCCCCTGCCCCCGCGCGGCTGACCTGCGCCCCGAGGACGACCGGAGGTCCGGATGCGAGCACTGCTGGCCACGATGGGAACGCGCGGCGAGGTGCAGCCGCTGCTGGCGCTGGCGCGCGCCCTGCTCGACGACGGGCACCGCGCGCAGGTCGCGGTGCCACCGGACTTCCACGACCACGCCGAACGGCTCGGGGTGCCGGTGCTGGCGCTCGGGCCGCCGATGCGCGGCTCCGGCTGGGACCTCAGCACCGATGCCGGTCGGCGCCGCGCCGCCGAGGACACCGTCGCCGCCCAGTTCGCCGTGCTGCCCGCGGCCGCCGCCGGCACCGACGTGCTGGTGGGCACCGGGTCGCTGGCGATCGGCGTGCGCTCGGCCGCCGAACTCGCCGGGAGCCGCTACGTCCACGCGCACTACTGCCCGGCGACGCTGCCGTCCCCGCAGCACCCGCCCGCGCCGTGGCCCGGCTGGCCGCAGCACCCCGCAGGCGGCAACGCGCAGCTGTGGGCCGCCGAGGAACACCGGTGGGACACCACCTGGGGCGCACCGCTGCGCACCCACCGCGCCTCGGCCGGGCTCCCGCCGATCGGCGGCGTGCGCGCCCACGTGTTCGGGGACCGGCCGTGGCTGGCCGCCGACCCGGTGCTCGCCCCGTGGCCCGGCGACGACGTGCACCAGACCGGGGCGTGGCTGCCGCCCGAACACCGCCCGCTGCCGCGCGAGGTCGTCGACTTCCTCGACGCAGGAGACCCACCGGTGCACCTCGGACTCGGCAGCAGGCCCGCCGCCGCGGACGATCTCGCCCGGGTCGCGGTCGAGGCGCCCCGCAGGCTCGGGCGCCGCACGATCATCTCCCGCGGCTGGGCCGGGCTCGATCCGCCCGCCGGGGACCACCTCCTCGTCGACGACCTCGACCACCGGACCCTGTTCCCGCGCGTCGCCGCCGTCGTGCACCACGGAGGTGCGGGCACCACCACCGCGGCCGCCCGCGCCGGAGTCCCGCAGGTCCTGCTGCCGGAGGTCTACGACCAGCACTACTGGGCCCGGCGCGTCACCGATCTCGGCCTCGGCGCCGCGCATCCCGGCACGCCCACCGCGGACTCCCTCACCGACGCGCTGCGCACCGCGCTCACCTGCGCAGAACGCGCCCGGCACCTCGCCGGCCGGGTCCGCGCCGACGGTGCGCGGATCGCCGCCCGCGACCTCGCCCGGCTGCGGTGAGAGCGCCCTACCGGTCGCCGGTCGTTCCAGGTGGGCGTCTGCGCGCCGAGCGGGCGAGGCGCTCGGCGAACGCCTCGACGTGCTCGCGCAGCTCGGCGGGACGTTCGACCGCGAAGGGCAGGTCCAGGGCGGCGAGCACGCCGGGCACCCAGTCGAGCCGCTCCGCCCGCAACTCCACCCGGCACCAGCCCGGCTCGCCCGCGCCCTCCGACACGACCACGAGCCCCGCGGGCAGCCCGCCGCGGACCTGCTCGGCCTCGCCCTGCACCAGCAGCACCACCTCGTGCCGGTGCGGAGCGGTGGCCAGCCCGGTCAGCACCCGCTGCGCCGCATCCACCTCGCCGGGCGGGGCGAACGCGCCGGGCAGCGGCATCGCAGCCGAGATGCGGTCCAGCCGGAAGTTCCGGTCCTCCCCGATCCCCGGATCGGCACCGGTCACGTACCAGCGGCCCGAGTGGGCGACGAGCCCGTACGGGTGCAGGGTCCGCTCGCTGCGCCTGCCGTCGGCGGCCGTGTAGCGGATCGACACCGGCCGGTGGTGGCGCACCGCATCGGCGAGCGCCAGCAGCACCGCGGCCTCCGGCACCGGTGGATCTCCGGCCGGGGCGGTGAAGGCGAGCGCGCCGAGCACCGCGTCGAGCCTGTCCCGCAGCCGCTGCGGCAGCACCCGCCGGATCTTCGCCGCCGCCGTCTCGCCCGAGGCGCCCGTGGCCGTGGCCAGCCCGGCCCGGCGTCCGGCGACCAGGCCGAGCAGCACCGCCAGCGCCTCCTCATCGGTGAGCATCAGCGGCGGCAACCGGTGCCCGGCGGCGAGCCGGTAGCCGCCGTAGCGGCCGCGCACCGACTCCACCGGCACCTCCAGGTCCAGCAGGTGATCGACGTAGCGGCGCACCGTGCGCTCGTCCACCCCCAGCCGGTCCGCCAGCTCGGCGACCGGACGGGTCCCGCCCGACTGCAACAGCTCCAGCAGGGCCAGCACGCGGGCGGTGGGTCGGGGCACGTCCGAGATTCTCCCTCCGATACCGGGCGGGTTCCGCCCGGTATCGCTCGTAGCGTGCGGTCGAACGAGCAACCGCCCCCTGGAGGAGCACCCGTGGACTTCGCATCGATCCGCATCATCACCGCCGACGTCGCCCGCCTCGTCGACTTCTACGAGCGCGCCACCGGCATCCCGGCGGCCTGGGCCACCGAGGACTTCGCCGAGATCAGCGCCCCCTCGGCGACCCTCGCACTCGCCGGAACCCGCACCGTCCCGCTGTTCGCGCCCGGCTCGGCGCACCCGGGCGAGAACCGCAGCGTCATCATCGAGTTCCTGGTCGCCGACGTGGACGCGGTGCACCGGAACCTGACCAGTCTCGTGACCGAGTTCGTCGCCGAACCGACCACGATGCCGTGGGGCAACCGGTCGCTGCTGTTCCGCGACCCCGACGGCAACCTCGTCAACTTCTTCACCCCCGTCACCCCGGCGGCGATCGCGAAGTTCGCCCGCTGATCGCGTGGCCGGGTTCACCGCGCCCGGGGCGCGTTCCTGAGTAGGTTCGGGGACATGGAAGCCGAGGAACCCAGCCGGACCGCGCTCGCGACCGCCCGCGCCCGCGCCTACCACCAGGTCGCCGACCGGCCGCTGATCCTCACCGACCCGGTCGCGGGCCCACTGGTCGGCATCACCGACGAGGAGCTCGCCGCCTACGCCGAGCCCGCCGAGGACCGCCCCGACAGCCGGCCGCGACGCCTGTTCTTCGCCGCCCGCGCCCGCTTCGCCGAGGACCGCGTGGCCGCGGCCGCCGCAACCGGCGTCCGGCAGGTCGTGGTCCTCGGCGCGGGCCTGGACACCTTCGCCTACCGCAACCCGCACCCCGGGCTGCGCGTGTTCGAAGTCGACCACCCGGCCACCCAGGCGTGGAAGCGCAGGCGCCTCACCGAGGCCGGGATCGAGCGGCCCGACACCATGACCTTCGTGCCCGTCGACTTCGAAACCGACGCGCTCGCCGCCGAACTGGCCGCCGCCGGGTTCGACCGGGACGAACCCGCCGTGTTCGTCTGGCTCGGCGTCGTGTTCTACCTGAGCCCGGACTCCGCGCGCGACACCCTCGCCTACGTCGCCGGTCAAGCCCGGCCCGTCGATGTCGTCTTCGACTACCTGCGACCGGCCGAGGACGATGCCGAACGCGCGCGGCTGCGGCAGCGCGCCGAACGGGTCGCCGCCCTCGGCGAACCCTGGCACAGCCTGTTCACCCCGGAGGACATCGCCGGACAGCTGCACGACCTCGGGTTCACCGAGGTCGAGGACCACTCCGCCACCGAACTCGTCGCCGGATACCTCGGCGGATCGGGGGAGTTCGACGGAGAACCGCCCCGGGCGCTGCGCGCCAGCCGCATCCTGCGCGCCCGCCGCTGAGCATTCCCCGAGCCCACCGCGCTCGGCCCCGCCTCCCGAACCGCGCTAACATTAAGAAACAAAGGTGTCTCTTAATGGGAGGGTTGGTCGCCGTGCCGCGCAATCGCATCGATGTGCACGCCCACTACCTCGGCGGATCCATCGCCGAGCTGTTCCGCTCCGGGCTGCGCATCGCGGGTGGCTACCGGGTCGACGTGGACTGGTCGCCGGACGCCGCCATCGCCTTCATGGACCGCCACGACATCGCCGCCCAAGTGCTGTCCGTGCCCGCGACCTTCGCCGGCGGCACCGGCGACACCGGACTCGCCCGCGCCGTCAACGAGGAGTACGCCGAGATCATCGCCGCGCACCCGGACCGCTTCGGCGCCTTCGCCGCCCTCCCGGGTAGCAGCACCGACGCGGCGCTGGCCGAACTCGAACACGCCCTGGACGTGCTGCACCTGGACGGCGTGCTGCTCAACTCCAACACCGGCGGGCACTACTTCGGCTCCGAGCAGTACGCACCGCTGCTCGCCGAACTCGAACGCCGCCGGGTCCCGGCGTTCCTGCACCCCGCCGACAGCCCCGTCATCGTCGACCACCTCGGGCTCGGGCGGCCCAGCTCGGTCTGCGAATTCACCTTCGACACCGCTCGCACCATCATCGACGGGATCTACCGCGGCGTGTTCCGCCGCCACCCCGAGCTCACCCTGATCCTCGCGCACTGCGGCGGACCGCTGCCCACCCTCGGCTGGCGCATCGCCGAGCACAGCGAGATGGGCATGGGACCCGACGACGACCACGAGGTCGGACCCGAGCACATCCGGACCGCGCTCGGCGCGCTGTACTACGAGACCGCCCTGGCGGGCAGCCGCAACTCGCTGCTGCCGACCCTGGAGGTCACCGGCACCGACCACATCCTGTTCGGCACCGACTGGCCCGCCGCGCCCGAGACCAACGGGGCCCGCAACACCGCGAACCTCACCGGATTCGGCTTCTCCGACGACGAGCTCGCCGTCATCGAACGCGGCAACGCCGCCCGGCTGTTCCCGCGGCTCGCCTGAACCGGCTACCACCGCCGGATCATTTCGTCACCGTGACTGAAATAGATCATGTCCCAGGTACCGCGAAGATCGTCGCCGACCGGCCCGCGTCCGGCTCCGGCGCGACCTCGGCGTGACCCCGGCCCGGTAACTTGACCGCCCGCCGGGGAATACCCGGCGACCGGATACCGCCGAGGAGGACACCGTGCCGCGCAACCTCGATCGACCAGTGGCTGCGCGGTGATCGGCCTCCCCACGATCCTCGCGCTGGCACTGCTGGGCCTCGCGGGCGGCATCGGCATCACCGCCCTCGGCCCCGGCGGCGTGCTGCCCACCATCGGGCTGTTCGCACTCACCACCCTGACCCCGGCCGAAGTCGCCGGCACCGCCATCGCCACCCACATCGCCACCGGCGCCCTCGGTACCGCCGCCTACACCCGGTCCGGGCAGCTGCGCGAACCCGAGACCCGCCGCACCGCGCTGCTGCTGGCGGGCACCGCCGTGCTCGGCACCCCGATCGGCGTGCAGCTCAACACCCTCGTGTCCCAGCGCGCCTTCGGGATCGTGCTCGCCGTGCTGGTCACCGCTGTGGCCGGACTGGTGTGGTTCCGCGAACGCCGCACCCCCACCCGGACCCGTGCGCACCCGCCGGTGGCCGCCGTGGTCGCGCTCGGGCTGGCCGTGGCCATCGCCTCGGGCATCGTCGGCATCGGCGGGCCGATGCTCACCGTCCCGCTGCTGATCGCGCTGCGCGTGCCGGTGCTCGAAGCGCTGGCCGCCGCCCAAGCGCAGTCGATCGTCATCGCGAGCGTCGGCACCATCGGCTACCTCGCCCACGGCGCCATCGACTGGCCGCTGGCCGCGATCGTCGGCGTGCCGGAACTGCTCGGCGTGCTGCTCGGCTGGAAGATCGCCCGCGCACTGCCCACCCGCACCCTCACGTACGCGCTGATCATCACCCTGCTCGCGCTCGCGCCCTACCTGGCGCTGCACGGCTGATCACCGCAGCCAGCCCCGGTGCAGCGCCGGAGACAACTCGTGCGCCGCCGACTGGGCGAGGTCCTCGGCGTCGTGCAGGTAGCCCTCGGTGGTCGACAGCGCCGCATGCCCCAGGTCGTGCTGCACCTGGCGGGGCTCGGCACCGCGGGTGATGGCGTGCGTGGCGTAGGAGTGCCGCGCCGAATGCGGGTGGATCGTCTCGCGCAACGGGCCCAGGTGCGCCGCGACCAGCGATGCCTGCTCACCGTCGAGCACCTCCCGCAACCGCCGCGACCGCGGCGGCGCCGCATCCGGGGCGGGGGCGAACGTCGCGCACAGCCGCCGCAGCAACGCCTGCACGTGCGACACGTGCACCCGACGGCCCGTCGAGGTCACGAACATCGGTTCCGGCGCGCGCAGCCCCGGCTGCCCGCGCAGCGCCGGGACCTGCGGCGCGGTCCGCATCCGCAGGTAGTCCTCCACCGCATCCGCCACCGGTGCCGCCAGCGCCACCCGACGGTCCTTCGCGCCCTTGCCGTGCACCCGCAGCGCGGCAGGACCACCCGCGGCGGGACGGTGGTAGTCGTCCAGGTTCACCCCGACCAGCTCCTCCGCGCGCACCCCGGTGCCGATGAGCACCTCCACCATCGCCCGGTCCCGCGGCCCGTTGCGGTGCCGGTCCGCCAGCAGGTGCGCGGCCAGCAGCAACGCCCGGCACGCCTCGAACGACCACATCGCCGTCTGCGACGGGGTCGAGCCGGACCGGTTGAGGTGCTGGGCGGAGCGGTCCACCAGCGCGGCCGGGTTGTGCTCGGCGAGGCCTTCCCGCAGCAGGTACTTCTGGTAGAACGCCGAGACCGCCGAGAGCATCCGCGCCCGGGTCGCGTCCCGGTACCCGGCCCGGGCGAGTTCCTCCAGCCAGCGCTCCACGTGCTGCACCCGCACCTCGGCGAACGAGCCGAAGTCCTGGCGCACGCACCAGTGCAGCCACTCCAACCCGGTCGGCTCGCTGCGCCGGGCCCGCCCGCGGCGGCGTCCCGGCTCGGGCGCGGTGTAGCCGGGCACCCAGTCCAGCGGGATGCCGAGATCGGTGGCGTAGGCGATGCGGGTGTTCAGCGAGGCGTAGACGCGCAGGAACTCGGCGAAGCGCTCCGGGCCCGGCGTGCCGGTCGGCTCCTGGCGGGTGGCCACCTCGGTCATGCGTCTCCCCTGCTTTCCGCGGATCCCCCATTTTTCGGGGGTCGACTCCGCCCCTGATCGTGTCCGATTTGCCGTATTGCACGGCCGTTCCGGCGTTGTCCCGCCGCAAGATCAGAGTATATCCATAATCCTGGTTATCCATATGAACTCCTCTGGAGTTCCTGCGTAGCTTGATTTTGGTTCGGTAAGTCGAACCAGATGTTAGAGTTTCAGAATCAAAACCGCTCGAACGAAGGAGTGCAGGTCAACGTGAGCGAAGTGGCGGCGACCCCCGAAACGGACGAGAACGCGGAGCGGTCCGACACCCGGACACCCCCGACCCGCCGCGGCAGCCGGGACGAACGACGGGAAGCGACCCTGCGCGCCCTCGCCGCCGGGCAGGACGCCGCCTGCGCCTACTGCGGCGAACCGCTCCCGCCGCTGCCCCCGCGCGGCGGACGACCCACCCCCTACTGCGCCCCCGACCCCGACCGCTACGGGCAGTGGGGCGCCAAGACGATCAGCTGCGCCATGCTCGACGAGCAGCGCGAGATCTGGACCCGGGTCTACGGCCCCGACCAGCCCATGACCCACCTCGACGTGCACGCCCTCGACGAGCGCCTCACCGCCCTGACCGGAGTGCTCGACCCGGTGCGCACCGAGATCGCCGCGCTGCAGCAGCACGCCACCGAACAGCTCGCCACCGCGCTCACCGCCCGCGCCACCGCCGAAGCCGACCGGGACGACGCGCTGGAGAAGTCCCGCGCCGCCGAACACGACCGCGACCGCGCCCGCGCAGCGGCGGCCGAGGCAGGCGAGCAGGCCGCCGCGGCCCGTGCCGCGCAGGAGGCCGCCGAAGCCGAACGCGACGAAGCCGTGCAGGAGCGCGACGCCGCGCACGCCGACCGGGACGCCGCCCGCCGCGACAGCACCCAGGCCCACGCCGACCGGCAGTCCGCGCTCGCACAAGCCGCCGCCGCGCAACAGCACATCACCGAACTCAACGACGCTCGCGCGACCGAACGCGCCACCGCCCTCGACGAGCAGGAACGCCTCCGCCACGAAGCCGACGAAGAACGGCAGCGGCTGCGCGACGAACTCGACCGGCACTGGCGGCGGCAGCTGCACGAGCAGGAAGCCGAGCTCGCCCAGCAGCTCACCGCCACCCGCGAGGCCGCCGACGCCCGCGCCGCCGAACTCACCGACCGGCTCACCGAAGCCACCCGCACCTACGCCGCAGGACTCGCCCCGCTGCACCAGGAACTCGCCGCCGAACGCGCCGCGCACGCCGAGCAGCACGCGGCCGCGGCCACCGCCCGCCGCGAGCACGAGGAATTCCGCGCGACCCTGCGCCAGTCCCTCACCGCCGAACCCGCCGGCGAGCTGCCCGCACGGGTGCGCGCCCTGCTCGGTCCGGACGAGGACACCGAGGAGACCACCGGCTGAGCGCGGCGGCGAATCCCCGCGATCGGCTTCGGCGACCGGGCTCGCGCCGCTACGTTGCGGGAGACGACGGGAGATCACCCGATATTTTCGTCACCGTGCTGAAAGTCGCGGGCGTTGGGGACCAGCGCGGAAACGATCATTGTCGGGCCATCCGCCCCCTCGACCGGCGACGAAGGAGCCACACCCATGAAGTTGATCAGCGCGGACCGGATGCTGCCGGGACCTGCCGGAGACTGCGTCGACGACGGCGCCGTCCTGGTCGACGGTGCCCGGATCGCCGCCGTCGGCCCGCGCGAGCAGCTGCGCCACCGGGAGCACGCCGAACACGAGCACTGGCCCGGCGCCACCCTGCTGCCCGGGCTGATCAACGCCCACGTGCACCTGGTCTTCGACGACACCGCACCCGACCCGGCCGCCCTGGTCGAACGGGTCCGCACCGCCTCCGACGACGAGCTGCGCGCGCAGGCGGCCGAACACGCGCGGCAGGCGCTGCTCTCCGGGGTGACCACGCTGCGGGACTGCGGCGACCGCGGCGGGATCACCGCGCGGCTGCGCGACGACATCGCCGCGGGCCACCTCCCGGGCCCGCGGCTGATCACGACCGGTCCGCCGCTGACCGTGCCGGACGGGCACTGCTGGTTCCTCGGCGGCGCCGCCGGAACCGATGCGGAGCTGCGCGAGCAGGTGCGGCGCAACGCCCGGCTCGGCGTCGACATGATCAAGGTGATGGCCTCGGGCGGGCAGATCACCCCCGGATCGCCGCCGAGCTGGCAGTCCCAGTTCGACCGGGACCGGCTGCGGCTGATCGTCGCCGAAGCCGAGCACCACGGCCTGCCGGTCGCCGCGCACGCCCACGGCACCACCGCGATTCGGGACGCCGTGGCCGCGGGCGTGCACACCGTCGAGCACTGCTCGTGGATGACCGGCCCCGGCGAGGTGCACCGCGACGCGGCGACCGCTGCGGAGATGGCCGCGCGCGGCGTGCACGCGTGCGCGGCCTCCTCCCGCAACTGGCGGCGGATCATCGACTCGCTGCCACCGGAGGTCGCCGACCGGGTCTACGGCCGGTTGCCGTGGCTGGCCGAGCGCGGCGTCGGGCTGATCACCGGCACCGACGCGGGCCTGCCGTCCAGCCCGTTCGACGACTTGGCCGGGGCGCTGGAGCTCTACGTCCACCTCGGGTTCACCACCGAGCACGTCGTCGAGATGGCGACCACGACGAGCGCGGCCGCGCTCGGGCTGGGCGAGGTGACCGGCCGGCTCGCTCCCGGGCTGGACGCGGACCTGCTCGTCGTCGACGGCGATCCGCGCACCGGCGTCGCCGCGCTGGGAGCGGTGCGCGCCGTGCTCGCCCGGGGCGCGGCGGTCGGCTGAACCTCAGCTCACGTCGAGGACCGCTTTGCCGTGCAGCTCGCGGTCGCGCAGCTTCGCGGTGGCCTCCCCGACCCGCGCCCAGTCGCCGCGCCAGGAGATCTCCGGGTGCAGCCGGCCGGTGGCGACCTGCTCGGCCAGCCAGGTCAGGTCCGCGCCCAGCCCGGATTCGGCGGGCATGAAGAACGTGACCAGGTGGCGATCGTCGTTGCCGGGGGCGCCGAACAGCTCGCCGAACGGGAAGTGCTCGGCCGCGCCGGTGGTGTGCCCGACGGCGACCAGCGTGCCACCCGCGTGCAGCCGGCGGAACGCGCTGACCAGCTGCGGTCCGCCGACGTTGTCCACCACGCCGTGCACGGGCTCGGCGAGCTCGTCGGGTCCGCTGATCACGTCGTGGGCGCCGAGGGCGCGCAGTTCTTCGCCGTGGGCGGCGGTGTCGCGGGTGGAGGCGATCACGTGCGCCCCGCCGAGGCGGGCGAGTTCGACCGCGTAGCGCCCGACCCCGCCGGTGGCGCCGGTGACCAGCACCCGCCTGCCGAGGATGGGCCCGAGCCTGCGCAGGGCGCGCAGCGCGCTGGCCCCGGCGACCGGGACGGTGCTGAGCACGCCGAGGTCGGCGCCCGCGGGCGCGGTGCCGATCGTGTCGGTGTCGACGGCGCGCAGCTCGGCCCAGCCGCCCTGCATGGCCATGGTGACCACCGGGGTGCCCGCGGCCGGTCCGGAGCCGTCGGCGGCGGCGCGTTCGACGACGCCCGCCGCGTCCCAGCCCAGCAGCGTGCCGTCGGGCGAGCCGGGCAGCAGGTCGGTGACCTCGCCGTAGTTCAGCGAGATCGCCGAGACGCGCACCAGCGCCTGGTTCGGCGCCGGGTCGGGATCGGCGGCGTGGTCGAGCCGCAGCCCGGTGGGTGCGGAATGGTCGACGAGCAGTGCACGCATGTTGCTGGGCCTTTCACCTGGTGGGAGTCGCCGCGCGAACGCGACCACCCAGTTATGCCACCGAGTGGCACATGGCGTCAAGGGGCGATCGGCGGGCCCCGAAAATCCGTCGCACCCCCGATCGCCGCGTGACAGCATCACCCGCATGCCCGAAGCCCTGACCGCCCGGCAGCGCGCCGACCGCACCGCCCGCGCCCTCGCCGCCGCCACCGCCGCGGGCCGCGAGCTCGGGCTGGACGTCTCCGCGGCGACCGTGCTGCACGACGTGTTCTCCGTCGTCGTGCACCTCGCGCCGTCCCCCGTCGTGGTCCGGGTGCCGACCGTGCTGCCCCGCGGCACCCGCGTGGAGGACCAGGCCGCCCAGCAGCGCATCGAGCTCGACGTCGTCGCCTGGCTCGCCGAGAGGGGCGTGCCCGTCGTCGCCCCGAGCCCCCTCGTACCTCGGGAACCCCTGCGGCGCGACGGGTTCTCCATGACCTGCTGGCAGCACGTCGAGCACGACACCACCGCCGAACCGGACTACACCGCCCGCTGCGGCCTGGTCGCCGACCTGCACCTGGCGCTGCGCGACTACCCCGGCGCACTCCCGTTCCTCGACTCGGCGGCACCCGACATGATCAGCGGCGGGCTCGCCGACCTCGCCGAGTCGCCCGAGCTGATCACCCCCGCCGACCTGGACCGCGCCCGCCGCGAATGGGACGTGCTCGCACCACTGGTGCGCTCCCGCACCGCGTTCGAGGCGGAGTTCCCCGGCATCGACGTCCAGCCGATCCACGGCGACGCGCCCGCCGTCAACATCCTCACCACGCCCGGCGGTGACCTGTTCGCCGACTTCGAACTCGCCACCGCCGGCCCCGTCGAGTGGGACTTGGCGTTCCTGGGCGCCGAAGGCGAAGCGGTCTACGACGCCGCGGCCGCCGAGCTCGGCCTGCGCACCCTCGACGCACGGGTCCTGCGGTTGGTCAACGCGATCGGGATGCTGCGCTCGGTGGCCTGCCTCGCCCTCGCCCCGCAGCTGCCGATGCTCGCCGAGGCCGTCGCCCCGGCGCTCGACGGCTGGCGGGCCGGACCGTTCGCCGGTGGGCTCGACGGCTGAACGCCACCGGGTGCCCGATGCCCTCCGGTGGCGTTCACCCCTGGGACGACCCGCGGCGTAGGCTCGGCCGCATGCCCGAGGCCACCGCAGGATCGCTGCGCGAGCGCAAGAAGCAGCGCACCCGCCAAGAGCTCATCGACACCGCGCTGGAGCTGTTCACCGAACGCGGCTTCGACGCGGTCACCCTCGACGAGCTGTGCGCCGCCGTCGAAGTCTCCAAGCGCACCTTCTTCCGCTACTTCACCAGCAAGGAAGACGTCGCCATGTCCCCGGCCCAGGACATGTGGCTGGCGCTGATCGAACGGCTGCGCACCGGCGAACCCGAGCCGGGCCGCGCCCTGCTCGACTCGGTGCAGGACGACCTGCTGGCCACCGTGGCGGACATGCCCGCGGAGTGGGCGCAGCGCACCCTCGCCGCGCACCGGCTCACCGCCACCACCCCGGCGATGAACGGGCACAACCTGCACTTCTGCGACCGCACCACCCGCACCATCCGGGACGTCCTCGGCGCGCGGTTCGCCATCCCCGACGACACCACCGACCCGCGGCCGCGGATCGCCCTCGACGTGCTGATCTCCGCGACCCGCTGCGCGCACGACACGTGGGCCGCGGCCGGCACCGGGACCCGCGAGGAGCTTCTCACCCACCTGCGGACCGCGTTCGCCGCGATCCCCGGTGCGCTGACCTGCGCCCCGCACGCGCGAGACTGAGCCAGATGCCCGGCCGAGACCTCGCATCGCGGTGGTTCTTCGGCCTGGTCGTGCTGCTGTCGCTGCCGTTCTGGGTGCTCGGCGCTCTCGCAGGCCCGGTCCCCGGCTTGCCGATGGGGATCCCGGTCAGCGCCCTCATGTTCATCGTCCCCGGTGCGGTCGCGCTGCTGCTCGCGGCCCGGGACGGCACCGCCCGCGCACTGCTCGCCCGGTTGCGGCCGAGCCGGGTCGGCCTGGTCTGGTGCGCCGGGTCGGCGCTGCTGATCTCCGCGCTGGTCCTCGGCTCGTGCACCGCGCTGCGGGTGGTGCTGCCGCTGCCGCCACTCGGGTTGCCGTGGTCGTCGCTGCCGGTGCTGGTCGTGCTGTTCCTGCTGGCGGCCACCGGGGAGGAACTGGGCTGGACCGGGTACGCCTACGCCCGCTCCAGCGGATCGTGGACCTTCGCGCTGGGACTGGGCGCGTTCTGGGCCGGGTGGCACGTGATCCCGCTGGTGCAGGCCGGGCGCGGCGCGGGGTGGATCGTCGCGTGGTTCGCGGGCACCGTCGCGCTGCGGGTGCTGCTGTGCCGGATCTACGACGCCTCCGGGGCGGTGCTGCCGACCGCGATCACCGGGCACGCCGCGGTGAACGTGGCGAGCTCCGCGCTGCCGCACTACGACTCGGCCGCCGTGGCCGCGGCCGTCGCCGTCGGGTTCGTGGTCGCCGCGAGCGTGGCGGTGCCGCTGGGGCGAGCGCGCTGATCCTCGTCGTTCCGCGGTGTTCGCGGCAGCCTGGCACTTAGGGTGAGCGGATGTCGTCGATCAAGCAGGTCCAGGTCACCTTCGACTGCGCCGAACCGGAACGCCTCGCCCGGTTCTGGTGCGAGGTGCTGGGCTACGTCGTGCCGCCACCGCCGGAGGGCTTCGCGAGCTGGGCGGACTACGACCGGACGCTGCCGCCGGAACGGCAGGGCGCCGGGTTCGTGTGCCGGGATCCCGAAGGCCGGGGCCCGCGGCTGTACTTCCAGCGCGTGCCCGAAGGCAAGGTCGTCAAGAACCGGGTGCACCTGGACGTGCGCGTCGGAACCGGCCTGGTCGGCGCGGAGCGCGTCGCCGCGCTGGAAGCCGAATGCGCGCGGCTGGTCGCGCTCGGCGCGGAGCGGGTGCGGCTGCTCGTCGCCGACGAGTACGACGAGTCCTGCCTGCTGATGCAGGACGTCGAGGGCAACGAGTTCTGCCTGGACTGATCGCGGATCAGCCGCGGCCCGCGGGGAACCGGGTGGTGCCGCGGAGGAACCGGGTGATCCGCTGCCACCGCCCGGCCGGCGGTTCGGGGCGGACCGGCGCGGCCGGAGCGGAGGTGCGGGCCTGCGCGCGCCGCTCGCGCCAGTCGGCGACGAGCTCCTCCACCTGCACCAGGCCCAGCGGAACCTGCGGCCCGGTCGGAGTGCGCAGCCACGCCAGGATGCGCCGGTTGAGCTCCGCGGCCGCGTCCCGCACCGCCTGCTCGGTCGGCAGCTGCCGCACCTCGCTGCGGAGGCGTTCGGCCTCCTTGCGCAGTTGCAGCGGTGTCGGCAGCAGCGCCTCCCGGGACAAGCCCTCCCGGTCGACGTAGCCGCGGACCCACCACAGCTCGTCGTGCGGCTCGCCCGCCCCGGGCAGCGGGCGGCCCAGGCCGTCGAGGTCCTCGAAGTCGCCGCGTTCCTGGGCGACGCGGATCTGCCGTTCGATCCACGTCTCGAACGTCGTGCCGTGCGGTTTGCGCTCGGTCATGTCGCCCTCCCGGCTTCCTCGCCACCGGTTTCCAGGATATCCGCGGCTCCGCGGTCGATCGACCGTTCGCTCAGCGCCTCGCGAGCGCGCGCAGCCGCGCCTCCAGGGCGGCGCCGTCCGGCACGAACCACACCTGGTCGCCGCGATCGGACTCGCGCACCAGGGCGCGCAGTGCTCCGCTCGCGGTCAGCTGCTCGGTCAGGTCGCCGACCACCGCCAGCGGCAGCCGGTACTGGGCGAACTTCTGCAGCACCTGCCCGGCCAGTCCGGTGCCGAGGGTGAAGAACTCCGGTGCCAGGCGGTCCACCGGCACCACCACCGCCTCGGCACCGAGGTAGGCGGCGCCGATCAGGTCGACGGCGTCCTGCTCGGTGGCCACCGGCGGCCCGGCCGGGTCGCACACCAGCACCGGTACTCCGGCTCGTTCCTCGATCACGTCACCCATCGCGTCCCTCCCGGTGCAGCAGGTCGTCGAGCACGCCCGCCAGCAGGTCCAGCGCGGCGGCCGTGCTCGCGGGCTCGCCGAGCAGCACGATCCGCAGCCGATCGCGGCGCGGATCGTGCGAGGTCTGCACGCTGATCCCGTCCGGACCGGTGCCCGCGCCCGCCAGCAGCAGGGTGCCGAGCCGGTCCGCGGCGGCACGGTCCACGCCGTCCACGTGCACGACGCTGGTGACCTCCGCCGCCGGTGCGGTCGCCGGTTCCGGTGGCAGTCCGGTGAGCGCGGCCAGCTCTGACGCGGCGATGCGGTACTGCTTGCCGATGCGCACCGCGCCGAGCCGCCCGGAGCGGATGTAGCCGCGCACGGTGCGCACGTGCAGGCCGAGCCGCTCGGCCACCTGCTCGACGGAGTACATTTCCTGACTCATCGTTCCCCATCATAAGTCACCATGGCGAACGATGCGGAAGGTTTCAGGTGCGCAGGTACGAGGCGCCGTTGACGTCGAGCACCGCGCCCGAGGACCAGGTCGCCGCCGGCGAGGCCAGGTACAGCACCGCGGAGGCGATCTCCTCCGGTGCGGCGACCCGGCCGAACGGGCTCTGCGACCGGATGTCCGCGCCCTGCTGCCCGTCCAACCGGCCCGCGACCCGTTCGGTCTCGACGAACCCCGGCGCCACCGAGGCCACCGCGATGCCGTGCGGGGCCAGCGCCACCGCCAGCGACTGGCCCAACGCGTGCAGTGCCGCCTTGCTCGCCGCGTACGCCGGGTGGTCGGGTTCGCCGCGGAACGCCCCGCGCGACCCGACGTTGACGATGCGCCCGCCCGCGCCGCGCTCGATGAGGTGCGCGGCCACCTGGTGGCTCAGGTTCGCCGCGCCCAGCAGGTTCACTTCGACGGTGCTGCGCCACGCCGCCTGCCAGTCGGCGTAGGAGGTGGTCGCCGGCGGGTGCGGGGTCATCACCGCCGCGTTGTTGACCAGCACGTCGAGCGCGCCGAGCCCGTCGACCGCCTCCCCGACCAGGCGCGGCACCTGGCCCGGGTCGGCGATGTCGGCCCGCACCAGCACGTGCCCGGAACCGGGCAGCGACTCCAAGGTGCGGGCGGCCTCCTCCGGACGGGAGGAGCAGTGCACTGCTACCCGGCCCCCGGCCTGGGCGAACGCGGTCGCGATGGCCCGCCCGATGCCGCGGGAGGCGCCGGTGACCAGCACGCCGCGCCCGGATTCGGCAGGGCGAGGAGAAGAACCCGACATGGCACTCCGATCACTGAGGTTTCTACTTCTGGCGCGAAGGGGGTGGGTGGCGGAACCTCAGCGGTTCCCTCGCTGCGGGATCGTTCTCACCGGTGGCTCCGCCGCAGGCGAAAACGCCGTCCTCGCGAGGGAACCGCTGAGAACCCGCGGGTGGTCGGGCTGCGTGGGTGGTCGGCGGTTCAGCGGCGTCGCCGCTGACAGGAAACCGACGACCCGCCTGGTAGAAAGGCCTGTCCCGCAGGGACGCGGACTCAGCGGGTCGACTCGAACAACTCGACGACCTCGTCGGTGGTCCCCGTCTCGCCGAGGCGCGGGAAGATCCGCTCCAGGCTGTTGCGGTGCGCCTCCGCGTCGAGGTCGGTCATCGCGTCGGTGGCGAGCGTGACGTGGTAGCCGTGCTCGTGCGCGGCGCGCGCGGTGGATTCCACGCCGAGGCTGGTGGCGATGCCGCTCAGCACGATCTGGGTGACGCCGCGGCGCCGCAGCTGCACGTCCAGGTCGGTGCCGTGGAAGGCGCCCCAGTTCCGCTTGGTCACCACGATGTCGGCGGGGTGCCCGGCGAGCTCGTCGATGATCCGGTCCCAGCCTTCCGGGAACTCGCGGCGGCCGGCGCCCGCGGAGGTGCGGCCCGGCGCGGCGTCGGCACCGTCGGCGGCGAAGCTGACCCGCACCAGCACGACCGGGGCGTCGTGCTCGCGGAAGACCTCGGCGAGCCGGACGCAGCGCTGCACCACGTCGGCGGCGGTGTGCGGGGTGCCGGGCGCGCCGGTGATGCCGTTCTGCAGGTCGATGAGGACCAGCGCGGTGCGCGGGTCGAGCGTGCTCAGGGACATGGGTGGAACCTTTCCGGTGGTGGATTGCCGATCGATCACCGCGCCGCCGCGGGCCCGAGGCTCCGCAACGTGCGGTCGAGCACCGTCACCACCAGCAACAGGGCGGCGACGGCGATCAGGAACAGGGCGAGGCCGTGCAGCCCGGTGGTGTCGGCACCACCGGAGAGGAAACCGCCGCCCGCGGCGGCCGCGACCATCGCCCCGACGTAGGTGAAGGTGCGCAGCAACCCGGCCGAGGAACCCATCCGCTCCGGATCGGCCTGGTGGTACAGCGCCTTCTGGTTGGCGAGGCTGATCAGCCCCTGCGGGATGCCGACGACGACCGCGATCGCCACCAGCAGCCAGATCCCGCTGCGCGCGCCGACGGCCAGCAGCAACGCGCAGGCCACCAGCTGGGCCAGGCCGCCGACGAGCAGCTTGCCGCGAACGCCGTCGCTGCGGCCGGTGGTGCTGGACACGACGATGCCGGTCAGGAACATCGGCAGCAGCACCAGCCCGGATTCGGTGGGGGTGAGCCCGCGGCCCTGCTCCATCCACTGGGTGAAGCCGAACAGGAACGCGTAGGAGACGGTGAACGCCAGCAGCGTCCGCGCGAAGGTGCCCAGCACCGGCAGGTTCCCGGCCAGCACCCGCAGGTCCAGGAACGGTTCCCGCACCCGCAGCTCCCGCACGGCGAACCCCGCTCCGGCGGCGACCGCGAGCACGGGCAGGTACCAGTGCCCGGCGCCGGGTTCCATCAGGAACAGCAGCAACGCGCTCAGCGTCGCCGCGAACAGCGCGATGCCGGGCACGTCCAGCGAACCCGAACCGGACTCCTGCCCGCCACCGCGCGGCAGCCGCAGCGCGCCGAGCACCAGGCAGGCCAGCGACAGCGGGATGTTCACCGCGAACACGGTGCGCCAGCCGCCGAACCCGATCAGCAGCCCGCCGAGGGTGGGGCCGACCACGGCGATGGTCTGCGCGGAGATCGCCAGCGCCGTCAGCACCCCGTTCGGACTGTCCTGCCCGGTGCGCCGCGCTTCGCTGCGGATCAGGTGCATCGCCGCCGGATAGCCCGCGCAGGTGCCGAAACCGATCAGCACCCGCGCGACGACGAGCACCCCCAGGTTCGGCGCCAGCGCCCCGAGCACCCCGGCGATGCCGAGCAGCGCCGCACCGGCGAGGAACAGCCGCCGCGGGCCGTGCAGGTCCACGAGCCTGCCGACCACGGGCTGGCCGACGGCGGTGGCCAGGTACAGCGCGGAGACCAGCCACGCCGTCTCGGCGGGTGGCGCGCCGAGCGCGGCGCCGATCGGCACCAGCGCCACGGCGATCATGGAGGAGTTCACCGGGTTCAGCGCCGAGCCGAGCACCATCGGGGTGATCAGCCTGCGGTCGAACCGCTCCTGCTCGGTGGCGGTCACTGCTCCGCGACCCGTTCCAGCAGCGCCATCGCCTCGATGATCACGTGCCGTTCCTGTTCGGTGCACCGCTCCTGCAGCGCGGCGGTGAGCCATTCGCGGCGCGCCTGCCGGTCGCCTTCGGCGCGGCTCCGGCCCGCTTCGCTGAGCGTGATGAGCTGCCTGCGGCCGTCCGACGGGTCGGGCCTGCGCTCGATGAGCCCGTGCTGGTCGAGGGCGGCGAGCGTGCTGGCCATCGACTGGGGCCGCACCCCTTCGGCGACCGCGAGCACGCTGGCCGAGGAATCGCCCTCCTTGCCGAGCCGGGTGAGCACCGAGGTCTGCGAGGGGCTGAGGTCGTCGCCGACGGCGAGCTCGCGCAGCCTGCGCCGCAGCCTGCCGACCACCACCCGCACCTCGCGGGAGGCGCGCACCGCCGAATCGTCGTTCCCGGTTCCCGTCATGCCCCCACGGTAATTTCGACAGCCTGAACTGTCCAGTCCAGACTGTTCAGTTTCGGCTGCGCGACATGCGCGATCAGCCCGAACCGAAACCGACCGCCGCGCGAACTGGTAGAAGGGCGGTATGAGCGAACAGCAGGTGCGGGTGGCCGACCACCCCGAACGCGACCGGTTCGAGATCACCGTCGACGGCGAGCTCGCCGGATTCGCCGACTACCGGCGCACCCCCGGGCACGTCGACCTGGTGCACACCGAGATCGACCCCGCCCACCAGGGAGCCGGGCTCGCCGGGACGCTCGCGAAGACCGCGCTCGACTCGCTGCGCGCCGAAGGGGTCCAGGTCACGCCGTCCTGCTCCTACATCGCCGCCTACATCCGCAAGCACCCCGACTACCTCGACCTGGTGCCCGAATCCGCCCGCGCCGACCTCTGATCGCGCGGGCTACCGTCGTGCCGTGAGCAACACCGAACCGGACCCCGCCGAACGCACCGTCTGCGACGGCCCGCCCACCGGCGCCGCCGAACCCCGCGCGGACCTGCTCGAACCGCGCGACGTGCCGCTGGGCGGGCCGCGGGCGATGCGGGTCCGGCGCACCCTGCCGCACCGGGACCTGCGCATGGTCGGCGCCTGGTGCTTCGTGGACTCCTACGGGCCCACCGACCTCGGCGGCGGGCCCGGCATGCAGGTGCCCCCGCACCCGCACATCGGGTTGCAGACCGTCAGCTGGCTGCTCGACGGCGAGATCCTGCACCAGGACAGCCTCGGCAACGCGCGGCTGGTGCGGCCCGGGCAGCTGAACCTGATGACCGCGGGCCGCGGCATCGCCCACTCCGAACAGACCCCCGTCGAGCACTCCCCGGTGCTGCACGGCGTGCAGCTGTGGATCGCCCAGCCCGAACGGGACCGGCACGGGCCCGCCCACTTCGAGCAGCACGCCGACCTGCCGGTGCTCACCGAGGACGGCGGCCGCATCACCGTGATCAACGGTGAGCTCGGCGGCGCCACCTCACCGGCCCGCGCCTACACCCCGCTGGTCGGCGCCGAGATCGCGCTGCGCCCCGGCGGGCGGATCCGGCTGCCACTGCGCCCGGACTTCGAGCACGCGGTGCTGGCGCTGTCCGACCCGGTCGAGGTCGACGGCACCCGCCTCACCACCGGCGCGCTGCTGCACCTCGGCGACGGGCGCCGCGACGTGCTGCTGACCGCGGAGTCCGCGAGCCGGGCGCTGCTGATCGGCGGGACGCCGTTCGACGAGGAACTGGTCATGTGGTGGAACTTCGTCCCCCGCACCCACGAGGAGGTCCTCGAAGCCCGCCGCGACTGGGAGGCCGAGCGCACCGGCGGCGCCTCAGATCGGTTCGGCTCCGCCGACCGGTTCGGACTCGTGCCCGGCTACGACGGCGCCGCGCTGCCCGCACCCGAACCGCCCCGCGCGCGGCTGCGCGCCCGCCCCAGGTCCCGGCGCCTGGAGCGCTGACCGGCTCATCGATCCCGGTCGGACCAGACGATCTCACCGTCGACGATCGCCGACGTCGGGGACAGGCCCACCGCGCGGGCGACCGCGCTGGACCGCCGGTGCCCGGGATGGATGTGCGCGGTCAGCTCGCCGACGCCCTGCTCGTGCAGCCAGCCGGTCATGGCCAGCGCCGCCTCCCGCGCGTACCCGTGTCCCTGGTGCTCGGTGCCGACGACCCAGGCGAGCGCGGCCCGCAGCAGCTCCGGCTCCGGTCGGGTGAGCGTGGCCTGCACCGTGCCGCGGACCCGCCCGTCGCCGCGGTCGCGCAGGATCCAGTTCAGCCAGCCCTGCTCGCCGTCCGGGGAACGCCCCGCCACCTGCCAGCGGTAGCGCGCCGCGAGCTCGTCGGGGGAACGCGGCGCACCACCGGTCCACTCGTGCAGCCGCACGTCGTCGAGGACCGGCGCGGTCTCCCGCGCGTGCTCGACCCGCAGCGGTTCCAGCCGCAAGCGGACCGTCAGCAGCGGCGCGGCGGCCGGCCAGGCCGCGAGATCGGACACGCCGCGGATCGTAGCCGCGCACGCCACCTCCGGCCGCGCACCCGTCACCAGGGCCCGTCGACCACCGGCTCGGGCCCGGCGGTGCACACGTGGCCGTCGCCGTGCTCGGGCCAGCCCGGATCGCCGGTGGTCGCGAACGACACCCACGCCCCGTGCAGCCGATCCGCCAGCTCCCGGTCCGGAGCCTCGCCCAGCAGCCCGGCCGGGCCGGTGGCGACCGCCAGGTTGTGGAACACGAACGGCAGTTCCAAGCCGTGGCAGGCGCCCAACCGGCCGTCGAACCGCGGGGAGCGCCAGGTGAACTCGGCGACGTGGGTGCGCCCACCGGAATCGCGGTGGCGCGCGGCGAACTCCCGGGCGGGCAGCCGGAACACCAGGTCGGTGAGCGCCGCCGACAGCGCCTCGCCCGCCGGGCGGCTGCCCAGCCCGTAGTCCGCCAGCACCCCCGCCGCATCCGGGTGCGAAGCCGCGAGCACGGCGACGGCCTGCTCATCGGTGGTCGTGTCGACGACGCCGGTGGCGACCAGGTACAGCGCCATCTCCTCCCGGCAGGTGCTCACCAGCACGTCGATCCCGGCCGCGCTGCCCGCGGCGACCGCCTCGCCCGGCGGCACCGGCAGCACGTCGTCGCCGTGCACCGGCAGGAACGCGCTGAGCCCGAACGACGGGTCGTGGCCGTGCTCGTCGCGCAGGTCCGGGCCACCGCCGGGAGCCATGACCGCTGCTTGCGCGGCCAGCAGCTCCCGGGATCCGACCCGCCGGAACGCCTCCGCCGTCGCGGCGATGCCCAGCTGCCGCGCCAGCGCCTCGACCAGCACCCGGCCGAGCCGCCGCTCGCGGGTCATGCCGGGGTGCCCGCTTTGCACGATCGCCCGGTCCACCACGCCGTCCAACAGCGGCGAGCCGAGCAGGTCCGCGATGCTCATCGCCCCGGAGGACTGCCCGCACACGGTCACGTTGCCCGGGTCGCCGCCGAACGCGGCCGCGTTGTCCCGCACCCAGCGCAGCGCGGCGAGCTGGTCGCGCAACCCCACGTTGGTCTCGCCGATCGGCGCGAAGCCCTCCGCACCCAACCGGTGGTTGATCGCGATCAGCACCACCCCGGAGCGGGCGAACGCGGCCCCGTCGTAGAGCGGCGCCGCACCGCTGCCGCTGACGAACGCGCCGCCGTGCACGAACACCAGCACCGGTAGCCCGCCGCCGTCCTGGTCCGGCCGGGTGATCTCGGCGGTCAGGTAGTCCGCGCCGCCGGACCACTCCGGACCGCGCAGCACCGAGGTGTCCAATCCCGGCAGCTCCCGGCTCGCCTGCTGCGGCGCCACCGGCCCGACCCGGTCCGCCGCCCGCACCCCGTCCCAGCGCGGAGCCGGTCGCGGTGCCGCGAACCGCAGGTCACCGGTGGGCGCGGCCGCGTAGGGCACCGCGCGGAAGCGCACCACCCCGTCGCCGCGGATCCCGCGCACGCGGCCCGAAGTGGTGCCGGCGATCGGTTCTCCCACGTCCTGCTCCTGTTCCCGCTCGCCCGATCGAGTCGGACGGATCACGCCTCGATCACCGGCCGTCCCGGCGAGGCCCGCTGATCGAGTCGGTGGACCTCGATACCGTGGCGATCATGACCAACCCCACGTCGTCCTGGGCGGACGGGCCGCTGCTGGCGTTCGACCTCGAAACCACCGGAACCGACACCGGGACCGACCGGATCGTCACCGGCACCCTGATCTCCATCGTGCCCGGCCGCGACCCGCAGGTCCGCACCTGGCTGGCCGACCCCGGCGTGGAGATCCCCGCCGAGGCCGCCGAGGTGCACGGCATCAGCACCGAGCACGCCCGCGAGCACGGCCGCCCCGCCGCGGAGGTCGCCGCCGAGATCGCCGAGTTCCTCACCGACGCCTGGCACCCGACCCGGCCGCTGTGCGTGTTCAACGCACCGTTCGACCTGTCGCTGCTGGACGCCGAGCTGCGCCGCCACCACGGGCGGAAGCTGGAGGTCACCGGGCCGGTGGTCGATCCGCGCTGCCTGGACAAGCACTTCGACCGCTACCGCAAGGGCAAGCGCACCCTCGGCGCCCTGTGCGAGCACTACCGGGTGCGGCTGGATTCCGCGCACGACGCCACCGCCGACGCGCTGGCCTGCGCCCGCCTGGCGTGGCGCCTGGCCAAGAACCACCCGGACGAGATCGGCACCCGCGTCCTCACCGCCCTGCACGAGGACCAGACCGGTTGGCACCGCGACCAGCAGCACGACTTCGCCGGATTCCTGGACCGGCAGGCCGACCGCGCCACCGATACCGCCGAAGCCGACGGGCTCCGCGCCCGCGCGGCCGACGTGCGCGCCCGCGCCGAGCACTGGCCGCTGGCACCGGCCCCCGAACCGGCCTGACGGCGAGTGGGGGAACGGGTGCGGCGGCGGTTGCTGCGCCCGGAGCAGCCGCGCTGTCGGGATCTCGACATCGGGGCCGGGCCGGTTCGGCGCACTCCTACGGTGAGCGCTTTCCCGCAGGTGACGCGGCCGAACGGGCCGCCGAACCGGCTCGCTCCCCGACTCCGAAGGACGTGCTGTGCCAAGCCCCGAGCTCCCCGACACCGACCGCGATCCGCGGTGGCGCCGCCGCGCCGTGATGGCCGCGGCCGCACTCCTGGCCGCGGGCACCGTCGCCGCGGCCACCCCGACCGCCGCGGCCGCGGCGCCCGACGCGCCCGCGGGCGCGCAAACCCCGTTCACTTCGCTGGAAGCCGAGGACGCCGAGACCAACGGCACCGTCCTGGGCCCGGACCTCACCCAGGGCAGCCTCGCCTCCGAGGCGTCCGGGCGGCGGGCGGTGGCCCTGGACGGTCCCGGCCGGTACGTCGAGTTCACCCTCGGCGCCGACGCGAACGCGCTGACCGTCTCCGGCAACGTCCCGGACGGCGTCGAGGGCACGGTGGCGGTCTCGGTCAACGGCGAACGCCTCGACACCCCGCTGCGGGTCACCAGCGAGTACTCCTACCTCGACACCCCGGACATCGACGGGTCGCAGACCCACCACCTGTTCGACCACGCTCGTCTGCTGCTGGACCGCGATCTGCACGCCGGGGACGTGGTGCGGCTCGAACCGGACACGGTGCCGTCCTACGCGGTCGACGTCGCCGACTTCGAACAGGTCGCCCCCGCCCCCGAGGCGCCGCAGGGCTCGGTGTCGGTGCTCGACACCGGCGCCGACCCGACCGGCGCCGAGGACTCCGCGGCCGCGTTCACCACCGCGATCGAGCAGGCCAGGTCCGCGGGCACCGAGGTGTGGGTGCCCGAAGGCCGGTTCCGCGTCGACTCGCCGCTGGCCGTCGAACAGGTCTCGATCATCGGAGCGGGGCCGTGGCGCTCGGTGCTGCTGAGCTCGCACCTGATCGACCAGACGGTGTCCGCCGGCGGGGTGCGGCTGCGCGACTTCGCCGTGCTCGGCGACGTCACCGACCGGGTGGACGACTCCCCGGACAACTTCGCCACCGGCAGCCTCGGCGCGGGCTCCGAGGTCACCGGGCTGTGGCTGCAGCACCTCAAGGTCGGCATGTGGCTGACCGGGAACAACGACGACCTGCTCGTCGAGGGCAACCGCATCCTCGACACCACTGCCGACGGCATCAACCTCAACGGTTCCGCTCGCGGAGTGCGGGTGCGGGACAACTTCCTGCGCAACACCGGCGACGACGCGCTGGCCATGTGGTCGCTGAACGCACCCGACATCGGCAGCTCCTTCACCGGCAACACCGTGATCGCCCCGAACCTCGCCAACGGCATCGCCGTCTACGGCGGCACCGACCTGCAGGTGCGGGACAACCTGGTCGCCGACACCAACGCGCTGGGCAGCGGCATCGCGATCTCCAACCAGGCGTTCGCGGAACCGTTCTTCCCGCTCAGCGGCACGATCGAGGTGACCGGCAACGAGCTGGTGCGCACCGGGGCGATGAACCCGAACCTGCGACACCCGATGGGGGCGCTGCGGGTGGACGCGTACGACTCGCCGATCGAGGCCGAGGTCCGGATCGCGGACACGACCGCCGTCGACAGCCCCTACTCGGTGTTCGAGTTCCTCTCCGGCGGCGGGCAGGGCCACGAGGTCCGCGGCGTCACCGTCGAGGGCGCCGCGCTGCGCGGCGTCGGCACCGTCGTCGTGCAGGCCGAGACCGGCGGCGCCGCCCGGTTCGAGCAGGTCACCGCGGAGTCCGTGGGCGCGGCCGGGGTCTACAACTGTCCGGAGCAGGGGACGTTCACCGTCGACCTGGGCGCGGGCAACAGCGGCTGGGACGGCACCTGGCCGTGCGGGACGTGGCCCGAACCGTGATCCGCGGCGGGGCTCCCCGGACCGGTTTCCGGGGAGACCCGCACACGCAGCGAACAGGGCGGGCCCCTCGCGACGACCGAAACCCCGGGTCATCGACACGGACCGTGAGCACGAAGGTGCCCGATCCGTCCCGCAATGTCGGCACGACCGCTCACGGTCGGCGACCAGTCGCGGGGGTGTGGCGGGGAACGCATCCCGCTTCTGGCCCTAGCTCCCGCACTGATCGCCGCAGCTGAGGACGATGTTCGGCACTGGCCGTGACAGTCCGCGGCGGATCACCCACATTTCGCGCCCACTCGGGTGGTGCTTTACCGGTCCGTTACCGGTAGGGTCTGATCCGCCGGTGGGTCACCCACTGGTGGTACTGGCCGTTTGCTCCCCGCAGAGTCGATACGGATGACACTTCAAGACGATCTAGTTCGCCCCTGGTTCCAGCCGGCGGTCCCGCCCGAGCAGCAGGACCGTTCGCGGCCCGATGCCGGACCGGTGACCACTCGCTTCGTCGGAGAACTGCCCCTCGATGCGGCACCGGCACCGTCCGCCTCCTCCGGCACCGCCCGCCCGGCGGCGCGCCCGGAGGACTTCCTGCCCCGCCCGGACGCACCGGCGCCGCGGCCGGATCGAGTCGAGGTGACCCAGCCCTACATCCCGGCGATCCGGGACGAGCGGCCGGAGTTCGCCAAGCGGCTCAACCCGGACCCGCCGACCGCGCGGGCGGGCACCACCGAGGAGGTGCCCCCGAAGACCCCGTCCGGCACGCTCGCCGACCTCATCCCGGTGACCCCGCCGGAGGCCCCCGCGGCCCCGCCGGTCCCGGACACCGCGGCCGCGCCGCCCGCGAAGGCCCCGGCTCGGCAGCAGCCCGCGAAGCGCCGCAGCCTCGCGCGCAGAGTGGTGCGCCGCATCATCGGTCCGGACCTGTTGCGCAAGGACCCGCCGAAGAAGCGCCGCTGACGCTTTCCCGACGACGCGGCGGCCGAGCCCGATCCCGGTGCTCGGCCGCCGCGTCGTCGCATGTGCGGCCACCGGTCGCCCCCGCTCCCCCGGGACCCGTCCCGCCGCGCACCGCCGGAGGTCACCGTTGAACCAGCCGTCCCCCGCAGACCGGTTCGACCGGGTCGTGGCCCGGTTGCGGGCGGCGGGCTGCGTGTTCGCCGAGGACGAGGCGCGGCTGCTGCTCGCGGCGACCGGCGACCCGGCCGAGCTCGCGGAACTGGTGCGGCGACGCGTCGACGGCCTGCCGTTGGAGCAGGTGCTGGGCTGGGCGGAGTTCCTCGGGCTGCGCATCGTGGTCGAGCCGGGCGTGTTCGTGCCGCGGCGGCGCACCGAACTCCTCGCCCGCGAGGCCATCGCCGCCGCCCGCGAGTCCGGGCCGCGGCCGCTGGTGGTGGACCTGTGCTGCGGTTCCGGCGCGGTGGGTGCGGCCGTGCTGGCCGCCGTGCCCGCCGCGCAGGTGCACGCCGCCGACGTCGACGCGGCCGCGGTGCGCTGCGCCCGGCGCAACCTGCCCGCCGACCGGGTGCACGCCGGGGACCTGGACGAGGCGCTGCCCGCCGCGCTGCGCGGCCGGGTCGACGTGCTGGCCGTCAACGCCCCGTACGTGCCGACCGAGCGGATCCCGCTGATGCCGCCGGAGGCCCGCGAGCACGAGCCGGCGACCGCCCTCGACGGTGGCGCCGACGGGCTCGCCCTGCACCGGCGGGTCGCCGCGGTGGCGCCGGGACTGCTCGCCCCCGGCGGGGTGCTGCTGATCGAGACGAGCACCGAACAGGCCGCCGGGACCGCCGCTGCGCTGCGCGCGCACGGGCTGCTCCCGCGCACCGTCGATGACCCGGACGTGGCGGGCACCGTGGTCCGCGGCACCACCCGCTGACCTCGCCCGATGCGGAAACGCATGCGCATCCGGCAGTCCCGGAATCTGGAAGATGTTGCGCCCCAGGGGGGTCGGCTCAGTAATCTGATCCGATCTTCCCACCGGTCGACGACTATCCACAGAGGACACAGATGCCGTTGATCACCGACCCGGCGACGACGCCGGTGCTCGCCGACAGCGTTCGGCTCGCCGACGACGGTGTGCACCTGCTGGACCGCCGGGTGTTCCCGTTCGAACGCACCTGGGTGCACGCCCGCGACGTCGAGCAGGTCGCCCGCGCCATCGAGGACATGGTCACCCAGTCCAGCGGCCCCTACTTCGCCGCGCTGTGGGGCATGGCGCTGGCCGCCCGCCACGCCGCCGCCGACGCCCCCGACCAGGTCGCCGAACGGGTGCGGGCTGCCGCGGACCGGCTCATCGCCACCCGGCCCACCAACGACCACCAGCGGCTCGCCGCGGACTTCGTCCTCGACGCCGTCGCCGCGGCCCGCGCCCGCGGCGAGGACTCCCCGGACGCGCTCGCCGCCGCCGCGCTCGCCGGAGCCCGCGCGGGCGACGCCGACTACAGGGGGCGCAGCCGCGCCATGGGCGAAGCCGCCGCGCGGCTGCTGCCCGACGGCGCCCGGGTGCTCACCCACTGCTGGGGCGACCTGTACCTGACCGAGACCGTCGCCGCCGCCCAGCGGGCCGGCAAGGAACTCACCTTCTACTGCACCGAGACCCGCCCCTACCTGCAGGGCGCGCGGCTCACCGCCGAGACCCTCGCCGAGATGGGCGTGCCCACCACGCTGATCACCGACGGCATGGGCGCGTCGCTGTTCAGCCGCGGCGAGGTCGACGCGCTGATCACCGCCAGCGACCGGGTCACCCTCGACGGGCACGTCATCAACAAAGTCGGCACCCTGCAGCTCGCCGTCGCCGCGCACGCCTTCGGCGTGCCGTACCACGCGCTGTGCCACGAACCGGACCCGAAGTCCCCCACCGCCGCCGACGTGCCCATCGAGCACCGCGACGGCGACGAAGTGCTGCACACCCTCGGGCAGCGCACCGCCAGCGAACGCGTCCAGGGCCACTACCCCGCGTTCGACGTGACCCCGCCGCGGTTCGTCACCACCGTCGTCACCGACCAGGGCCCGTTCGCCCCCGGCGAGCTCATCGCCTACCAGCACACCAGTCCCGACCAGGGGGAACAGGCATGACCGACCCGGTAACGGCCCGCTGGGTCGTCATCGACATCGAAGGCACGGTCACCCCGACCAGCCAGGTCCACGAGGTCCTCTACGACTACGCCCGGCCTCGGCTCGGCCCGTGGATCGACACCCACCCCGACGACCCCGAGGTCGGGGACGCCGTGGCCGCGGTGCGCGCCGAAGCGGACCTGCCCGCCGACGCCGGAACCGACGCCGTGGTGGCCGTGCTGCACGAGTGGATGGACGCCGACCGCAAGGCCACCCCGCTGAAAACCCTGCAAGGGCTCATCTGGCGGCAGGGCTACGCCGACGCCGAACTGACCACCCAGCTGTTCCCCGACGTCGTCGGCGCCCTGCTGCACTTCCAGGACCAGGGCGCGGGGCTCACGGTGTTCTCCTCCGGATCGGTCGCCGCGCAGATCGCGTCGTTCTCGCACACCGGCGACGGGGACCTGCGGCACCTGTTCCGCCACCACTTCGACACCGCCAACGCCGGGCCCAAGCGGGAGGCGCGGTCCTACCGGGCGATGACCGAAGTCCTCGGCGCCGACCCCGGCGACGTGCTGTTCGCCTCCGACGTGCCCGCCGAGCTCGACGCCGCCGCCGAAGCCGGGTGGCGCACCGTCGGCCTCGCCCGCCCCGGCGAACCGTTCGCCGACGCCGACTTCGGCGACCACCGCAGCGTCACCACCTTCGACGACATCAGCATCGAGGTGCCCGCATGAGCACCCCCGTCACCACCGCCGAACTCGACACCGCCGGAGCGGCGCTCGCCGCCGAATCCGCGCGCTTCGCCGCGCTCGGCTGGATGCGCGGCACCTCCGGGAACCTGTCGGTCACCCTGCGCACCGACCCGCTGCGGCTCGCGGTCACCACCAGCGGCCGCGACAAGGGCGAGCTCACCCCGCAGGACGTGGTCGTCGTCGACGCCGCGGGAGCTGCCGTGCCCGACCAGCCGCGCCCGGACCAGCGGCCCTCCGCCGAAGCGGGCCTGCACGCACGCGTCGCCGCCCGCTCCGGCGCCGGAGCCGTGGTGCACGTGCACATCACCGCCCCGGTCCTCGCCGCCGAGCGCTGGCCCGGCGGGATCGTGCTGCGCGACCTGGAAATGCTCAAAGGACTCGGCCGCGGCGCCCACGACGACGAGGTCACCGTGCCCGTCGTGCCCAACGGCCAGGACATGGCCTGGCTCGGCGACCGCTTCGAGGAGGTCTTCGACCCGGCCACCCCCGCGCTGGTCGTCGCCGGGCACGGCGTGTACGTGTGGGGCGACGACCTCGCCCAGGCGCGGCACCGCACCGAATGCCTGGAATGGCTGACCTCGTACGCCCTCGCCGCGGATCAGCCGCACCACGTGAACAGGAGAACCGCATGACCCTGCTGACCGTCTGGGACGACACCGACCCGAGCACCGCCACCCTGCGCACCGAAGACCCCGCCGAGATCGGTGGCGTCCTCAAGGAGTTCGGCGTCCGCTTCGAACGCTGGCCGCTGCGGGAACTGCCCGCCGAAGCCACCTCCGAGCAGGTCCTCGACGCCTACCGGTCCGAAGTGGACCAGGTCATCGACAGCGAGGGCTACATCAAGGTCGACGCGATCGCGATGAAGCCCTCCGCCGACCCGGAGTGGCCCGCGCAGGCCAAGGCCGCCCGCGAGAAGTTCCTGTCGGAGCACACCCACGACGACGACGAGGACCGGTTCTTCGCCCGCGGCGCCGGGGTGTTCTACCTGCACCTCGACGGCAAGGTGTACGGCGTGCTGTGCGAAGCCGGGGACCTGCTCAGCGTGCCCGCCAACACCACGCACTGGTTCGACATGGGCACCAGCCCCGACTTCGTGTCGATCCGCTTCTTCCACGACGACGACGGGTGGATCGGGGAGTTCCTGAACACCGACACCGCGGAGAAGTTCCCCACCTTCGACGAGCTGATGGCTACCCGCTGAGGAGCGGTTCTCCCGGTTCCTGCTGGGAAGTGGGTCGGGTGGCGGAACCTCAGCGGCGTTCTCGCTGCGGGATCGTTTTCACCGGTGGCTCCGCCACAGGCGAAAACGCTGTCCTCGCGAGAACGCCGCTGAGAACCCGCAGGTGGTCCGGCTGCGTGCGTGGTCTCCGCTCAGCGGCTTCGCCGCTGACAGGAAAGAACGGGGCCGACGGTGCGGAGGTTTCGTGGTGAATGGCCCGGTCGGCCGGGTTTCGGTGGTCTGGTGGGCCATTCACCTCGGGCTCAGCTGCAGGCGTTCTCGATGACGTCCGCTCCTGCGACGGGGCCGCCGGCGGCGGCGATGTCGGCGCGCATGCCGACCAGGTTGGCGCGGATGTCCTCGTCGTCGGCGACGGCCTCCACCGCGGCGAACACGCCCTGCGCGGTCAGCTCCTCCTCGGCCAGCCGACGGCCCAGGCCCAGCTCGGCGACGCGGTCGGCGTTGGCGGCCTGCTCCATCATCTGCGGGACGCCCACCATCGGGACCCCGTAGGTCAGGGCCTCCATCGTCGACCCCATCCCGTTGTGCGTGACGAACGCCGAGGCGCGCCGCAGCACCCCCAGCTGCGGGAACGTGGGCCGCACGTCGAAGTTCGCGGGGATCTCCCCGAGGTCGGCCACGTCCACCACGTCACCGATGGACATCGCGACCTGCCAGCGGGTGCCGCCGAAGGCCTCCAGGAACGTGCGGTACAGGTCGGGCCGGTCGTTGAACCCGGTGCCCAGCGAGATGAACAGCAGCGGCGCCTGCTCGTCGGCCGGGGTGTAGTCCTCCTGCGCGCGGCTGCCCAGGCACGGGCCGACGAAGTGGAAGTTGTCGCCGAAGGTCTCGCCACCGAACTGGAACGACTTCGGCAGGAACACCACGCTGTCCGCCCCGGGGACCGGGCGCATCGGGAATTGGTCGCCGGAGAGCCCGTACTCCTCGCCGAGTTCCTGGAACAGCGCCGCCGCCTTCGCCAGCGACGGGTGCTGCGGGTCGAAGTCCGCCGGCATCGACCGCTGCTGCAGCGACACCTGGTCGTTGCCCGCGAAGCTGGGCAGCAGCGACACCACCGGCACGTCCAGCTTCTGCGCGAGCATCCGTCCCACCGGGGTGAGCATGTCGAAGCACACCACGTCGGGCCGGTCCTGCTCGAACCGCTCCAGCAGCACCGGCAGCGCGTTGCGGGCCTCCCCGTGCAGGTACTCCAGCATCCCGGCCATCACGTCGACGGTCATCTGCATGCCGGGCTTGACCGTCGGCAGCGTCGAGGGGAGTTCGACCCCGGCGGCTCCGGCGGCCTCGACCTTCTCCATCATGATCTGCCCGGTGGCGTAGCTGACCCGGTTGCCGCGCCGCGTGAGTTCCTCCACCAGCGGCAGGGTCGGATTGATGTGCCCGTGTCCCGGCACGGTGACCACGGCGATGTGCTTGTTCACGATTCCCCTAGCTATCGGTATCGGCCGTTCGGCCCACACCCGTCCAGTCTGCCCCTCCCCGTTCGGCGAGGTGCGCGCGGAGGCGTGCGGTGATCCTCACACCGCCCGTGCCCTGGACAGCACCCACGGTCACTGCTCCGCCGGTCAGCCCTTGACGCAGACGACCTGCTTGAGGTGGGCGACGACCTCGACGAGGTCGGTCTGGGCTCGGATCACCTCGTTGATGTCCTTGTACGCGGACGGGATCTCGTCGACCACGCCCGCGTCCTTGCGGCACTCCACCCCTGCGGTCTGCGTGGCGAGGTCGGCGGCGGTGAACGTCTTGCGCGCCTTCGACCGGGACATCGCCCGCCCGGCGCCGTGCGAGGCGGAGGTGAACGATTCCGGGTTGCCGAGGCCGCGCACGATGAACGATCCGGTGCCCATGCTGCCCGGGATGATCCCCAGCTCCCCGCTGCCCGCGCGGATGGCGCCCTTGCGGGTCACCAGCAGGTCCACCCCGTCGTAGGTCTCCTCCGCCACGTAGTTGTGGTGGCAGGAGATCGGCTCGTCGAACCGGGTGCGCCACACCGCCTCGGACACCGCCCGCTGCACCAGCGCCACCATGACCGCCCGGTTGCGCCGCGCGTACTCCTGCGCCCAGAACAGGTCGCGCCGGTAGGCCGCCATCTGCGGGGTGCCCGCCACGAACACCGCCAGGTCCGGGTCGGGCAGGTCGGCGTTGTGCGGCAGCGACCTGGCCACCTCGACGTGCCGTTCGGCGAGCTCCTTGCCGATGTTGCGCGACCCGGAGTGCAGCATCAGCCACACCCGGCCCTCGTCGGCGCCGCCCTGCTCCAGGCACACCTCGATGAAGTGGTTCCCGCCGCCGAGGCTGCCCAGCTGCCGCAGCGCCCGCTGCCGCCTGCCGCGCACCCCGCGGTGCAGCTCGTCGAACCGGCCCCAGAACCCGTCCCAGCCCGATTCGCCGGGCACCCGCGCGGGATCGACCGGTTCGTCGTGCATCGAGAACCCGACCGGCACCGCCGCTTCGATGCGCCGCCGCAGCCTGCCGAGGTCGGCGGGCAGATCGGAGGCGCGCAGCGAGGTGCGCACCGCGCTCATCCCGCAGCCGATGTCCACCCCGACCGCGGCCGGGGACACCGCGTCGCGCATCGCGATCACGCTGCCGACGGTCGCGCCCTTGCCCAGGTGCACGTCCGGCATCACCGCCAGCCCGTGCACCCACGGCAGGTCGGCGATGTTGCGCAGCTGCGCCATCGCCGCGTCCTCCACCCGGGCCGGGTCCGCCCACATCCGGATCGGCACCCGGCTGCCCGGCACCACGCTGACCACCACGACCTCCTCGGAAGAACCGCCACCGGACCCGGCGGGGCTCCGGTGCACGACGAACGGGTACGAGACGAGCCGGTGCGGGATGCGGAAGTACCCGGCTGCTCGGGCTCGGGCACCAGCACGCGACGACGGGCGTCAGCGGGCACGCCGCCGCACGGGCGGGCCGGGCCACCGGCGGCTTCGCCGCCGAACCGGCTCCACGCGACCGCTTTCCACGCGATCGCCACCGCTCTCGAACGACGCGTCGATCATGCGGTCCGGCCGCGGCGGGCCGCAACCGGATTTCCGCGGCCGGGCCTTACGCCCGGCTGAAGTCGGTGGTCAAGACGTGGCCCTTCGCCGGCCCCGCCACGTGCCACCGCTGCCACCAGGAGTCGGGGCCGTGCACCGCGAACTCGCCGCGGTACAGGTCGGCCCGGCACGGGTGCTCCACCAGCCAGCGCCCGGATCGCAGGTCCAGGTCGTGGAAGAAGCCGCCGTGGTCGAAGTGCACCGCCGCGGTCGCCGGATCCGCCAGGCGGTAGTGCAGCGTCCGGTGCGCCGGGCCGCGGTGGGCGCCCAGCTCCAGCTCCCCGGTCTCGCGGTACACGAGCTCGCCCGCGTCGGCGGTGAACACCGCCTCGCCCGCGAATCCGCCCAGCCGCGCTCCCGCGTCGTCGACGATGTCGCGCCGCAGCACCCAGCTGCCGGTGAGGTACCGCGCCAGGTCCGGGACCGGGAACAGGGCCGCATCGGAGCCCCGGACCGGATCGGGTGCCAGGGCCGGATCGGGCGCCGAGACCGGCTCAGTCACGCCGAGGCGCCGGTGGAACCGCCCACCACCGCGTCCGAGGACGCGGCCTCCTTCGGCGGCAGCAGCCCGGACACGTCCGAACCGGTGTCGTTGATCTTGAGCACGAACGGGCGGGTCTCGGTGTAGCGCACCACGCTGATCGAGCACGGGTCGACCACGATCCGCTGGAACCCGTCCAGGTGCACGCCCAGCGCGTCCGCCAGCACCGACTTGATCACGTCGCCGTGCGAGCACACCACCCACACCGCGTTCGGCCCGAACTCCGCCGACACGCGCGCGTCGTGCTCGCGGATCGCCGCGACCGCCCGCGCCTGCACGTGCGCGAGGCCCTCACCGCCGGGGAACACCGCCGCGGACGGGTGCTGCTGCACCACCGACCAGAGCGATTCGCCGGTCAGCTCCGAGACCTTCCGGCCGGTCCACTCGCCGTAGTCCACTTCGGACACCCGCTCGTCCACGACCGGGTCGAGGCCGCGGACCGCGGCGAACTCCCGCACCGTCTCCTCGCAGCGCTGCAGCGGGGAGCGCACCAGCGAGGAGATCGGGACCTCCGCGAGCCGCCCGGCCAGGCCCGCGGCCTGCTCGTTGCCCGTGGGGTCCAGCCCCACTCCCGGGCTGCGCCCGGCCAGGACCCCCGAACCGTTCGCCGCCGATCGTGCGTGCCTGAGCAGGATGAGTGTCGCCACGGAAACCGAGGGTAGGCCCCGCCCCGGCGGGCGCCGAACCCCACCCGAGAACGACGGTGGCCCGGCGCCGCGCGGGCACCGGGCCACCTGGGCCGAGCACGATCAGGGCTGCATGACGCCGAGCCCGAGCAGGGCGAACACCAGCAGGCCCAGCCCGATCCGGTACCACACGAACAGGTACACGCTGTGGTGCTCCACGAACCGCAGCAGCCAGGCGATGCACGCGTAGCCGACCAGGCCCGCCACCAGCGTCGCCACGATCATCTGCACGCCCGAGGGCTGCAGGCCCGGCCCGCCGCCCTCGAACACGTGCGGGATCTCCGAGAGCCCGGCCGCGAACACCGCCGGGATCGCCAGCAGGAACGAGAACCGCACCGCGGTCGGCCGGGTCAGGCCCAGCGACAACCCGGCGGTGATCGTGCCGCCGGACCGGGACACCCCGGGGATCAGCGCCAGCGCCTGCGCCAGGCCCATCAGCACGCCGTCGCGCAGCGTCAGCCCGTCCTGCGCCCGCTGCTGCCTGCCGAACCGCTCCGCCAGCCCCAGCAGCACGCCGAAGACGATCAGCATCGCGCCGGTCACCCACAGGCTGCGCAGCGCGCCGCGGATGTAGTCCTGGAACAGCAGGCCCAGCACGCCGATCGGGATGCTGCCCACGATCACGTACCACGCCAGCCGGTAGTCCTGGGTGCGCCGCACCTCGGCGTCGACCAGGCCGCGGAACCACGTGCCGATCAACCGCACGATGTCCTTGATGAAGAAGATGACCACGGCCAGTTCGGTACCGATCTGCGTCACCGCCGTGAACGAGGCGCCCGCGTCATCGCCGAAGAACAACTCCGAGACGATCCGCAGGTGCCCCGACGACGAGATCGGCAGGAACTCGGTCAGACCCTGGACCACGGCGAGCACCATGGCCTGCAACCACGACAACTGAACCCACTCCAGTGCTGTGAGAGATGAATCGGGCCCGCACCGGTTCCGCGACCAGGGCGACGCCTCGTCCTGAGCGCAAATCTTGCATCACCGCCCGCACCTGCCACGTCCCGCCCCACCGCAGCGGCCACCAGCGACGACCCGCCCGCCGAGCCCCGGCGCCGCCCCCGCAGGCGGAGACGAACTCTCGGCGAACGCGTCGTGAACGCCACCGGCGCCGGACGGGGCCTGGCCCACCGCCGGTGACCGGTGCGATGCTGGGTGGTCACCCGGGGGTGGGCGGCCGAGCACCACGGCAAATCAGGGATCCTGGAAGGGTCACCGCCCGAACCACGGGCGCACGCACCTGGAGGGCCCCTTGCGCCGACTGGTCGCCGCCTGCCTCACCGCCACCGTGCTCACCGGCTGCGGTGGTGTCGGCGCCGACGATCCGCTGCAGGTCACCGACACGCTCACCGCGGCGGAACCGGCGCGCGCCCCCGACGCGTCCGCGCGGCCCGCGGGAACCGTGGTGCCCGCGCCGCCGACCGCGGTGACCGCGTTCCTGCCCGGCGCATCGATCCTGGCGACCGCGCACGAGCGCACCGTGTCCCTCTACGACGCCCGCGACCTGCGCCGCGCGCCCCGCCAGGTGGAGCTGCCCGCCGCACCGGCGACGCTGCGCGCCACCCCGGACGGGAAGCTGCTGGCCGCGCAGCCGGACGCGGACCTGGTCGCCCGCATCGATCCGGCGACCGGCGCCGCCGAGCAGCTGCGCTACCCGGGTCGCCCGCTGGACGCGGCCGCCGTGCCCGGCGGGCTCGCGGTGGGGCTGGAGGCGACCGGCAGCGTGGCGCTGCCCGGCGGGAAGCAGGCCACCGGGTTCAAGCGGCCGGCGCAGCTGGTCGAGGTCGGCGGGCGGTTGCACGTGCTGGACGCGCTGGAGACCTCGTTGACGCCGATCGACCCGGCCACCGGGGAGAAGGAGCCCGCGCTGCGGGCGGGTACCGGCGCCACCCGCGCGGTCGCCGACCGCTACGACCGGGTGCTGAGCGTGGACACCCGCGGGCAGGAGCTGCTGGCCTTCGCCACCGATCCGCTGATCATGAAGCAGCGCTTCCCGGTGCCCGGCGCGCCCTACGGCCTGGCCTACGACCCCGCTCGGGACCTGGCGTGGGTCACGCTGACGGCGAGCAACGAGCTCGTCGGCTACGACGTCGCGGGCGGGGAACCCCGCGAGGTGCACCGGGTGCCGACCGTGCGGCAGCCGAACTCCGCGGCCGTCGACCCCGCTACCGGTGCAGTGTTCGTCGCCTCGGCAACCGGGGCAGGAGTGCAGGTGGTGACGCCATGAGCGAGGACCGGGACCCCGAGACCTCTTCCGTGCCCGCCCCCGCAGGCAGCGGGGCGCGGGAGAACGGCTTCTCCGACGAGAAGTGGGACTACCGGCCGCTGCGGCTGCCGCCGGGCATCACCCGGCTCAGCGCCGCCACCCAGCTGAGCATCCACGCCGAGTTCTCCGGGTGGGAGCTGTCCCGCGTGCTGCTCTACTCCGACGGCACCCGCAAGGTGTGGCTGCGCCGCCGCCGGAGCACCCCGGGAGTGCCGGAGCTGCGCACCTGATCGGTCGCCCGGCGGGTGGGTGAGCCGGTATCGGCGGCCTCCGGTCCTTGCGGGTTCCTGGCGGGTTCCTGATGCGTCGGCCGTGCCGTGTGGCGGGTCCGTTCCGGTGGACTGAAGATATCGACGGCGTGGTGGGAGTGCGATCTGCACCACTCCCCAGGACCATCGGCCATACCCTCCCGACACCCGACGAACAGGAGCACGACGTGGAACCCGCCGAGCACAACCCGGCCGACCAGTTCGACTCACCGCGCGCGAGCGTGCAGACCCTGCTGCCCGAGGCCGCCGTTCCCGGCCAGCACCGCATGCCGTGGCCCGGCGAACTCGACGACACCGACGAGAGCCACCTGATCCGCGGCTACGACTGAACGAGCCCGGTTCCCGGCCCGGGATGCCCGGCGCGGGCTAGGCGGGTGCACTCCCCACCCGCTCGTCCAGCGCGGTGCCGAGAGTTCCGGGCCAGGTCGCGGCCATGCCGCGCACCCCGTCGAGCGCCGCGTGCAGCCTGCCGCGCGCGTCGAGCTCGGCGCCGCTCTTGAGCCATTCCCGCAGCACCTGGTTGTGCGCGGCGACCACCGCGGCCGCCGCCACCGCCGCGCGCAGCGCCGCGTCCGGTTCGCCGTGGTAGCGGCCGCGCAGGTAGCGGGTGAACGCCCGCTGGTAGTCGTCGGTGCTGGCGATCTCCTTGGCCCGCAGCGACGGGACCTGCCTGGTCAGCGCGAAGCGCTGCAGCGACACCGCGGGATCGGCCAGGTAGGTCTCCAGCACCGCTTCGGCGGCCCGGCACACCGCGGGCAGCGGTTCGGCGTCGCCGGCCCGCTCCAGCAGTTCGGCCACGTCGGCCAGCCGTTCCTCGTGGTCGCCGAACACGGCGTCCTCCTTGGAGCGGAAGTACCGGAAGAACGTGCGCCTGCCGACCCCGGCGGCTTCGGCGATCTGGTCGACGGTGGTGGCCTCGAACCCGTTCGCGGCGAACAGGTCCAGCGCGGCCAGCGAGACGGTGCCGCGGATCCGGCGGCGGCCCTGCGGGGTGCGGCCTGCGCGCGGCCGCGGCTGCTCGGACATGGCCGAAATATACCCACCCGATTGAGAGTGGCACTCGGTGCCGTTAGGATTCCGTCGACCGAGGGCGCGGCACACGCCCGCACCCGGATCCGGCGATCACCACGGCCCCAGCGCAACGCTGGAGACGGGAGGCAGCAGTGAACCCGAACTTCGAGACCTACCGGCTCAACGAGGAGCACGACGCCCTGCGCGAGGCGGTGCGCGCCCTCGCGGAGAAGGAGATCGCCCCGCACGCCGCCGAGGTCGACGAGCAGGAGCGCTACCCGCAGGAAGCGCTCGACGCCCTGGTCAAGGCCGGGTTCGCCGCCGTGCACGTGCCCGAGGCCTACGGCGGCGAAGGCGCCGACTCGGTCGCCACCTGCATCGTCATCGAAGAGGTCGCCCGCGTCTGCGCCTCCTCCTCGCTGATCCCCGCGGTGAACAAGCTCGGCACCATGCCGATCATCCTGTCCGGGTCGGAGGACCTGAAGAAGAAGGTGCTCGGCGACCTCGCCGCGGGCACCGCCACCGCCTCCTACGCGCTGTCCGAGCGCGAAGCCGGTTCCGACGCCGCCGCCATGAAGACCCGTGCGCACCGCTCCGGCGACGACTGGGTCCTCAACGGCAGCAAGTGCTGGATCACCAACGGCGGCGTGTCCAGCTGGTACACCGTCATGGCCGTCACCGACCCGGAGAAGAAGGCCAGCGGCATCAGCGCGTTCGCCGTGCACAAGGACGACCCGGGCTTCGTCGTCGGTCCCAAGGAGAAGAAGCTCGGCATCAAGGGCTCGCCCACCGTCGAGCTCTACTTCGAGGACGCCACCATCCCGGGCGACCGGATCATCGGCGAGCCCGGCACCGGCTTCAAGACCGCCCTGGCCACCCTCGACCACACCCGGCCCACCATCGGTGCGCAGGCGGTCGGCATCGCCCAGGGCGCCCTCGACCAGGCGCTGGCCTACGTCAAGGAGCGCAAGCAGTTCGGCAAGTCCATCAGCGACTTCCAGGGCGTCCAGTTCATGCTCGCCGACATGGCCATGAAGGTCGAAGCCGCCCGCCACATGGTCTACGTCTCCGCGGCCCGCGCCGAGCGCGGCGAGGGCAACCTCGGGTTCATCTCCGCGGCCGCCAAGTGCTTCGCCTCCGACGTCGCCATGGAGGTCACCACCGACGCCGTGCAGCTGTTCGGCGGCGCCGGCTACACCCGCGACTTCCCGGTGGAGCGCATGATGCGCGACGCCAAGATCACCCAGATCTACGAGGGCACCAACCAGATCCAGCGCATGGTGATGTCCCGCGCCCTGCTCAAGGGCTGACCGCCCCCGCCCGTGGCCCCCGGTTCCGCGCCGGGGGCCACGGCTCGCTCACCCCTCGTCCGGGTCTTCGGCCTCGCGAGCCAGCTGGTTGCCCGCCTCCGCGTACAGGCTGGTCAGCAGCCACGCCCCCACCCCGATGTCATCGGTGATGCCCACCAGCGGCAGCAGGTCCGGCACGAAGTCCAGCGGCCAGATCACGTACAGCAGCCCCGCCAGCCACAGCACCGTCTGGTAGCGCGGCACCGCCGCGGGCCGCCCGCGCCACGGCGCCGCGACCATCGACGGCACCACCCGCAGCCGCTGCACCGGGCCACCGGTACCCGGTGCCGACCGCGCCGCCCGGTGCACCCGGCGCACCGGGGCGAGCCTGCGCCGCACCGCCGCGACCAGCCCGGCGACCACCACCCCCGCGCCCGCCGCGAGCAAGCCGCCCGGAACCAGCCAGCCCGACCCGCTCCAGTCCCCCACCACCAGCGCCACCAGCCCGGCCAGCACGAGCACTCCGCCAACGGCGATCATCACGACACCTCTCACGAACGCGGGAATCCGCACCAGCCTGCCACGGGCCGCCGCGCGCACCGGCCCGGACCGACCGGCACGCGAGCCACCCCGATCCGTGCCACAGTCGCCGAGGGCCGGGCGGACAGCAGGGGGACACCGTGGTCGAACAGGCCGAACCGACACGTCGGCAACCATCGCTGGCCCGCGCGGGCGGCACCATGGCCGTGGCCACCATCGTCAGCCGGATCACCGGGCTCGCCTCGAAGGTCGTGCTCGTCGCCGTCCTCGGCCTCGGCATGGTCAACGACTCCTACACGGTCGCCAACACGCTGCCGACCGTCGTCAACGAGCTGCTGCTCGGCGGCGTGCTCACCAGCGTCGCCGTCCCGCTGCTGGTGCGCGCCCAGCAGCGCGGCGAACGGGACGGCGAGCAGTACGCCCAATGGCTGATCACCACGGGTGGGGTGCTGATGGCGGGTGCGACCGTCCTCGCCGTCGCCGCCGCACCGCTGCTGACCGCGCTCTACCTCGGCGCTCACACCCGCGCGAACACCGCGCTGACCACCGCTTTCGCCTACCTGCTGCTACCGGCGATCCTGTTCTACGGCCTGTCCGCGCTGCTGTCGGCGGTGCTCAACGCGCGCCACGTGTTCGGCCCGCCCGCCTGGGCGCCGGTGGTGAACAACGTCGTCGTGCTCACCACGGCCGGGGTGTTCGTGCTGCTGCCCGGCACCATCACCCTCGACCCGGTGCGCATGGGGGAACCGAAGCTGCTCGTGCTCGGCATCGGCACCGCGCTCGGCATCGTCGCGCAGGCGCTCGTGGTCGCCGTGTCGCTGCGCCGCACCGGGTTCCGCTACCGGTGGCGGTGGGGCTGGGACCACCGGCTCGGCGAGTTCGCCTCGCTCGCCGGCTGGGTCGTGCTCTACACGCTGATCAGCCAGTTCGGTATGATCGTCACCACCCGCGTCGGCGCGCAGGGCACCGAGGGCAGCGTCGCCACCTTCACCTACGCGTGGCTGCTGTCCCAGGTGCCCTACGGGGTGCTCGGGGTGTCGCTGCTGACCGCGCTCATGCCGCGCATCAGCCGCTCCGCCACCGATCCGGACCGGCGCGCGTTCGTCGCCGACCTGTCGCTGGGCACCCGGATGAGCGGGGTGCTGCTGCTGCCGATCAGCGCGCTCATGGTCGTGGCCGGGGGTTCGCTGGGCATCGCGTTCTTCTCGCTCGGCAACAACGGCATCGCCGCCGCGGACCGGCTCGGCGCCACCATCGGGGTGTGCGCGCTGGGCATCGTGCCGTTCGCGATCACCATGCTGCAGCTGCGGGCCTTCTACGCGATGAAGGACGCCCGCACGCCCACCCTCATCAACCTGATCATGGTCGGGTTCCGGTCCGGGCTGTGCTACCTGTTCCTGGCCACCAGCGATCCGGCGGACCTCGTCGTCGGCGTCGCGCTGGCCATGTCGCTGAGCTTCGTGCTCGGCGCCCTGGTCGGGCAGCTGTGGCTGCGGGCCCGCATCGGCCGCGTCGACAGCCGCCGCACCGCGGGGAGCCTGTTGCGGGCGCTCGCGGTCACCGCCGCGGCCTGCGGCTGCGCGCTCGCCGCCGACCAGGCCGTGCGCGCCGCGCTCGGCGACACCGGCCCGATCGCCGGGGCTTGGACCAGCCTCGTCGTCCACGGCGTCGTGGTGCTCACCGCGAGCTTCGGCGGCCTGCTGCTGGTCCGCGCCCCCGAGGTGCAACCGGTGCGCGACGCGCTGCGCCGCCGCTGATCACTTCGGGTTGCGCGCCCGCACCCGGGTGCGCTCCACCCGCAGCGCCGCCAGCTCTTCCGGTTCCGCGATCGGCTGCAGCGGTGCTCCGACGGCCCACTCCAGCAGCAGGTCGGCCAGCGCCGGGTTCCGCGCCAGGATCGGCCCGTGCAGGTAGGTGCACACCACGTGGCCCCGCACCGCGCCCTCCGCGCGGTCGTGGCCGTTGCCGGTGCCGCGGGTGACCCGCGCCAGCGGCACCGAACCGGCACCGAGCCTGGTGCGGCCCAGGTGGTTCTCGAACCCGGTCAGCATCCCGACGCCGGCCAGCACCGAGTTCGCGGTGACCTCGCCGATCGCGCGTTCCGGCGCGGGTTCGGTGGTCGCGTCGACCAGCCCGAGGCCTTCGTGGCGGACCCCGTCACCGGTGGTGAACTCGGTGCCCAGCAGTTGCAGGCCGCCGCAGATCCCCAGCACCGGCACGCCGCGCGCCACCGCCCGTTGCAGCCCGGGCGAGCGGGACAGCACCCGCATGGCGGCGGTCTGCGCCACGTCCTCACCACCGCCGAGCAGGTACACGTCGCAGGACTCCGGCACCTCCGGTGCGGACGCCAGCACCGTCACCGTCTCGCTCGGGATGCCGCGCCACGCCAGCCGCTGTTCGAGCACCAGCACGTTCCCGCGGTCGCCGTAGGTGCCCAGCAGGTCCGGTAGCAGCAGCGCGATCCGCACGCCGCCGCTCATCGGGTCACGCTCCGGGCCAGCAGGTCGCGGAAAGCGGTGTAGTTCGCGATCACGTCCGGTTCGGCGCCGCTGCGGCCCAGCGCCTCCTGCGCGGTGCCCACCACGTCGCAGCGCACCCCCGCGTACCGCAGGCGCACCGCCAGGTCCAGGCCTCGTTCTCCGGTCACCAGCACCGACCTCCCGCGCAGCGAGTCGAAGTCCACGTCCCAGAGCCAGGAGACGTCGTAGCCGTCGGCTTCCCGGCTGTTGACCGCCAGCACCAGCGGCCGGTCGTGCCCGGAGACCAGGTCGAGCATCTCCAGCCAGCTCGCCGGGTTCTTCGCCAGCAGCAGCCGCACCACCCGGTCGTCCAGCAGCACGGTCGCGTAGCGGCCGCTGGCCTGGCGCAAGTCGGTGATCCGCGTCAGCACCCGGTCCGGGTCGCAGCCGAGTTCGGCGGCCGCGGCGACCGCGAAGGTGGCGTTGATCCGGTTGACGTGCCCGGGCAGCTGCAGGCTCAGCTCGCGCGCCCGGCCGTCGGGGCCGAGCACGGCGTCCGCGGTGACCGTCCAGTCCGCTTCCGGGCGGGCGAGCCCGCAGGTGCAGCGCCACGGCCCGTCGAGGTCGGCGATGTGCGCGCCGCAGCGCGGGCAGTTCAGCGAGTCGTGCATCCAGCGCGCCCCGCCGGACACCCAGGTCACGGCGGGGTGGTCGGCGGCGACGGAGACGATGTTCGGGTCGTCGCGGTTGGCGACGACGCGGGTGTGCGGCACCCGTTCCAGCGCGGCGCGCAGGCTGCGCTGCACGGTGCGGATCTCCCCGACCCGGTCCATCTGGTCCCGACTGAGGTTGAGCAGCACGATCACCGACGGCGCGAATTCGGCGGTGACCTGGGCGAGGTGGAGCTCGTCGACCTCAAGGGCGGCGAACGGTGCGGACAGGTCGGTCATCAGCGCGGCGACGTGGCCGTCGAGCATGTTGGCGCCGGTGACGTTGCTGGTGGCGGTGCCGCGGCTGCGCAGCGCTTCGGCGACGAGAGCCGTGGTGGTGGTCTTGCCGTTGGTGCCGGTGATCATGACGATGCGCCTGCCCGCGGCGAGGCGGCCGAGCAGTCCGGGTTGCAGGCTCAGCGCGAGCCTGCCGCCGATCATGCCGCCGCTGCCCAGGCGCAGCCGCCGGGACATGCCCGCGACGGCGCGGCCGGCGCCAACGGCCAGCGTGGTGCGCAGCGGTCTGCCGGTGGCCGGTGCGCCGATGTGCGGCGGGGCGATCGTCCGCCAAGGCGTGGCCGCGGCCGGGTCGTCCGGCGTGGCGTCCGATGCGGTGCGGGGCGGCGGCGGGCTCCCCTGGCCCGCCGCCGCCCGCTCGCCGTCGGGCTCCGCGGTCTCGTCCTGCCGGCCGTCCCTTCTGGTTCCGGTCATTCGTCACTCCCCCTTGACGAACAGCGGGTGCGGTGGCCGGTGCCCGGCTCACCTCACTGCCGCGGGACCAGGGGATCGACCAGGTCCGGCCTGCTCACCGCCCTCGCCCGCCGCTTCGACAGTGTGGCCCGGCGCCGCCGATACAGCGCGACGAATCCGAGCAGGCCACCGGCGGTGAGGGTCAGCGCACCGACCTGTCCGTGGGTCTGCAGCGATTCGGCGAGGACCACGTGATGTGCGGGGAACACGACTCCTGGGCACCTCCTTCCCCGTGTCGGCTGAGCCGGGTCTCCGGCGCGGCCTCCCATCCTCGGAGAGGGGTGGTCACGGACCGGTGCCGACATGCCGGGGCGTCACCCGGCCGAGCTGCTCGTTCCGGTCGTGCGCGCTGATCTCGGTGCGGCCGGTTCGCCCGGCGATCAGGGTTCGCGGCCGCCTAGGGTCGGCGGCGCGTCCGGTGCCGAGACCGCTGGATGTGGTGACCCGCGGGAGCGGGTCCCGGCGTGGGCTGGGTCGTGGACTGGGGAGTCGTGCGATGACCGAGTACTGGGTGCTGTTCGTGCTGGGCGCGGTGGCGTTCGGCGGGGTGTGGTGGACGGCGTGGGACATCCGTTCCGACCTCCGCCGCAGACGCCTGAAGTGAACGGTTCGCCTGCCGGACACCCCGGACGGCGAACCCCCGTTCCCCCACCATCGCCCCCGCGGAGCGCCCCTGACCTTCTTCCTGTCAGCGGCGAAGCCGCTGAGCAGCGACCCAGCACGCAGCGGGACCACCCGCGGGTTCTCAGCGGTGTCCTCGCGAGGACGGCGTTTTCGCATGTGGCGGAGCCACCTGTGAAAACGATCCCGCAGCGAGGGCGCCGCTGAGGTTCCGCCACCCGCCCCACCGAGCAAGAGAACCAGGCGATCTACTCAGCATGAAGACCTGTGGTGTTCATGGCCTTGGTCAGGGCTGGTGCGGTCAGAGCGGTGACGACCAGCACCGAGACCGCCGCGAAGCCGACCACGGCGGCGGCGCCGGGCAGGTCCAGGGCGGGCAGGTCGCCGTCGGTGGCGTAGATGAGGGCGCCGAGCCCGTACCCGGCGGGCACCGCGATCGCGGTGGCCAGCAGCATGGGCACGGCGTTCTGCAGGAAGGCGGACCAGACGAGGGTGCTGCGTTTGGCGCCGACGGCTCCGAGGACGGCCATCGGCCGGGATCGTTCCTGGATCTGTTCGACGGCGGTGACCAGGAGGCTGCAGCCGATCAGCGAGAACACCACCATCGCGGCCAGCAGCAAGCAGGTCTTGATCAGGCGGAGCTTGGCGAGGGACCTCTCGTAGGCGTCCGTCGGGGCGATCTCGACGACGCTGCCACCCTCCAGGTTCGCTTCGGCGAGGTTGCGGATGCGTTCGACGACGTCGGGCGGTGCGGTCGCCGCCAGCGCGAGGTCGATGTCGACGCTGCGCAGCTCGATCGGGATGCTCGCGGCCGCGGCGGGGGTGATCACGAGGCTCGCGAAGGGGATGATGCCGCTTTCGGCGCGGTCCGGTTCGCTCTGGCGCAGCGCCGGGATCGGGAAGGGCGCCCGGCCGCGGCCCGGTCCGGCGTCGGCGAACCAGGTTTCGCCGGTGCGCGGCGGATCGCCCTTGACGGCTCCTCCGCCGGGCGGGGCGAAGGTGTCTCCGTCGCGGCAGTCGGTGGCCAGCCGGGTGCGGAGGATCAGGTCGCAGTCCGCGATCACCGCGAAGCTCGTGCGGTCCGGTTCGCCTTCGACGGTGATCCGGTGGTAGCCGCGCACGTCGTCCACCCCGGGCATGGTCGCGAGTTCGGTGCGCAGGTGTTGCAGCTCGTTCCGGTCGGGCCGGTCCTCGTTGCCGGAGATGGTGGCCGTCCGGTCGCCGACCGCGCTGCCCGCGAGCTGCTGTTCGAGCGAGCCGATCATGGTCTGCAGCGCGATCACCCCGGTGGCCACGACGGCGATGGCGCTGACGGAGCGGGCGGCGGTGCCGCTGGTCAGGTGCAGCCGGCGTAGCGCGAGCTGCCAGGCGAGCGGTCCGCGCCCTGCGTTCCGGGTGGCGGTTTCGACGACCCACGGCAGCAGCAGCGGCACCGACAGCAGCAGCAGCGTGACGGAGAGGACGACCAGCCCGCCCCAGACGGTGGTGCTCAGGTCCAGTGGCAGCCGGGACACCAGGAGGCCGGTGATGCCCAGCGCCATCGACGCGGCGCGCGGCCACCACCGGCGGCGGGCGGGTGTCGACCGGCGCACCGAGCCGAGCGGGTCGTGCACGGCGCCGCGCAGGGCGGCCAGCGAGATCAGCACGGTCAGCGCCGGTACCCCGATGGTGATCAGTACCGCGATCCACCACACGGGGGTGAGGTCGGCGACGAACACGGCCACGAACGAGGTTTCGAACCGGGAGAGCGCGAGGTGTGCACCGCCGAACAGGGCCCATCCGGCGAGGACTCCGGCGAGGGCGCCGATGAGGGTTTCGCCGGAGGCGATGCGCCGTACTTGCCAGGCGCTGGCGCCGACGAGGCGCAGTGCGGCGAGCCTGCGTTGCCGGGCCGCTTCGGCGAGCCTGGTCGTGCTGATGACGAACACGACCACCGGCAGCAGCAGCGCGGTCGCTCCCACCGGCACCAGCACCCAGTTGCCCGCGTCCGCGTCCGGCTCGGCGGTTTCGCCGTAGTGGTCGACGACGCGGGATTCCGCGGTCTGCTCGGTGAGTTCCGCTGTGCCGCCGTAGTAGTACAGCTCGGCGGGGGTGACCAGTCCGTCGTCGCCGATGGTGCCGACGATGGTGCCGGGCAGCCGTTCCCGCAGCAGTGCCGAGTCGGGCCGGGCGAGCAGTTCGCGCAGTGCCGGGGACACGACCAGTTCGCCCGGTGCCGGGTAGTGGTCGAGCCCGGTGGGCAGGGGCGCGTCGGGGCGCTGCGGCTGGAGCAACCGCCCGTTGATGTACTGCCCTTGGAAGATCGTGGAGCGCTGGACGCCGAGGACGGCGGCGGGCGGTCCGGCTTCGGCGGCGTCGTAGGTCATCTGCCTGCCCGCGGCGCGTTCTCCCTGGTGCTCGATCCAGGTCGGCGTGCTGGCGCTGATCAGCAGCACCAGCACACCGGCACCGACGCCGACGGTGATCAGGGCGAGTCTGCCCCAGGGGGTGTTGCGGTCGCCGACGGCGAGGCGGACCCCCCAGCACCAGGTCGGTGGTCCAGGTGCGAATCCTGCTCATCGTGCGCGGTCTCCTCGGCATCGGCGCGGCTACTCGGTGTGGAGGCCCGCGCTGCCCATGGCCTTGGACAGGGCGGGGGCGGTGAGGGCGGTGACGACCAGTACCGACACGGCGGCGAAGGCCAGCACGACCGCCGTCCCCGCCAGGTCCGGGGAGACCAGGTCCTCGGACGACGTCGCCACGACCAGCAGTCCGGTGGCGTAGCCGATGGGCACCGCGGGCACCAGCGCGAGCAGCATCGGTACGGCGTTCTGCAGGAACGCGGACCAGACGAGGGTGCTGCGCTTCGCGCCGACGGCACCGAGCACGGCCATCGGCCGGGAGCGTTCCTGGATCTGCTCGACCGCGGTGACGAGCAGGCTGCAGCCGATCAGGGAGAACACGACCATCGCGCCCAGCAGCAGCCCGTACTTGACCAGCCGGATCATCTCCTCCGATTCGGCGTCGCCGGTCCGGACGTCCGCGCCGACGGCGGGATTCGGCAGGTTCGCCGCGGCCGCGTTGCGGATGCGCTCGACCAACTCGGGTGGCGCGGTGGCGTCGAGGTCGATGCCCAGCAGCGCGTTGCGCGCCTCCATCGGGATCGCGGTGGCCGCGGCCGGGGTCAGGGCCAGGTCGTAGCCGGTGAACTCGCCGGTGCCCCGGCCGGCGGAGCGCACGGGCGGAACGGGCCAGCCCACCACCTCCGGGCCGGTGCCCGCCGCGTTCGGGCGCGGGGTGGTGATCTGCCACTGGCGGCCTTCCTGCGCGCGGACGTCGACGCGATCGAGGTCGCCGGGGATGTCGAGGAGGAACGCGTCGCCGTCGTGGCACTCGCCCACCCGGGCGAAGCGGGTGATCATGGTGCAGTCGGCGATGCCGATCGTCACCATCGAGTCGGCGTCCGGGCTGACGTGGACGCTGTGCAGCGCGGTCACCGCTCGCACCCCGGGCATCGCCGCGATCTCGGCCGCGGTGGCGCTCATCGCGTCGCGGCCGGTCGGGTCCTCGCTCGCGTAGATGTGCATCGAGTGCGCGTTGCCGGCGTCCGCGGAGCGCCGCGCGTGCTGCGCCTCGGTGGAGGCGATCATGGTCTGGAGGGCGATGACGCCGGTGACGACGACGGCGATGGCGCTGACGGAGCGGGCGGCGGTGCCGCTGGTCAGGTGCAGTCGGCGCAGCGCGAGCTGCCAGGCGAGCGGCCCGCCGCGAGCCCGCTCGGCGAGGAACTCGACGCCCCACGGCAGCAGCAGCGGCACCGACAGCAGGATCAGCGCGATCGAGACGACCAGGCAGGACATCCACCAGTTCGGGCCCCAGCCCGGCCAGCGGGCGCCCACGACGCCGAGGACCCCGACCACCAGCGGCACGCACCGCGGCCACAACCGGCGGCGGGCGGGCGTGGCCCGGCGCACCGAGCCGAGCGGGTCGTGCACGGCGCCGCGCAGCGCGACCAGCGAGATCAGCACGGTCCCGACCGGCACCCCGAACGTGACCGCCGCGGCGATCCACCACTGCGGGGTGAGGTCGGCGACGAACACCGACGCGTAGGGCGTCTCGATGCTGGCGAGCGCGAGGTGTGCGCCGCCGAACAGGGCCCATCCGGCGAGGACTCCGGCGAGGGCGCCGACGAGGGTCTCTCCGGAGGCGATGCGGCGGACTTGCCAGGCGCTGGCGCCGACGAGGCGCAGCGCGGCGAGCCTGCGTTGGCGGGCGGCTTCGGCGAGCCGTGTCGTGCTGATGACGAACACGACCACCGGCAGCAGCAGCGCGCACCCGCCTCCCGCCCACAGCAGCAGGATGTCCTGCTGCGAGGTCATGCCCGTGTAGCGCTCGCCGAAGTGGTCGTCGACGCGGTAGTCCGAGTTCCACTCGGTCAACCCGGTGGTGCCCGCGTAGTAGTGCAGCTCCCCGGGCATGACCAGCCCGTCGTCGCGGATGGTGCCGACGGCGGTGCCGGGCAGGCGTTCCCGCAGCAGCGCCGAGCCGGGCCGGGCGAGCAGGTCACCCAGCGCCGGGGACACGATCAGCTCGCCCGGTGCCGGGTAGCGGTCCAGTCCGGCGGGCAGCGGGGCGTCCGGGCGCCGCGGTTCGACCAGCACGCCGGAGATGCCCTGCTCGCGGAACGTGGTGTGGCTGCCCACGCCGAGCACCGCGGCCGGGACGTGCGCGCGCTCGGAGGTCGCGTAGGCCATGTCGCGGGCGGCGGAGCGCTGGTCCCAGGCGGCGGTCCAGGTCGGGAGGGCGGCGCTGGTCAGCAGCACCAGGACGCCGATGCCGATGCCGGTGGTCATCAGGGCGAGCCGGCCCCAGGGGGTGTTGCGGTCGCCGACGGCGAGGCGCACGCCCAGCACCAGGTCCGCGATCCAGCTGCGGATCCTTGTCATCGCCCTGCCTCCTCGGCGGCGTTCGGTTCTCGGTTCGGGACGGTCTCCGGTCCCGGGGTTGATCGTGCCGGTGGCGGCGGGACGGGGTGCGGGCGGGATCACCGGGCCTATTCGGTGTGCAGCCCGTCGGAGCTCATGGCCTTGGACAGGGCGGGTGCGGTCAGGGCGGTCACCACCAGCACCGAGACCGCGGCGAAGCCCAGCACCGCGGCGGCGCCCGGCAGGTCCGGCACGGGCACGTACCGGTAGCTGCCCGCCGTGATCACACAGCCGAGGGCGAAGCCGATCGGGATGGCGAGCAGCAGGGCCAGCAGCATGGGTACGGCGTTCTGCAGGAAGGCGGACCACATGAGGGTGCTGCGCTTGGCGCCGACGGCTCCGAGCACGGCCATCGGCCGGGATCGTTCGTGGATCTGCTCGACGGCGGTGACCAGCAGGCTGCAGCCGATCAGCGAGAACACCACCAGAGCACCCAGCAGCAGCCCGTACTTGACCGCGGTCAAGGCGGTGCGCGGATCCGACGTCGCGGTGTAGCTCTCGTAGACCTCCGGGTTCGGCAGGTGCTGCCACGCCGCGGTGCGGATCCGGTCGAGCAGTTCCGGGGGCGCCTGTTCGGCGCGCTCCACGACGATGTCCGCTCGGCGGACCTCCATCGGTATCCCGGCGGCCGCGGCGGGAGTCAGCACCAGGTCCGCGGTCACCTCGAACTCGGACGCGGGGGGCCCGACGGCGCGCACCGGCGGGATGGTCCACGTGAGGGTGCTCGGCCCGGTGGCGTTCGTGCCGCGCGCGTCGACCTCCCACAGCTCCCCGGCTCGCAGCGGCCGTTCGGGCAGGTTCGGGGTGGTCTCGCGGGTGGGCGCGGGCAGGAACGCGTCGCCGTCCCGGCACTCCCCGTCGATCTGGAGGGTCCGGCTGATCGTGGCGCAGTCGGCGATCACCACCGCGGCCTGGGAGCGCTCGCCGGAGCGCAGGGACGCGGTGTGCCGGGCCGTCACCGAGCGCACCCCGGGAAGCGCGGCGATCTCGTCCCGCGTGGCGCTCGTCCCGTCCCGGCCGGTCAAGTCCTCCTGCCCGTAGACGTGCACCTCCGGGGCGGCGCTCGTCCGGGTGGTCGACTTCTCGTACCGCTGTTCCAGGGTGGTGATCATGGTCTGGAGGGCGATGACGCCGGTGACGACGACGGCGATGGCGCTGACGGAGCGGGCGGCGGTGCCGCTGGTCAGGTGCAGGCGGCGCAGTGCGAGCTGCCAGGCCACCGGTCCCCCGCGCACTCGTCGGGCGACAGCTTCCACGATCCACGGCAGCAGCAGCGTCACCGCCACCAGCACCAGCGCCACCGCGGCGACCGGCACCCCGATCTGCAGGTTCGAGGAGTCCAGCTCCGCCCAAGGCGACACCACCCCCGCCACGCCCAGCACGAGCGGCACCAGCCGCGGCCACAACCTGCGGCGCACGGGCATCGCCTGGCGCACCGAACCGAGCGGATCGCCCACCGCGCCGCGCAGCGCGGCCAGCGAGATCAGCACGGTGAGCAGCGGAACGCCGAGGGTGATCAGCACCGCCGGCCACCACGCGGGCGTGAAGTCGGCGACGAACACCGAGACGCCCGCCACCTCGAGCCGGTCGGTCGCCGAACGGCACGCCGCGAACAGCACCCAGCCCGCGAGGACGCCCGTGGTGGCGCCGACGAGGGTCTCCCCGGAGGCGATGCGGCGGACTTGCCAGGCGCTGGCGCCGACCAGGCGCAGTGCGGCGAGCCTGCGCTGCCGGGCGGCCTCGGCCAGTCTCGTCGTGCTGATCACGAACACGACGACCGGCAGCAGCAGCGCGCAGGCACCCATCGCCCACAGCAGCAGCGCTTCCTGGGTCCAGGGCGACGCGCGGTCGTCGGCCTCGCCGAAGTGGTCGTCGATGCGGTAGTCGGCGTTCCACTCGGTCAGCCCGGTGGTGCCCGCGTAGTAGTACAGCTCGCCGGGCGAGAGCAGCCCGTCGTCGCCGATGGTGCCGACGACGGTGCCGGGCAGCCGTTGGCGCAGCAGCTCGACATCGGGCCGGGCCAGCAGGTCGGCCAGCGCCTGGGACGTGATGAGCTCGCCCGGCCCGGGGTAGCGGTCCAGCCCGGCGGGCAGTGGCGCGTCCGGGCGCATCGGCTGGACCAGCTTGCCGTTCACCGCCGCGTGGTCGAACTCGGTCCCGCCGTCCATGCCGAGCACCGCGGCCGGGACGTGCGAGCGTTCGGCCGTCGCGTAGGCCATGTCGCGCGCGGCGACGCGCTCGTCGCGGGCGTCCAGCCAGGTCGGGAGGGCGGCGCTGATCAGCAGCACCAGCACGCCGATCCCGATGCCGGTGGTCATCAGGGCGAGCCGGCCCCACGGGGTGTTGCGGTCACCGATGGCGAGGCGCACGCCCAGTCCCAGGTCGGTGCTCCAGGTGCGCATCCGGTTCATCCGGGCTCCTCGGCGGTGTTCGGTTCTCAGCGTGCGCTCGGTTCCTGCCGGGTGCGGCCTATTCGGTGTGCAGCCCGTCGGAGCTCATGGCCTTGGACAGGGCGGGTGCGGTCAGGGCGGTCACCACCAGCACCGAGACCGCGGCGAAGGACAGCACCGCGCCCATGCCGGGCAGGTCCGGGACGGGCGGCTCCGCGAACAGCGACACCATGATCAGCCCGCCGAGCAGGCAACCGAGGGGTACCGCGAGCAGCAGGGCCAGCAGCATCGGTACGGCGTTCTGCAGGAACGCGGACCACACGAGGGTGCTGCGCTTGGCGCCGACGGCTCCGAGCACGGCCATCGGCCGGGTTCGCTCCTGGATCTGCTCGACGGCGGTGACCAGCAGGCTGCAGCCGATCAGCGTGAACACGACCATCGCGCCCAGCAGCAGCCCGTACTCGACCATCCGCAGCTCGGCGGACGAGTCCGTCAACGCCACGCTCCGGTGGACGGCCGGGAACGGCAGGTGTGCCCCGGCCACGGTGCGGACCTGCTCCTCGAGGTCCGGTGGCGCCTGCGCGGTGGGGTCGACCTCGATGCGCACGCTGCGGATCTCCATCGGGATTCCGGCGGCCGCGGCCGGGGTCAGCACCAGTTCCGCGGTGTTCGACGAATCGGTGGAGGGCCCGATGTGCCGCAGGGGTGGGATGGTCCAGGCGATGGTGCCCGCACCGGTGGCGTTGGAGCCGGTCGTCAGGATCTCCCACTGCTGCCCTGCGGAGATGGGCAACTGCTCGTCGGTCCCTGCGGTGTGTTCGGGCAGGAACGCGTCGCCGTCCCGGCACTCCCCCACGGGGAAGGAGGCTGCGGCGGTGGCGCAGTCGACGATCACGACCCGGGCGACGGATCGCCCCGACTGCAGGGAGATCGAGTGATGCGGGCTCACCGAGCTCACCCCGGGCAGTGCCGCGACCTCGGCGGCCGTGGCGCTCATTCCGTCGTGGCCGGTCCGATCCTCCTCGCCACCGATGCTGATCTGAGCTGGAGCGGCGCCTGCCCGCCCGGCCAGCCGCAGGGCTTGGTGCTCCAAGGACGCGAACATCGTCTGCAGGGCGATGACGCCGGTGACGACGACGGCGATGGCGCTGACGGAGCGGGCGGCGGTGCCGCTGGTCAGGTGCAGCCGGCGCAGCGCCAGCTGCCAGGCGACCGGTCCGCCGTGCCATCGCCGGGCGATGGTCTCGACGATCCAAAGCAGCAGCAGCGGCACCGAGACCAGCACCAGCGCGACCGAGGCGGCCGGTATCGCGAGGCGCACGGCGTTCGATGAGTACACCTGCGGCCACGGGAACACCGCGCCCGCCAGGCCGAGCACGAGCGGCACCAGCCGCGGCCACAACCGGCGGCGGATGGGTGTGGCCTGGCGCACCGAGCGCAGCGGGTCGTGCACGGCGCCGCGCAAGGCGGCAAGGGAGATCAGCACGGTGGTCAGCGGAACGCCGAGGGTGACCAGCACCGCCGCCCACCACGCGGGGGCGAGGTCGGCGGCGAACATCGATTCGTCGGCCACGTCGACCCGGTCCGCCACCACGTGGCAGGCGCCGAACAGGGCCCACCCGGCGAGCACGCCGGTGATCGTGCCGACGAGCGTTTCTCCGGAGGCGATGCGGCGGATCTGCCAGGCGCTGGCGCCGACGAGGCGTAGTGCGGCGAGTCTGCGTTGGCGGGCGGCTTCGGCGAGGCGGGTCGTGCTGATGACGAACACGACCACCGGCAGCAGCAGCACGGTGGCGCCGAGCGTCCACAACGTCAGCGTGTCCACCGACGTCGCGGTCGTCGAGGCGGCGTGCTCGCCGAAGTGGTCGTCGATGCGGTAGTCGGCGTTCCACTCGGTCAGCCCGGTGGCCGCGCCGTAGTAGTACAGCTCGGCGGGGGTGGTCAGTCCGTCGTCGCGGATGGTGCCGACGACGGTGCCGGGCAGCCGTTGGCGCAACAGCTCGGATCCGGGGTCGGCGAGCAGGTCGGCCAGTGCCGGGGACACGATCAGCTCGCCCGGCGCCGGATACCGGCCCAGTCCGGCAGGCGGCGGCGCGTCCGGGCGCATCGGCTGGAGCAACTTGCCGAAAACGTGGTCCCCGCGGAACTCGGTGTCGCCCGAGGCCCCGAGCACGGCGGCCGGGATGTGCGCGTTCCCGGCGGAGACCGCGGTCATCGTCCTGGCCACGGTGCGCTCGTGCTGGGCCTGCAGCGAGTTCGGCAGGGCGGTGCTGATCAGCAGTACGAGGACGCCGATGCCGATGCCGATGGTCATCAGGGCGAGCCTGCCCCAGGGGGTGTTGCGATCGCCGACGGCGAGACGGACCCCCAGCACCAGGTCGGCGAGCCAGGTGCGGGCCCGGCTCATCGGGCGGCCTCCTCCGTCTCCGCGGTGCGCCCGTCGCGGATGACCACTTCGCGGTGCGCGTAGGCGGCCACCGCCGGTTCGTGGGTCACGAGCACCACGGCGCTGCCCGCTTCGGAAGCGGTTTCGGTGAGCAGCTGCATCACCTCGCGGCCACCGGTGGAGTCGAGGGCGCCGGTGGGTTCGTCGGCGAAGATCACCGAGGGATCGGCGACGAGAGCACGGGCGAGCGCGGCCCGCTGGCCCTGGCCACCGGAGATCTCCCCGGGGCGCTTGTCGAGCTGGGCGGTGACGCCGAGCTTGTCGGCCCAGTCGCGGGCGCGGGTCTCGGACTTGCCGCGGGCGGCGCCGTTGAGCCGCAGCGGCAGCGCGATGTTCTCCAGCACGCTGAGCTCGGGCACGAGCTGGCCGAACTGGAACACGAAGCCGAACTCGGAGCGGCGCAGCGCGCTGCGCTCGTCGTCGGACATGGCGGTGACGTCGCGGCCGCGGAACCGGACCGTGCCGGATTCGGGGGCGACGACGCCTGCCATGCAGTGCAGCAGCGTGGACTTGCCCGAGCCGGAGGCGCCGACGACGGCGACGACCTCGCCGGAATCGACGGCGAGGTCCGCGCCGCGCAGCGCCGGGGTGGCGCCGAAGGAGCAGACCAGGCCGGTTCCGGTGAGCATCGATTCGGTGCCGGACCTGGACGCGGTCATGCGTGGTTCTCCTTCTGGGCGCTGCGGGTGCGGGAGCCGGTGGTATCCGGTCGCGCGCGATTCTCGAGGTGGCGCGGCGCGGCGCGTGCGGCGGGTGCGCGTTCCGGGCGAGGTCGTGGCGTCGCGCGGGGCCGGTCGTCCGGGCCCGGCCGATCATGCATGGCCGGAACCCTACACGGCCGGGTGAACCGCCCAGTCGGCTTTCGCGAAGATCATTCTTCGTCCTGCCGGGCGGCCGGAGATCCGGTGCGGCCCTCGAGGCGTTCCCGCTGGGGGATGACGGTGTAGCGGGGGTCGCGGGCGGTGACCCGGCCCGCTTCGAAGATCCCGAAGCGGGTGGCGGCTCCGCCGGCGGCCAGGCACAGTCCGGCGGCCGCCGCGATCGTCCGGTTCCGCCCGGCCAGGCCCGATGCGGCGGCGCCGACCCAGGTCAGGGCGCGGGCGGCGCGCAGCAGCCTGCCGGGGGTGCCGGTGTCGTAGGCCTCGGCGACGAGCCCGGCGCGGCGCAGCATCCGGTGCTCGGCGGCCAGTTCGACGACCGCGCCGGTGATCGCCATCCGCCGTGCCGGGCCGGCTTCGGCGACCGGGGTGGTGAGCAGGGCGACGCCGCCCGCGCTGGAGACGGCACTGCCCGCGAACAGGAACGGCAGCTCGCGGTGCACCTCGTGCCAGCCGGGCACGGCGGTGTCGGCGAGCAGCACCGCGGTGTAGGTGGTCATGGCGGGTGCGAGGACCGCGGCGGCTGCTCCGGCGAGCCTGCCGGGCCCGGGCAGCAGCCCGGACAGCTCGCCGGCGGCCGCGGCGGCGGTGAGCCCGGAGAACGGGGCGAGGATCCAGGAGCCGACGCTCAGCGGCGAGGTCGGTTTCAGCACCCGCAGCATGTTCAGGAACCGCAGCGGCCGCCCCAGGTCGTGCACGAGCGCGAGCACGCTGGCTCCGGCACCGGCCGCGGCGGCGATGCGCCCGGTGCGGCGCAGCGCGGGCCGCCCGGTGAGGTCGGCCAGCCCGGCCATCGCCGCCGACCCCCCGGCGAGCCCGCCGAGGAACAGGTAGAGGGGCACATCGGGGACCTTCCAGGTGGGGCTCTTGATGATCTGGCGGCCGTAGTAGGAGCGGAACTCGGCGTCGGGCACGATCGATTCGCCGCGGCGCGGGCTCATCGCCGCCGCCCGGCGAAGCAGGCCGCGATGAGCGCGGCGGCGGTACCGGCGGCGGCCGCGGCGTGCCGCCACATCGACGGCAGGTCGCGGGTGGTGACGACCGGGTCGGGTGGCAGCCCGTAGACCTCGGGTTCGTCGAGCAGCAGGAAGAACGCGGAATCGCCGCCGACGCCGTCCTCGGGGTCGTGGCCGTAGAGGCGGGCGCCGGTCTCGCCGCGTTCGTGGAGTTCGTCGACGCGGCGGGCGGCGCGGGCGCGGAGTTCGTCGAGGGGTCCGTACTGGATGGACTCGGTGGGGCACGCGGTGGCGCAGGCGGGGGCGAGCCCGGCGCCGAGCCGGTCCTGGCAGAGGGTGCACTTGAACGCGCCGCCGTCGCCGGGCCGGATGTCGATGACCCCGTAGGGGCAGGCGGGCACGCAGTAGCCGCAGCCGTTGCACACGTCGTCCTGCACGAGCACGGTGCCGTGCTCGGTGCGGATGAGCGCTCCGGTGGGGCACACGTCGAGGCAGGCGGCGTGGGTGCAGTGCTTGCACACGTCGGAGGACATCAGCCACCGCACCCCGCCTCCCCCGCCGTCGGACGGGTCGCCGGGTGGTCCGATCCCTGGCATGCCCAGGTCGGTGGCGGGCAGTTCCTGTTCGACGAAGGCGACGTGGCGCCAGGTGCCGGCGCCGAGGTCGCCGGTGTTGTCGTAGGACATGCCGGTGAGCTCCAAGCCGTCCTCGGGCAGCAGGTTCCACTCCTTGCAGGCCACTTCGCAGGCCTTGCAGCCGATGCAGATGCTGGTGTCGGTGAAGAACCCGACGCGTTCGGGGTGCCCGGTGTAGCCGGCGTCGGCGGCCGGGTCGGCCAGCGGCCCGCTGAAGCTGGTGTGTTCGGCCACTGCTGGCTCCTTCATCGTCCGGTGTCGCGGGGGTCGTCGGCGTGTTCGGTTCCGGTGCGCTCGGTGATGCCGGCGCGCCTGCGGTGCTCGGCGACGAGTGCGGCGAGCGCGGGGCCCCGCGGGCGGCGGCCGGGCCGGATGTCGCAGGTCCCGGCCTTGGTCTCCATGATGTGCACGTTCGGGTCCAGGGACACGCCGATCAGTTCGTTGGCGGCGTCGCCGGTGCTCAGCCCGTTCGGCCCCCAGTGCCAGGGCAGCCCGATCTGGTGCAGGGTGCGGTCGCCGAGCCGCAGCGGCCGGAGGCGGCGGGTGATCAGCACGCGGGCTTCGATGGCGCTGCGGGCGGTGATGATGGTGGCCCAGCCGAGGTGGTGCAGGCCGCGTTCGGCGGCCAGTTCCGGGGAGATCTCGGCGAACATGGCGGGGGCGAGTTCGGACAGGTGGTGCAGCCAGCGGCTCATGCCGCCCGCGGTGTGGTGCTCGGTGAGGCGGAACGTGGTGAACGCGTACGGGTAGACCTCGGCGCCGGGTTCGTGCCCGCTGGGCTGGTAGCGGTTCTCGGGGCGGGAGAGGGTCTGGCGGGCGGGGTTGCGCTGCTGGTGGTCGTGCAGCGGGTTCGCCAGCGGTGATTCCTGCGGTTCGTAGTGCGCGGGCAGCGGCCCGTCGACGAGCCCGGCGGGCACGTAGAGCCAGCCGCGGCCGTCGCTCTGCATGATGAACGGGTCGGTGCCTGCGAGTCCGGCGGGCCCGGTGGCGCCCTCGGGCGGCCGGTAGCCGGGGTGCTTGCCGATGTCGAAGTCGGGGACGTCGTGGCCTTGCCAGCGCCCGGCGCCCTCGTCCCACCACACGTAGGCCTTGCGGTCGCTCCACGGTTCGCCCTGCGGGTCGGCGGAGGCTCGGTTGTAGAGGGTGCGGCGGTTCGCCGGCCACGCCCAGCCCCAGTCGGGGGCGACCCAGGACTGCTCGTGGCCGGGTGTGCGGCGGGCGGCCTGGTTGGTCTCGTCGGCGTGCACGCCGCTGTAGATCCAGCAGCCGCAGGAGGTGCTGCCGTCGGCGCGCAGTTCGGTGTAGCCGGACAGGGTGGTGCCGTCGGGTCCGGTGCCGCTGATCTCGCGGAGCACGGCCTCGGCGCTGGGTTCGGCGATGTCGCCTTCGGTCGGGTAGTCCCAGGTGAGGTCGAGCAGGGCGCGGTCGTTCGCCTGCTGCTCGGGGGTGCGCCGGTGGCGGCGGTCGGTGAGCTTGTCCCGGAGCCTGCGGCCGAGGTGGTAGTAGAACCACAGGTCGCTGCGCCGGTCGCCGCGGGGTTCGACGGCCTTGTGGTGCCACTGCAGCAGCCGGTGGGTGTTGGTGAACGAGCCGTCCTTCTCGGTGTGGGCGGCGGCGGGCAGGAAGAACACCTCGGTGCCGATGTCCGATGTGGACAGTTCGCCGTTCTGCACTTCGGGCCCGTCGCGCCAGAACGTGGCGGTCTCGATCATGTTGAGGTCGCGGACGACGAGCCAGTCCAGGTTGGCCAGCCCGAGGCGCTGCTGCCGGGAGTTCGCGGTGCCCACGGCCGGGTTCTCCCCGATCACGAAGTAGCCGTGGACGGTGCCGTCGATCTGGTCGGCGACGGTCTGGAAGGTGCCGTGGTCGCCGGTCAGGCGCGGCAGGTTGCCGAAGGCGTAGTCGTTCTCGGCGGTCGCCGCCTCCCCCCACCACGCCTTGAGCAGGCTCACGACGTAGGAGCGCATGTTCGCCCAGTACCCGCGGGCGTGCTCGTCGTCGGCGACGAACGCGTCGAGGTCGTGGTCGGTCCGGGCCTGCGGCATCGGGATGTAGCCGGGCAGCAGGTTGAACAGCGTGGGGATGTCGGTGGAGCCCTGGATGCTGGCGTGCCCGCGCAGCGCGAGGATGCCCGCGCCGGGGCGGCCGATGTTGCCCAGCAGCAGCTGCAGGATGGAGGCGGCGCGGATGTACTGCACGCCGACGGTGTGGTGGGTCCAGCCGACGGCGTAGGCGATGGTGGTGGTGCGCTCGCGCCCCGAGTTGGCGATCAGCGCGTCGGCGACGCGCAGGAACTCGGCGCGCGGCACGCCGCAGGTCTGCTCCACCGCTTCCGGGGTGTAGCGGGCGAAGTGCCGTTTGAGCAGCTGGAACACGCAGCGCGGGTGTTGCAGCGTCGGGTCGGTCTCGGGGGTGCCGTGGTAGACGGGCCCGCCGGAGCCTGCCCGTTCGGGGCGGCTGCCTGCGCGTTCCCGGCCGTGCGGGCTGGCGGGCCGGTCGGCGCGCAGCGGTTCCTCCCAGGACACCGCGGAGAGCGCGTCGGCGCCTTCGTACTGCCAGCTGCTCGGGTCGTAGGCGCCTTCGGCGGGGTCGAATCCGGAGAACACGCCGTCGAGGTCCTCGGTGTCGGCGAACTCCTCCCTGATGATCATGGCGGCGTTGGTGTAGTGCACCACGTAGTCGTGGAAGTGCGCGTCGCGTTCGAGCACCTGGTGGATCAGCCCGCCGAGGAACGCGATGTCGCTGCCCGCGCGCAGCGGCACGTGGTGGTCGGCGACCGCGGAGGTGCGGGTGAAGCGCGGGTCGACGTGGATGACGGTGGCGCCGCGCGCCTTCGCCTCCATCACCCACTGGAAGCCGACCGGGTGGGCTTCGGCCATGTTGGAGCCCTGGATGAGGATGCAGTCGGCGTTGGCCAGGTCCTGCAGGAAGGTCGTGGCCCCTCCGCGCCCGAACGAGGTCCCCAGACCGGGAACCGTGGAGGAGTGTCAAATGCGGGCCTGGTTCTCCACCTGGATGGCGCCCATGGCGGTGTAGAGCTTCTTCATGAGGTAGTTCTCCTCGTTGTCGAGGGTCGCTCCTCCGAGGCTCGCGATGCCCATGGTGCGCCGCAGCGGCCTGCCTTCCTCATCGGCCTGCTGCCAGGTGGCGTCCCGCGTGGCCAGCACGCGGTCGGCGATCATGTCGAGTGCGGTGTCGAGGTCGAGGTCCTCCCACTCGGTGCCGTGCGGGCGCCGGTAGCGGACCCGGTCCTGGCGGGTGGGGGCGGTGACGAGTTCGCGGCTGGCGGAGCCCTTGGGGCAGAGCCTGCCGCGGCTGATCGGCGAGTCCGGGTCGCCTTCGATCTGGGTGATCTCGCCGTCGCGCACGAACACCTGCTGCCCGCAGCCGACGGCGCAGTACGGGCACACCGAGCGCACGACGCGGTCGGCGTCCTCGGTGCGGGCGCGGAGGGCGTCGGTGCGGCGGCTGCGGGCGGCGGTGCCGCGCCCGAGCGGGTCGGGTCCGGTGAGCTGGCGGACCAGCGGCCAGTTCAGCCACTGCGGCATCCGGCGGCCTCCTTCCCGCGAACGACGACGGCGGGTGTCCGATTTCCCTCGGACACCCGCCGCGGCACCGGGGCAAGCCGGTGGTGGTCCCGGGTCAGCCGCTGATGTTCTCGGCGGGCCGGTCGTCGTCGCGTTCGGCGGCGGTGCCGGTGGCCGGGGCCGGATCGGTCTCGGCACCGATCTCCTCGGTGCCGGTCGTGCCGGTCGCGTCCGCGGCCTGGGGTGCCGGGGTGCCGGCCTGGGTGGCGGTGCGCGGCATCCAGATCCAGGCGATGAGCGCGGCGAGCAGGATCAGCGCGGCACCGGCGAGGTTGGCGAAGCGCATCCCGCCCATCCAGGCGACCACGACCTGCTGGGCCAGGGCTTGGCCCTGCTCCCCGAGGGAGGCGGCGACCTGCAGGCCGCCGGGCAGCGATTCCTTCGCGACGTCCTGCGCCTGCGCGGGCAGCCCCGCCAGGGCCGGGCCGAGCTGGGTGGAGTAGGCGCTGCCGAGCACGCTGCCCAGCACCGCGACGCCCAGCGAGGCGCCGACCTCGCGGGTGACGTCGTTGGTGGCCGAGCCCATGCCGGCGCGGGCGCGCGGCACGTTCGCCATCAGCTGGTCGGTGGCCGGGGCCATCGCCAGCGACATGCCGCCGGAGGTCAGCGCCAGCGGCAGCAGCAGGTGCAGGTAGCCGGAGTCGGCGGTCAGGGTGCTCAGCCCGGCCATGCCGCACGCGGCCAGCACCAGGCCGGCGGCGATGGTGGTGCGCGGCCCGAACCGGCCGACGATGCGCCCGACCTGCGGGGCGACCAGCACCATCATCACCGACATCGGGAGCATGGCCACCGAGGAGCCCAGCGGCGAGTACCCGAACACCAGGATCAGCGTCTGGCTCAGCGAGAAGAACACGCCGATCATCGCGAAGAACACCAGCGTCAGCGCGACCGCGGAGGCGGAGAACCCGGCGTTGCGGAACAGGTCCATGTCCAGCATCGGGTCCTTGACCCGCCGTTCCCAGGCGACGAACGCGCCGACGAGCAGCAGCCCCACCACGACCATGATCAGCGTGCGGGGCGCGGTCCAGCCGACGTGCTGGGCGTCGATGAGGCCGTAGACGACGACGGTGATGCCGACGGTGGACAGGATCGCGCCGCCGATGTCGATGCCGCCGTGGCCGCCTTCGACGGGTGCGTGACTGCCCGCGTTCTTCGGCACGTAGCGGATGCTGGCGATGACGGCCACGACCACGACGGGCACGTTGATGGCGAACACCGCGTGCCAGGTGCTGACCTCCAGCAGCAGCCCGGCGATGACCGGGCCCAGCGCGGTGCCCGCGCCGGAGACCGCGGCCCACACCCCGACCGCCTTGGTGCGCTCGGAGCTGGGGAACACGCTGGTGAGGATGGACAGCGTCACCGGCATGATCATCGATCCGCCGAGGCCGAGCAGTCCGCGCGCGACGATGAGTTCGGCGCTGGAGCCGACGAAGAAGCACACGTACAGCGACACCGCGCCGAACAGCACCAGCCCGGCCTGCAGCATCAGCTTGCGCCCGTAGCGGTCGGCGAGGGTGGAGGTGGTGAACAGCAGCCCGGCGAACACCAGCGCGTAGGCGTTGCTGAACCACTGCTGGTCCGACAGGGAGGAGCCGAGGTCCTGGGACAGGAACGGCAGGGCGACGCCGAGCGAGGTGTTCGCCAGCATCGTCGCCGACAGCGCCAGGCACAGGACCAGCAGCGTGGTCCAGCGGCGGCGATAGACCCCCAGGTCGATGCCGTCGGCGACGGCGCGGCGCTCGCCTTCGGTGTTCGGGCCTTCGGTGGCGTGCGCACCGCCCGAAGCCGACTCGGGGTGGGTACCGGACACGAGGTCTCCTCATTTCGCGTGCGACAGGATGCCCACCCACGTTATGTCATGACTGCCATTTGTCACTCATGACATCAGTCACCGTTGACGGAACGTGCACAGCGGGTGAACCTGGGTCGCATGACCGCCGCACCCGTCGAATCCGCCGAGCCCGTCGACCGCAGGCGGCGCCGCACCGCCCGCACCCGGGCGGGCATCGAGGAGGCGGCGCTGCGGTTGTTCACCGAGCAGGGCTTCGACAACACCACCGTCGAGCAGATCGCCGAGGCCGCCGACATCGCGCCGCGCACGTTCTTCCGCCACTTCCCCAGCAAGGACGCGGTGCTGTTCGGCGATTCGCTGCGCGAGCAGGAGCGGATGCGCGAGGTGCTGGCCGCCCGTCCCGCGGGCGAGCACCCGCTGCGCAAGCTGGCCGCGGCCATGTTCGACACGGCCACCCGGGTGCAGGCCGACCGCCCCCAGCACCTGATGCGGGCGCAGCTGCTGGAGTCTCTGGAGGCCGGGGGCGACTACGAGTCGCACCTGATGCACCGGCGCTGGGTGCACGAGGTGGCTAGCAGCCTCGCCGAGCACTGCGGTGGCGGCGAACCCGATCCGCGGCTGTACACGTGGTCGATGCTGCTGATGACGTGCTTCGGTTCGGCGATGCGGGAGTGGCTGGTGCGCACCGACGGCGCGACGTTGCCCGACATCCTCGCCGCGCTGCTCGCCGACACGACCGCGGGCCTGCGCGAGGTCACCGACGACCCGATCGGCCGCCCCCTGCGGTGACGCGCGGGCGTCAGGGGTGCAGGCCGAGGCCCTTGCACACCTTGTCGACCTGGTTGCGTCCGTCGTGCAGCGCGATGCCGACCAGGTCGAGGCCGGCGGTGGGCACGGCCCGCACCACGGCCCGGTTGGCCTCGTCGTCGCCGGTGGTGAACATCTGCGCGGTGTAGATCGCCGGGCGCATCCCCCGGTCCAGCGCCTTGCGGTGCACCTGCCGCAGCCGTTCGGCGTCGGCGGTGTAGACGAGGACGGGCCTGCCCAGCAGCGGCAGGTAGCCGACGTCGTCGGCGTCGGCGTAGGGCTCGCCCACGAGCTCGGGGTGGGCGGCGGTGATGCCGCTGCTGAGGAACGCGGTCACGTTGAGCCGCTGCCAACCGGCGAGGTCGTCCCGGACCACGACGGCGATCTTCGTCTGAGCCATGGCGGCATCCTGCGGCGGTGCACCGCGGGCGGTCTTGAACGCTGGTGCGCGGGCCCGCGACCGGGCGCGCGGACAATGGCGTGGTGCGAGACGAATGGATCCGGTACCGGCGCTGCCCGGAGATGTCGCTGGAGGCGATGCACGCGTTCTTCCGCGACCACACCTACGAGCGCCACAGCCACGACGCCTACTCGTTCGGGGTGACCGAGACCGGCGCGCAGACGTTCCGCTGCCGGGGCGCGTCGCGGGTCAGCGCGGCGGGGATGGTGATGGCGTTCAACCCGGAGGAGACCCACGACGGGCATTCGGCGATCGCGGAGGGCTTCACCTACCGCATCGTGCACCTGGGCCCGCGGGTCGTCGCGGAGGTCCTGGCGGACGCGGCGGGCGAGCCCGGCGGGCAGCGGGCGCTGCCGCTGTTCGCGGAGCCGGTGCTGCACGATCCGGTGCTGGCGCGGGCGGTGCGCGAGCTGAACCGGGCGCTGCTGGAGCAGGACAGCGCGCTGCTGCGGGACGAGGCGCTGCGCCGCACGGTGTACGCGATGGTGCGGCGCGGTTCGGTGCGGGCACCGCTGATCGAGTGGGAACCGGCGGTGCGCCCGATTCCGGCCGGGGTGCGGGCGGTGCGCGAGCACCTGCACGCCCACGCGGCCGAGGAGGTCTCGGCGCGGCACCTCGCCGAGATCGCCGGGTGCAGCCGGTTCGCGCTGCACCGGGCGTTCACCGCGGCGCACGGGCTGGCGCCGGGCGCCTACCAGCGGCAGCTGCGGCTGCGGGAGGCCCGCCGCGCGCTCGGCGCGGGGGCGAGCGCGGCGGAGGCCGCCGCCCGGGCCGGGTTCGCCGACCAGGCGCACCTGACCCGCTGGTTCCGCCGCTGCTACGGCATCACCCCCGGCACCTTCCGCGCCGGGTCGTGACCGGCCGTCCCTTCTGCTTCGCAAGCGTTCGGGCGGTGGAACCTCGGCGGCTTCGTCGCCGCCCCGCGGGCTGGTTCCGCAGACCTCGCCGCGGAACGGGAGTACGGGCGGGCGGCGCGGGGTCAGCGGACGGTGATGAGGTGTTCGCCGCGCGGGACGAGTTCGCCGATGACGGGTGCGCCGGGGATCTCCCCGGCCACCAGCAGCCCGCCGGAGGTCTGGGCGTCGGCCAGCAGCAGCGCCTCCCCCTCGCTGACCGCGGCGAGGCAGCAGTGCGGGCGCACCCAGTCGAGGTTGCGGTGGGTGCCGCCGCTGACGTGTCCGTCGCGCAGCGCGTCCCGCGCCCCGTCCAGGTAGGGGACGGCGGCGGAGTCGAGGATGGCGGAGACCCCGCTGGCGCGCACCAGCTTCAGCAGGTGCCCGAGCAGCCCGAACCCGGTGACGTCGGTGGCGCAGCGCACCCCGGCGGCGAGCGCGGCGGCCGAGGCGTCGGCGTTGAGCTCGGTCATGGCGGCCACGGCCTGCTCGAACACCTCGCCGGTGGCCTTGTGCCGGGTGTTGAGCACGCCGATGCCGAGGGGTTTGGTCAGCGACAGCGGCACTCCGGCCCGTCCGGCGTCGTTGCGCAGCAGCGCTCCGGGCTCGGCGGTGCCGGTGGCGGCCATGCCGTACTTCGGTTCGGGGTCGTCGACGCTGTGCCCACCGGCGACGGGGCACCCGGCGGCGCGGCCGACGTCGAGGCCGCCGCGCAGCACTTCGCGGGCCAGTTCGAGCGGGAGCCGCTCGCGGGGCCAGCACAGCAGGTTGATCGCCAGCACCGGGCGGGCGCCCATCGCGTAGAGGTCGGACAGGGCGTTGGTGGCCGCGATGCGCCCCCAGTCGTAGGCGTCGTCGACGACGGGGGTGAAGAAGTCGGCGGTGCTCACCACCGCCTGCCCGGCCGGGTCGACGCGGACCGCGGCGGCGTCGTCGCCGTCGTCGAGGCCGACCAGCAGCGCCGGGTCGGGCACGCCGCGCAGGTCGGCGACGACCTCCTCCAGCTCACCCGGCGGGATCTTGCAGGCGCAGCCGCCGCCGTGGGCGTACTGGGTGAGCCGGTACCGGGTGGGCACGTCGAGTTCCGTCACGTCACCGACGGTATCCACCGGCCTCCGCCGCCGCCGGATTTCCCGTGGTGAACGACCCGTTCGCCCCTCGCGGCGGCGTGGGTGGCCCGTGCACCCACCGTCGCGGCGCGGTCAGAACCGGACGACGGTGGACAGGTCGGGGACGGTGCCGGTGAGCTCGTGGCGTCCGATGTAGACGTTCTTGGCGTCGACGGGGTCGTGGGAGGCGAAGGTGCGGGCGTTGCGCCAGAACCGGTCGTAGCCGTGGGTGTTGGAGGTGCTGCGGGCGCCGGTGATCTCGTGGATCTCGGCGGCGGCGTCGAGGGAGGACTCGACGGCGGTGACCTTGGCGCGGAAGCAGTCCACGGCGATCTCGTCGGGGTCGTCGGCACCGGTTTCGAGCCGGTCGGCGGCGGTGTGCAGCAGGGCGCGGGAGGCGGCGAGCCTGCTGGAGGTGGCACCGATGCGGCGCAGCACCAGCGGGTCGTCGGCGGGCCCGTCGAAGCGGGGCAGCGAGGCGCGGGTCATGGTGCGGGCGTGCCCGAGTAGCGCGTCGAGGGCGCCTTCGCCGATGCCCTGCAGCAGTGCGGCGTGCAGCAGCATGACTCCGCCGAGGAACGTCGGGGACGGTTCGGTGGCCGCGGGCCGGTGGCGCCCGTCGGGGGCGACGACGTCCCGGTAGGTGAGGGTGCGGCTGCGGGTGCCGCGCTGGCCCATGTTGTCCCAGTCGTCGCGGGTCTCGATCCGCGGGTCGTCGAGGTCGACGAGCGCTTGGTGCGGGGCGCCGTCGAGCAGGCAGCGCACCACCGCGACACCCCCGCCGCCGCTGTTGGAGTTGAAGGTCTTGGTGCCGGTGACCGCGATTCCGCCGTCGACGCGGCGGGCGGTGACCTTGCCGGTGGTGCCGGTTTCGGCGACGGAGGAGACGAACCGCAGCCCGTCGTGCAGCACCCGCCGGGCCAGCTCGGCGCGGGTGTCGGCGGGCAGGCCGTTGCCGGGGCCGAACAGCTCGCGGGAGACCAGGGCGGTGGTCAGCCAGTTCTGCCCGGTGGGCCCGTCGCCCGCGCTGATCTCGCGGACGGCGCGGATGAGGGTGCCCCAGCCGCCGCGTTCGGTGCCGTCCCAGAGGCCGCCGTGCTCGGCGGGCAGCGCGAGCCGGGCGGCGCCGAGGTCGGCGAGCAGCGCGAGGTTGCCCGCGGGGTCGGCGTGGTCGCGGTCGGCGGTGAAGCCGCCTGCGGCGAGCCGGGGGCGCTGCTGCCGGATGGCGTGCAGCAGCGCGGTGCCCTCGTCCTGGGATGTCGGCATGGCGGCCCTCCAAATGCGAACGCGAATTCTCGTTCTCGAATATAGCGGGGTGCGGGCCCCGCTCGTCAAGTACGAACCCGCCGATCAGCGCCGATACGATGCGGCCATGACCGACGAGCCGGACCCCCGGGCGCACTACCGGCAACCCCTCCAGGCCCGCAGCGCCGCCACCCTGGCGCGCGTGCTGGAAGCCGCCGAGGAACTCGCCTTCGACATCGGCCTCGAACAGCTCACGGTCAGCGGCGTCGCCGAGCGCGCCGGAGTCTCCGTCGGCTCCATCTACCGCCGCTTCGACGGCAAGGACCAGCTGCTGGCCGCCCTCACCGACCGGATGCTGCACCAGCGCGAAGCCGACCTCGCCGAAGCGCTGCGCACCGCCGAACCGACCCTGCCGGGCGTGCTGCACGCCTACACCGAGGCGCTGCTGCGCTCGTTCACCTCGACCCGCTCGCTGTTCCCCTACCTGCTGCGCACCGGCGAGATCGACGTCCTCGACCGGGGTGCCCGCACCATCACCGAGGTGCACCGGCTGCTGCTGGACGCCGCCGCCCCGCACACCGCCGAGATCCGCCGCGACGACCCGCGCGCCGCCCTCGACGCCGTGGCACGCGCACTGCTGGGCGCCTGCTTCCACAACTCGGTGCGCCCCGACCGGCCCGCCGACGAGCAGGCCCTGCACCGCTACGCCGACGAGCTCGCCGAGATGGGCCTCGCCTACCTGTCCACCCCGGACCGCCGCCGTCCCGCGCGCGACCCGGACCCGGCGTAGGTTCGGGCGCGCGGCAGAGGAGGCGTCAGGGCGCCTGGTGGCCCCCGCGGTCTTCAACACCGACGTGGCCGAGCACCTCGGTCAGGCGGGTTCGATTCCCGTCCGCCTCCGCCGCACCAGGCCCGCGCCGGCCCGGCACCGACCGGGCGCGGCCACGGCGGCGACTAGGATCCCCGTCGTGGCGATCGAGCGTCCCGGCCCTCTGCGGTGGCTGTACTACCAGTACGGCGGCACGCTGCCCGCCGCCTACCGGGAGTGGGTGCTGCGGGACGCGACCTGCTCGACGTGGGTGCTGCGGGTGTGCGTGCGCGGCCTGCTGCACGTGCTGCCGCTGATCGCGCTGGTCTTCGCGGTGCTGTGGTGGGCCGGTGGTTCCTGGCCGATCGCGCTGGGCTCGGTGCTGCTCGGGGTGCTGGTGGTGCTGCGGATCGTGCTGACCAGTTCGGTGGAGAGCGTCGACGCGCGACTGGCCCGGCACGGCTTCCCGCCCGGCCACGGCTCCGCCGTCCGCTCCCGCATGGACGCCGAAGCCGCAGCCCGCTACCGAGCCACCTGGCGCGGCGAACAACCCTGACACTTCCCGCGATCCAGCGGTTCTCCCGTCAGCGGCGCAGCCGCTGAGCCGTCGACCACCCGAGCACCCGGCACCGCAGCGGGTTCTCAGCGGTGTCTCGCGAGGACGGCGTTGTCGCTTGTGGCGGAGCCACCGGTGAAAACGATCCCGCAGCGACGAGGACGCTGAGGTTCCGCCCCCACGCGACAGAAGTCGAGCGCCCCCGAAGCGCTGCTCCTAGGCTGCGGTTCATGGACTTGCGGCGCCGGATCCCCGCCACGGACCAGGTCCTCGACGACCCGCTGCTGAGCAGCGCCGCCGACCGGCTCGGCCGCGACGTGGTGCGCCAAGCGGTCCGCGACGCCCAGCAGCAGGCCCGCCTCGGGCACCTGCCACCCGAGCAGGTCACCGCCGCCGCCCGCGCCGCGCTGCCCGACACCGCCTGCCGGATGCGGCGCGTCCTCAACGCCAGCGGGGTGCTGCTGCACACCAACCTCGGCCGCGCCCCGCTCTCCGACGCCGCGCTCGAGGCCGTCCGCGCCGCCGCGGGCACCACCGACGTCGAACTCGACCTCGCGACCGGCGCCCGCGGACCCCGCGGCCGCAGCACCCGCGACGCCCTGCTGGCCGCGGTGCCCGCCGCCGAGGACGCGCACGTGGTCAACAACGGGGCCGCCGCACTCGCCCTGGCGGCCACCGCGCTCGCCGCCGGCCGCGAGATCGTGCTCGCCCGCGGAGAGCTCGTCGAAATCGGCGACGGGTTCCGCATCCCCGATCTGCTCACCGCCACCGGCGCGCGGCTGCGGGAAGTCGGCACCACCAACCGCGTCCACCTCGACGACTACCGGGACGCGATCGGCCCCGACACCGGGTTCGTGCTCAAAGTGCACCCGTCGAACTTCCGCATCACCGGCTTCACCTCCCAGGTCCCCGTCGCCGACCTGCACGCGCTGCCGGTGCCGGTGGTCACCGACATCGGATCCGGGCTGCTGCACGCCCACCCCCGGCTGCCCACCGAACCGGACGCGCAACGCACCCTCGCCGCCGGGGCCGACCTGGTCACCGCCAGCGGCGACAAACTCCTCGGCGGCCCCCAAGCCGGACTGCTGCTGGGCACCACCGACCTGATCACCCGGCTGCGGCGGCACCCGCTGGCCCGCGCGCTGCGCGTCGACAAGCTCACCCTCGCCGCCCTCGAAGCCACCGTCCGCGGACCCGCCACCCCCACCGCCCGCGCCCTCGACCGCACCCAGGACGAGCTGCTCGCCCGCGCCCACCGCATCGCCGCCGCCCTGCGCGCGCACGGCATCGACGCGGACACCTGCCGCAGCACCGGCACCGTCGGCGGCGGCGGCGCACCCGGCGTCGACCTGCCCAGCGCCGCGATCACCCTGCCCGCCCGGTGCGCCACCGCCCTGCGCACCGCCCCCACCCCGGTGCTCGCCCGCGTCGAACAGGACCGCTGCCTGCTCGACCTGCTCGCCATCGCCCCTGCCGACGACGACCTGCTCGTCGAGACCACCACGGCGGCCACCGGATGCACGTGATCGCGACCGCCGGGCACGTCGACCACGGCAAGACCACGCTGCTGCGGCTGCTCACCGGCATGGAACCCGACCGGCTGGTGCAGGAACGCGACCGCGGCATGACCATCGACCTCGGCTTCGCCTGGACCACCCTCGGCGCGCGGACCCTCGCGTTCGTCGACGTCCCCGGCCACGAACGGTTCGTGCCCACCATGCTCGCCGGCGCCGGATCCGCACCCGCGGTGCTGTTCGTCGTCGCCGCCGACGAAGGCTGGCGACCGCAATCCGGCGAACACCTCGCCGCGCTGCACGCCCTCGGCGTCCGCCACGCCCTGCTGGCCATCACCCGCACCGACCTCGCCGACCCCAGCACCGCCGAAACCCAGGCGCGCGAGCACCTCGCCGGCACCGCGCTCGGCACCCCACCGGCCGTGCACGTCAGCGGCCGCACCGGCACCGGCCTGGCCGCCCTGCGCACCGCGCTGGCCGCGCTCACCGACTCGCTGCCCACCCCCGACACCACCACCCCGGTGCGGCTGTGGATCGACCGGGCCTTCACCCTCCGCGGCGCAGGCACCATCGTCACCGGCACCCTCACCGCAGGCGCCCTGCGCACCGGCGACCGGCTGCTGCTGCACCCCGGCGGACGCGACGTCGCGGTGCGCGGACTGCACACCCTCGGCGAACCCCGCAGCCGGATCACCGCCACCGCCCGCGTCGCCGTGAACCTGCGCGGCATCCCCCTCGACCAGGTGCGCCGCGGGCACGCCCTGCTCACCCCGCACAGCGGACTCGGCAGCGACCTGCTCGACGTGCGCCTGCCGGACACCGACCCCGTCGACCTGCCCCGGCACCTCGTGCTGCACCTCGGCTCCGCCGCCGTACCCGCCCGCATCCGCCCGCTCGGCCCCCGCACCGCCCGCCTCGCCCTCCGCGCACCGCTGCCGGTGCGCATCGGCGACCGGATCCTGCTGCGCGACCCCGGAGGCCACCACATCCACGGCGCCGACCTGCTCGACGTGCGCCCCCCACCGCTGCGCCGCCGCGGCGCGGCCCGCGACCGCGCCCGCGAACTCGACACCCTGCCCACCACCCCCGACGGCACCGGCGAACTGCGGCGCCGCAAGCTGGTCCGCCGCGACGAACTGCGCGCCATGGGCGCCGAACCACCCGCCGACGCACCCACCGCCCACGGCTGGCTGCTCGACCCCGCCCACCGCGACACCCTCGCCGAACACCTCGTGCACCTGCTGCACGACCACCGCGACCAGCACCCCCTCGACGCGGGCCTCAGCCTCGAAGCCGCCCGCCGCGCCCTGCACCTGCCCGACCCCGCCCTGCTCGAACCGGTCCTGCACACCCCCGCCGCCCGCGACGTGCACCGCGGCGACGGCAGGCTGCACCTGGGCCCCGCACCGTGGCCCCCCGAAATCGCCGCCGCGCTGCGCGCCCTGCGCACCGCGCTGCACGCCGACCCGTTCACCGCGCCCACCGCCGCCGAACTCCACGACCTCGGCCTCGGACCGGCCGCCCTGGCCGCCGCCGCCCGCGCAGGCGAACTGCTGCGCCTGGCCCCCGGCGTGGTGCTCTCCGCAGGCGCCGACCACCGCGCCCTCGACGTCCTCGCCACCCTCCCCCAACCGTTCACCCCCGCCGAGGCGCGCCGCGCCCTGCGCACCACCCGCCGCGTCGCCCTGCCCCTGCTGGAACTGCTCGCCCGCGACCGCCGCACCGAACGCCTCCCCGACGGCACCCACCGGCTGCGCTGACCCCGCGGCTCCGTGCGATCAGCCCGACCGCGGCGCATCGTGGGAGACGTGGCGGGCCGGGTCGCCCGGCAGCGAGGGAGGCACGTCATGGCGCGCAAGATCTGGACCGGTTCGATCAACTTCGGCCTGGTGACCATCCCGGTCGGCCTCTACGCCGCCACCGAGGACCACAGCCCCTCCTTCCACCAGTACCAACGCGGCACCACCGACCGCGTCCGCTACAAGCGCGTCAACGAACGCACCGGCGACGAGGTCGACTACGGCGAAATCGTGAAGGGCCGCGAAGTCGACGGCGCCCTGATCACCGTCGACCAGGACGAGCTCGACGAGATCGCCCCCGGCCGCTCCCGCACCATCGACATCACCTCCTTCGTCGACCTCGACGAGATCGACCCGGTGTACTTCCAGCGCACCTACTGGCTGGCCCCCAACGCCAAGGAGAACCACCGGCCCTACGACCTGCTGCGCCGCGCCATGGAGCAGACCAACCAGGTCGGCATCGCCACCTTCGTGCTGCGCGGCAAGGAGTACCTCACCGCCGTGCGCGCCGACGACACCGCACTCGCCCTCAACACGCTGTTCTTCGCCGACGAGATCCGCGACCCCGGCGAGATCATCGACGACACCGCGGGCACCGCGCCCTCCGACAAGGAGATCGAGATGGCCGAGACCGTCATCGAGTCCATGACCGGCGCATGGCACCCCGAGGACTACGAGGACACCTACACCGACCGCGTCGAACGACTGCTCGCCGACAAGGCCCGCGGCGTCGAACCCGCCGCCGAGGCCGAGCCCGCCACCGACAGCGGCGTCATCGACCTCACCGACGCGCTGCGCCGCAGCGTCGAACAAGCCCGCGGCACCCGCGGACGCGGCGGCGCGCGCGCAGACGAGCTGGGCGACCTCACCAAGGGCGACCTCGACAAGCGCGCCAAGGAACTCGGCATCCGCGGCCGCTCCAAGATGAACCGCGCCGCACTCGAAGACGCCGTCCGCGACGCCACCCACGGCTCGCGCGCCGCGTCCTGACCGGGACCGCCACCGTGGGACGAGTGACCGTGCGGGTCCAGGACCGCGAACTCACCCTGTCCAACCTGGACAAGGTCCTCTACCCGGCCTGCGGGTACCGCAAGGGCGACGTCATCGACTACTACCGGCGCATCTCCCCCGTGCTGCTGCCGCACCTGCGCGACCGCGCCACCACCCTCATCCGCTACCCCGACGGCGTCGACGCCGGCTCGTTCTACGAGAAGAACGTCTCCCGCCACGCCCCCGACTGGGTGCCCACCGCCCGCCTCGTCAGCGGTGCCGACGGCACCGGCCGCGCCGTCAACCACCACGTGCTCATCGACTCCCTGCCCACCCTGGTGTGGACCGCGAACCTCGCCGCACTCGAACTGCACGTGCCGCAGTGGACCGTCGGCGAACACGACACCCGCCACACCCCCGACCTGCTCGTGTTCGACCTCGACCCCGGACCGCCCGCCACCATCGTCGAGTGCTGCCGCGCCGCCGAACTCCTGCACGAGCGGCTGCGCGCCGACGGGCTGCGCACCTACCCGAAGACCAGCGGCGCCAAGGGGATGCAGCTGTACTGCCCGGTGCGCACCGACCGCTCCGACCGCACCTCCGCCTACGCCAAGCGGCTCGCCCGGCAACTCGCCGCCGAACATCCCGACGCGCTGCTGGCGAAGATGGACCGCGCCGCCCGCACCGGCAAGGTCTTCCTCGACTGGAGCCAGAACAACCCCGCCAAGACCACCGTCGCCCCCTACTCGCTGCGCGCCCGCGCCCGGCCCACCGCCTCCACCCCCCTCACCTGGGACGAGGTGCACGCCTGCCGCGAACCCGAACAGCTGCGCTTCACCGCCGACGACGTCCTCGACCGGGTCGAACGCCACGGCGACCTCCTCGCCGACCTGCACACCGACCCGCACCCGCTATGAACCCCACCGGACGCCTGTGGGATGGCGCACCCGGCGGAATCCCGCCGCGGGACGGGCGTGTTTGAGCCGAGCAGACCCGCGGGAAGACAACGAGGAGTTTCACGGCACGAGAGAGGTGACCATGACCGGCTTCTTCGGCACCGGAGGGTTCGGTTCGAGCCCGTTCGACGACTTCCTGGCCCGCTACCTCTCCGGTGGCGACGGCCCGAACCAGCCGCAACGAGTCGACCTCACCCGCCTGATGAGCAGGCACGCCCAAGACCTCGTGGCCGCCGCCGCCCGCCTCGCCGTCGAACACGGCGGCCGCGACCTCGACACCCACCACCTGCTGTGGGCCGCGACCCGCTCCGAGACCACCCGGGCCATGCTGGAGCGCGCGGGCGCCGACCCCGACTCGCTGGCGCAGCGCATCGAACAGCAGCTGCCCGGCGGCGACGCCGTCGAACAACCCCCGGCGCTCACCCCCGCCGCCAAGCGCACCCTGCTCGAATCGCACCAGATCGCCCGCGCCGTCGGCGCCTCCTACATCGGCCCCGACCACCTGCTGCTGGCCCTGGCCGCCAACCCCGACTCCCAAGCCGGGAGGTTGCTCGCCGCAGCCCACGTCACCCTCGAATCGCTGCAGACCGGCCCCACCGACACCGCTCATCCCAGGCCCGACACCGCAGAGACCAGCAGCAGCACCCCCACCCTCGAACAGTTCGGCCAAGACCTCACCGCCAAGGCCCGCGACGGCGGCCTCGACCCCGTCATCGGCCGCGACGACGAGATCGAGCAGACCATCGAAGTGCTCTCCCGCCGCACCAAGAACAACCCGGTGCTCATCGGCGAAGCAGGCGTCGGCAAGACCTCCGTCGTCGAAGGACTCGCCCAGCGCGTCGTCGACGGCCAGGTCCCCGACGTGCTCAAGGACAAGCGCGTCGTCCAGCTCGACCTCGCGGGCGTCGTCGCGGGCACCCGCTACCGTGGCGACTTCGAAGAGCGCATGAACAAGCTCCTCGACGAGATCAGCAGGCACCGCGACCAGCTGATCATCTTCATCGACGAGCTGCACACCGTCGTCGGCGCAGGCGGATCCGACGGCGCCGTCGACGCGGGCAACATGCTCAAACCCAAGCTCGCCCGCGGCGAACTGCACGTCGTCGGCGCCACCACCCTCGACGAATACCGCACCAACATCGAGAAGGACGCCGCGCTGGAACGCCGCTTCCAGCCCATCACCGTCGACGAACCCAGCGTCGCCGACACCCAGCGGATCCTCTGCGGCCTCCGCGACCGCTACGAAGCCCACCACCAGGTCCGGTTCCACGACGACGCCATCCGCGCCGCCGCCGAACTCGCCGACCGCTACATCACCGACCGGTTCCTGCCCGACAAGGCCATCGACCTCATCGACCAGGCAGGCGCCCGCAAACGGCTGCGCACCGGCACCCCCGACACCGACCTGCGCGAACTCGAACAGCACTACGACGAACTGGCCCGCGACAAAGCCCAGGCCATCGCCGAGGAGGACTACGAGCGCGCCGCGAACCTGCGCGACGAACTCGGCTCGGTCCGCGACCGCATCCGCTCCCAACGCCAAGGCGAAGGCGACATCCCCGTCGTCGGCCGCGAGGAGATCGCCGACGTCGTCTCCCGCGCCACCGGCATCCCCGCCACCCAGCTCACCGAGCAGGAGAAGACCCGGCTGCTCAACCTCGAAGACCAGCTGCACAAGCGCGTCGTCGGCCAGGACGAAGCCGTGCACGCCATCGCCCGCGCCGTCCGCCGCTCCCGCACCGGCATGGGCGACCCGAACCGGCCCGTCGGCACCTTCCTGTTCCTCGGCCCCACCGGCGTCGGCAAGACCGAACTCGCCCGCGCCCTGGCCGAATCCCTCTTCGGCGACCAGGACCGCATGGTGCGCCTGGACATGAGCGAATTCCAAGAAGCCCACACCGCCAGCCGCATGGTCGGCTCCCCACCCGGCTACGTCGGCTACGGCGAAGCCGGCCAGCTCACCGAAGCGGTGCGGCGCCGCCCCTACTCGGTGATCCTGCTCGACGAGATCGAGAAGGCCCACCCCGACGTGTTCAACACCCTGCTGCAAGTCCTCGACGACGGGCGGCTCACCGACGGGCAGGGCCGCACCGTCGACTTCAGCAACACCGTGCTGATCATGACCAGCAACCTCGGGTCCGACATCATCTCGCAGCGCTCCGGAGTCCTCGGCTTCTCCAGCCGCGACCAGGAACGAGCCGACGAACCCGCCCGCGACCGGCTCATGGCCCGCCTCCGCGACGCGTTCCGCCCCGAATTCCTCAACCGCATCGACGAAGTCGTCGTGTTCCGCAGGCTCGAAACCGACCAGCTGCACCGCATCACCGAACTGCTGCTCGGCGACACCCGCGAACGCCTCGGCACCCAGGACATCGAAGTGGACTTCAGCAACGCCGCCGTCGACTGGATCACCGAACACGGCCACCAGCCCGACTACGGCGCCCGCCCGCTGCGGCGCACCATCCAGCGCGAAGTCGACGACTCCCTGTCCGAACTGCTGCTGGAAGGCAGGCTCGGCGAAGGCCAGCGCGTCGAAGTCGACACCTCCGGCGACCAGCTGACCTTCGAGATCAGGCCCGCCCTCGAAACCGGCGCCGGAACCTCCTGACCACCACCCGAAGGCGGAGGCAACCGAAAACATCGGCACGGAGGGTGACTAATCGGCTCCGGTGAGTTACGCTGGTGATCGCCGCCGCACCTCCCCCTCGTGCGGCGAAGGACGCCCAGGGCTTGGACCCCCAGCAAGCCCTGGGCGTCACTCACACCAGCAGCGGCTCACTCCACCAGCCGCGCCGGGAAACCACCCGTGGCGATCGGACCCCACGACTCGATCGACACCCGGATCAGCGACTTGCCCTGCTCGCGCATCGCCTCCCGGTACTCGTCCCAATCCGGATGCTCCCCCGAAATGCACCGGAAGTACTCCACCAGCGGCTCCACGCTCTCCGGCGGATCCACCACCTCCGCCGACCCGTCCACCTGCACCCACGGGCCGTTGAACTCGTCCGAGAGCACACACACCGACACCCGCCCCGACCGGCGGACGTTCACCGCCTTCGCCCGCTCCGGATACGTCGACACCACGATCCGCCCCTGCCCGTCCACCCCGCACGTCACCGGCGAGATCTGCGGACGACCCGACGCCCGCTCCGTCACCAGCAGCGCACGATGCCGCGGACGCAGGAACTCGAGCAGCTCCGGGAGCTCGACCCGATCATTGGTAGCGATGCTGGGAGCCACGGCGATCCTTCCGGCCCGACTGAACTGTCCGGGCGAAAACCTACCCCAGCACCCCGACACACACCCCGCACCACCACGAACCCCGTGACGATAATGCCGCCCACACAGGTGTTTCCACCGATCACACGCGCCATGTGAGTGACGAAAGACCCTGCGATCTGCGCGCGGCGCCCCGTAGCCTCACCCACGGCGGCCCCGGCCGGGAACACCGGCCGCACGGTGCAGGGGGCACCACCCGCCGCCGAACCGGGGACACCAGCGGACACGGCCACCGGCCACCCGCACCGCACGCGCGCCGCACCTCCCACCGGCCCGCGGAACCGGGGGACGACCTTGCCCAGAACCGACGCGGTCGCACGCGAATTCCTGCGCTACCTCTACGCCGAAGACCACTTCCGCCCCGAGGTCGCCGCCTTCCTGCACAGCCCGCACGCCCACACCCTCACCCCACCACCCGAGCACCACGAACTCGCCGCCGCCATCGACGCCCTGCGCCACCACCAACTCGTCGCCACCGGCCACGAACACGCCGACGGACTCCCCCTCCGCGCCGGCCTCACCGGCACCGGACTCATCTGCGTCAGCGAACACGACGGCGACCTGCACACCTGGCAACGCACCGGCACCACCGTGCTCACCGCACCACCACCCACACCCCACGTCATCCACCCGCGCCCCGCCACCGAACCCACCACCGTCCCCCGCGACTCCCTCCACGGCATCGCCCGCGTCGCCCGCGTCTGCCTGCTCGCCCTCCCCACCGTCCACGCCCGCTACGGCGAAGACGAACTCGTCCACCGCACCGCCCGACAACTCTTCGACGCCACCCGCACCACCCACCCCGACCCCCGCCGCATCCGCCACCTCACCACCCGGCTGCGCACCGAACTCAGCACCGGCACCATCGCCAACACCCTCGGCGTCGTCCTCCTCGACAGCCTCGACGAAGCCGTCCGCGAAGCCCAACTCCCCTGAACCAGCACCAATCCCCCCACCCCGCCGCTACGAACCGGTCACGTGCACCCCGCCCACCCACACCGGATCACCCCGGCCGCCGCCACCTGGTGCGGCCTCGCCGCCACCGCCACCGCCCTCGGCACCGGACACCTCGTCGCCGCCCTCATCGAACCCCGCGCCTCCCCCTTCCTCGCCGTCGGCAACGCCGCCATCGACCGCACCCCCGAACCCGTCAAGCACTTCGCCATCACCACCTTCGGCCAAGCCGACAAACTCGCCCTGCTCACCGGCATGGCCCTCGTGCTCACCGCCCTCGCCGCCACCGCAGGACTCCTCTCCCGCCGCGCCCCCCTCCCCGGCACCGCCCTCATCACCGCCGCCGGACTCCTCGGCACCGCCGCCGTGCTCACCCGCCCCGACACCGGCACCGCAGGCATCCTCGCCCCACTCACCGCCACCCTCGCCGGCATCGCCGCCTTCCGCGCCCTGCACCGCACCGCACCCACCACCACGACCCCACCACCGCCACCCACCCACGACCCGCACGACACCCTCGAAGAACCACTCGACCCCGCACTCCTGCCCGGCACCACCCACCCCGACCGGCGCCGCTTCCTCGCCACCTCCGCCGCCATCACCGCCACCGCAGGACTCACCGCCACCACCGGCGCACTCCTCTCCGGCGGCCGCGACACCGAAACCGCCCGCCGCACCATCGCCCGCACCCTCCCACCCGCCAGCACACCCACCCCCGGCACCGACTTCGCCGACGCAGGCACACCCACCTTCATCACCCCCAACGACGACTTCTACCGAGTCGACACCGCGCTGAGCATCCCCCGCATCGACCTCACCGACTGGCGACTGCGCGTCCACGGCATGGTCGACCGCGAACTCGACCTCGACTTCACCGCACTGCGCCGCTTCCCCCAGACCACCCGCACCATCACCATGACCTGCGTCTCCAACGAAATCGGCGGCCCCTACACCTCCACCGCCGAATTCACCGGCGTCCCCATCCGCGACGTCCTCCTCGCCGCCGGAATCCGACCCGGCGCCGAGCAGGTCTTCAGCACCAGCACCGACGGCTTCACCGCCGGAACCCCCGTCGACGTGCTCCTCGAACCCGACCGCGGCGCCCTGCTCGCCTACGGCATGAACGGCGAACCCCTCCCCGCCGCCCACGGATTCCCCGTCCGCATGGTCACCCCCGGCCTCTACGGCTACGTCTCCGCCACCAAATGGCTCACCGACCTCGAACTCACCACCTTCGACCAACAGGCCTACTGGATCCGGCGCGGCTGGGGACGCCTCGCCCCCATCAAGATCCAATCCCGCATCGACACCCCCGGCGGATTCGGCCGCATCCCCGCCGGACGCACCACCATCGCCGGCACCGCATGGGCCCAACCCATCGGCATCGAACGCGTCGAAGTCCGCGCCGACGGCGGACCCTGGCACACCGCCCGACTGTCCACAGAGGTCAACCCCAACACCTGGCGCATGTGGCGCTGCGAACTCGACCTCCCACCCGGCGGCCACACCATCGAATGCCGCGCCACCGACCACAACGGCACCACCCAAACCCCCCGCCGCGCACCCGTCCTCCCCGACGGCGCCACCGGCTGGCACTCCGTCTTCTGCACCGCCCGCTGACCCCAGCCGCACATTCCGGAAAAAAACCACCGATCCGACCCGTCCAGAACCACCTCCGCACCGAACACACCACGACAACAACCGAAAGCGCCCCGGGCGAAACCCGAGAGGAACACTCCCCCATGACGATCCGCCGCCACGCCGCTGCGATCACCGGCACCACCGCCGCCCTCGCCCTCGCCCTCACCGCCTGCGGACAAGGCCAGCAGGACGACGCCCCCGCCGCCCAGCCGCCCGCACCCGCACCCGCGCCGGCCCCCGCCGCCGACGGCGTCACCACCGCCGACGACGTCTTCGGCCCCGGCTGCTCCCAGGTCCCCACCGACCCCAACGACCCCGGCTCCGTCCAGGGCATGATCGACGACCCGGTCGGCACCGCCGCGAGCAACAACCCCCTGCTCACCAAGCTCACCGCCGCCGTCCAGGCCGCCGGACTCGGCGACACCCTCAACAAGGGCGACGCGAACTACACCGTCTTCGCCCCCGCCGACCCCGCCTTCGACGCCATCCCCGCCGACACCCTCAACGCCATGCTCACCGACCCCGCCCAGAAGCAGCAGCTCACCGACCTGCTCACCTACCACGTCGTCCCCCAGCGCATGGACGCCGACGGCATCGCCCAAGCCGGCAAGCTCCCCACCGCCCAAGGCGACGAACTCACCGTCGAAGGAAGCGGCGACAACCTCAAGATCAACGGCGCCTCCGTGCTGTGCGGCAACGTCCCCACCGCCAACGCCACCGTCTTCGTCGTCGACAAGGTCCTCATGCCCGGCGAATGACACCCACCGGGGTGGCCCGGCCCACGTGCGGGCGGCGCTGACGAGCGCCGCCCGCACCCCGTGTGCTTCGATCTCCACCGTGGACGTGCCGAACCGGGAACACCGGCGCCCCGCCCGAGAAACCTCACCCACGGCGCGGCGCGAACTCGACGCCGCAGGCATCCACGACCCCGCGCTCCGCACCGCCTACCACCGCTGCCGCGCCCTCAACGCCCACCACGGCCGCACCTACTTCCTCGCCACCCGGCTCCTCCCCGCCGCCGACCGGCCCGCCGTGCACGCCCTCTACGGCTTCGCCCGCTGGGCCGACGACATCGTCGACGACACCACCACCCCCACCGACACCCGCGAACGCGAACTCCACCACCTCGACGCCGCCCTCCACCGCGCCCTGCACCACGGCGACACCGAACACCCCGCACTCGCCGCCGTCGCCGACACCGCGCACCGCTACCGGCTCCCCACCGGCCTGTTCACCGACTTCATGCGCTCCATGCGCATGGACCTGCGCATCGCCGAATACCCCACCCGCGCCGCGCTCGACGACTACGTCCACGGCTCCGCAGGCGTCATCGGCCTCCAAGTCCTCCCCGTCCTCGGCACCACCGGACCCCGCGAACACGCCGCACCCCACGCCGCCGCCCTCGGATTCGCCTTCCAGCTCACCAACTTCCTCCGCGACGTCGGCGAAGACCTCGACCGCGGCCGCGTCTACCTCCCCGCCGACGAACTCGCCGCCTTCGGCGTCGACACCGACCGGCTGCACTGGTGCCGCCGCACCGGACGACCCGACCCACCCGTCCGCCGCGCCCTCAGCGACCAGGTCGCCCGCACCCGCGCCCTCTACCGCGACGCCGAACCCGGCATCGCCCTCCTGCACCCCGCCGCCCGCCCCTGCGTGCGCACCGCGCACCTGCTCTACGGCGAAATCCTCGACCTCATCGTCGAATCCGGATACCAGGTCTTCGCCCACCGCCTCGCCGTGCCCACCCACCGGCGACTCGGCGTCGCCGCACCCCGGCTGCTCGGCGCCCTCACCACCCGAGCCCTCCGGCGCCGCCGATGACACCCCAGGTCACCAGCCTCTTCGACCACGGCGGCCGCGACTACGACGCGCTCGTCGCCGCCAACCCCGGCTACCACCGCGACCTGCACCGCGCCGCCCGGCACCTCCACCTCCCCGGCGACGGGCGCGGCCTGCACCTGCTCGACCTCGGCTGCGGCACCGGCGCCTCCACCCGCGCCCTGCACCAAGCCCTGCCCGCCGCCACCATCACCGCCGTCGACGGCTCCGCCCGCATGCTCGCCCGCGCCCGCGAGAAGACCTGGCCCACCACCGTCCGCTTCGTCCACGCCGACGCCCGCCACCTCACCGCCGCCGGCGTGCACGGCCCCTTCGACGGCATCCTCGCCGCCTACCTGCTGCGCAACCTCCCCGACCCGGACGCCGGACTCCACCTGCTGCACGACCTGCTCCGCCCCGGAGCACCCCTGGCCGTGCACGACTACTCGCTGCCCCACCGCCGCGCCGACCGGCTGCTGTGGCACGCCGTGTGCTGGACCGTGATCATCCCCGCCGGACGGTGGGTCACCGGCGACACCGCGCTCTACCGCTACCTGTGGCGCAGCGCCCTCGACTTCGACTCCCCGCCAGAACTCGCCGCCCGAATGCGCCGCACCGGCTTCACCGGCGTGCACGTCGAACACACCGCCGGGTGGCAGCGCACCCTCACCCACACCTTCCTCGGGAGGAGACCCGTTGCGTGACCCGCGCGCCGTCCGCCACCCCGCGCACCCCGGCGCCGAACGGCTCCGCGGCCCCGCACCCCGCGCCGCCGTCATCGGCGGCGGCATCGCCGGACTCGCCGCCGCCGCCTGCCTCGCCGACCGCGGTATCCACGTGCAGCTGCTGGAACGCGAACAGCACCTCGGCGGCCGCGTCGGCGGCTGGGACACCACCCTCACCGACGGGTCCGCGGTCGCCATGAACCGCGGCTTCCACGCCTTCTTCCGCCAGTACTACAACCTGCGCCGCCTGCTGCGCCGCGCCGACCCCGACCTCCGCGGGCTCGTGCCGATCCCCGAATACCCCCTGCTGAGCTCGGACGGCAGCACCGACACCTTCGCCGGACTGCCCCGAACACCACCGTGGAACGCGCTCGGCTTCGTCGCCCGCAGCCCCACCTTCCACTGGCGCGACGTGCCCGCCATGAACCTGCGCGCCGCAGCGACCCTCGCCGACGTGCGAGTGCCCGGCGTCTACGCCCGGCTGGACGGCACCAACGCCGCCGACTACCTGCGCCACATCGGATTCCCGCCCGCCGCGCGGCACCTGGCGTTCGAGGTGTTCTCCCGCAGCTTCTTCGCCCCGCCCACCGAACTCTCCGCAGCCGAACTCGCGCTGATGTTCCACCTGTACTTCCTCGGCTCCAGCGAAGGACTGCTGTTCGACGTGGCCGCCGACTCCTTCCCCACCGCCCTCTGGGAACCGCTGCGCGCCCACCTCGAAGAACGCGGCGTGCGGTTCCGGCTCGGCACCGAAGTCGCGGAGATCTCGCACCGCGGCCCGCGCGAACTGACCGCGCACCCCGTCGACGGCGAACCCGTGCCCGCCGACGCCGTGGTGCTCGCCACCGAACTCGGCGGGGCGCAGCGCATCCTCGACGCCTCCCCCGAACTCGCGCACCGCGGGTGGCGGGACCGGATCGGAGAGCTGCGCAGCGCACCGCCGTTCCTGGTCTCCCGGTTCTGGCTGGACCGGCCGGTGCGCGCCGACCGGCACGCGTTCCTCGGCACCAGCGGCTTCGGACCGGTCGACAACATCAGCGTGCTGGAGCGTTACGAGCGGGACGCCGCCCGGTGGACGCGCGCGCACGGCGGCTCCGTCGTCGAAGTGCACTGCTACGCCCTGCCGCCCGACGCGACCGTCGACGGGATGCGGCCCCGGGTGCTCGACGAACTGCACCGGGTCTACCCGGAGACCGCCGCGGCCGGCATCGTCGACGAACGCCACGAGCTCCGCGCGGACTGCCCGCTGTTCCCGCCCGGCGGATTCGCGCAGCGCCCCGCGATCACCACCCCGGAACTCGGACTGGTGCTGGCCGGTGACCACGTGCGCGTCGACCTGCCGGTGGCGCTGATGGAACGGGCCGCGACCAGCGGGATGCTCGCGGCGAACCGGCTGCTGCGGCAGTGGGGGCTGCGCGGGCACGACGTGTGGACGGTGCCGACAACCGGACGCTCCCCCCTGCTCCGGGTTGCCTCCGGCTACGCCTGAGGCTTCTCCTTCCACTCCTGTTGCTCGGGGAGCCGGTGGCGGAACCTCAGCGCTTTCCTCGCTGCGGGATCGTTTTCACCGGTGGCTCCGCCACAGGAGAAAACGCTGTCCTCGCGAGGAAAGCGCTGAGAACCCGCGGCGGTGCCGGTTGCGTGCGTGGTCGCTGCTCATCGGCTTCGCCGCTGACGAGCGGAAGGCGTTCGGTGTGGTTCCCGGGCTGACGGCTTGGCTTCCGGTGGTCCTGTGCGGGTGTTGGTTTTTGGTGTTCGAGCATTGATTTCAGTTGACACTGAAGACATTGTGCTTAAAGAATGCTTCGGACGGGCGGGTGTGCCCGGCCGAAGATCTTGGGGGCTGACGGGTCAGGCGCCGCCGGCACCGTCGACGGGGACGCTGGCGCCGGAGACCATCGAGGCCCGGTCGCTGAGCAGCCAGCCGGCCACCTCCGCGATCTCGCGCGGTTCCGCCATCCGCCCCAGCGGGGTCGAGGCCGTCACGTGCTCGATCACCCCGGGCGTCGCCGCTTCCCAGGCATCGATCATCTCGGTGGCGGTGCCGCCCGGGGTGATGCCGTTGACGCGGATGCCGTCCCGCGCCCAGCTCACCGCCGCCGTCTCGGTGATGCTATTGAGCGCGCGCTTCATCGCGCCGTAGGCGGGCAGCGCCGGATTCGCGCGGCGGCTGCCGATGCTGGAGGTGTTCACGATCGCCCCTCCCCCACCCCGCCGCATGAGCTCCGCCTCCGCGTTCATCGCGATCCAGTGCGCCCGGAAGTTCACCTCGAACTGCTGCTGGACGTCCTGGTCGCTGGTGGTGTCGAGCGGGCCGGGCCGCTGGATGGCCGCGCCGTTGTTGAACGCGCCGTCGAGGCGGCCGTGCAGCTGTGCGGCGCGGTCCACCGCCGCCCGGATGCTCGTCGGATCGGCCAGGTCCAGGGCGACCGCGTCGGCGATCCCGCCGTCGGCGCGGATCTCGGCGACGATCTTCTCCAGGGCTTCGGTGCCGCGGGACGCCAGCACGACGGCGGCGCCCTCCGCGGCGAAGAGGTGGCCTGCCGCGGCGCCGATGCCGCGGCTCGCGCCGGTGATGAGCACGACCTTGCCGCTGAGCAGGCCGAGGGATGCGTTGTCGTTGGTCATGCCGCAATACCAGCGCGGCCCGCGGACCGGATTCAGGTACAGCCGGTACCAGGATCAGCGGCGGCGCGACGTGCAGACTCGAGGTATGGACAAGCAGGAGCTGGGCGCGTTCCTCCGCAGCCGCCGCGAGCGGATCCGGCCGGAGGACGTCGGGCTCCCGTCCGGACCGCGCCGCCGGACACCGGGACTCCGGCGCGAGGAGGCCGCGGTCCTCGCGCACATCTCCACCGAGTACTACGTCCGGCTGGAGCAGGGCCGCGCACCTCGCCCGTCGGCCGAGGTCCTCGCCGGGATCGCCGGCGCGCTCCGGCTCACCGACGCGGAGGCCGACCACCTGCACGTCCTCGCGGGCACCGCCCCCAGCGGCACCCGGCTGCACCGGCGCGACGTGCGGCCCAGCATCCTCGCGCTGCTCGAACGGCTGCCGCGGACGGCGGGCATCGTCCTCTCCACCGCGTTCGAGGTCCTGGCGTGGAACCCGCTGGCGGCCGCGCTCATGGAGGACTTCGCGAGGGTCGAGCCTGCAGAGCGCAACCTCGCGCGGCGGGCGTTCCTCGACCCCGCCTCGGCCGCACCGTACGGGATCTCCGACGCGACCGAGTTCCAGCACCACGTGGTCATGGAGCTGCGGACCGCCGTCGCCCGCTACCCCGCGGACGCGGCGATCGGCGAGCTGGTGGACGAGCTCCACCGCGGCAGCTCCGAGTTCGCGCGGCTCTGGGCCAGGCACGACGTGCAGCCCGCGCCGGTGCTCACCAAGACCTTCCGGCACCCCGTCGTCGGCGAGGTCACCGTCGACTGCGACGCGCTGGCCCTCACCGACCGGGACCAGCACCTGGTCCTCTACACCGCGCCCCCGGGCTCCCCGGGCGCCGACGCCCTGGCCCTCCTGGACGTCCTGGGCACCGAGCACTTCACCCCGACCGGCCACTGATCCGGCGGAGCAGCGCGAGCGGCGGGACCGCCCGCGGGTTCCTCAGCGGGATCCTCGCGCGGACGGCGCTTCCTCCTGCGGCGGAGCCAGCGGTGACGACGATCCCGCAGCGAGGACCTCGCCGAGCTTCCGCCGCCCCACCCCGCTCACGACCCGCGGGAGCGGAGGTCGTAGCGGCGCTGGGCGTAGGCCAGGTCGTCCTTCCACAACCGCAGCGCCGCCCACCGCACCACCGGCCGCAACCCGCCCGCGGCGGCGCGGGCCAACCGGAACCCGGGCCGCGTGGAGTGCGCCACGACCGCCTCGATCACGGCCGTCGTCGGGCGACCGGCCGAGTTGCGGCCCAACGGGGTCGCGTGCGTTTCGACGACGCTGCCCTCCCCTTCCCCCTCGACGATGTGCATCACGACGGTGCGCGGTTCGGGGGCGGTGAACGTCGCGCGCACCGGCACCCCCACTCCCCCGGCGAGCCGGAACGACACGGCCACCTCGAACTCGTCGCGCTCCGGGTCGGGTTCGCGCAGCACTTCCAGGTTCGCGAACGAGTACGGGTGGAACCACGAGCCGTGCCACGGGTCGAGCCGGTTCGCGATCACGTCGCGCGGTTCGCACACGCCGACCGCGGTGGCCACCGCGTCGACGCTGCCCGCGAGCGGTGGCCTGGCCGGCAGCACGGGCGCGTCCAGCGGTGCTTCGCCGCCGACCGCGTCGAGGCGGACCCAGGCGAGGACGCCGTCGTCGTGCACCGGGAAGGTGCGCCAGCCCGCGGTCCCCTCCCCCAGGCACATGCCGTGCCAGCGGCACACCAGCCGGCCGTCGTGCAGCCGCGCCTCCCGCAGCGGGGCGCCCAGGTGCGGGCACGCCCCGGGGCCGGCGTGCAGCGCCCCGGAACCGTCGCGCCACGCCACCAGCTCGACACCGGCGACGGTGCGGCCGAACGGCCGCGCGGCGGAGATCTCCCGGCCTGCGGCCAGCACGTACCAGTTCCCGGACGGCCGGTCCTGCGCACGCCGCAGCGCGGCCGCGATCAGCTCCGGCCGGGCCTGCCGCCACGTGCCCGGCTGCTCCGCCCAGCGCGGCGCGCGGATCCGGCGCAGCGGGAACCTCGCTCCCGGTCCTCCCATGCGCACCCCCGTTCGTCAGCGGGCAGCGTAGCCGCGAGCACCTGCGCGGACCCGCGCCGCAACGCGGATTCCGTCGAACGCGCAAGGGAATTCAGCCCTCTCCCGCGGGTGTACCACCGCGGCCCCGCGGGTAGGGCTGAACCGGAACACCGCCTCGCCGGAGGAGGAACACCATGCCCGCCGGAGCGAACCGCAAGCAGGAACGCCAGTACGAGCACATCAAGCGCGGCGCCGAACGGCGTGGCAGCAGCGAGGGGCGAGCCGAGGAGATCGCCGCCCGCACGGTGAACAAGAACCGGGCGCAGGAAGGCCAGGCGAAGCAGCGCAGCGCCACCTCCGTGCACGACATCTCCCCGCAGCGCCGCGGCGGGCTGCGTTCCGGCAACAGCACCGGTCCGCTCGGCCGCACCAAGGCGCAGCTCTACGAGGACGCGCGCCGGGCGGGCGTCGACGGACGGTCCAAGATGAACAAGGCCGAGCTGGAGAAAGCGCTGGCGCGCGGCTGAGGTGGTCGCGGTTCCGCCTCACCGCTCCGCATCGTGCTGTTCGGCGATCGCGGCGGCCGCGGCTTGGACGCAGTTGCCGAGGTCCTCGGCGGCCGCGGCGGCTTGGTCGAGCGCCACGTGCGCGTCGGCGGGCCGCGCGGTGCCGGGCGTGGCGTGGCGGCGGGCGAGCCCGTCGAGCAGCAGCGCCAGTCGGTGACCGCGGACGGCCACGTCGAGCAGCGCGTCCCGCTCGGACAGCGCTTGTCCACCGGGTTCGGCGCGGGCGTCGGGGATCGACGCGGGCTCGACCGCCCGGTCGGCGCCGTCCACGGCGGCACCCATCTCCTCGCGCGCGCGGACCGCGTCGTCCACCGCCGCGCGCGATCGCCGCGACGCTCGGCCCCGGCCGCCCTCGGCGGCGTCGCCTCTGCTCATCGGTTCCCGTCCCCCCGGCCGATCACGTGCGGACACCCGCCGCTGATCGTCCGCGGGAGGCGGGGTCGGCGGGTCGGACCGGCTGCGCGCGGATTACCCGGGGCCGAGGAAGAGCACACCTGGCAGGACGCGGCGGCGGGCGCGCCGAGAGCGCACCCGCCGCCTGGGGACCTCGGATCAGGGGGCCTGCACGACGCCCGCACCGATGTCGGTGGACGCCAGCGGGAGCCGCTTGGCGCTCTGCGCGAGGCGCGCCCACAGGCCCCACGCCCGTTCCGGGAACTGCTGGGCGAGCAGCGCCGCGACGCCCGCGACGTGCGGGGTGGCCATGCTGGTGCCGCTGAGCTTCCGGTAGCGCTCCTGCCCCGGCCAGCTGGAGTAGACGTCCACCCCGGGCCCGACGACATCGACCTGTCCGATCTGGTCCACCGTGCCGGAGGAGAAGTCGGCGATCGCGCCCTGCTCGTCGATCGCCCCGACGGCGAGGATCGACGGGCAGTTCGCCGGGTGTCCGACGGGCGCGATGGCCCCGGCGGACCGCTGGCTCTCGTTGCCCGCCGCGGCGACGATCAGGGTGCCGCGTTCGATCGCGCGCTGTGCCACCCGTTCGAAGGCGTCGGAGAACGGCTGGCCCGGTTGGGTGGGCGCGCCCAGCGACATGGAGACCACCGAGCACCCGTTGGAGATCGCCCACTGGATGCCGGAGAGGATGCCGCTGTCCCCGCCGGAGCCGTCGTCGCTCAGCACCTTGCCCGCGTAGATCGACGCTTCGGAGGCGATGCCGTAGCCCGGCCCGGACTGGGTGGTGCGCGGCCCGCAGGCGGTGCCGATGCAGTGCGTGCCGTGCCCGTGCCCGTCGTGGGCGTCCTGGCCCTCCACGAAGGATCCGGTGACGACGTCGCGTCCGGCGAAGTCGGGGTGCTGCTCGTCGAACCCGGTGTCGAGGACGGCGACGCGGATGCCCTTGCCGGTGGGGGCGCTCTGGTCGGCGCGGACCGCGCGCAGCCCCCAGGTGACTTCGGCGTCGGCGACCGGTTGTGGTGATCCGATGGCGAAGACCCGGCGTTCGGGTTCGATGGCGGCCAGCGGGGTGCCGCGTTCGCGCACCGAGCCCTGCAGCGCGGCGATCTGGTCCGGGTCGGCGTCGACGAGCGCGACGCCGAGCTCGTGCAGCACGACGCCGCCCGCGCCGCTGAACAGGGCTCCGGGCGCGGCGCCCGCGGCGTCGGCGGTGCTGGCCGTGCGGATGCCGGCGAGCCGGTTGAGCTCCCTGGCACCGAGCACGGTCGCGTCGTCCTCCAGCAGGACCAGGTAGCGGCCGGTGGTTCCACTCTCGGCTGCGGTCATGATCGCCCCCTTGCTCTCGGTGAAACGTGGCCCCCCGAGGTAACTCCTGTCCCACCCGTCCCGGCAAGACGCCGGTCGTGTGCGGATTCGCGGTGGTTTTTCCCTTGCACAGCAGGAAATTCACCCTCACCCACTAGGCCGGGTGACCCCTGATCGGCGAGCACGCCACGGAGAGTTCCATTCCGAGCCGGAAGGGTTCCGCCCGACCGGGCGCGGCGGGGTTCCGGCGGACCACCGGTTCGTCGCACACTGGAGGGCAGCGGAGCGCGAGTCCCTCCGCCGCCGCGGCGGCGGACCACACCAACGAGGTGGCGCATGGACAGCACGACCGAGAACGTGATCATCGTGGGTGTCGACGGATCCGAACCCTCCCGGTCCGCGCTGCGCTGGGCGCTGCGGCAGGCCGAGCACACCGGCGCCGAGGTCCACGCCGTGGTCGCCTGGGAGTACCCGGCGTTCTACAGCTGGGAAGGCGGACCGATGCCACCCGACGACTTCCAGCAGGCCGCCGAGCGGAACATGAACGACGCGGTGGACGCCGTCGCCGGACCGGGCAGCGCGGTGCAGCGCGTGGTGGTGCACGGGCACTCCGCGCAGGCCCTGCTGGAGGCCGCCGAGGGCGCGCAGCTGCTGGTCGTGGGCAGCCGCGGCCACGGCGGGTTCTACCGGACCCTGCTGGGCTCGGTGAGCCAGCGCTGCGCAGTACACGCGAAGTGCCCAGTGGTCATCGTGCGGGACTGATCTCCACTCGCCTTACGAGGAGGGCGAGTGGCGGAACCTCAGCGGCGCCCTCGCTGCGGGATCGTTCTCACCGGTGGCTCCGCCACAGGCGAGAACGCCGTCCTCGCGAGGACACCGCTGAGAACCCGCTGCGGTGCCGGTGGCTCTGGTGGTCGTTCGCTCAGCGGCTTCGCCGCTGACAGGAAACGGACAGGACGGTCCTAAGTGGACTGCACCCCCTGGTGCGCCGGGTTTCCTCTCTGGCGGGTAAATCGCTTTCCCCGGTGGAGGTGACGCCGTAGCTTCGGCTGGTGTGAGCGATGAGAAGATCCTGGTCACCGGAAGCGCCGGCCACCTCGGGGAGGCACTGGTGCGCGGGCTCCGCGCCGAAGGCCGCGACGTGGTCGGGCTGGACCTGCTGCCGTCCCGGTTCACCACCGCCACCGGTTCCATCACCGACCGGGAGCTGCTGCGCCGCTGCCTGGACGGGGTCACCGGCGTGCTGCACGCGGCGACGCTGCACAAGCCGCACGTCGGCTCGCACGACCGGCAGGCCTTCGTGGACACCAACGTCGGCGGGACGCTCGCGCTGCTGGAGGAATCGGTGGCCGCCGGGGTGCGGAGCTTCGTGTTCACCAGCAGCACCAGCGCGTTCGGCCGCGCGCTGACCCCGGAACCGGGCGAGCCCGCGGCGTGGATCACCGAGGACGTGGTGCCGGTGCCGCGCAACGTCTACGGCGTCACGAAGGTCGCCGCCGAGCAGGTCTGCGAGCTGGTGCACCGCGAACACGGGTTGCCGGTGGTAGTGCTGCGGACCTCCCGGTTCTTCCCGGAGGACGACGACCGGGAGGAGGTCCGCACCGCCTACGACGGGCTGAACGCGAAGGTCAACGAGTACCTGTACCGGCGGGTGGAGCTGCAGGACGCGGTGGACGCGCACCGGCTGGCGCTGGCGCGGGCGCCGCAGCTGGGATTCGGGCGCTACGTCGTCAGCGCCACTCCCCCGTTCTCCCCGCAGGACGCGGCGCTGCTGCGCACCGATGCGCCCGCGGTGGTGCGGCGGCTGTTCCCCGACCAGGAGGCCGAGTACGCGCGGCGCGGCTGGCGGATGTTCCCCTCGCTGGACCGGGTGTACGCCAACGATCGGGCGCGCGCGGACCTCGGCTGGACGCCGCGGTGGGACTTCCGGCACGTGCTGGACCTGCTGCGTGCCGACGAGGACGTGCGCAGCACGCTGACCAGGGCGGTCGGCGCGAAGGGCTACCACGCGTACCCGCACGGGGTCTACACGCCGTCCTGACCAAGGACGGGCTCGGCGGTCAGAGGCCTTTGAACGGGTGTGCGGTCGCGACGAGGACGGCGGTCTCCCCCGACGCGATGCGGCCGGACTCGTGCAGCCGGTACAGCGCGGGGAGCACGATGGCGCTGGCGCCCTCGAGCAGGATTCCGCGGCGCGCCAGCAGGTCCGCCGCCGCGCCCCCGTCCTCGACGACGACCGGGTCCCCGCCGGATTCGGCCAGCACCCGCTGCGCTTGCACCGTGGTGCAGTCGCCGCCGATCGACGGCATGCCGGTGGCCGTCCCGGGGAAGGAGTCGTGCACGCTCGCGCCCGCGCGGACCGCGCTCAGCCGCGGGAACGGTTCGACCAGGTGCACCTGCGGTCCCGGCTCGTCGTGCCGCCGTGCCGCCTCCTGCAACCCGAGGTGCGCGCCGAAGGCGAGGTCGCCGCGCGCGGTCGGCAGCAGCACGTGCTCCGGGACGCGGCCGAGACCGTCCACCACCTCCCAGCCGAGCGGTCGCATCGCGTCCACGCCGAACGGGCTGCTGCCGACGGCGGGCCGCACGTAGTTCGTCACCGCGAGCCGTCCCGGCTCGGTGGCGCGGTCGCGCACGAAGTCCCAGCGCTGTTCGGCGTCGTCGAACACGTGCAGCCGCGCACCGGTGGCCCGGACCGCGTCGAAGATCGGCGCGGGCACGGCGGTGGTGACGGCGAGATCGCACTCCACCCCGTAGAGCGCGGCGTAGGCGGCCAGCGACACCGCGGCGTTGCCGGAGGACGCGGCGACGATCCCCGCGTAGCCCGCCGCGGCGGCCCGGCCGACCGCGCCCCAGCTGAACCGGTCCTTGTGCGAGCCGGTCGGGTTCGCGGCCTCGTTCTTCACCCACACCTCGACACCGTCCGGGGCGAGTTCGGCGGGCAGCGGGAACAGCGGGGTGCCGCCTTCGCCGAGGGTGCGGGCGCCGCGCAGCGGCAGCTGCCCGACCGGGTCTCCGTCGTAGCGGCAGCGCAGGTTCGCCGGCGTGCCGCGCTCCAGGCAGTCCGGGCAGCCCGCGGTCAGGTCGCCGACGGGGTGCGACCGCCCGCAGCCGAGGCAGTCGAGCGCGACCAGGCGTTCGTTCGTGGTGGCCTTCGAGGCGTGCGGCATGACGTGCTCACGATCGTGCGGGCGGACGGTTGACCACCGCGCACCCTAGCCGCCCGCGCGCGCACCCGGCGCCACCGAGGTGAATGGCCCATCGGACCGAGCTGCCTGGTCGAATGGGCCATTCACCTGGGGTGCGGTCAGGCAACCTCGGCGGCCGGGGAGTCGCCGAGGACCTCGCCCTGGGCGTCGAGCGCCTGGACGCCGACGAAGGCGGCGGCACCGGGCACGTCAACCCTGGTCTCGAAACCGGTGCGCGGCACGTCCTGCACCGGCGCGAGGCCCGCCTCGTCCGGCCCGGTCAGCACCCGCCACGCGGCGACCTCGGTGGCCCCGTTCCAGCTGGCGTACACGCTGGTGACGCCGTCCCCGGCCCGCCCGGCCACGGCGGGCCGGTCGAGCGGCCTGCCGACCCACGGGGACCGGAACGCGCGGTACGAGGTGATGGAGTCGACGAACTTGCCGTGGAACAGCACCTCGCCGTCGCCGTCGAACTCGGTGAAGTACGGCTCCCCGCCCCAGCCGACGAACAGGTGGCCCTCGTCGAGCAGCTGGGTGTTGCCCTGGTTCGGCGCCAGCAGCCCCTCCGGGCTCTCGTGGCTGCGCCGCACCGTCGCGGTGCGCGCCTGCTCGTCGACGTCGAGCACCAGCGCCCGCGAGCGCCCGCGACCGGGTGCGGCGGCGGCGTTGTCGAACAAGGTGATCGTGCCGTCCTCGCGGCGCCTGCAGTCGTGCTGCCAGGCGAACGCCGCGTCCGGCCCCATCTCGAAGTCGCTCTTCTTCCCGTTGAGCCGCCAGCCGACCTCGCCGGTGCCGCGGTCGATGCGGTAGACGGTGTGCGTGCAGCGGGCGGAGACGAGCAGCGCGTCGCCGTCCTCGCAGACCGCGTTGAGGTGGATGTAGTCGAACCACTCCTCCGGGTCCGTCGGCACCGGGTAGAAGGACTCCTCGATGGCGACGTGCTCCAGGCTGCGCCACTCGAACAGCAGGTCGCCGCTGGCGATGTCGATCTCCTGCACGACGCCTTCGAGCACCTTCGCGTTCGCCGCGCCACCGACGGGCGTGGTGTCGGCGCGGACCTCGGCGTAGACGATGATCAGCGCGGTGCCGCGCGGGGTGATCACGAACTCGTGCATGTCGCCTTCGAGGCCGTTGGCGGGTCGCACGGTCGCGATGCGCCGGTAGCTCTCGTCGAGGATCGCGAACTGCCCGGTGCCGAAGCCCGGCGGGATGTGGATGGCGCCTTCCCACCAGGTCAGCACCGGCTTGCCCTGGTACTCCTGCACCTGCATGTCGGCGATGACGCCCTCGGCGGGCCGGGAGAACCACACCGGCTGCCCCAGGTCGTCCATGATCAGCGCGCCGGGCTGGAAGTCGGCGCGGGGCGCGGCGGCCTCGGGGTTGAGCTTGTTCGCGCCTGCCGGGGTGAGCAGCACGTGGCCGGGCCGGACGCCCGCGGCGGGGGTGCTGATGTCCACCTGCGGCGGGTTGAGGTCGGGGCGGCTCACGAAGGTGTGGCCCGCTCGCGCCCCGGCGCGGGGCGCGGGGGCGGCCGCCGCGGCGGCGGTCGCGGCGGTGCCGGTGCTCACCAGGGCGGGGACGGCGGAGGCGGCGGCGAACATCCGCAGCACGCTGCGGCGGCCTAACTCGCGCGGGTGGGTCGTCATCGGTCGGCTCCTCGGGGTGGTTCGGGGGACGCGGGCGCGGGGCCGCGGCGCGCCGCCGCGGCACCGCGGGCCGGATCAGGCGTTGCTGAACGGGGAGGGGAATTTTCCTTCGTTCTGGACCTGCTCGGCGAGATCGCGGATGGAGGCGCTGTCGTTGACGTGCGGGAAGTCCTCGGCCGGGACCGGCACCTCGAGGAACTCGCACAGCGGCTCCCAGCCCTGGCCGGGCTGGTACTCCAGCAGCCGGTCGGCGGGGACGGCGGCGCGGACTTCGGCGTTGTGCCGCTCGAACACCTCGATGGCGTGCTCGCGGTCCTCGAAGCGGCCGTCGAAGGTGCCGTTCCAGATCAGCCGCTCGATGGTGGGGCGCAGCTCGGTGGTGAACGGGTCGTCCGAGTCGCCCGGCGGGTCCTGCACGAACTGGTAGATGGTGCCGTAGGTGCTGTCGTACCAGCGCTGCGGGTCGCGGGTGGTGAGCAGGACCTTCGCGTCCGGGTAGGCCTCCATCAGCTCGCGCCAGAACGTACAGCCCGGCCAGTCCACAGTGGACTGATACCCGCCGAGGACCTGGTCCCAGTCCACCGGCCCGTCCAGCGCGCGGGCCCAGTCCTGCATCCGCTCGGGCTCCGCGATGACCTCGAACATGTGGTAGCACGGCCCGAAGCCGAGGTGCTCCAGCGCCGCCTTCATCGACGCGGTCCCGGTGCGGCCGAAACCGGCTCCGATGATCTTCACCATGGTGCTGCTCCTAGTCGTGCTCGCTTCTTTCCGGTGACGCCTCCCGGCGCCGGGTCCTCACCGCGCTTCGGTGATCATCACGGCGCCGACGGTGGCGTGCGTGGCCTCGTCGACCAGCAGGCCGCCGCCGGTGAGCCGATTGCGCTCGTAGGGGTCGCAGAACACCGGCTGCGCCAGCCGCAGACCGACCTCGCCGATGTCGTTGAGGCCCAGCTCCGCGACCGGTTCGCGGTGCAGCGTCGTCACGTCCACCCGGTGGTGCACCTCGGTGACCAGGGCCTTGACGGTGCGCGTGGTGTGCTTGAGCAGCAGCAGCGTCCCGGCCCGCAGCACCGGGCTCGCCGCCATCCAGCACACCCGGGCGGTCAGCTCGGTCGCCGCCGCGGGCGGGGCGTCCGGGGCGCACAGCAGGTCGCCGCGGCCCACGTCGATCTCGTCGGCCAGCCGCACCGACACCGACTGCGGCGCCCTGGCCTCGGCGAGCGCGCCGTCCGCGGTGTCCACCGCGGTCACCCGGGTGCGCAGGCCCGAGGGCAGGTGCAGCACCTCCGCGCCCTCGTGCACCGAACCGCCGCTGATCTGGCCCGCGTAACCCCGGTAGTCCCGCTCGGGGGCGCGGATCACGTACTGCACCGGCAGCCGGAAGTCCCCGGCCGCGCGGTCGTCCTCGATGTGCACCTGCTCCAGGTGCTCCAGCAGCGACGGGCCCTCGTACCACGGCATCCGGTCCGAGCGGTGCACCACGTTGTCACCGCGCAGCGCCGAGATGGGGATGGCGGTGACCTCGGGCAGCTCCAGCTCCGCGGTGAACCGGGCGAACTCCGCGGTGATCGCCGCGAACACCTCCTGGTCGTGGTCGACCAGGTCCATCTTGTTCACCGCCAGCACCAGCCGCGGCACCCGCAGCAGCCCGGCCAGCACCGCGTGCCTGCGGCTCTGCTCGGTGAGCCCGTTGCGGGCGTCGACCAGCACGATCGCCAGGTCCGCGGTGGAGGCGCCGGTGACCATGTTCCGGGTGTACTGGGCGTGCCCGGGCGTGTCGGCGATGATGAACGCGCGATGCGCGGTCTCGAAGTACCGGTGCGCCACGTCGATCGTGATGCCCTGCTCGCGCTCCGCGCGCAGCCCGTCGGTGACCATCGCCAGGTCCAGCCCGTCGTCGCCGCGCTCGCGGCCCACCAGCTCCAGCATCTCCAGCTGGTCGGCCAGCAGCGAGCGGGAGTCGTGCAGCAGCCTGCCGATCAACGTGCTCTTGCCGTCGTCGACGGCCCCGGCGGTGGCGAACCGCAGCAGGCTGTCGGCGGGGGCGAAGGTCCGCTCCTCCGCATCGGTGGGCAGGCTCATCAGAAGTACCCCTCTCGCTTGCGGTCCTCCATGGACGCCGCGCTCGCGCGGTCGTCGGCACGGGTCTGACCGCGTTCGGTGACCTTCGTGGCGGCGATCTCGGCGATCACCTCCGCCACCGTGGACGCGGTGGACAGCACCGCCCCGGTGCAGGTCATGTCGCCGATGGTGCGGAACCGCACGGACTGCTCGGTGAGCACCTCGTCCGGATCGCGGTGCACGAACGGGTTGTCGGCGAGGTACATGCCGTCGCGTTCGAAGACCTTCCGCCGGTGCGCGAAGTACAGCGCGGGCAGCTCCACGCCGTCCTGGTCGATGTAGGTCCAGATGTCGCGCTCGGTCCAGTTCGACAGCGGGAACGCGCGCACGTTCTCGCCGGGGCCGATCAGCCCGTTGTAGAGGTTCCACAGCTCGGGGCGCTGGTTGCGCGGATCCCACTGGCCGAAGGCGTCGCGGAAGGACAGCATCCGCTCCTTGGCGCGGGCCCGTTCCTCGTCGCGGCGGGCGCCGCCGAACAGCGAGTCGAACCGGTGCTCGGCGATCGCGTCCAGCAGCGTCACCGTCTGCGCCCGGTTGCGGCTGGCGCCGCGGCCCTCCTGCTCGACAACGCGGCCCGCGTCGATGGAGTCCTGCACGGACGCCACCACCAGCCGCACGCCGAGCTCGGCGGCGCGGCGGTCCCGGAACTCCAGCACCTCCTCGAAGTTGTGGCCGGTGTCCACGTGCAGCACCGGGAACGGGATCGGGGCGGGCCAGAACGCCTTCTCGGCCAGTCGCAGCAGCACCGCGGAGTCCTTGCCGCCGGAGAACAGCAGCGCGGGCCGGTCGAACTCGGCGGCGACCTCGCGGATCAGGTGCAGCGCCTCGGATTCGAGGACGTCCAGGCGGGACAGGGCACGTCGGGCGGGCATCAGCTGCTCCCCTCGGAGGGTGTTCCGGGTGCGGCGGCCACCGCCGCCAGCAGCGGTTCGGCCAGTTCCGGGCGGCAGACCAGCAGGTCCGGCAGCCACGGGTCGGGTCGGTCGTAGCCGAGCGGGGAGCCGTCGAGTCGGGTGGCGTGCAGCCCGGCGGCCAGGGCCACGCCGATCGGGGCGGCGCTGTCCCACTCGTACTGGCCGCCGGCGTGCAGGTAGGCGTCGACCTCGCCGCGGATCACCGCGCTGATCTTCGCGCCCGCCGAGCCCATCGGGACGGTCTCCGCACCGAGCGTGGTGGCGACGGCGGCGACGAACTCCGGCGGGCGGCTGCGGCTCACGGCGATGCGCGGCGGCCCGCCGTCCGCGGCCGGGACCCGCGGCGGGCTGCCGGTGCCTAGCACCAGGCCAGCGGCGGGCAGCGCGACGGCGGCGGCCCGCACCCGGTGGTCCTCGGCGAGGGCCACGTGCACGGCCCAGTCGGTGCGGTCCGGTTCGGAGAACTCCCTGGTGCCGTCGAGCGGATCCACGATCCACACCCGGCCGCCGCCGGAGCGCTCCGGGCCCGCGGTGCCGTGCTCGGAGAGCACCGCGTCCTGCGGGCGCTGCTCGGCGAGCGCGGCCAGCAGCAGTTCGTGCGCGGCGGTGTCGCCTTCGTCGCCGAGCACCTTGCCGTCCACTTCGGACCGACGCCGCGCGCGCAGCTCCAGCAGGCACCGCCCGGCCTCGTCCGCCAGCCGCGCGGCCAGCTCGTGATCGTCCGCCTTCACCCGGTTCCTCCTTCGGCGCCGGCATCGATCCGCTCCCCCGCCGGGGCCGGCGCCCGACCGCGGGAGAACCGTCCGGACGACACCGCGGCGGCGACGAGCGCGACCAGCACGCCCAGCACCGCCGCCACGGCCGCCCCCGTTCCGGCCAGCATCGCCCCGCTGGCGGCGAGCATGCCGCCCAGCAGCACCCGGACCGGCCGGTCCGGGATGCGCGCCGACAGCAGCGACCCGGCGAGCACCCCGGGCAGCGAACCGGCCAGCAGCGAGCCCACCAGCCCGAGGTCGACCTGGCCGTGCAGAAGATGTCCCAGCGCGGCGACCAGCACCAGCGGCACCGCCTGCACCAGGTCGGTACCGACCAGTCGCGCCGAGCTCATCGCCCGGTCCAGCAGCAGCAGGCACACGATGACGATGGAACCGGAACCGACCGAGGTGGTGCCGACGACGAACCCGGCGGCCGCGCCCAGCAGCACCGCAGGGACCGGCCGGAGGCGGGGTGCCGCGCCGGACGCCGGACGCCCGCGGTCCAGGTGCATCCGCACCACCAGGGTCACCGCGGCCAGCAGCACCGCGGCCGCGCTCACGCCCTTGAGCACCGCGCCGGTGCCCGCGCCGAGCCGGCCCGCGAGCAGCGAACCGAGCAGCGCGCACGGCAGCGAACCCAGGCACAGCAGGCCGACCGTCGGCAGGTGCGCGGTGCGCCGGCGCAGGTGCACCGCCGCGCCCACCGGTTTCATCACCGCGCCCGCGACCAGGTCGGTCGACACCGCCGCCAGCGGCGGGACGCCGAACACGACGGTCAGCAGCGGCATGGTGAGGGCACCACCGCCCATTCCGGTCAGGCCGACCAGCGATCCGGTCAGCAGACCGGTCAGGGTCACTCCGAGGTCCACGGGCGCACCCAGCCCCGTTCCCGCAGCAGCGCCACGACCCGCCCGACGGCCTCGTCCTGGGTGAGCCCGGAGGTGTCCAGCGCCAGGTCGGCGTCGGTGGGCGGCTCGTACGGCGCGGACACACCGGTGAACTCGGGCAGCGCCCCGGCTCGCGCCTTCCGGTAGAGGCCCTTGCGGTCGCGGCGTTCGCACTCGCCGAGCGGGGTGGCGACGTGCACCAGCACGAACCCGCCGCAGTCGGACACCATCCGGCGCACCGCGTCCCGGTCGGCCGCGTAGGGCGCGATGGGCGCGCAGATCGCCGCGCCGCCGTGCCGGGTGACCTCGGAGGCGACGAACCCGATGCGGCGCACGTTGCGGCTGCGGTCGGCGGCGGAGAACCCGAGCCCTTCGCACAGGGTGCGGCGCACCACGTCCCCGTCCAGCAGGGTCACCGCCCGGTGGTCGTGCCTGCTGAGCTCGTCGCGCAGCGCGCGGGCCAGGGTCGACTTGCCCGCCCCGGACAGGCCGGTGAACAGCACGGTGAAACCGCGTTCGGCCAGCGGCGGGTGCAACCTGCGCTGGTGCTCGGCGATCGCCGGGGTGGTGAACCAGGTCGGCAGCGGGGCGCCTTCGTCCAGCCGGGCGCGCAGTTCCTCGGTGCCGAGGCCGCCGCGCCCGCAGCCGGGTTCGACCCGCTCGGCCCGGATCCAGGCGTCGGCGGAGTCGCGGAGCAGCTCGGGCGGGGCGACCACGGTGATCGGCGAGTCCTCGACCGGGTCTGCGGTGATCAGGTGGGTGGTGCCGTAGGCGGCGGCGACCTGCGCGGCCAGCGCGGCGTCGGCCTTCGGATCGGCGCGGCGGGCCAGCGGGACCGGCACGATCGTGGTGCCCGGGGGCAGTTGCGGGCGGGCGGCGAGCAGCGCCTGCACCAGCAGTTCCGGGCGCGGCCCGGTCATCCGCGGCAGCAGCAGCACGTGCCCGTCGAACTCGGCGGCGAGTTCGCGCAGCTGGGCGAGTTCGCGGTGGTGCAGCGGGGAGTCGGCGACGACGCCGAGCACCGGCCCGGCGGGCAGGTCCGCGCGGACGTCGGCGGCGGGCGGGCGCATCCGGCGCAGCGCTCCGGCGGGTGCGGCCGCGGCGCGCAGCGGTCCGGCCGCGTAGCGCGTGGTGCCGTCGGACCAGGGTTCCTCGTTGTGCAGCACGGCGACGGGGGCGCCTTCGGCGTCGCGCAGCTCGATCCGGGGCGCGTCGGCCAGCTCCGCGGGCACCGGGAGCACGATCGGCGCGGGCCACGGGGTGCCGTCCAGCAGCCGCCGCCGGGTGCGCACCGAGTCGACGTCGGCGGCGCCGAGGAATCCCGCCACGGGGTGGAACGCACCGTCGATCAGCAATTCCACATCGGACAGTTCAGCGGGTTCGGGGGTCCAGCCCGGAATCGTCCCGTCAGGACCGTCCGGACATTCAGGCTCCGCTCTGCTCGCGCTCACACGCACCTCTGTCCGCTGGTCGGGGCCGACTTGATGCATACCGTGCCGAAGAGGGATCGACGGGTGAACCCCGGTGTCCACTTCTCGCCACATCGCATTTTTCCCACCGCACCGGCACATTTCCAGCCTTGACGGATCGCCGATTCCGGCATTGTTCGCGAAGTTCACCGTCCCGTTCGGGACTCCGCACGGGGCAGCGTCGAGCGGAACGTGCGCTCCCCCGGTCCCAGCTCGAACACGCCGTGCCCGTCGCGGATCCGGTCGGCGCCGGTGATGCGGCCGGGCACGTGCACTTCGGCGGTGGTGTTCGGCGGAATCCGCACGGTCAGGGTGAAATCCCGCCCGTCGCGGTGCCAGCGGGACTCGACCCGGCCGGCCGGGGTGGTGTGGTGGCCTTCGACCCGGCGCAGATCGCCCACCACCTTGGGCCGGATGCGCAGCCGCCGGAAGCCGGTGGAGCCCGGCGCCTGGTCGATGCCGGCGAGTCCGGTGTGGAACCACTCGTCGAGCTGCGTGAGGATCATGTGGTTCAGCGAGTTGCGCAGGTCCCACTGCTCCGGGACGGTGCTGAGCCCGCCCGGGTTCGCCGGGGTGTCCCGGAAGAACGCGCCGTAGCCCGCGTCCTGGTGCAGCGCCTCCCACAGCAGCTCGTCGCGGTCGGCGTCGCGCAGCACCCGCACCACCGGACCGAGCCCCAGGTGCCCGGCGCGCAGCAGCGGGCCGCCGGAACCGCGGACGCGTTCGACCAGCGCGGCCAGCACCCGCGGCCGTTCGGCGGCGGGCACGATCCCGGCGTCCAGCGGCATCGCCTGCGCCGCCTGCGTCGCACCCCGCTCGGTGCCGTCGCCGCTGTAGCGGCCGAGGTCCGGCAGGTAGAACCGCTCGTGGAAGGCGCGGGCGACGCCCTCGGCGAGCGCACCGTACTCGCGCGCGTCCGCGGAATTCCCCAGCGCCGCGGCCACGTCCGCCATGGCGCGCGCGGTGGCGTGGTAACCCCAGGTGCCGGTGAGCTCCCCCGCGGTCTCCTCCGCCGCCACCCAGTCGCCGAGCGCGCCGACGACCAGGTGCCGGTGCGCCTTGCGGCGCCGCAGGTAGTCCAGGTAGGCCGTCATCGCCGGGTAGTACCGCGCCATCGTCTCGGTGTCGTCGTAGCGCCGGTGCAGCAGCCACGGCACCAGCACGATCGCGTTGCCCCAGTTGACCTCGTCGCCGAACCGGTCCCGGTAGCCCCAGTCGTAGACGGGCGCCTTCAGCGCCACGTTGCCCACGTCGGGCCCGCGCCCGGACTGCCCTTCGGCGAGGTGCCGCTGCATCGTCGGCAGGTAGGCGGCGAGGTCGAAGTGCCGGGACAGCACGCCCATCGGGTGCGTGTAGTCGGCGCCGTAGGCCAGCTTCTCCCGGCCGGGGCAGTCGGTGAGCACCGACATCAGGTTCGAGGCGACCGAGAAGTGCGCCATCCGGTGCAGCCGGTTCACCCGCTCGTCGGAGGTGCGCACCGCACCGGCGCGCGGCGCGTCGGCCCGCAGCTGCGACCCGACCACCTCGGGGCGCACCCCGGGCGGCGCCGTGACCTCCAGGAAGCGCATCGCGAAGTACTGGAACGCGGGCTGCCAGGTCTCCCCGCCGGGCAGGCCCGCCGCGGTGTAGGTGTGCAGCACGTCGGTGCCGCGCCGGTCGTTGCGCACGGAGGTCTGGTCGACGGAGCCGTCCGGCGCCAGCGATTCACCGGGCCGCAGGGCCACCTCGGTGCCCGCGGGCACTTCGGGCAGCCGCAGCCGCGGCCAGCCCGCGAGGTTCTGCCCCAGGTCGAACACCCACCGCCCCGGGTCGAGCTCGCGCACCCGCACCGGCGGCCACTCGCGCACGACCCGCACCGGCTGCGCCCGGCGCCACACGAGTTCGGTGCCGCCGTTCGGCGGGGTGGTGCGGATCGCGTCGGCCCAGCCGGTGCGCGTGCCGTCGCGGCGGGTCGCGGTCGCGGAGTGGTCGGCGCCGGGCGCGTCCCAGCCGGGCTGTTCGCGGCGGGCGTCGTGGTCGGTGCCGGAGAACCAGTTGTCGGTGATCGCGGGGCCGAGCGCGGTGCGCCAGTGCGGTCCGGTGACGACGTCGTGCCGTCCGCCGGGGCCGGTCAGCTCCAGGCGGGCGATCAGCCGCGGGGACACCGCGGCGCCCGCGGTGGGTTCCCACTGCGCCACCGGATCGCCGGAGCCTTCGACGGGGGTGCCCGCGGGGTACCGGTGCTCCAGCGGCGGGGCGATGATCAGGCCGTGCTCGTCGGTGGTGACGACCTGCCTGCTCTCCCAACGATCGCGGGTACCGATGGTGACGCTGCCGCCGATGTGGTGTCCGCGCGGGTCCGGGACGCGGATGCGGTCCGCGCCGGGGTACGCGGGCACCAGCAGCTCGCCGCGGGCGGGTTCGGTGCTGGTCCACCACGAGTAGGGGTCGCGCGCGCCGCCGCGGGTGCCGTGCCGGTGCACGTGCGCGGTGCCGTTGCCGAGCGCCACGCCGAGCACGTTCTCCCCGGGCAGCAGGAGTTCCCGCACGTCGTGCACCCGGTGTTCGGCGGAGCGCTGGTAGTTCGAGTTCCCGGGCGCCAGCACCTCGTCGGTCACCGGCCGCCCGTTGAGGGTGGCCCGGTGCAGGCCGAGCCCGCACAGGTGCAGCCGGGCGGTGCTGATCGGCCCGTTCGAGGTGAACGCCGTCGCGAAGATCGGCAGCGGGTCGCCGGGTCCGCGGCCGGGGTGCGCGATCCAGCTCGCCGCGCCCCAGTCGCAGCGGGTCAGCAGCCCGAGCTCCCACTCGAACGGTTCGCTCCAGGGGGACCACCGGTCGTGCTCGTCGCGGACCCGCACCCGCCAGCGCAACCGCTGCCGCGCGGCGGGTTCCGGCCCGCCGTAGCGGGTCTGCGCGCGGTCCGACCCGACGACCCCGGTGTCCCACCAGGTCCGGCCGTCCGGATCGGTGACCTCGACCTGGAAGGCGGTCTGCAGGCCACCGGGCTCCGCGTCCTCCGCGGCGAAGCCCCAGCTGAACACCGGGTTCTGGTCGTCGACGCCGAGCAGCGGCCCGGTGCGGCCGTCGAGGCGGAGGCGTTCCGGGCGGATTCCGGTCATCGGCTGCTCCAGCGCGGTCGTCTGCCGCTCTCGTTCTACGCACCGCGGCACCGCCCGTCAACAGTCCACAGTGGACGACTGCTCCGGGCGGCGGGGCGCCCTATCCTCGGTGCGTCGGCCGGACGGCGGCCGCGGAGAGGACCGCATGACCAGCCCTGACGACAACCCCACCGCAACGATCCCGCTGGCGAGCCGCACCGGGCGGTGGATCATCGCGGGCACCATCCTCGGCTCCGGGGTGGCGTTCCTGGACGGGTCGGTGGTGAACGTGGCGCTGCCCGCCATCGGCCGGGACACCGGCGGCGGCTTCGCGGTGCTGCAGTGGGTGCTCGACGCCTACCTGCTCACGCTGAGCGCGCTGCTGCTGCTCGGCGGAGCTCTCGGCGACCGGTACGGGCGGCGCCGGGTGTTCCAGGTGGGGCTGGTGGTGTTCACCCTCGCCTCCCTCGGCTGCGGGCTCGCGCCCACCGGGGAGCTGCTGATCGTGGCGCGGCTGGTGCAGGGCGTCGGCGGGGCGCTGCTCGTGCCCGGCAGCCTCGCGCTGATCAACTCCACGATCCGGTCCGAGGACCGCGGCCGGGCGGTGGGCACCTGGGCGGGGCTGACCGGGGTCTCCTCCGCGCTCGGGCCGTTCGTCGGCGGCTGGCTGGTGGACGCGGCGTCCTGGCGCTGGGTGTTCTTCATCAACGTGCCGCTGGCCGCGGTGGCGCTGCACGTCACCGCCCGGCACGTGCCGGAGACCCGCAGCGGGCGGGCCGGGTCCCCCGACCTCGCCGGGGCCGCCACGATCACGCTGGGCCTGGCCGGAGCGATCTACGCGCTGATCGAACTGCCCGCGCGGGGCTGGAACCCGATCACCATCGGCGCGCTCGCCGTCGGCGTCGCCGGGCTGGTCGCGTTCCCGGTGCTGGAGCACCGCGGGCGGAATCCGATCCTGCCGCTGAACCTGTTCGCCTCCCGGCAGTTCACCGGGGCGAACCTCACCACGTTCACCGTGTACGCGGCGCTCAGCGGCGCGCTGTTCCTGCTGTCCCTGCAGCTGCAGCAGACCCTCGGGTACTCGGCGCTGCACGCCGGGGTGGCGACGCTGCCGATCACGGTGATCATGCTGCTGATCTCCGGGCGAATGGGGGCGCTGGCGCAGCGGACCGGGCCGCGGCTGCCGATGACGGTCGGGCCGTTCGGGTGCGCGGCGGGGCTGGCGCTGCTGACCTGGGCCCAGCCCGGGTCGACCTACCTCACCGGGGTGCTGCCCGGGGTGCTCGTGTTCGGGCTGGGGCTCTCGGTGACGGTCGCGCCGCTGACCTCGGCGGTGCTCGCCTCGGTGACCGCCGATCGTGCCGGCGTGGCGTCGGGGGTGAACAACGCGATCTCCCGGCTCGCCGGGCTGGTGGCGGTGGCGGTGCTGCCGCTGGTCGCGGGGATGACCGGGCCCGGGGACACCGTCGGCGACGGGTTCGGGTTCGCCATGCTGGTCTCGGCCGCGGCGTGCGCGCTGGGCGGGGTGCTGTCCTGGTGCACCATCGGCGGCCGCCGCCTCGCGGTCGAACCGATGCCGCTGCCGGGGGTGCAGCAGGCCTGCCAGGACCCGTGCACCTGCACCGACGCCCACCGGTGATGCGAAGCCGCCCGGCCGGGCGGCCCCGAGGTCAGCCGACCCGGTCGAAGGTCCACTGGTGCGGGGGCCGCGCGACCAGGTGCGGCGGCGGGGACGGCAACCGCGGCGGGTCCTCGTCGTGGTGCGCGATGATCACGACGCGGTCCTCGGCCGAGCGGTACACCTCGACCGCACCGCAGCGGGGCACCGCGTGCTCCCGGACCCACCCGAGCAGTTCCGGCTGCGCGCCCGGCGCGGCCCGCACCTCCCACATCAGCGCGCGCCCGCTCACACCGCACCCCGCAGCGGCGGCACGGCGGGCATCTCGGTGGCCGATTCGACGTCCCGGCGGGTCATCCGGAACGCCTCCGGGTAGGACTCGCGGCGGGTGCGGCGCTCCGGTTCGGTGCTGCGCCAGAAGTAGTGGCAGCACTCGCAGCGGTGCACCTCCCACACCCCGGCGACCGGTGACACCGCCTGCAGCGTCACCTCGGTCGCAGCACAACGCGGGCACATATCGGGTTCTCCTCTCGTCGTCGGTTCAGCTCTCGCGCAGCAGAGCGCGCAGCTTCGCCACCCACTGCTCGGTCTCGGGCAGGTCCCGCACCGGCTGGCCGTAGTGCCCGCGCGCGTCCGGCGCCACCGGCGTCGTCGCATCGATCACCAGCTTGTCGCTGATGCCCGCGGGCTGGGACCCCGGATCGAGGCCCACCACCGACATGTTCGGCAGCACCACCAGGTCCCCGGCCGGGTTGACCTTCGTGGACAGCGCCCACATCACCTGCGGCAGGTCGAACGGGTCCACGTCCTCGTCGACGACGATCACGACCTTGGTGTAGCCGAGCCCGTGCGGCGTCGTCATGGCCCGCAGCCCCACCGCGCGGGCGAAGCCGCCGTAGCGCTTCTTCGTGGACACGATCGCCAGCAGCCCGTGCGTGTACATCGCGTTGACCGCCTGCACCTCGGGGAACTCCGCGCGCAGCTGCTGGTACAGCGGGACGCAGGTGGCCGGGCCGATCAGGTAGTCGATCTCGGTCCACGGTTTGCCCAGGTACAGCGATTCGAAGACCGGGTCGGTGCGGAAGGAGATGCGGTCGATGCGCACCACCGGCATGTTCCGGCCGCCCGAGTAGTGCCCGGTGAACTCGCCGAACGGTCCTTCGACCTCGCGGCGCCGCCCGACGACCACGCCTTCGAGCAGCACTTCGCAGCCCCACGGCACGTCGAACCCGGTGAGCGGCCCGGTGGCGATCGGCGCCGGGGCTCCGCGCAGCGCGCCCGCCATCTCGTACTCGGACTGCTCGTACCCGAGCGGGGTGCCGCCGACGATGGTGATCATCGGGTCGTTGCCGAGCGCGATCGCGACCGGCAGGTCCTCGCCGCGCTCCTCGGCCTTGCCCAGGTGCAGCGCGATGTCGTGCATCGGCACCGGTTGCAGGCCGAGTTCGTCGCGGCCCTTGACCTCCATCCGGTACACGCCGACGTTCTGCTTGGCGAAGTTCTCCGGGTCGTCCGGGTCGCGGGAGACGACGGCGGCCTTGTCCAGGTAGAACCCGCCGTCGCCGTCGTTGAGCCGGAACAGCGGCAGCACCTCGAACAGGTCGACCTCGGCGCCTTCCCGGGAGTTCGCCAGGAACGGCGGGTCCGCGCGGCGTTCGGGCGCGACCGGGAAGTCCTCCCAGCGCCGGATGAACTCCTGCACCTGCTCGCGGGTGGAGGTCTGCGGCGGCAGTCCCATCGCGATGGCGTGGTTGGGCCAGGACCCGTGCGCGTTGAGCACGATCCGCGGGTCGGTGAACCCGGTGACGTCGTCGAACCGCAGCGCGGGCGCCCCCTCGCCGAGCCGGGCCGCGGCGTTGGCGGCGGCGCCGAGGTCCGGCTCCGGATCGACCCGTTCGGTGATCCGCAGCAGCTGTCCCGCCGCGTCGAGCGCGTCCAGGTAGGAACGCAGGTCGTCGTGGGCCACTTCTCCTCCTCCGCTGGTCATCGTTCTGCGGGCGCGGTCCACGCCGCGCCGAGTCCCGCCCAGCGGCGCGCGTCCGGGGCGGGCAGGTCGAACTGGTCGAGCACCCGCAGCACGATGTGGTCGAGCACGTCGGTCACCGACCGCGGGTGGTCGTAGAAGGCGGGCATCGGCGGCACCAGCACGGCGCCCATCCGGGAGAGCGCGAGCATGTTCTCCAGGTGGATCTCGCTCAGCGGTGTCTCCCGCGGGACGAGCACGAGCTTGCGGCGCTCCTTGAGCACCACGTCGGCGGCGCGCCCGATGAGCCCGTCGGCGTAGCCGGTGCGGATGCCGGCGAGGGTCTTCATGCTGCACGGCACGACGATCATGCCGTCGGTGCGGAACGAGCCGGACGAGATGGCCGCGCCCTGCTCGGCGGGCCCGTGCACCACGTCGGCGAGCCCGGCGACCTCGTGGGCGCTGCGGCCGGTCTCGAGCTCGATGGTGGTGCGGGCCCAACGGCTCAGCACCAGGTGGGTCTCGACCTCGGGCAGGGTGCGCAGCGCTTCGAGCAGCCGCACGCCGAGCGGCGCGCCGGTGGCCCCGGTCATCCCGATGATCAGCCGCAACGCCACCCGCCTCCTTTAGTTCGTGGACGAACGTTCGTATGCAGACTACCACTGTCGCGACCCCGATCTCGCGGACGGCGACACCGGCTCCGCGCCCCGGCGCGATCTCGTAAGATGCGAGCCCACCGAACCGGCATGAGGAGTGCGTCGTGCAGCTGGAAAGCGCCGTCTTCCACCTGATGCGCCGGGTCCTGCAGGACCACGGCGCCCGCTGGCAGGCGCGATCCCCGCAGCTGACCAAGCCGCAGTACGCCGCGCTCACCGCGATCGAGGAAACCCCCGGCATCGAGCAGGCCGCGCTGGGCAGGCGCGCCGCGATCGACAAGGCCACGCTGGCCGCGATGCTCGCCCGCCTGGAACAGCGCGGGCTCGTGACGCGCACCGTCGACCGCTACGACCGCAGGCGCCGCGTGCTGGAGCTGAGCGGCGAGGGCCGCCGGGTGCTGCGCGAGACCACCGCGCTGGCCGACGAGATCAACAGCACCGTGCTGGACCGCCTCACCCCCGAGGAGTCCGACCGCCTCCGCGAACTCCTCACCACCCTCGCCGCCGACGAGACCGGCCAGCTGGCCCCACCCCCGGAAACCTGACCCCACGTCGTCCGCTCGTCAGCGGCGAAGCCGCTGAGCAGCGACCACCCGAGACACCGGCGAAGCGGCTGAGGTTCCGCCACCCCACCCCTCGTCAACAGGAGCAGCGAGCACCGGGCCGAGAACGACTCGCCGGCTTTGCGGTGTTGGGTCACACTCAGGTCACGCTCGACCCCGCGCCGACGGCACGCGGCCCGGCACCGGCGAGCACCGGCACGTGCACCACGACCGCGCCCCGGCGCGGCCGCCCCGGCGATCCGGCCCGCGCCTCCGGAGGCACCCGGCCGAGCGCGGGCGGCGCTCCGGCGACCCGCACCCGACGCCCTGCCGAAGCACTTCGGCGGGCCCCGCCGCACACCGATGGGTCAGCGATGTCCGAAGCCTCCTCCCACGACCCGGTCACCGACCGGCTGCAAGAGGTGGCCTCCACGTTGGGCGACCTCCGCCTCGACGAGCTGCTCGGCGAGCTCCAGGAGCGGCTGGCGCGGGTGATCAGCACGCGGGACCGGATGCAGGACCTGCTGGACGCGGTGCTCGCGATCGGCACCGAGCTGGAGCTCGACACGACGCTGCACCGCATCGTCACCGCCGCGACCGAACTGGTGCAGGCCCGCTACGGCGCGCTCGGCGTGCTCGGTCCGGACGGCGAGTTCACCCAGTTCGTGCACGTCGGCATCGACGAGGCCACCGCCGCGCGGATGGGGCCGACCCCGCGCGGTCGCGGGCTGCTCGGGCAGCTGACCAGGGATCCGCGCCCGCTGCGGCTGCGCGACCTCACCCAGCACCCGGCGTCGATCGGTTTCCCGGAGAACCACCCACCGATGCGCGGTTTCCTGGCCATCCCGATCCGGGTGCGGGACGAGGTGTTCGGCAACCTGTACCTGACCGAGAAGCTCGATGGCGGCGAGTTCGGCCAGGACGACGAGGTGGTGCTGCGCGCGCTGGCCGCCGCGGCCGGGGTGACGGTCGAGAACGCGCGGCTGTTCGACCAGGCGCGGCTGCGGCACCGCTGGCTGCAGGCTTCGAGCGAGATCACCACCGAACTGCTGTCCGGGGTGAGCACGGCCGACGGGCTGCGGCTGATCGCGCAGCGCGCCATGGAGATCTCCCGCGCCGACTGCGCGCTGATCGTGCTGGCCCGCCAGGGCACCTCCAGCGGGCAGGCGCGGGTGGAGGCCGTCGCGGGCGAAGCGGACATCGAAGTGGGCATCCCGGTGAGCACCGACGGCCCGGTGCTGGCCAGCCTCACCGGCGACACCCCGGTGCTGGAGTCGGACGTGTCGGCGGCCCCGGTCAGCGGGCTCAACCACGTGCTGCCCGGCTACGGCCCGGCGCTGGCGGTGCCGCTGCACTCCGGCGAAGCGGGCGCGGGCGCCGTGATCGCGTTGCGCCGCAAGGAGAGCAGGCCGTTCGGGCCGGGCCAGGTGCCGCTGCTGGCGTCCTTCGCCGACCAGACGGCGATCGCGCTGGAGCTCGCGGCGAAGAACCGCGCGCAGCGGCAGCTCGACGTGTTCGGCGAGCGGGACCGCATCGCCCGCGACCTGCACGACCACGTGATCCAGCGGCTGTTCGCGACCGGGTTGAGCCTGCAGGGCACGCTGCGCCGCGCCACCGATTCGGACGTGCGGCGGCGGGTGCAGCAGTCGGTGCAGCAGCTCGACGACACGGTCCGGGAGATCCGCACCGCGATCTTCGACCTGCACTCCTCGCCCGGCGCGGACGATCCGGTGAGCCTGCGCCGCCGGTTGCTGGACACGGTCGCGGATGTGAGCAGCGGCGCGGGATTCGCCCCGGCGGTGCGGATGTCCGGCGCGATCGACACCGCGGTACCGGGCGGCTTCTTCGAGCACGCGGAGGCGGTGGTGCGGGAGGCGGTGGCGAACGCGCTGCGCCACGGCGGGGCGACCGCGATCACGGTGTCGGTGGAGACCGGTGCGGCGCTCACCATCGAGGTGGTCGACAACGGCTGCGGGGTGGGCGGTGGTGCTCCCGGCAACGGCCTGCGCAACCTCCGCGCCCGCGCCGAACAACTCGCGGGCACCCTCGACCTGACCGCGCCCGAGGACGGCGGCACCCGCCTGACCTGGCAGGCACCCCTCCCCCACGGCGAACCCGGCTGACCGATCACCCTCGACCCGCGCCGCGTCCTCGCCCGAGCAGCGGATCGGGCGTTCTCCCGTCGGCTGCGACGCCGCTGGACCGGCGGGGCCCGAGCGACCGGCACCGCGGCGGGTTCTCGGCCGTCATCCTCGCGAGGACGGCGTTCTCGGGCGGGAACGACGAGCACTCAGCCGGGGACGGCGTCCCGCGCACGACGGAGCGAGCTCACCCGGAGGACGGCCGGGAGCGGAGTTCCGTTGCCAGGACCGCGGCTTGGGTGCGCCGTTGCATCCCGAGCTTCGCGAGCAGCTGGGAGACGTAGTTCTTCACGGTCTTCTCGGCGAGGAACATCCGCTCGGCGATCTGCCGGTTGGTCATCCCGGCGCCGATGAGCTCCAGCACGGCCCGCTCCTGTTCGGTGAGCCGCCGCAGCGGGTCCTCCTGGGAGTGCTTGCGCCGCTGCCGTTCCAGCACCGCGTAGGTGGTGGCCGCGTCGAGCAGCGAGCGGCCGGCCGCGACCTGCCGGATCGCCGAGCGCAGATCCGACCCGAGGACCTGCTTGAGCACGTACCCGGACGCCCCGGCCATGATCGCGTCCAGCAGCGCTTCGTCGTCGGAGAACGAGGTGAGCACCAGGCAGCGCACGCCGGGCAGCAGCGACAGGAGTTCGCGGCACAGCTCGATCCCGTTGCCGTCGGGCAGCCGCACGTCGAGCACCGCCACGTCGGGCCGGGCCGGCGGCAGCCGCACCAGCGCCTCCTGCACGGTGCCGACCTCGGCGACGATGGTGAAGTCGTCTTCGTCCTCGAGGAGGTCGGCGATCCCGCGGCGCACCACTTCGTGGTCGTCGACGAGGGCGATGCGGGTCGCACCGCCACCGTCCGCCGCCGGTTCGCCCGTGGTGTCCGCCCCGTCCGGTCGTGCCATCTCGCAGCCCCCGCTTCCACCCGCGGCGTGCGGGTGCGCCAGACCCCGTCGTTGCCAGGCTAAGGGCGGTGCGGCGGGCGGCGCAGGACCGGCGGCGGCGCCCGCTGATCCGGACTCCGGTGGTGGCGGTGGTGCCGGTCCGATGCGGTCCTGGCGCCGCGCGCCGAGCGCTCCCAGCTGTTCTCACCTGTTCGACGGTACGAACCGGACACGGCGGGTCACACGGCCGAAGGTCCCACCCCCGGCCGGATGACCACGATCCGGAAATGTTCCGCGACGGCGGCGCGCTGTGGTGTCATCGGTGCTGATCATCGTCGCGGCTCGCGGGAGCCGCGGCGCGGTACGAGTCGGGAGGGGCGGCGGGATGCGGCGAGGACGGCGGGGTCACCCGTGCGAGCCGGACGCGAGCAGGCTGGGCCCGTGGTACTGCCCGGAGTGCGGGCAGGAGTGGGAGATCCACGGCGTGGCCGGCGGCCGCCCCAAGATCCGCCGGGTCGGCCGGGTCGCGAAGTTCGTCGCCACCTGGCTCGGCGGCTGACTCGCGGCACGCCCCGCCCGGTGGTGCCGGGCGGGGCGCGGTCCGCGGTGGATCACGTGTACCAGGTGGGTTCCGGGATCTCGCCGAGCAGCGCGTAGCGGCCCACCTCGACCCGCTTGTAGGCGATCGGGTCGTGCAGCGTGTGGGTGCGCAGGTTGCGCCAGAAGATGTCCAGCCCCGCCGAGTTCGCGGTCGCGCGCGCCCCGGTCACCTCGTAGATCCGGGTGGCGATCTCCAGCCCGGTCTGCACGATCCGCTCCTTGGCGGCGGCGATGAGCACGGCGGCCTGGCCGCGCTGCACCTCGGTCACCGAGTCCCGTTCGGCGTGCAGCAGCTCGTCGATGCGCCGGACGGCGCGGTCGACGAGCGCTTCCGCGGCCCACAGCTTCGCCTGCAGGTCGCCGTAGGCGTCGAGGACGTAGAACTCCTCGGTGGCGCTGCTCTTGTCGTCGCCGCCGTAGGGCCACGGCCGGGTCTTGTCCCGGGTGTAGGCGGTCGCGGCGTCCAGCGCTCCCTGCGCGATGCCGAGGTAGAAGTTCGCGAACACCAGCTGGATGGTGGGCGTGTTCAGCGTGTTGTAGACCAGCGGCTGGAACTCCTTGTCCACGTAGCCCGCCGCCGATTCCCAGGGCACCCGCACGCCGCGGATCTCGACGCTGCCGGATTCGGTGAGCCGCTGGCCCAGGTTGTCCCAGTCGTCGCCGAAGACGATGGCCTCCTGGTCGGAGGGCACGATGGCGAAGATGTGCTTGTCGGTGCCGTCGAGGACGCCTTCCAGCACGGTGAGGTCGGAGACCTTGCCGCCGGTGGAGAAGGACTTCCGCCCGGTGTAGACGATCTCGTCGCCCTCGTCGGTGATGACCACGTCGGAGTCGCGCGGGTTCACCGCCCCGCCGAAGAACAGGTCGTTCTCGGTGTAGAGCCGTTCGACGGCGTCGATCTGCGCGTCGGTGCCGACCAGCCGCACCGCCCACGCCCACAGGTAGTGGTAGCCGAGCAGCTGGCCGATGGAGCCGTCGCCCTGGGCGACCTCCCGGATGACGCGGTAGGCGGTGTCCCAGCGCTGTCCGCCGCCGCCGTGTTCCACGGGCCCGAGGAGGGTGACGAGGCCGGATTCCTTGAGTAGCCGGACTTCGGCGTGCGGGGTGGCGCCGGCCCGGTCGCGTTCGACGGCGTCGACGGCCAGCAGCGCGGCCACGTCGCGGGCTCGGTCCAGCCAGCCCTCGGGGGTGTCGGGTCGCCGGGTCCAGCGGTCGGTGGTGGGTTCGGTGGTGCTCACAGGGTTCTCCTCGGGATGCGGTGGTGCGGGTGATCAGCGGGCGGCGGTGATCGGGTCGCCGGTGCGGTCCAGGTCCGCTTCGAGTTCGCGGACGATCGGCAGCACGTGGGTGCCGAAGTGCTCGACGTCTTCGAGGTAGTGCAGGAAGCCGAGCAGGATCAGGTCGGCGCCGCGCTTCTTGTACTCGACGATGCGGTGCGCGATCTGCTCCGGAGTGCCGATGAGCCCGGTGCGGAATCCGTCGTTGTACTGCACGAGATCGGCGAACTCGGAGTCCGCCCACATGCCCTTTCCGTCCGATGTGGACTTCCCGGCCTGCTGCACGGACTTCCGGAATCCTTCGACCGCGGACACGTCGGCCTTGTCCACGATCTCCTTGAGCACGGCCTTCGCCTCGGCTTCGGTGTCCCGGGCGATGTGGAAGCCGTTGAGGCCGAAGCGGACGGTGCGCCCGTGGGTGGCGGCCTGGGCGCGGACGTCGGCGACCTGCTCGCTGAACCCGTCGAAGTCCTTGCCGTTGCTGAAGTACCAGTCCGACACCCGGCCGGCGAGGGTGCGCGCCGCGGAGGAGTTGCCGCCCTGGAAGATCTCCGGGTGCGGGCGCCCGGGCACCTCGAACGGTTGCGGGCGCAGGCTGAAGTCGTGGATGCGGTAGAAGTCGCCGGACAGCTCGAAGTTCGGTTGCGTCCACAACCCGCGGAGCACGCGGATGAACTCCTCGGTGCGCCGGTAGCGCTCGTCGTGCTCCAGCCAGGGTTCGCCGAGGCCGGTGAACTCCTCCTTGAACCAGCCGCTGACGATGTTCACCGCGAACCGGCCCTGGGACAGGATGTCGGCGGTGATGCCGAACTTCGCCAGGATCGCCGGGTGCCACAGGCCGGGGTGGGCCGCGACGATGAGCTTGAGCCGTTCGGTGGCCAGCAGCAGTCCGAGGCTGAACGCGGCCGGGTCGTGCTGCTGAGCGGCCCCGTAGCTGGAGGCGTAGCGGACCTGGCTGAGCGCGTACTCGAACCCGCTGCGCTCGGCGAGCACCGCGAGTTCCTTGTTGTAGTCGAACCCGAAGTCGGTGCGCTGTTCGATGGTGCTGGTGACCAGGCCGCCGCTGACGTTGGGCACCCAGTAGGCGAACTTCAGCGGTGCGGCGGGGATGTCGGTGGGCACGGTCGTCTCCCGTGGACAGGTGGAGCCGGCGGTGCGCGCCGGACGGCGCACATCGCCGGGTGGGGTGAGCAGGGACCGGTGGCCGCGGCGCGGCGTCGACCGGATGCGAGGTGGACCGCGGCCGGACGCGGAGTCGCCGGGGCGATCACCGGGAGGAGCGCTGATGCCGCCGGAGTCGCGGCGGGACCATCAGATCAGCGACGACAACCTTGCGCACCGACGCGGACGAAGTCCACGTGGCGGCGCCGGGTCAGGCTGGTCGCGATGAGCACGGGATCATCGTGACCAGCGCGCACCGGGGTGTCAACGCCATCCCACTTCCGTTCCACCAGACGGGCATCATCCACAGTGGACAGTCACGGACAGGAGCCGGGCGTCGCGCGAATTCCCGCGCGGCGAAGCGGGACTCCGCGGCCGCCGGACGGTAGTGTGGCCGGTTCGACCACGCGGCGTCCGCCGGGGCACGCAGGGAAGGGGATTCCGCCATGGCCAAGTTCACCTGGCACACCTGCGCCGTGCCCGAGGGCCTACCCGTCCGGCAGGTGTACGGCTTCCTGTTCGCCCCGGACGGGCGGGTGCTGATCCGGGTGGACGGCGGCAAGCACTCGTTGCCCGGCGGGCGACCGGAACCCGGCGAATCCGCCTACGTGGACATCCTGCGGCGCGAGACCTACGAAGAGGTCACGCTCGACATCGCCGAACCGCACTACCTCGGCTACCAGTGCGTCGACGACGGGCACTCCCCGTACGCGCAGGTGCGGATGGCCGCCGAGATCAGCGGGGTGCACCCGTCGGAACCGGACCCGGACAACGGGCGCACCTACCTGCGGCTGCTGGTGCACCCGGGCAAGGCGGGCGACCTGCTCAACTGGGGCGAGACCGGCCACCAGCAGGCCGCGGCCGCGGCGAACGCCGCGATCGCCGTCCTGGGCCTCCCGCACGAGGGGCTCCCGGACACCGGCTACCTCTGATCCGCGGGCGGGGCGCGGGTGATCGCGCCCCGGCCGCCGCTCTTCCGCTCCACAGCTCCGCCGCGCCGTCGTGCCCGTCCGGCACGGCGGCGTCGTCGTGCTGCGCCACCGGCGCGAGCGGTTCGCAGGCCGCACCCGGGGACACCTCAGCCGCTCGCCGCGCCCTCTCGCGCACGAGAGCGGACGCCGTCCGAGCTCCCCTCACGCCCCCTCGCCTACCGCCGGCACGTTCGCCGGAACCGCGCCAGGGTGGCGTTCGGGTGCTTGACCGGGAAATCGCGACGGCACTAGTGTTCGCGGAAAGCACACGTGTTCACTATGCGCACGATCGGAGTGGATCGGTGGCACGCATCCTCGGGCTGGACGAGGCGATCGACGAGTTGGTCGCCGACGGCGACGTGATCGCGCTCGAAGGCTTCACGCACCTCATCCCGGTCGCCGCCGGGCACGAGATCATCCGGCAGCGCAAGCGCGATCTGGTGCTGTGCCGGATGACGCCGGACATCGTCTACGACCAGCTCATCGGCGCCGGGTGCGCGCGCAAGCTGGTGTTCTCCTGGGGCGGCAACCCCGGAGTCGGCTCGCTGCACCGGTTCCGGGACGCGGTGCAGCACTCCTGGCCGGTGCCGCTGGAGATCGAGGAGCACAGCCACGCCGGCATGGCCAACCGCTACGCCGCGGGCGCCTCCGGGCTGCCGTTCGCGATCCTGCGCGGCTACACCGGCACCGACCTGCCCGCGCACACCGACTCCATCAAGACCGTGACCTGCCCGTTCACCGGGGAAGAACTGGCCGCCGTGCCCGCGCTGAACCCGGACGTCGGCATCGTGCACGCCCAGCAGGCCGACCGGCAGGGCAACGTGCAGCTGTGGGGCATCACCGGCGTGCAGAAGGAGACCGTGCTCGCCGCGAAGCGCTCCCTGGTGACCGTCGAGGAGGTCGTCGACGAGCTCACGCCGCGACCCGGCGCCGTGGTGCTGCCGAAGTGGGCCGTCACCGCCGTCGCGGAGGTCCCCGGCGGCGCCCACCCCTCCTACGCGCAGGGCTACTCGGAGCGGGACAACGACTACTACCGGCGCTGGGACGAGATCTCCCGCGACCGCGCCGAATTCGAGGCGTGGCTGGACCGCGAAGGCCTGGCCGAGAGGAGCGCGCGATGACCTTCACCGCCGACGAGATGATGAGCGTCGCCGCCGCGCGCTCGCTCACCGACGGTGCCGCCTGCTTCGTCGGCATCGGGCTGCCCAGCACCGCCGCGAACCTGGCCCGCCGCACGCACGCCCCCGACCTGGTGCTGATCTACGAATCGGGCACGCTCGGGGCGAAACCGGACCGGCTGCCGCTGTCCATCGGCGACGGGGTGCTCGCCGACACCGCGGATTCCGTGGTGAGCGTGCCGGAGATCTTCAACTACTGGCTGCAGCCGGGCCGCATCGACTTCGGGTTCCTCGGCGGCGCGCAGATCGACCGGTTCGGCAACATCAACTCCACCGTGATCGGCGACGACTACGCGAACCCGAAGGTGCGGTTGCCCGGCGCGGGAGGTGCCCCGGAGATCGCCGCCTCCTGCAAGGAGGTGCTGGTGGTGATGCGGCAGAGCACCCGCAGCTTCGTCGACTCCGTCGACTTCACCAGTTCCGTCGGCTACGGCCGCGGCGCGGGCGATCGGGAGCGGCTGGGGCTGCGCGGGCGTGGACCGGTGAAGGTGATCACCGACCTGGGGGTGCTCGAACCCGACCCGCGGACCTGCGAGCTCACCCTCACCCGGCTCAGCCCCGGCGTGTCCGTCGAACAGGTGCGGGCCGCCACCGGCTGGGACCTGCGGGTCGCCGACTCGCCCACCGTCCAGGAACCCCCGAGCGACACCGAACTGCGGGTGCTGCGGGAACTCAAGGCCACGATCGGAGCAGCAGCATGAGCAACGGAGCTCACATCCTCGACGCGGTGCGCACCCCCTTCGGCCGCTACGGCAAGGGCCTCGCCGAGGTGCGCCCGGACGACCTGGCCGCGCACGTGGTGCGCACCCTCGTGGACCGCTCCCCGCGCCTGGACCCGGCGCGGATCGAGGACGTCGCGTTCGGCGACGCCAACGGCGCGGGCGAGGACAACCGCAACGTCGCGCGGATGGCCGTCCTGCTCGCGGGACTCCCGACCGGCGTCGCGGGCGCCACCGTCAACCGGCTGTGCGGCTCCGGGCTGGAAGCCGCCATCGGAGCCAGCCGGGCCGTGGAGACCGGCGACCACGAACTCACCATCGCCGGCGGCGTCGAATCGATGAGCCGCGCGCCGTGGGTGCTGCAGAAGCCGGAAGCCGGTTTCCCGCGCGGGCACGAGACGCTGCACTCGACCACGCTCGGCTGGCGGATGACGAACCCGCGGATGCCGGAGCGCTGGACCATCGGGCTCGGTTCCTCCGCCGAACTGCTCGCCGACCGCTACGGCATCAGCCGCGAGGCCCAGGACGAGTTCGCGGTGCGCAGCCACCGCCGCGCCGCCACCGCATGGGAGGCCGGGGCGTTCGAGCGCGAAGTGGTCGCGGTGCCGGGCACCGAGCTGACCGCGGACGAGGGCGTGCGGGCGGACAGCTCACCGGAGAAGCTGGCGAAGCTCAAGCCCGCGTTCCGCGAGGGCGGCACCGTCACCGCCGGGAACTCGTCGCCGCTCAACGACGGCGCCGCCGCGCTGCTCATCGGTACCGAAGCGGTCGCCGCCGACCTGGGCGTCACCCCGCTGGCCCGGATCGCCGGGCGCGGCGTCGCCGGGGTCGATCCGGACGTGTTCGGCATCGGCCCGGTGGCGGCGGCGGAGACCGCGCTGCGCCGCGCGGGCATCGGCTGGGGCGACCTGACCGCGGTGGAGCTCAACGAGGCGTTCGCCGCGCAGTCGCTGGCCTGCCTCGCCGACTGGCCGGACCTGGACCCGGAGATCGTGAACGTGCAGGGCGGCGCCATCGCCCTCGGCCACCCGCTGGGCGCGTCGGGCGCGCGCATCCTGGGAACCCTGGCGCACCAGCTGCGCGCCGCGGGCGGCGGCTGGGGCCTGGCCGCGATCTGCATCGGGGTCGGGCAGGGCCTGGCCGTGGTCCTGCAGGCGTGAGGAGGAGCCGACGATGAGCATGCTGCTGCCGCACTACCGGACCGACGACGCCTCGCACCCGCCGCTGGACAGCGCGGGCTACCGCTCCTCGGCGCTGCGCTACCCGAAGCAGCCGCTGCGGCTGCTGCCGCAGTACCTCACCGAGGTCACCGGGCCGCTGCTCGGCCACGACCGGGTCGGCGAGCACGACCACGACCTCACCGCCGGGCACGCGGGCGAACCGCTCGGCGAGCGGATCGTCGTCAGCGGCCGGGTCCTCGACTCCGGCGGGAAGCCGGTTCCGCACACGCTGCTGGAGCTGTGGCAGGCGAACTCGGCGGGCCGCTACCGGCACTCCGGGGACCGGCATCCGGCGCCGCTGGACCCGAACTTCACCGGCGTGGGGCGGGCGATGACGGACGCGGACGGGAACTACCGGTTCGTGACGATCAAGCCGGGCGCCTACCCGTGGCGCAACCACGACAACGCGTGGCGGCCCGCGCACCTGCACTTCTCGCTGTTCGGGCAGGCGTTCACCCAGCGGTTGATCACGCAGATGTACTTCCCGGGCGATCCGCTGTTCGGCCAGGACCCGATCTTCAACTCGGTGCGCGACCCGGCGGCGCGGGACCGCATGATCAGCCGGTTCGACCTGGCGAGCACCGTGCCGGAGTGGGCGCTGAGCTACAAGTTCGACATCGTGCTGCGCGGCGCGGACGCGACCCCGTTCGAGGACGACGAGGAGGACGACGACTGATGCCGGAGCAGGACGAGCTCACCACGCCGTCGCAGACCGTCGGCCCGTTCTACGCGCTGCCGGACGGGCTGCTGTGGCCGGACGGTCCCGACGTCGTCGCGGACGGCGCGCCGGGCGCGATCGTGCTGCGCGGAACGGTGTTCGACGGCGCGGGCGAGCCGGTGCCGGACGCGGTCCTCGAGATCTGGCAGGCCGACGAACGGGGCCGGTTCGCGCACCACGCCGACCCGCGCGGCGCTGCCGGTTCCTTCCAGGGCTTCGGGCGCTGCGGCACCGATCCGCAGGGCGGTTTCCGGTTCCGCACGGTCAAACCGGGCCCGCTGCCGACGCCCGACGGGCGCACCGAGGCGCCGCACCTGGACGTCACGGTGCTGGCGCGCGGCATGCTGCAGCGGCTGGTGACCCGGGTGTACTTCCCGGACGAGGCCGCCGCGAACGCCACCGACCCCGTTCTGTCCACTGTGGAAGAAGAGCGCCGGGGCACGCTGATCGCCACCGCCGAACCGGACGGGCTGCGCTTCGACGTCCGGCTCCAGGGCGACGGTGAGACCGTCTTCTTCGCGCTCTGAGGCCGCCGTGTTCACCCCCATGTTCAGCACCCCGGACGCGCAGCGGCGCACCGGCCCGGCCGCGTGGGCGCAGGCGATGCTCGACTTCGAGGCCGCCCTCGCCCGTGCGCAGGCCCGCGCCGGAGTGGTCCCGCCGGAGGCCGCCGACCTGATCGCGGCGCACTGCCGGGCCGAGGAGTTCGATCTGGACTCGATCGCGCGGCGCGCCGTCGGCTCGGCGACCCCGGTGATCGCGCTGGTCGCGGACCTGAGCGAGCTGGTGGACCCGTCGGCCCGGCCGCACGTGCACGTGGGCGCGACCAGCCAGGACGTGCTCGACACGGCCGCGATGCTGGTGGTCCGCCGCACCCTGCGCGGCGTGCTCGCCGACCTGCGCGGCGCCGCCGACCGGTGCGCCGAGCTGGCTCGGGAGCACCGCGGCACGCTCATGATCGGGCGTTCGCTGCTGCAGCAGGCGCTGCCGACGACGTTCGGCCGCCGCTGCGCGAGCTGGCTGACGGCGCTGGATGAGTCGACCGCCGCGCTGGAGCGGGTGGTCGACGAGCGGCTCGCGGTGCAGCTGGGCGGGCCCGCGGGCACGCTCGGCTCCCTCGGTGATCGCGGCACGGCCGTGCTCGGCCACCTCGCCGCCGAGCTGGGCCTGGCCGAACCGGTGCTGCCGTGGCACACCGACCGCACCCGCGTCGCCGAGCTCGCGGGCGCGCTGGGCGCGGTGGCGGGGGCGCTCGGCAAGATCGCGCTGGACGTGGAGCTGCACGCGCAGACCGAGGTCGGCGAACTCGCCGAGGGCAGCTCCGGCGGCTCGTCGGCGATGCCGCACAAGCAGAACCCGGCGGGCTCGGTGCTGATCACCGCTGCCGCGCACCGGGTCCCCGGCCTGGTGGCGACGCTGCTGGCCGCGATGCCGCAGGCGCACGAGCGCGCCGCCGGGACCTGGCAGGCCGAGTGGGAGCCGTTGACCGAACTGCTGCGCCTGGTCGCCGCGGCCGCCGCGGGCGCGGACCGGCTGCTGGCCGGGCTGCGGGTGCGCGCCGACCGGATGGCGGCGAACGTGGAGCTCACCGGCGGGCTGGTGCTGGCCGAGAGCGCGTCCGCCGCCCTGCGCGGCGCCCTGGGCGGCACCGAGGCGCGGCGGCTCGTCGCCGAACTGTGCGAGCAGGTCGCCGAACGCGGCGGCACGTTGCGGGCCGCGCTGCTCGCCGACGAGCGGGTGCGGGCGGTGCTGTCCGAGGCGGACGTCGTCGCGGCCACCGACCCCGCCGGGCGGCTCGGTTCGGCCGAGGCGTTCGTGGACCGCGCCCTGGCCCGGCACGACCTCGGAGGGAACCGATGATCCCGCACCACGACCTGACCGGACCGGACGACGCCGACGTGCTGGTGCTGTCCAATTCGCTGGGCACCGACCTGGGGCTGTGGAACGGGCAGGTGCCCGCGCTCGCCGAGCACTTCCGGGTGCTGCGCTACGACCAGCGCGGGCACGGCGGCACCGCCGCGCCACCCGGCCCGTACCGGCTGGGCGAGCTCGGCACCGACGTGCTGGAGCTGCTGGACCGGCTCGGCGTGGCTCGCGCGCACTTCGCGGGGGTGTCGCTGGGCGGCATGACCGGCATGTGGCTGGCGCAGCACGCGCCGGAGCGCATCGGGCGGCTCGCGCTGATCTGCACGTCCGCCGAGCTCACCCCGCGCCAGGCGTGGCGGGATCGGGCCGCGCAGGCCCGCCGGGACGGCACCACCTCGATGGTCGCGGGTTCGCTGGAGCGCTGGTTCACGCCCGCGTTCGCGGCCACCGACGCGGCGGTCCCGTTCGGCGCCGCGCTCAGCGCCTGCGACGACGAGGGCTATGCGAGCTGCGCCGAGGCCATCGCCGAGCTGGATCTCGTCGAGGGACTGCCCCGGATCACCGCGCCGACGCTGGTGCTCGCCGCGCGCGAGGACCCGGCCACTCCCCCGCCGCACGCCGAGCGCATCGCCGCCGCGGTGCCCGGCGCGCGCCTGGACGTGCTCGACGACGCCTCGCACCTGGCCGTCGCGGAACGGCCGGACGCGGTGAACGCCCTGCTGCTGGACCACTTCACGAGGAGCGCGCGATGACCGACGACCAGACCCGGCACGCCGAGGGCATGGCGGTGCGCCGCGAGGTGCTCGGCGACGCGCACGTGGACCGCGCCGTCGCCGCCACCACCGAGTTCACCGCCGGGTTCCAGGACTTCATCACCCGCTACGCGTGGGGCGAGCTGTGGACCGGCGACGGCGTGCCGCGCCCGACCCGCAGCTGCCTGACGCTCGCGATCCTCGCGGCGACCGGCTGCGAGGAGGAGTTCGCGATGCACGTGCGCGCCGCCCGCCGCAACGGCGTCGGCACCGAGGAGATCCGGGAGGTGCTGATGCACGTGGCGATCTACGCCGGGGTGCCGAAGGCGAACCGGGCCTTCGCCCTGGCCAGGGACGTGCTCGCCGCCGAGGACGGCTGACGGGTGCCGTGGTCGCCCCGGGCGTCGCATGTGGAACGGTAGGTGCGCGGGGCGACGGCCGTCCCGGGCGAGCGAGGAGAGCGATGGAACCGGCTTCGGAATCCGGCGGGTACGTGCAGTCGCTGGCGCGCGGCCTCGCGGTGATCCGCGCGTTCGACGAGACGCGGCCGGAGATGACGCTCAGCGACGTCGCGCGCGCGACCGACCTGTCCCGCGCCGCCGCCCGCCGATTCCTGCACACCCTGGTGCAGCTGGGGTACGTGTGGACGGACGGACGGCTGTTCGCGCTGACGCCGCGGGTGCTGGAGCTCGGCTTCGCCTACCTGTCCAGCGTGTCGCTGCCGGAGATCGCCCAGCCGCACCTGGAACGCCTGGTGTCGCGGGTGCACGAGTCGGCGTCGGTGTCGGTGCTCGACGGCGACGACATCGTCTACATCGCGCGCGTGCCCACCAGCCGCATCATGACGGTGTCGATCAACATCGGCACCCGGTTCCCCGCCTACGCGACCTCGATGGGCCGAGTGCTGCTGGCGAACCTGCCCGCCGAGCGGCTGGACGACTTCCTCGCGCGGGTGCGGCTGGACCCGCTGGGCCCGCACACCGTCGGCAGCGCCGAGGAGCTGCGCGCCGAGCTGTCGCGGATCCGCGAGCAGGGCTGGGCGCTGGTGGACCAGGAGCTGGAGGCGGGGCTGCGGTCGATCGCCGCCCCGATCCGGGACCGCGCGGACCGGGTGGTGGCGGCGGCGAACATCTCCTCGCACGCCAGTCGCACCACGGCCGAGCAGGCGCAGGAGAACCTGCTGCCGGCGCTGCTGGAGACGACCGGGGCGATCGGCGCGGACCTGCGCTCGGCGCCCGGTTCGGCCGCGACCGCGCGGTGAGCCGCTGAGGCTCGGTTCCCGAACGGACCTGCCCGGCACCCGTCGACCCGATATCGGTATCGTACCGGTATCGCCGGAACGCCGAGGAGGGACGAGACCGTGACCGACGCGCGACTCCCCCGCGCCACCACCGGCACCGAGCAGGGCTGCGACGCGATCGACACCGTCGAGTTCCAGACCGCGGTGCTGATGCGCAACCTGGAGATGCTGTGCCGCCGCGGCGAGCTGCACCAGGAGGTGGACCGCGCCGGATACCTGCTGCTGCGCACCCTCATCGCGCGCGGGCCCTCCGACATCGGCGGACTCGCCGCCGCGCTCGGCCTGGACCCGTCCACGACCGGCAGGCAGGTGCTCGCCGCGGAACGCGCCGGGCACCTCACCCGCAGCCCCGACGGCGCCGACCGCCGCCGCAGCGTCCTGGCCATCACCGACTCCGGCGAAGCCGCGGTGCGCGCGGTGTGCGAACGCCGCCGCGAACGCACCGCGGCCCTGCTGTCCGGCTGGAGCGAGCAGGACCTGCGCCTGCTGTCCGAGATGGTCAGCCGCTACAACGACGCCATCGCCGCCGAATTCCTGGAAACCGACCCGCCCGGAGGGGCTTCGTGACCGCACCACACGTCCCGCTCGACGTCCTCGACCTCGTCTCCGTCAGCGAGGGCTCCACCATCGCCGACGCGATCGCCTCGTCGATGGCCGCCGCCGAACTCGCCGACGAGCTCGGCTACCGCCGGGTCTGGTACGCCGAGCACCACAACACCCCGTACCTCGGCGCCACCGCGACCGCGCTGCTCATCGCGCAGGCCGCCGACCGCACCGAACGGATCCGCGTCGGCTCCGGCGGCATCATGCTGCCCAACCACGCGCCGCTGCAGGTGGCCGAATCGTTCGGCACCCTCGCCCAGCTGCACCCCGGGCGCATCGACCTCGGGCTGGGCCGGGCGCCCGGGACCGACCAGATCACCGCGCAGCTGCTGAGCCGGTCCGGGGCGGACGCGCAGAGCTTCGCCAACTCGATCTACGACCTCACCGGGTGGTTCGGCGATGAAGGCCGCGCGCACAGCGCACCGGTCACCGCGGGCCCGGCGACCGGGACCCACGTCCCGCTGTGGGTGCTGGGGTCGACGGTGAACGGGGCCTCCATCGCCGGGCAGCTGGGCCTGCCGTTCGCGGTGGCCTCGCACTTCGCGCCCGCCGACCTGGACGAGATCGTCGAGGTGTACCGCTCCGCGTTCTCCACCGAGGCACCGACCGCGCAGCTCACCGAGCCGCACCTGATGGTCGGTGTCAACGTCGTGGTCGCCCCCTCCGACGAGGAGGCGGCGCGGCTGTGGACCACGGTGCAGCGCATGTTCGTCAACGTCCGCAGCGGCAACCGGCGCGCCCTCGAAGCACCGGTCGACCCCGGCGCGGTGGACGAGCGGGAGCGGCACTTCGCCGACGCGATGCTCGGCATCAACGCCGTCGGCTCCCCGGAGACCGCGGTGCGCCGGTTGGAGGAACTGGTCGCCCGCACCGGTGCCGACGAGCTGATCACCGTCACCTACTGCCACGACCCCGCCGACCGCCTCCGCTCCCTGAAGCTCCTCGCCGACGCCTGGTTCTGAGGTCCGGTCAGTCCAGGGTGAGGACGTCGGCGAGGACGGTGCCTGGTTCGGGCAGGCGCGCCGGGGCGGGGCTGTCGTGGACGACGAGGAGGTCGCCGCCGGGCAGCGCGGTGATGCCCTCGGCGTGGTCGCGGCCGTCGCCGTGCGGCAGGTCGGCCACCCGGACCAGTTCGTCGCGGCGCACGACCTCCGGCAGGTCGGCGCGGGCGGCGCCGGGCCAGCGGTACAGCCGGACCGGGCCGGACAGCGCCATCGACGGGCCGGCGAGGACCAGCAGGTCGTCGCCGTGCGGGCACAGATCGCGGACGCCGAGGCCGTCGAGGTCCAGGAAGTGCTTCGCGTAGCGCCGCGGCCCGTCGACCTTGCGCAGCACCAGCTCCCCGTCCTCCTCGCGCGGCGCGAGCCGCAGCACCACGGCCCAGCCGCGCAGCACCGGGCCGCGCAGACCCAGCAGCACCCGCTCGGCCCCCGGCTCGCCGTGCACCGCGATGCCTTCGACGTCGAACCCGTTGTCCTTGCCGGGAATCGGCAGGAACGGCGCCAGGTGCGGATCATCGGCCAGCAGTTCGCGCAGCCCCGGTTCGCCGAGCGCCGCGCTGCGCGCCCCGTCGCGGGTGCGGCGCACCGGGACGCCGTCGGCGAGCGCCACCCGCGCCAGCACCCGACGGGCCGGTTCCGGCACCACGGTGGCGAGGCGCTTCGCGGCCTTCGCGTCCGAGTGGTGCGCCTTCGGCTTCTTGCGCTTGGCGCTGTGCGAACCGACGACCCACAGGTAGGGGCCGCGGCGGGCCAGGCCCTCCACGTCGACCTCGTCGTCGGCGTCGCCGGGCAGGTCCAGCACCTCGGCGAGGGGGAACGAGACGTGCTCGGCGTACTCGGGGCGCCGCGCGTCGGTGCGGGTGAAGCGCTCCACCGTGGCGGTCTCGTCGCCGCCGACCCACAGGTGGTGGCCGTCGGTCCGGACCGCGGACAGGTTGACGTGCGTCTCCGCGCGCACCGCGTCGGAGTGGAAGCGCAGCGCGGCCGAACGAGTGGTGCCCATGCGCCTTTTCTACACGGGTGCCTCCTCGCTCGTTGTGCGTGGCACGGGGTGGCGGAACCTCAGCGGTTCCCTCACTGCGGGATCGATTTCCCAAGTGCTCCGCCACGAGGGAAATCGCTGTCCCGCGAGGGAACCCGCGGGTGGTCCGGTTGCTCGGGTGGTCGCTGCTCATCGCCTTCGCCGCTGACGAGGAACAGACAAGACCCGCCGACGGGTTCGGGCGCTGAGGTTCCGCCACCCGAGCACGACGCAAACCGAGTTCAACGACAGGCGGTCACCCGACCGGTGCCGCGGATCGCCGGGGGAGCACGGAATCCGCGACTATCGCGCCGCGGTGGCGGATGACCGTGGCGGCCAGCTGCTGCGCGCGATGCGCGGCCGCGACCGGGTCGGCGCCGGTGAGCCGGGCCGCGAGGTAGCCGGCGTCGAACGCGTCCCCGGCGGCGGTGGAGTCCACGACGGACTCCACCGGCACCGGCGGCACCCGCACGCCGCGCTCCCCGTCGAAGACCACGCAGCCCGCCGCGCCGTCCTTCACCGCCACGTCCGCCACCCCGGCCGCCCGCAGCCGGTCCACTGTGGACTCCGCGGTGGGGTCGCCGAACAGCGCCTGCTCGTCGGAGAACGTGGGCAGCCCGACCGCCGTCAGCGACCAGAGCTCCCGCACCTGCTCGGCCGCCGCCGCGGCACCGTCCCACCCGGCCGGCCGGTAGTTGCTGTCGAAGGACACCCGTCCCCCGGCGTCGCGGAACCGCCGCAGCGCCGCGCGCAGCCGCGCCCGCGCGGGCGGTGCGAGGATCTGCAGGCTGATCGCCGACAGGTGCACCAGGTCGTAGCCGTCGAAGTCCGGTTCCTCGACCGCGAACAGGCCGCGCGCCGCGGACTGCGAGCGGTAGTAGGTGAACGACCGCTCGCCGAACTCGTCGGTGCGCACCAGGTACAGCCCCGGCTGCGCCCCGGCGACCCGGCCGATCCGGTCGGTACCGACGCCCTCCGCCCGCATCGCAGCCAGGATCCGGTCGCTGTAGTGGTCGTCCCCCACCAGGGTCAGGTAGTCCACCTGCAGCTCCGCGGGGCCGGTGAGCCGGGACAGGTAGGTCGCGGTGTTGAACGTGTCCCCCGCGCACCCCAGCGACAGCACGTCCGCTTCCCGGTGGGTCAGTTCGATCATGCATTCGCCGATGGCCAGTACCCGGATCACGCCCGGTCCTCCCCGTCTCGTCCCGCCCGGCGGCGCCGGGTGATCATCCGATTCCACCACGCTCACCAGTCGTGCATCGACCCGTCCCGCAACCGGTTCACCGGCAGGTACTTCGGCGAGTACGGATAGCGGGCCGCGGCCTCCTCGTCCAGCTCCACGCCGAGGCCGGGGGCGTCGCCCGGGTGCATGTAGCCGTCGCGGAACGAGTAGTTCACCTTGAACACCTCGCCCGCCGGGTCCAGATGCCCCATGTACTCCTGCACGCCGAAGTTCGGCACCGTCAGGTCCAGGTGCAGCGCCGCGGCGAACGACACCGGCGACAGGTCGCCCGCGCCGTGCGAACCGGTGCGCACCCCGTGCAGCGCGGCCAGGTCGAACACCTGCCGCAGGTGGGTGATCCCGCCGGTGTGCGACACCGAGGCGCGGATGTAGTCGATCAGCCGCTCGCCGATCAGGTGCTTGCAGTCCCAGATCGAGTTGAACACCTCGCCGACCGCGATCGGCGTGGTGGTGTGCTGCCGGATCGTGCGGAACGCCTCCTGGTCCTCGGCCGGGGTGGGGTCCTCGATCCAGAACATCCGGTACGGCTCCAGCGACTTGCCCAGCTGCGCGGCCTCCAGCGGCGACAGCCGGTGGTGCACGTCGTGCAGCAGGTGGAAGTCGTAGCCGAACCGCTCGCGCACGGCGCGCATCAGCTCCGGCGCGAACTCCAGGTACGCCGGGGTGTGCCACACGTTGTCCGAGGGCATCGCCGCATCGGCCGGTTCGTAGGTGGAACCGGTGCCCGGGTGGTGCAGCCCGTAGGTGCTCTCCAGACCGGGCACGGCCGCCTGCACCCGGATCGCCCGGTAGCCGCGCTCCCGGTAGGCGGCGACGTCGTCGAGCAGCTCCTCGACGCTCTGCCCGCTGGCGTGCCCGTAGATCAGCACGCCGTCGCGGGCGGCGCCGCCGAGCAACCGGTGTACCGGCAGCCCGGTCTCCTTGCCGAGCAGGTCCCACAGCGCGACGTCCACCGCGGCGATCGCGGTCATCGTCACCGGCCCGCGCCGCCAGTAGGCCCCGCGGTACAGGTACTGCCAGATGTCGTTGATGCGCCCCGAATCCCGGCCGATCAGCAGCGGGCACACGTGGTCGCGCAGGTAGGAGGCGACGGCGAGCTCGCGCCCGTTGAGCGTGGCGTCGCCGAGCCCGGTCAGCCCGTCCTCCGTGGTGATCTTCAGGGTGACGTAGTTGCGGCCGGGGCAGGTGACGACGACGTCGGCGGCGGTGATCTTCACGGGGTCTCCTCGGCGAGCACGGCGATCTTCAGATGATCGCGTTCGGTCAGTGCGGTGCGCAGCGCCCGATCGGCCTCAGCGAGCGGGAACCGGGCGGTGACCATCCGGTCCAGCTCCGCTCGTCCGGAGCGCAGCAGCGCCGCGGCGGTGGCGAACGCTCCCGGCCCGTAGCGGAAGCAGCCGCGCACGTCGATCTCCCAGCGCTGCGCCGCCGCCAGCAGGTCCGGGGCGGCGGGCCGGTTCGCGGGGATGCCGACCAGGGCGACGACGCCACCGGGCACCAGCGCGTCCGGGCGGACCGCCTCCGGCGCCCCGGAGCACTCCAGCTGCTGGTCGAACGCCCCCGGCTCGGGATCGGCGGTGGTGGTGTCCAGGACCTCGTCCGCCCCGGCCCCGGCGGCGAGGTCGAGTCGCCGCCGGTCGACGTCGGTGAGCACGATCCGCGCGGCCCCGGCGGAGCGGGCCGCCGCGACCGCCAGCTGACCGATCGGCCCCGCCCCGGTCACCAGCACCGACGCCCCGCTGAGCACCCCGGCGCGACGCACCGCCCAGCAGGCCACGGCGAGCGGTTCGACCAGCGCGGCCACCGCCGGATCCGTCTCGGCGGGCACCCGGTGCACCAGTTCCGCGTCCACCACCAGCGTGCCGCGGATCGTGCCGTGCACCGGCGGCGAACCGAAGCAGCGCCCCGCCGGGCACAGGTTGTACCGGCCCACCGCACACGTCGGGCAGCGGCGGCACGGCCGCGCCGGTTCCACCGCGACGGCCGCGTCGAGCAGGCCCGGGTCGACCCCCTCGCCCAGCTCGACGACCACCCCGGACGCCTCGTGCCCGAGCACCGTGGGGGCGCGCAGCACGTTCGACCCGTTGCGGCCGTCGGCGTAGTAGTGCAGGTCGCTGCCGCACAACCCGGTGGCGCGCACCGCCACCCGCACCGCGCCGGGCCGCAGCGGCTCCGGCTCCACCTGTTCCACCCGCAGGTCCCGGGCGCCGTGCAGCACGGCCGCTCGTTCGCTCACCACTACCTCCACTTCGTCGGCGTACCAGGCGGTTCCCGCTGCGGCCTCAGCTCCGGGCCGGCAGCGGCCCCACCTCGCGGATCAACACCCCGTACGAGAACGCACCCACCAGCCCCAGCACCCCGGACAGCACCAGCGGCGCCACGAACGACCCGCCGGTCGCCCCCTGCAGCACACCGGTGACGATCGGGCCGACGAACCCGGCGATGTTCGCCGCGCAGTTCTGGATGCCCGCCAGCGACGACACCTGACCGGGCTGCGGTGCCATGTCCGCGGGCAACGAGGCCACCGACGCCGCGCTGAACGCCAGGCTCGCGTAGGAGATCGACAGCAGCACCAGCGCCGTCGCCGCGTTCGGCACCACCACCGCCAGCGCGATCACCGAGCTCAGCAGCATGCCCGGGATCAAGCAGGTCTTGCGGGCCCGGGTGAGGCTCCACCCCCGCCGCACCAGCGAATCCGACACCCAGCCGCCGAGCAGGCTGCCCCCGATCGCCACCACGCCGGGGATCGCCCCGACCGTGCCCAGCTCCAGCAGGTCGAAACCGCGCGCCTGCACCAGGTAGCTCGGGAACCAGGTGATGAAGAAGAAGATGATGTAGTTCAGGCAGAAGAAGCCGAGCATCATCGCCCACACCGCGCGGTACCGGAACAGGTCCCGCCAGCGCACCTTCGCCGCTTCGTCCGAAGTGGACTCCTCGCGCGCCCCGCCTGCCCGGATGTAGGCGAGTTCCTCCTCCGTCACCCGCGGGTGGTCCTCCGGCTCGTGGTAGGCCAGCCACCACCAGCCCGCCCACAGCAGGGCGAGCACGCCGACCACGATGAACGCGGCCCGCCAGCCCTCCCACGCGATGATCGCGGTCACCACCGGCAGCGCCACCGCGGTACCCGCCCGCGCGCCGTTGTCCCAGATGCTGTTGGCCAGCGCGCGCTCCCGGCGTGGGAACCAGCGGGACACCACCTTCGCCGAACCCGGATACCCGGTGGACTCGCCGATGCCCAGCAGGAATCGGAACACCAGCAGCGACACCAGACCGGCGACCAGACCGGTCAGCATCGTCGCCACGCCCCACACCACGGCGCCGAGCGCGAACGCGCGCTTCGCCCCGATGCGGTCGATGAGCGCCCCCGCGGGCAGCTGGAACCCCGCGTACGCCAGGAAGAACGTACCGAGGATCAGGCCCTGCACTCCCGGGTCGAACCCCAGGTCGTGGTTCATCGACGGCAGCGCGACGCTCAGCGCGGAGCGGTCCACGTAGTTCACCGAGAGGCCGACGAAGCACAGCAGCGCCATGCCCCACCGCAGGTTGTTCGCGCGGCCGCGGGGACGGGTCGCCCCGGCCGCGACCTCGGTTCGCCCGGTCATCGCTCCTCCTCGAGCCGCCCGGCCTCCGCGTCGACGCTGTATCGTTCCGTTCCGCGGAATACCGTTCTGCTGATGCGAACGGTAGCGTAAGCGGGAGATCACCGGAAAATCAACGGCCGAGGAAGCGGTGCAGCCCCCATGAGCGCCACCGAAGGCAGCGCGTTGCGCACGCTGCGCGTACTCGAAGCAGTGGCCCGCACCGGCGGCCCGCACCGGCTCGGCGAGATCGCGAGCAGCACCGGGCTCGCCAAGCCCAGCGCGCACCGCATCCTCAGCGGCCTCAGCGGCGCCGGATACGTGATCAGCGACGGCGACGGCGCCTACGGGCTCGGCCCGCGGACCTACGCGCTGTCCGCCACCATCGCCTCCGCTGAGGACACCGGCGGCGACACCGTGCTGCGCCGGTTCCAGTCCGAGGTCGAGCAGACCGTGCACGTGGCGCTGCGCAGCGGCGATCACGCGATCTACGTGCGCAAGGTGGACAGCGACGGGCCCTACCGGATGGCCTCCCGGATCGGCGGCGTGCTGCCGCTGCACTGCACCGCGATCGGCAAGGCGATCCTCGCGCACCTGCCCGCGGACGAGCGGGCGCCGCTGCTGCGCGACCTCCCGGCCCGCACCGAGCGCACCACCACCGACCCCGACGTGCTGGAACGGGAACTGGCCCGGGTGCGGGCGGACGGCTGCGCGCTCGACGACGAGGAGAACGAACCGACGATCCGCTGCCTCGCCGCGCCGCTGCTGGACGGCGCGGGTCGGCCCATCGGCGGCGTGAGCATCTCGACGATCACCTTCCAGACGCCGAAGGACGCGCTGCTGGCGCACTCGGCCCGGTTGACCGAGACGGCCGCGCTGCTCGCCCCGCTCTACACCTGAAGTCCGCCGGGCATCCCGCGCCCGCGCGCTTTTCCCCCGGACGATGGGAAAAACCGGTCATCGCGGGCACGCACACCGCCACCGAATCGCAACCACCGGGCAACCGGATCGGAGTACGCTCGGTCACCACACCGGCGACGACGGTGACCCTCGGCCGTGCGGAAGGGGCGCACCACACCCCGGTTCCCGAATCCGATGATCCCTCGATCCGGTGAGTCCGGGAACCGCGTCGGCCGGGCCGGAGTCGGAACCGGTTGCCGTCAGGAGTCGGCGAAGGGAGTCACTGCAGTGGATCAAGTCCGCGCCCGGTTGCGCGGCGGGCCCGAGGACGGCCGCGAGGTCAGCGTCCCCGCCGATCCCACCGGCCATCCCGTTCCGCGCATCACCGTGCCCGTCCGCTTGCCGGAGCAGCGCCGCTGCGCGACCCCGCCGCCGCTGCTGGTCTACGAGCGGTCCGGGTCGAAGCACACCGGCACCTGGGACTTCGACTACGTCGGCGCCGAGTCCCAGACCTGAGCCGACGTGCTCACCGGCCGGCCACCCCGCGCCACATCGGGTGCAGCAGCGGGCCACCGGGCAGCTCGATCGGGTCGCCCAGATCGGCGAAGCCCAGCCGCTGGTACAGCGCACGGCTGGCGGTGCTGCTCGCCTCCAGGTAGGTCGGCAGCCCGGCCCGGTCGCACTCGCGCAGGCTCGCGGCCAACGCCGCCGTGCCCTTCCCGGCGCGCTGCCGGTGCGGTGGCACGCCGATCAGCGCCAGGTACCAGTGCTCGACCCGCGGGTGCCGCTGCTCGGTGAGCTCGTCGAAGGTGGCGAACCGGTCGGCGAACGGCCCGACCAGGTCGGCGAGCCGCCGCTCCCCCTCGGCGTCCAGCGTCCGGGGGGCTTCCCGCCCGTCGCCGCGGAACCACACCTGCACCGCCGAGCCGGTGGTGACCACGGCGCCGGTGCGTTCGGCGTGCGCCACGGTCAGCTCGAACCAGGCCTCGTACAGCGGTTTTCGCAGCGCGGGGTCCGGCACCAGCCAGCAGGACACCGCGTCGTGGACGAACGCGCTGACCAGCGTCCGGACGGGCAGGTCGACATCAGTTCGCATCGTGGAGCTCCTCGCTCGGCCGACCGGGGTCGGCTCGGTCGATCAGGGCGGATCGCGCTCCCATGCCGATCCGGGCGTAAGCGTCAGGGCGGCGCAGGCGCAGCACCACGCCCCAGCAGAGCCCGGCAAGCGCGACCACCAGGTAGGCGCCGGGCAACGCCCACGCCGCCGCCGATCCCGGTGGCAGTCCCAGCACGGTCCCGAACGACCGCAGCGTCAGCACCAGGATTCCGCTGAGCACCACCGCCGCGGCACCCGGCGCCCACAGCGTCCGCCACCGCCCGCACCCGTGCCCCGGCGTCCGCAGGAAGTAGCCGACGACGGCGAACGACGTGGCGGTGACCAGGCACAGCACTCCGAGCGCCCCGCCGGAGGCTCCCCAGAAGAAGAGGTGGACGATCGGGTCCCAGCCGGTCATCGCGAACACCGCGATCACCAGCGCCGTCACCGCGCTCTGCGTCACCGACCCCGCGGTGGGCGCCGAGGTGCGCGGGCTGGTGACGCCCAACGCGCGCGGTCCGATGCCCTCGCGGCCGAGCGCGAACAGGTAGCGGGCGCACACGTGGTGGAACGAGAGCATGCCCGCGAACAGGCTCGTCACGTACAGCGCGGAGCCGAGCGTGACCAGCGCGGCGGGCAGCCGTTCCGCGGCGAGCACGAACATCAGCTCGGTGGAGTGCTCCTCGGCGGCGGCCACGATCCGGTCCGGGCCGGTCGCCACGGTCAACGCCCAGGTGGACAGCCCGTAGATCCCGCCGATCAACGCCAGCGACAGGTAGGTGGCGCGCCCGACGGTGCGCGGATCGCGGGCCTCCTCGGCGAGCACGGTGGAGTTCTCGAACCCGATGAACCCGGTGAACGCGATCACCAGGATCACCCCGGACGCCGCGGTGCCGAGCTGCAGCGGGTTCAAGGTGGTCAGCGTGACCCCCGGTTCGGCGGGATCGGTCACGAACGCCAGGTCGTAGAACAGGATCATCGCGATCTCGGCGAGCAGCAGCACGCCCAGCACGCGCCCGTTGACGTCGATGCGCAGCACGCCCAGCACCGCGACGAGCGCGGTGCCCACCCCGGAGAAGACCCACCACGGCACCGCGGGGCCACCTGCCTGGTGCAGCAGGTCCGCCGCGCCGACGCCGCAGCCGCCGACCAGGCTGACCTGCACCATCACGTAGGCGAGCACGGCGACCCCGCCCGCGGCGGTGCCGGTGACCCGGCCGAGGCCCTTCGCGATGTAGGCGTAGAACGCTCCCGCGTTCTCCACGTGCCGGGACATCGCCACGTAGCCGACGGCGAACAGGCCGAGGACGACCGCGACTGCCAGGTAGCCGACGGGGATGCCGTTCACGCCCGAGACGGCGAACCCGCTCACCGCTCCCCCGCCGACGACGGTCTCCGGGGCCGCCGCGGCGACGGTGAAGAAGATGATCGACCACATGCCGAGCCGGGAGGCGGCGAGCGAGTTCGCGACCGGGCCCGGCCGGGGGGACTGCTCCGCCGATCTGGGCAGGGTGGACGGTGGCACGATCGGTTCTCCTCGCTGTTCGGGGCTGTTCGGGCCTGGTCGGGCCTGGTCGGGTACGGCTCGGGACTGGTCGGGTATGGCCCGGAGGTGCGCGGGGTTCCGCGCGGTCCGGTGTCGGGATCGGGTGCGAATCGCCGTCGGCGGCACGCTCGCCGCACCGTGCGGCGGCGCCGGGGAAACCGCCGGGTCGGCCGCCCGTGCGGCGGCGCGACCGGGAGCGGCCAGCCGGGTCATCTCCGTGGCGTCATGGCCCACTGCTCGCGGGCGGCGGTGACCTCCGCGACGACGGTGCGCAAGCTCGCCGGCAGCCGGGGCAGCCAGCTCTCGGCGCGCTGCTCCGCCTGCCGCTGCACCTGGCGGGACAGGCCGAGCCGACCGGCGATGCCGGTACCGGTGACCAGCAACGCCAGCGCCACCTCGGCCTGGGCGTCCGGAACGGTGATCATCCCGGATCGGATCGCGGCCGATTCGTCGTGCGTGAAGGTGTCCACGACGCCCTCCACCGGGGTGCGCTGGTCCAGCCGGACCGGGCGCCAGGCGACCGCGGGCCCGGTGCGCCACCCGCCCGCGACGGGCACCTCCCGGACCACGTCGATGATGGTGAGGCGGGCGCGGACCTTCTCCGCCGCGGTGCCCGACAGGTACTGGATCCAGGTGCGCACCGAGTGCTGCGGTTCGGACCGGATCTCGCGCAGCACCGACCAGGACAGGAAGTCCGGCGGCATGCCCTTGCCCGCGGGGCGCACGGTGGGCAGCACGCCGATCTCGTCCTCCAGCAGCAGTTCGGCGAGCAGGCCGCCCGCGCAGCCGAGCGCGACCAGCTTGGGGTCCACCCGCGCGGCGAGCCGGTCCGACCCGGTGTGCGCGACCAGGAAGTAGCGGTCCGCCAGCCGCAGCGGGATCCGCCCGGTGCGGGTGGCCCGTTCCCGGGACGCCCGCTCCGCGCGCGGGTCGGGTGCCCCCGCGTCCGGGACTCCTTCGTCCGGCGGGTCCGGTGACGTGGTCAGGACGGCTCGGGACAACCGGCGCGTCCGGCGCCCGTTCACCGCACCCTCGTGGATCGACATGAACACCCCAGTGACTCGGTTTCCCCCGGGAAACGCCCTCGCGACGATGACTCCGTAGCGTTTCCAACCCGGGACACAGCGTAATCGTTCCCGGTCCAGGCCAAGATCCTCCAGAAGCGCGATGTTCACTGTGATCAAGCCGACGCCACTTCGCTCGTTCGAGTGGTCATCGGCGATCGGGCGTCGGAAACCCCTTGACGTGGAACGACTTCCCCTTCGACAGCGAGGCGCTCGCGGCACGAGGGCGGGGCGCGCCGGAACACCCGGCCGCGCCCCGGCGTTTGACTTCGAGTTAACGCGAACTAGCACGATCGGCACCGACCCACCACGAGCAGTGGCGCGCCCGGCCCGACCCGCGGTCCCGTCCCAGGACGGCGCCCGCACCGGCCGCGCACCGCACCGGCCCGCGACCGACCCGAACCGGCCGCGGAGCCGCCACACCGAGAGGAACCACCACATGACCAGCTGGGAGACGATGCGCTCCTTCGCCAGCGACGACTCGGTGACCAGGCAGCGCCTGGCACCCGGGCTCGCCCGGCGGATCGCGCGCTACGCCCGGCCGTACCTGCGCGACATCGTCCCGTTCCTGGTGCTGGTCGCCGTGGCGGCGGTGCTCGGCGTGGTGACCCCGCTGCTGTTCAAGGCGATCATCGATCACGGCATCCTGCCGCGGAACCCGGGCGTGGTGCTGTGGCTGGCGCTGGCCGTCGCCCTGGTCGCGGTGCTGGAGGCCGGGATGTCGCTGCTGCAGCGCTGGTACTCCGCGCGTCTCGGCGAGGGCCTGATCTACGACCTGCGCTCCGAGGTGTTCGACCACGTGCAGCGGATGCCGGTCGCGTTCTTCGTGCGGGCGCAGACCGGATCCCTGGTCAGCAGGCTCAACACCGACGTGATCGGCGCCCAGCGCGCCCTGACCAGCACGCTGTCCTCGGTGGTGTCGAACGTGCTGAGCCTGGTGCTGGTGCTGGCGACGATGTTCACGCTGTCCTGGCAGATCACCCTGATCGCACTGGTCCTGCTGCCGCTGTTCCTGCTGCCGGTGCGCTGGGTGGGCCGCCGGTTGCAGCGGATCACCCGCGAGCAGATGAAGACCGACGCGGAGCTGAGCTCGCTGATGACGGAGCGGTTCGGCGTCGGCGGCGCGATGCTGGCAAAGCTCTACGGGCGCGCCGACGAGGAGGCCGGCATGTTCTCCTCGCGGGCCGCGCGGGTCCGCGACCTGGGCGTGGTCTCCGCGATGTACAGCCGGGTGTTCTTCGTGGCGCTGACCCTGCTGGCCTCGCTGGCCACCGCCGTCGTCTACGGCCTCGGCGGCGGGCTGGTGATCTCCGGGGCGTTCGAGCTGGGCACGCTGGTGGCGCTGGCGACCTTGCTGAGCAGGCTCTACGGCCCGCTCACCGCACTGTCGAACGTGCACGTGGACGTGATGACGGCGCTGGTCAGCTTCGACCGGGTCTTCGAGGTGCTGGACCTGCGGCCGATGGTCGAGGACAAGCCGGACGCGGTGGTGCTCGACGCCCGCGCCGAACCGGCCGCCGTCGAGTTCGACCGGGTGTCGTTCCGGTACCCGGCCTCCGCGGACGTGTCGCTGGCCTCGCTGGAATCGGTCGCCCGCCCGGAGAGCGCTCCGGCGCACGAGGTGCTGCACGACATCAGCTTCCGGGCCGAGCCGGGCCAGACCGTCGCGCTGGTGGGACATTCCGGCGCGGGGAAGACGACGATCACGCACCTCGCGGGCCGGCTCTACGACGTGGACGCCGGCAGCGTCCGGGTCGCCGGGCACGACGTGCGGGACGTGACGCTGCGCTCGCTGTACTCGACGGTCGGCGTGGTCACCCAGGACCCGCACCTGTTCCACGACTCGATCCGGGCGAACCTGGCCTACGCCCGACCGGGGGCGTCCGACGCCGAACTGCTGGCGGCGTTGCGCACCGCGCAGCTGCAGGAGTTGGTCGACGACCTGCCGGACGGGCTGGACACGGTGGTCGGCGACCGCGGCTACCGGCTCTCCGGTGGGGAGAAGCAGCGCCTGGCGATCGCGCGGCTGCTGCTGAAGGCACCGCCGGTGGTGGTGCTGGACGAGGCCACCGCGCACCTGGACTCCGAGTCGGAGGCGGCGGTGCAGCAGGCGCTGTCCACGGCGCTGGCGGGCCGCACCGCGCTGGTGATCGCGCACCGGCTGTCCACGATCCGCGAGGCGGACCGGATCCTGGTGATCTCCGGTGGCCGCATCGCCGAACAGGGCACCCACGCCGATCTGCTCGCCCGCGACGGCCTCTACGCCGAACTCCACCGCACCCAGTTCGCCGGTTCCGCGGAGGCCGTCTCAGCCACCTGATCCACCCCGGTGGGCGGACCGCCGCATCCGGCGGCCCGCCCACCGCGACCAACGCGACCACCGTGACCGGCGAGACCGGCGAGACCGGGCGCGCCTCCCCGACCGATTCCATCTCGACCCGCAACCGGTACTGACCCCTCAACACCTTCGAGGCCCGCCCCGACCCAGGCAACGGCCACCACGTTCCACAACAGGCAGGTTGACGCGAACGAACACCACCGATCGGTGACCGGTGGTCCGCCGAGCCGAACCACCGGCCACCCACCGTTGATCTTGCCAGCGGCGGTTGCGGTTTCTTCTCTCAGCGGCGAAGCCGATGACCTGACGACCACACACGCCACCGGCACCGCAGCGGGTTCTCAGCTGGTTCCTCGCGAGGACGGCGATTTCTCCTGTGGCGGAGCCACCGGTGACATCGATCCCGCAGCGAGGGACCAGCTGAGGTTCCGCCACCGCCCCCGTTAGCAGCAGGAGCCGAGACGACCAGCAGTCAGTCGGTGAGCGGGCGGGTGCCCTTGCGGCCGTCCGGGTCGATGCGGCGGAGCATCGCTCCGCAGATCTCCCCCATCTCCTGGAGCTGCGGGCCGGTGAGCGCGTCGAGCACCAGGTCGCGGACCCGTTCGACGTGGCCGGGCGCGGCGTCGACGACCTTGCGGTAGCCGGCGTCGGTGAGTTCGGCGAGGTTGCTGCGGCCATCGCAACTAGAGCGGGCGCGGCGCACCCACCCGTTCTTCTCCAGCCGGGCCACCACGTGCGAGACGCGGGACGGCGAGGCGCTGGCGCGAGCGGCGAGGTCGCTCATCCGCAGCGACCGGTCGGGGCGTTCGGACAGCATCGCCATCACCCAGTAGCCGAAGTGCGTGACGCCGGAGTCGCGCTGCAGCTGAGAGTCGAGCGCGGGCGGCAGCAGGGTCATGAGCATCGCGAGCTGACGCCATGCCTTCTGCTCTTCGTCGGTCAACCAGCGCGGCTCGTCCACCGGACCAGTCTAACCAGACCGGTTGAGTCGACCAGCGGCTTTGCCTACCCTAATATTTGAATCTTCAAGAAAAGGAGGCGGCGATGGCCGCAGCGCACCCCGGGCCGATGCCTGCCCTCTACCTCAGCCACGGCGCACCGCCACTGGTCGACGACGACCTGTGGACCGGCCAGCTCGCCGCGTGGAGCGCCGACCTGCCGCGGCCGCGCGCCATCCTGGTGATCTCCGCGCACTGGGAGGCGGCACCGCTGATGCTCGGTGCCACCGACACCGGGGTGCCGCTGACCTACGACTTCACCGGGTTCGCCGAGCGCTACTACCGCACGGAATACCGCAGCCCGGGAGCCCCGGAGCTCGCCGCCCAGGTCGCCGCGTTGATGCCCGATACCGAACCCGTTGCGCACCTGCCGGAACGCGGGCTCGACCACGGGGCGTACGTCCCGTTGACGGTGATGTACCCGGACGCCGACATCCCGGTGCTGCAGATGTCGCTGCCCACCTTGGACCCGACCCGCCTGCTGCAGGTCGGGCGCAGGTTGCAGCCGCTGCGCGACGAAGGCGTGCTGATCATCGGTTCCGGGTTCACCACGCACGGGCTGCCGTTCCTCACCGATCCGAGCCCGCGCGCCGCCGCACCGTCCTGGTCGCAGGAGTTCGACCTGTGGGCCGGGGAGGCGCTGGCCCGCGGCGCCGTGGACGAGCTGGCCGCGTACGCCGACCGGGCACCCGGGATGCCCTACGCGCATCCGACGGCGGAGCACTTCGCGCCGCTGTTCGTCACCCTCGGCGCGGCCACCGATCCGGCGGCCCCGCCGGAGCAGCTCATCGACGGCTACTGGATGGGCCTGGCCAAGCGCTCGTTCCAAGTGGCCTGACCGTCCGCGGCGGAGGTCGGTCCGGTCCGCGCGGCGAACGCACCTGCCGCCCTCGCCGCCGAGATCCGCGCATCCCGCGGACCAGTACCGGCGCACCGAGGAACGAGCCCGCCGAGCGCCTCGGCACGACCTCAGCGCGCGTTGATGATCCGTTCCACCGGGATGCCGCAGCGTTCCGCGCGGGCGCAGCCGTGGATCTGCCAGTCGAGCTGCCCCGGGGCGTGCGCGTCGGAGTCGATCGCGAACGAGCAGCCCAGCTCGGCGGCCTGCCCGAGCAGCTCCAGCGGCGGGTCCAGCCGCTCGGGCCGCGAGTTGATCTCGACGGCGACGCCGTGGTCGCGGCAGGCGCGGAACACCTCGGCGGGGTCGAACTCGGACGGCGGCCGCTTCGAGCGCAACCGGCCGGTGCAGTGCCCCAGCACGTCGACCTGCGGGTTCGCCACCGCCGCGCACAACCGGCGGGTCATCTCGCGGCGCGGCATCCGCAGCTTGGAGTGCACGCTCGCCACCACCACGTCGAGTTCGGCGAGCAGCCCGGGGTCCTGATCCAGGCCACCGTCGTCGAGGATGTCGACCTCGATGCCGGGACGGATGCGGAACGGGGCGAGTTCGGCGTTCAGCTCGGCCACCAGCTCCAGCTGGGCGCGCAGCCGCTCGGAGCCCAGCCCGCGCGCCACGGTCAGCCGCGGCGAGTGGTCGGTGAGCGCGATCCACTCGTGACCGAGGTCCCGCGCGGTGCGGGCCATCTCGGCGACGGGACTGCCGCCGTCGGACCAGTCGGAGTGGGTGTGGCAGTCACCGCGCAGTCGGGCCCGCAGCTCGCGGCCCTCCTCCGGTTCGGGCGCGGCGGCGCGCAGCCGCTCCAGGTAGTCCGGGGTGCGGCCGCGCACCGCCTGCTCGATGACGCCCGCGGTGGTGCGGCCGATGCCGGGCAGTTCGGTCAACCGGCCGTCGGCGGCGCGGCGTTCGAGGTCGTCGTGCTCGGCGACGACGTCGGCGGCGCGGCGGAACGCGCGCACCCGGAACGCGGGTTCGTCCGCGCGTTCCAGCAGGAACGCGATCTCCCGCAGCGCGGTACCGGGGTCCATCCCCCGTTGGTAGCCGGTCCTCGCCGCGGGCGCACTGCGGAGGGAGGATGCGCACGGGTCAGGACGGGAACGGGAGGCACGGTGGACGCGCGGCAGCTGGAGTACTTCGTCACGATCGTCGACGAGGGCGGGTTCCACCGGGCCGCGGAGCGCCTGCACGTCGCGCAGCCCTCGCTGTCGCAGGCGGTGCGGACGCTGGAGCGGGACGTGGGCGTGGCGCTGTTCCACCGCCTGGGCAGGCGGGCGGTGCTCACCGAGGCGGGCCGCGCGATGCTCGAACCGGCCCGCCAAGTGCTGCGCGACCTGGACACGACTCGGGCGAGCGTCGAATCGGTGCAGGGCCTGCGTTCCGGGCGGGTGCAGCTGGCGGTGCTGCCGTCGCAGTCGGTGCAGCCGCTGACCGCGATGATCGGCCGCTTCCACGCGGAGTGCCCGGACGTGCTGGTGTCGGTGCAGCCCGCGTTCACCCCGTCGGACGCCGCCGACCTGGTGCGCGGTGGCCGCAGCGAGCTGGGGCTGATCGGGGCGGCGGAGGACTTCGCGCTGCCGGGACTGCGCTCCCGCCTGGTGGAGCGGCAGCGGTTCGTGGTGGTCACCGCACCCGGCGGGCCGTGGGAGGCGGATCGCGCGGTGCTGCGCCGCGCGGACCTGGCGGGGCAACGGGTGATCACCTCGCCGGAGGGGAACCGGATGCGGCACGTGGTGGACGAGATCATCGCGCAGGGCGTGGACCTGCGGATCGTGGTCGAGACCGCGCACCGGGAGGCGATCCTGCCGCTGGTGCTGGCCGGGACGGGCATCGCCGTGCTCACCGCGGGGTGGGCGGAGTTCGCGCGGGCGGCGGGCGCCCGCGTCCTGGACCTGGAGCCGGCGGCGGAGCTGCGGATCTCGTTGATCCACCGCCCGGCACCGCTCACTCCGGCCGCGCAGCGCTTCCTGGACCTGGCGCTGGCGAGGGAGGAGCTCGCGCGGGCTAGGGAGGAACCGGCGCTAGGGCGAGAGGAACTGGGGAGATAGGCATCGCCTATCTAGCGGATGCGCAGCCGGTCTTGGACGCCGCCGCCCGAGCCGCGTTGGATGGCGGCATGTCCAGCTACGAGATCGCGGTCCTGCCCGGTGACGGCATCGGGACCGAGGTGATGCCGGAGGCGCTGCGGGTGCTCGACGCGGTGCGCGGCGAGTACGGCATCGATTTCCACTACCGCCACTTCGACTGGAGCTGCGAGACCTACCGGGAGACGGGCCGGATGATGCCTGCGGACGGCCTCGACCGGTTGCGCGACCACGATTCGATCCTGCTCGGCGCCGTCGGCTATCCGGGCGTGCCGGACCACGTGTCGCTGTGGGGCCTGCTGCTGCCGATCCGCCGCGAGTTCGACCAGTACGTGAACCTGCGCCCGGTGCGGCTGCTGCCGGGGGTGACGCCGCCGGTGCGGGACAAGGCGCCGGGCGACATCGATTTCTGGGTGGTGCGGGAGAACACCGAGGGCGAGTACTCGCGGCTCGGCGGGCGCCAAGGCGAGGGCACGCCGACCGAGATGGTGCTGCAGACGGCGGTGTTCACCCGGCACGGCACCGATCGCATCCTGCGCTACGCCTTCGAGTTCGCCGAGCGCATCGGGAAACCGCACGTGACGTCGGGGACGAAGTCGAACGGGATCTACCACTCGATGCCGTACTGGGACGAGCGGTTCCAGGCGATCGCGGCGGAATACCCGCAGGTGGCGGTGGACCAGGACCACATCGACATCCTGTGCGCCCGCTTCGTGATGTCGCCGGAGCGGTTCGACGTGGTGGTGGCGAGCAACCTGTTCGGCGACATCCTGTCCGATCTGGGGCCGGGTGTGACGGGCACGATCGGGGTGGCGCCGTCGGGCAACATCAATCCGGAGCGGCGGTTCCCGTCGACGTTCGAGCCGGTGCACGGTTCGGCGCCGGACATCGCGGGGCGCGGGGTGGCGAATCCGATCGGGCAGGTCTGGTCGGCGGCGATGATGCTGGACCACCTCGGCGAGCAGGAGGCGGCCGCGGACGTGGTGCGGGCGATCGAGTCGGTGCTGGCGGCGGGTGTCGTGCGCACCCCGGATCTGGGCGGGTCGGCGAGCACCGCCGAGCTCGGGAAGGCGATCGCCGCGGAGATCGGCGCGGCGTGACCGCGGCGGGCCGCGCACCCGCGAGGTGCGCGGCTCAGCCGGAGAAGTGGTGCTGGAGCCAGCCGGTGAGTTCCGCGCGCGCCGCGGCGAGCCGGTCCGGGGCGGGTGCGCCGGGACCGTTGGCGATGAGTGCGACGTGCACCGCGCCCGGTTCGTCGGGGGCCGACAGCAGCAGCCGGGAGTCCGCGGTGCGGCCGATGGCGTCGGCGTCGAGGTCGGAGAGCACGGTGGTGGTGCGCTCGCCGAAGGTCGCGGGCAGGTGCAGCTCGGTCGGCGCGGTCCCCGGCCCGTCCCGCCACACGAGCGCGCCGAACTGCCCGTCGCCGACGACCTCGCGCAGCGCGGGCAGTTCGGCGGGGATCCGGTTCCAGGTGAGGGTGGTGTCGCCGTCGCGGGAGCGGTCCTCGTAGCTGAACGCGAGCGTGCTGCCGTCCACCGCCCGCGGGTACAGCCGGTCCAGCACCCGGGGGTCGGCGCGCAGCCCGAGGGTGCCAGTGTCGTCGCGGTGCACGACGGAGAAGTCCTCGCCGTTCCACCCGTCGGCGGCGGTCTGCACCTTCTCCGGGTTCCCGTTCATCTCCTCGTGGTGCCTGCCGTGGTAGATGTCCCACTGCCACTGGGTTCCGGAGAGCACCGGTCCGGATTCGGCGGGCCGCTGCCACCAGTCGGCGCCGGGCAGCCGGGAGTCCATGCCCTGGTACAGTCCTTTGAGGACGGTCGGGAACCTGTCGGCGGTGCCGCCACCGAGCGGGTGCCCGAATTCGGAGACGAACCCGGTGGTGCCGAGGTCGGCGGCGCGGTCCCGGATCTCGGCGAAGTCCGCGGAATTCTCCCCGTCACGTGCCTTCCCGTACAGCCCGGATTGGGCGAGGGCGTGGTAGAAGTGCGCGTTGAACACGTACCGCGTGCCGAGCGCGTCGAGCTCGGTGAACCCGCCCGGCTCCCGCACGAACGGCACGTTGTTGTTCCAGAACAGGGTGGGTTCGACGTAGGCGGGTTTGTCCTGCCAGCCGGCGCGATCCATGACGGCGCGGAACTCCTGGAAGAACGGCCACAGCAGGTCGCGTTCCCACTCGGCGGCGTCCTGGCCGTCGTCGAGCTCCCCGGCGTGCGGTTCGTTCATCGGGTCGAAACCGAGGACGCGCTGGAACTGGGCCGGAGTGAGGTGGGTGGCCAGGTGGCGCAGCGTGGTCTCGGCCTGGTCCAGGAACGCTTGCCGCACGCCGACCGGGCCCGCTCCGGTGGGGATGCGGCGGTCGTGCCAGAAGTCGGCCTTGGCCTGCTTCACCGCCTCGTTGTTCATCATGTTCTGCCCCCAGTGGACGCAGATCCCGCAGCTCTCCGGCGGGTAGTCGCCGCCGTCGACGACCCAGTCCGGTGCGCCGTCGCCGGTGTACCAGCTGTCGGGGCGGAACAGGTGCCGGGAGTAGAGGTCCTGGTGGTAGTCGGGCAGCACCCAGAACCCGGCGTCGGCGAACGCGGCGATCTGCTCGGTGACCTGGCGCAGGTAGTCGTGGTCGATGCGGTCCGGTGCGGGCTGCACCCGTTCCCAGGACAGCAGGAAGCGGACGGCGTTGGCGCCGGTGCTCTCGCGGAGCGCGGCGGCGGACTCGCGGGCGTCGGCGGTGGTGGCGAAGGGCAGGTTGCCGTTCTCGGCGAGCTTGACCTCGCCGGAGACGTTGAAGCCGCGCAGCACGACCTCCCGGCCGTGGCCGTCGCGGTAGGACGCGCCGTTCGGGGAGGGCACGAGGGTGAGCGTCGCGTCCGCGGGCGCCGCGGCGCCGGACACCTCGGCAGGCGCTCCCGCGCCGGGCATCGCGACGGACGCTCCCCCGCCGGGTACCGCGGCCGGTGCGGCGTGCGCGTGCGCGGGCGGGAGCGGGAGCGGGAGCGCGGCCAGCGACAGCGCGCAGGCGATGCCGAGCGAGCGGATCATGCGCCACAAGCTACGAATCCCGCGGTCCAGCCACAAGCAGCCAACGTGAACGCTATTCATCTTTCATTCGTTCGGCGCAACGCGCACCGCGCGGCCCCCGGAGCACCGTCGACCCCGAGTCCCGGCACCGGGACCAGAGCGCCTAGGCTGGAGGTTTCCGGCCTCGTCTGTCCCCCGAGCGGGGCCGGAATCCCCGAACCCGGGCGCCCCTCCCCCGAACCGCAGGACGCACCCATGAGCACCGGACAGGAACCTCGGTACCCGCACGGCGTCGACCACCACGACGCGACCTTCGCCCGCGACCTGATGTGGGCGCAGCGGCTGCGCGAGCAGCTCGCCGAACTCCCCACCACCGACGGCGACGAGCGCTGATCACGCGCCGGGCCCGTTCCGCGGTCCCGGATCGAGCCCCAGCTGCTCGGCGAGCAGCCGCAGCAACCGCTCCGCGTCCACCGGTTTCGTGACGCACTCGGTCGCCCCGGCTTCGAGGCTGCGCTCCCGGTCTCCCGGCATGGCCTTCGCCGTCACCGCGATGATCGGCAGGTGCTGGTGCCGCGGGATCCGGCGGATGGTGCGGATCGTGGAATCCCCGTCCAGTTCGGGCATCATCACGTCCATCAGCACGATCGCCACGTCGTCGTGCTCCTGCAGCGCGCCGAGGCCGGCGATCCCGTTGTCCGCGTGCACCACCCGCAGGCCGCGCTGCTCCAGCAGGGCGGTGAGCGCGTAGACGCTGCGCGGGTCGTCGTCGACCACCAGCACGCGCTGGCCGGTGAACCGCGGCACCGGGTTCCGGCCGTTCCCCGCTTCGGCGCCGTCCGCGGTGAGCTCGCGGAAGGACGCGGTGGATTCCCGGTCCAGCAGCGGCGGATCGATGCCTTCGGCGGCGACGTCGAAGTGGACTTCGGCGCTGCTGGGGGCGATCGCGGGAGTCTGCGGCGCGGTGACGTCGGCGATCGCCGCGGGCGCCGGATCGTCGGGTTCCGGCTCGGCGTCGGGGCATTCCAGCGGCAGCAGCAGGGTGAACGTGCTGCCGCGGCCGGGTTCGCTGTCCACCGAGAGCCTGCCGCCGAGCAGCGCGGTCAGTTCCCGGCTGATGGACAGGCCCAACCCGGTGCCGCCGAATTCGCGCACGATGGTGCCGTCGCCCTGTTGGAACGCCTCGAAGATCCGGCCGAGCTTGCCCGCGGGCACCCCGATTCCGGTGTCCTCGACGGAGAACGCGACCTGGCCCGAGTGGTGGGCCCGGTCGATGCGCAGCCGCACCGAGCCGCGTTCGGTGAACTTCACCGCATTGGACAGCAGGTTGCGCAGGATCTGCTCCAGCCTGCTCTGGTCGGTGCGGATCGTCGCGGGCACCGAATCCGCCGCCACGGCGGTGAATTCGAGTCCTTTGTCGGCGGCGACCGGCCGGTACTGGGCGTCCAGGTGCCGGACGAGTTCGGCGGTGGGCACGTCCTCCGGCAGCACCGTCATCCGACCTGCCTCCACTTTGGACAGGTCCAGCACGTCGTTGATCAGCGCCAGCAGGTCGCTGCCCGCCGCGTGGATGGTGCGGGCCAGGTCCACCTGCTGCGAGGTGAGGTTGCCGTCCACGTTGTCGGCGAGCAGCTTCGCCAGCAGCAGCGAGCTGTTCAGCGGGGTCCGCAGTTCGTGCGACATGTTGGCCAGGAACTCCGATTTGTACGCCGAGGCCTGGGAGAGCTCGCCCGCGTGCTCCTCCAGCTGCTGGCGCGCCCGCTCGATCTCGCTGTTCTTGATCTCGATGTCCCGGTTGCGGGCCGCCAGCTGCTCGGCCTTCTCGGCGAGTTCGGAGTTGGAGCGCTGCAGCTCGTTCTGCTGCTGCTCCAGCTGTTCGGAACGGGCCCGCAGTTCCCGCGCGAGCCGCTGCGACTCCGCCAGCAGCTCTTCCGTGCGGGTGTTGGCGAGGATCGTGTTGACCTCCACCCCGATGGTCTCCTGCAGGCGCTGCAGCAGGTCCAGGTGCAGGGCGCTGAACTCGTGCACCGAGGCCAGTTCCAGCACCGCCAGCACCTCGTCCTCGAACAGCACCGGCACCACGACCACGCCGACCGGGGGCGCCGCGCCCAGCCCGGAGCTGATCCGCAGGTAGTCCGGCGGGGTTTCGCGCACCAGGATCGTGGTGCGGTCCGCGGCGGCCTGCCCGACCAGCGACTGCCCCAGTTCGAAGCGCTGCGGGGTGCCCGGGTGCGGCAGCCCGTAGGTGGCGGTGCGGGTCAGCTCCGGCTCGCCGTCCGCGCCCGGGCGCGCCAGGTAGAACGCGCCGTACTGGGCGGAGACCAGCGGCACCAGCTCGGTCATGATCAGCGAGGCGAGGGCGTGCAGCTCGGGGCTGCCGCGCAGCAGGCCGGACAGCCGGGTCAGGTGGGTCTTGAGCCAGTCCTGCTCCTCGTTGGTGCGGGTGGTCTCGGCCAGGTTCGAGATCATCGCGTTGATGTCGTCCTTGAGCTCGGCGACCTCCCCGCTGGCCGCTACGGTGATCTGGCGGGTGAGGTCGCCGCTGGTGACGGCGTTGGCGACCCCGGCGATGGCGCGGACCTGGGTGGTGAGGTTCCCGGCGAGCCGGTTCACGCTCTCGGTGAGCCGCTGCCAGGTGCCGGAGACGTCGGCGACCTCGGCCTGCCCGCCGAGCTTGCCCTCGGTGCCGACCTCGCGCGCCACCCGCGTCACCTCGGAGGCGAAACCGGACAGCTGGTCCACCATCGTGTTGATGGTGGTCTTGAGCTCCAGGATCTCGCCCTGCGCGTCCACGTCGATCTTCTTGGACAGGTCGCCGCGGGCGACGGCGGTGGTGACCTGGGCGATGTTGCGCACCTGGTTGGTGAGGTTGCGGGCCATCAGGTTGACGTTGTCGGTGAGGTCCTTCCACGTCCCCGCCACCCCCGGCACCCGCGCCTGACCACCGAGGATGCCCTCGGTGCCGACCTCGCGGGCCACCAGGGTGACCTGGTCGGCGAAGGCACCGAGGGTCTCGACCATGCCGTTGATCGTCTCGGCCAGCGCGGCGACCTCGCCCTTGGTCTGCACGGTGATCTTCTTGGACAGGTCACCGCCCGCCACCGCGGAGGCGACGGCGGCGATGTTGCGCACCTGCGCCGTCAGGTTGTCCGCCATCAGGTTGACGTTGTCGGTGAGGTCCTTCCACGTCCCCGCCACCCCCGGCACCCGCGCCTGACCACCGAGCTTGCCCTCGGTGCCGACCTCGCGGGAGACCCGGGTGACCTCGTCGGCGAACGCGGAGAGCTGGTCGACCATCGTGTTCAGCGTGTTCTTCAGCTCCAGGATCTCGCCGCGCGCGTCCACGTCGATCTTCTGGCTCAAGTCGCCCCGGGCCACCGCCCCCGCGACCTGCGAGATGTTGCGGACCTGCGCGGTGAGGTTGTCGGCCATCAGGTTCACCGAGTCGGTCAGCCCGCGCCACGTCCCCGCCACACCCGGAACCTGCGCCTGACCGCCGAGCCTGCCTTCGCTGCCGACCTCGCGCGCCACTCGCGTCACCTCGGAGGCGAACAGCGACAGCTGGTCGAGCAGGTCGTTGAACCGGGAGGCCACGTCGCCGAGCCCGCCGGGCAGCCGCTCCCCGGAACGGCGCGGCATCCGCTGCGACAGGTCTCCGGCGGCGACCGCGCCGAGCACCCGGCTGAGCTCGCCGACGGGCCGCAACAGCGACTCCAGCAGCTCCTCCACGGCCCGCTCGGCCTCCCGCCAGCCGCCGGTGCCGCCGAAGGCGACCGCCGGGTGCGGCCATTCGCCGCGCGCCGCCACGCCGGTGACCCGGCGCAGTTCGGCGATGAGCCGCTGGTTGCGCTCGGCGAGGTCGTTGAACGCGGCGGCCAGTTCCGCGTCCGGGCCCGCGACCGCGAGCCTGCGGCGGAAGTTGCCGTCCCGCAGGTCCCGCAGACCGGCGAGCAGCCGTTCCCGCCCGGGGTCGGCGGTCACCGTCAGCCCTTGTCCCGGGTGCCGCGGTCCAGCCGCAGCTCGGTGGCCAGCACGGCGGCCTCGCTGCGGTGGCGCATCGCCAGCTTCGCCAGCATCTGCGACACGTAGTTCTTGATGGTCTTCTCCGCGAGGTACATCCGCTGCGAGATCTCGCGGTTGGTGAGGCCTTCCCCGATGAGCTCCAGCACCTCCCGCTCCCGCGACGTCAGCTCGCGCAGCGGATCGGCCCGCTCCTGCTCGCGGCGCAGCCACGCCAGCATCGCCTCGGTCTTCTTCGGGCTCAGCAGCGACCGCCCGGAACCGACGGTGCGCAGCGCGCTGAGCAGCTCCTCGCTCACCACGCCCTTGAGCACGAATCCCGACGCCCCGGCCAGGATCGCGTCCAGCAGCGCCTCGTGGTCGTCGAACGAGGTGAGCATCAGGCACCGCAGGTCCGGCTGCCGCGACCGCAGTTCCCGGCACAGCTCGACGCCGTTGCCGTCGGGCAGCCGCACGTCGAGCACCGCGACGTCCGGGTCGTGCTGCGGCACCAGCGCCAGGGCTTCGGTCGCCGACGCCGCCTCACCGATCAGCTCGAGATCGGGATCGGATTTCACCAGGGCCGCCACGCCCCGCCGGATCACTTCGTGGTCGTCGACCACGAACACGCGCATCACCATTCGCTCGCCGGCCTCCCTCGTGGATCACCGCGGACACCAGGGCATCGACCAGCATAGGCACGAGCGGGCGTTATGCGCCCGGGGCGGCGTGGCGTCGATCTCGCAGTTCGAGCGGGGACATCGGGGCGACGGCCGTTCCGCTCAGCCCCGGGCTGAGGCGGCGGGCGTACCAGGACAGCTGGCACTGCTCGCGGCAGAAGTCATCGGACGGGCTGGAGGACGGGATCGGTTCGCGGCAACTCGCACAGGTCATCATCGCTGCACCGCCTCCTCTGGAGGGCACCGTGAAAAGGTTCGTGCACCCCAGTGCACCCCCCGGTTGTTCCACCGCGGTTGCGCCCAGGTCACGGAACGGCGGCCCCTGCGCGGTGCAGCGGGCGATGCCGGGCGGGGTCAGTCCTCCCGCATCATGCGGTCGAAGGCGGCGTTGGCGTGCGCCCATTCGGCGGTGAGCACCGCGTCGCCGCGGGTGGAGCCGGAGGTGACGACGAAACCGGGTTCGGCGACGCGGCGGCGCAGCTGCACGAGGTGCCCCGCCGCGGACCGGCCCAGCCGTTCGCCGTTGTCCCGCGAGATGCTCTGCCCGGGGACGAGTGCGGTGGTGTCGGTGTCGGCCATGCTTCCGTTGTAGTCACCCGCGGGCGGCGCCGCAGGCCAGCGGCGAGGCGCGTGCGGCGATGGCGCGGCAGTGGTGCGCTGGGGGCCGGAGAGGTGACCGGGACGGCGGATCTCGGGACGACGACGCGGACGAGGAGCGACGGATGGCAGCCGAAGAGGTCGACGTGGTCGTGATCGGCATGGGGCCCGGTGGGGAGGACGTCGCCGGGCGCCTGGCCACGGCCGGTCTGGACGTGGTGGCCGTGGAGGCCCGGCTGGTCGGCGGCGAATGCCCGTACTACGCGTGCATCCCGACGAAGATGATGGTGCGCGCCGCCGACGCGCTCGGCGAAGCCCGCCGGGTGCCGCGGCTGGCCGGTTCGGCGACGGTGCGGCCCGACTTCACCCCGGTCGCGGATCGCATCCGGGACGAGGCCACCACCGGCTGGGACGACACGGCCGCGGTGGAGCGGTTCGAGAAGACCGGCGGCCGGTTGGTGCGCGGTCGCGGCCGCATCACCGCCCCCGGCGAGGTCGTGGTGACCGGCGGTCCGGAGCCGCGGACGTTCCACGCCCGCAAGGGGATCGTGCTCAACCCCGGCACCGAGCCGCTGGTGCCGCCGGTGGAGGGCCTCGCGGACACGCCGTACTGGACGAACCGGGAAGCGGTGGCGGCGCGGGAGGCACCGGATTCGCTGCTGGTGCTCGGCGCGGGGCCGGTGGGGCTGGAGTTCACCCAGGTGTTCGCGCGGTTCGGCAGCGCCGTCACCCTCGTCGACAACGGGGAGCGGGTGCTCGGCCCGGCCGAACCGGAGGCCTCCGCGGTGCTGGAGCGGGTGCTGCGCGCCGACGGCGTCGACGTGCGCACGGGGACCGCGGTGCGGCGGGTCTCGCACGACGGGGAGCTGTTCCGCGTCGAGTTCGACCGGGGCGAGCCGGTGCGGGTGCGGCGGCTGCTGGTGGCGACCGGGCGGCGGACCGACCTGGCCGGGCTCGGCGTCGGCGCGGTCGGGCTCGACGAGAACGCCCGCACGATCCCGGTGGACGAGCGGTTGCGCGCCGCCGACGGGGTGTGGGCGATCGGCGACGTCACCGGGCACGGCGCGTTCACCCACACCTCCGTCTACCAGGCGCCGATCGCGGCGGCCGACGTGCTCGGCACCGGCGGTCCCGCGGCCGACTACCGGGCGGTGCCGTCGGTGACCTTCACCGATCCGGAGGTGGGCATGGTCGGGCTCACCGAATCCGCCGCGCGGCAGCAGGGGGTGCGGGTGCGCACCGGGCTCGCCGAGCTCTCCTCGACGCCGCGCGGCTTCATCCACGGGCCGGGCGGCGACGGGCTGGTCAAGGTGGTGGCGGACGCGGACCGGGACGTGCTGGTCGGGGCGACCGCGGTGGCCCCGGGCGGCGGCGAGGTGCTGGGGGCGCTGTCGGTGGCGGTGCACGCGGAGGTGCCGATCCCGGTGCTGCGGCAGCAGATCTGGGCGTACCCGACGTTCCACCGAGCCATCTCGGCGGCGCTGGAGGCGCTGGGGGCGGGCTGAGCTCGCGGGACGGGCTCACCAGGCCCGGCGCTCCCTCGGCCCACCCGAGTCGGCCGAGCGGCCCACCACCTCGCAACCACTCCGAGGTGAGCGGCCCATTCGCCCACCCTGGTCGGTCGAATGGGCCACCCACCCGGTGACCTCTTCGAGGTGAGTGGGCCATTCGCCCACTCTCGTTGGTCGAATGGGCCACTCACCTGGTGATCTCTTCGGGGTGGGGGACGTGGCCGGGTCGGACCGGGGCCGGAGGTTTGAGCGGGCGCGGCACCGGGGAGGCCGCCAGGTGGAACCGATGTTCGGAGGCCCCGTTGTGACCTACGTGATCACCGAACCGTGCGTGGACGTGCTGGACCGCTCCTGCGTGGACGAGTGCCCGGTGGACTGCATCTACGAAGGCGGCCGGATGCTCTACATCCATCCGGACGAGTGCATCGACTGCGGCGCCTGCGAACCCGTCTGCCCGGTGGAGGCGATCTACTACGAGGACGACGTCCCGGAGGAGCAGGCGGCCTACACGCAGGCGAACGCGGAGTTCTTCGCCGAGCTCGGCTCCCCCGGCGGGGCGGCGTCCGTCGGCAAGGTCGACCGGGACGTCCCCCCGATCTCGGGGCTGCCGCCGATGGCCTGACCCCTCCGAGGTGAATGGCCCACTCACCCCGTCCGCCGGGGCGAGTGGGCCATTCACCTGCCGGTGTCAGGGCGCGAGTTCGCGGCGGAGGTCGCGCTTGAGGACCTTGCCGGTGCTGGTGCGCGGCAGCGGGCCGGTGCGCAGGTGCACGTGCTCGGGCACCTTGAACGCGGCGAGGCGTTCGCCGACGTGCGCGCGCAGGTCGTCGGCATCGGTCTTCGCGCCCTCGTGCAGCCGGACCACGGCGGCGACCTGCTCGCCGAGTTCGCGGTGCGGCACGCCGACGACGGCCGCGTCGGCGACGTCGGGGTGCTCGAACAGGGCGGCCTCCACTTCGGCGCAGTAGACGTTCTCGCCGCCGCGGATGACGATGTCCTTGATCCGGTCCACCACGTGCACCCGCCCGTCGGTGACGTGGCCGAGGTCGCCGGTGCGGAACCAGCCGTCGGTGAACGCGGCCGCGGTGGATTCCGGGTCGTTCCAGTAGCCGCGCACCACGTTGGGTCCGCGGAACCACAGCTCGCCGATCTCCCCGTCCGGCAGGTCCTGCTCGGTGCCGGGGTCGACGACGCGCAGCTGCGCGCCGGGGACGCAGCGGCCGACGCTGTCGGGGTGCTCGACGTACTCGGGACCGGTGTTGTTCACCACCGCCGAGGTGGTCTCGGTGAGCCCGTAGCCGTTGCCGGGCGCGACGTCCGGGGCGAACGCGGTGTGCACCAGCCCCACCAGGTCCGGCGGGATGGGCGCCCCGCCCATGCTCACGACTTCCACTGTGGACAGATCGCCGCCGGCGTGCCGGGCGAGGTCGCGCAGCACGGTCGGCACTCCGGCCAGCGTGGTCAGCCCCTCCCGCCGCACCAGGTCGATGGCCGCTCCGGCGTCCCAGCGGTACAGGGTCGCGAGCTTCGCCCCGGCCAGGGTCGCCGAGCACATCCCGGACAGGCCCGCGATGTGGAAGATCGGGAAGGTGAGCAGCACGCCGATCCGCGCGTCGGGGTCGGGTTCGATTCCGGCGGCGAGCTGCCCGGCGCGGCGGCCGAGCGCCATGTTCCACAGGTTCGTGCAGTGGTTGCGGTGGCTGGCGACGGCGCCCTTGGGGCGTCCGGTGGTGCCGGAGGTGTACATGATGGTCGCGTCGTCGTCGGGCGCCACGACCACGTCGGGCAGCGAGTCCGCGAGTTCGAGGCCTGCGAGCAGTTCCGCCCAGCAGCGCACCCCTTCGGGCGGGCTGTCGCCGCGCACCTGCACGACTTCGAGGGCGCCGAAGTCGGGGGCCAGCTCGGCCACCCGTTCGGCGTCGGCGAACAGCACGCGGGCCCCGGAATCGGCGAGCGCGTAGCGCAGTTCGGGCCCGGTCCACCACGCGTTCAGCGGTACCGCGACGAGGCCGGCGGCCTGCACGGCCCAGAAGATCGGCGCCCATTCCGGGTAGTTGCGCATCGCAATGGCGACGCGGTCGCCCGCGTCGAGGCCGAAGTCGGCGCGCAGGCTGCGGGCCAGTCCGACGGCGGTCCGCAGGTGTTCGGCGTAGCTCCAGCGCTGCTCGCCGAACACCAGGTAGTCGGCGTCGCCGTGGGCCGCGGTGCTGATCAGCACGTCGCGGAGGGTCTGCGGTCCGGTGGCGTAGACCCGCATCGGGATGCCGCGCACCTCGGCGTCGACGAGTTCGAACTCGCCGCCCGGCCCGGTGAGCTCCGCCAGCAACCGCTCCCGATCCGCCATGCCGCGACTCCTCCCCGGTCCACGCCGACCGGTCGACTCCACGATCGGATCCAGTCTGCGGTACCGGCCGGTCTCGGGACCAGCCCCCGAACCGCCGCAGCGGCGGGCACCTCCGGGCGAACGGGACGATCACGGCCAGGGCGGGAGGAATTCCGGGTAGTCGGCGGAGACGGAGCCGGGGAAGTCGGCGGGGCGCTTCTCCAGGAACGCCCGGACTCCTTCGGCGACGTCGGGTCCGGCGCCGAGGTGGTGGATGGTGCGGGAGTCGAGGCGGTGCGCGTCGAAGGGGCTCGCGGCGCCGAGCATGCTCCACAGCAGTCGGCGGGTGGCGGCGACGGCGACGGGCGCGGTGCCGTGCACGATCTCGGCGGCGATGCCGTGCGCGGTGTCGAGGAGTTCGCCGTCGGGGACGACGCGGGAGACCAGGCCGCCCGCCTTCGCTTCGGCGGCGTCGAAGACGCGACCGGTCACGGCCCACTCCATCGCCTGCGAGATGCCGACGATGCGGGGCAGGAACCAGCTGGAAGCCGCTTCCGGGACGAGACCGCGACGGGCGAACACGAAACCGAAGCGGGCGGATTCGGCGGCGATGCGGATGTCGGCGGGCAGCAGCATGGTCGCCCCGACGCCGACGGCGGCCCCGTTGACGGGTTTCTTCGCGGCGGCGATGCGCAGTGCGCAGGTGCCGCCGCCGTCGCGGGGCACGCCGTCCGGGGTGTTCTCGGGCAGGTCGGCGCGTTCCCGCGCGTCGAAGGTGCCCGCGCCGCCGCTGAGGTCGGCTCCGGCGCAGAACGCGCGGCCTTCCCCGGTGAGCAGCACGACCCGCACGTCGTCGTCGGCGTCGGCCCGGTCGAACGCGTCGATCAGCTCCCGCCGCATCACGTCGGTGAACGCGTTCAGCGCCGCGGGCCGCGCCAACCGCACGGTCGCCACCCGCTCCACCACCGAGTACGAGATCTCCGAGTACTCCACAACCACCCTCCAGCCACCCCGCAACGCCTTCCTGTCAGCGGCGAAGCCGCTGAGCAGCGACCACCCGATCACCCGGCACCGCCGCGGGTTCTCAGTCGACTTCTCGCGAGGACAGCGATTTCTCCTGTGGCGGAGCCACCGGTGAAATCGATCCCGCAGCGAGAAGTCGGCTGAGGTTCCGCCACCCGACCCCCGAAGCAGAACGACCTCAGACCAACTCCAGAACAGTCGCGTTGGCCTGGCCGCCTCCTTCGCACATGGTCTGGAGTCCATACCTCGTCCCGGTGTCCCGCATGTGGTGGACGAGCGTGGTCATGATCCGGGCCCCGCTGGCGCCGAGGGGGTGCCCGAGCGCGATGGCGCCGCCGAGCGGGTTGAGGGTCTTCGGGTCGGCGCCGATCTCGGCGAGCCAGGCGAGCGGGACGGGCGCGAAGGCTTCGTTGACCTCGAAGGCGCCGATCCGGTCGAGCTCGATCCCGCTGCGCCGCAACGCTTTGCGGGTGGCGGGGATGGGTGCGGTGAGCATGATGACGGGGTCGTCGCCGGCGAGCGAGGCGGTGTGCACGCGCGCGAGTGGGCGCAGCCCGAGCTGGACGGCCTTCTCGCTGGTGGTCATGAGCAGGGCGGCCGAACCGTCGCTGATCTGCGAGCTGTTGGCGGCGGTGATGACGCCGTCCTCGCGGAAGGCGGGTGTGAGCCCGGCGAGCTTGTCGGTGGTGCCGCCGCGGCGGATTCCTTCGTCGCGGTCGACGATGGCGCCGTCGGGTGCGGTGACGGGCAGGATCTGCGCGTCGAAGGCACCGGCGTCCTGCGCGGCGGCGGCCTTCTCGTGCGAGGCGAGGCTGAACTCGTCGAGCTGGGTGCGACTGAGCCCCCAGCGCTCGGCGATCATCTCGGCGCCGATGCCCTGGTTGGGCGGGTCGCCCTGGTAGCGGTCGAGCAGCCGGGGCCCGAAGGGGTCGGCGCCCTGCGCGGAGGTGCCCATGGGGACGCGGCTCATGGATTCGACGCCGCCCGCGACGACCACGTCGTAGTGCCCGGCGATGAGCCCGGCGGCGGCGAAGTGGACGGACTGCTGCGAGGAGCCGCACTGCCGGTCGACGGTGACGCCGGTGACGGTGTCCGGCCAGCCCGCGGCGAGCACGGCGTTGCGGGCGATGTCGAGGGTCTGCTCGCCGACCTGGCCGACGCAGCCCCAGATGACGTCGTCGACCTCGCCGGGGTCGAGGCCCGCGCGGTCGACGAGTCCGCCGAGGACCTGGGCGGACAGGTCGACGGGGTGCACGCCGGACAGCGCGCCACCGCGCTTGCCGACGGGGGTGCGGACGGCTGCCACGATCACCGCGTCACGCATGGTGTTCCTCCCACCGATAAAAACGGTCAACTCTGACCGTCAACGACGTGGCACGGTCCGGCGTGACGGTCACGCGGACGCGTACCGGGATTTCAGGGCGCCCTTCACCAACTTCCCGGTCGGCGTGCGGGGCAGTTCGGCGAGGAAGTCGACGCTGCTGGGCGCCTTGTAGTGCGCGATCCGGGCGCGCACGAACTCCAGCAGCTCCCGCTCCAGCGCCGGACCGGGTTCGGCACCGGGCGCGGGCTGCACCACGGCCTTCACCGCCTCGCCCATCTCCGCATCGGGCACGCCGATCACCGCCACGTCGGCGATGCGCGGGTGCAGCGCCAGCAGGTCCTCGACCTCCTGCGGGTAGATGTTCACCCCACCCGAAATGATCATGAACGCCTTGCGGTCGGTGAGGAACAGGAAGCCCTCGTCGTCGAGGTAGCCGACGTCGCCGACCGTCGCCCAGCCCGGATGCGCCGGGTGCCGCGCGGAGCGCGTCTTCTCCGCGTCACCCCAGTACTCGAAGGCCTGCTCGTCGCGCGCGAAGAACACGGTGCCGACCTCGCCGGGCGCCAGCTCGCGGCCCTCGTCGTCGCAGATCCGCACTTCGCCGAGCACCGCGCGGCCGACCGAACCCGGTTTCCGCTGCCACTGGGCGGAATCGATGAACGTCATGCCGATGCCCTCGGTCGAGGAGTAGTACTCCAGCAGGATCGGTCCCCACCAGTCGATCATCGCCTGCTTCACCGCCGCCGGGCAGGGCGCGGCCGCGTGCACCGCGACGCGGTGGCTGGAAAGGTCGTAGCGATTGCGCACCTGCGCGGGCAGCTTCAGCATCCGCACGAACATCGTCGGCACCCACTGGCTGTGCGTGACGTGATGGCGTTCGATGGCGCGCAGCGCGTGCTCCGGGTCGAACTTCTCCATCAGCACCACGGTTCCGCCGAGCGCGTGCGTCGAAGCGCAGTAGCGCAGCGGTGCCGCGTGGTAGATCGGAGCGGGCGACAGGTACCGCGAGCCGGGCCCGATCCCGTACAGCTGCGCGACGACGGGGGTGAGCACGTCGCCTTCCTCGTGCACCTGCCGGTCGGGCAGCTCGGGCCGGATTCCCTTGGGACGCCCGGTGGTTCCGGAGGAGTAGAGCATGTCGGCGCCGCGCGGCTGATCGTCCGGCGGGCGCGGCGAGGATGCGGCCAGCACCGCCTCGTAGTCCGCGAACCCGGCGACCTCGCCGCCGAAGGCGAGCCGCACCCGCACCCCCGGCACCAACGCGCCGACCTCGGCGGCGACCTCCGCGAGGGCGGCCGAGACGACCAGCGCGTCGGCGCCGGAATCCTCGACGACGTAGGCGACCTCGGACGCGGTGAGGTGGCTGTTCACGGCGGTGATGTAGAGCCCGGAGCGGACCGCGGCCCAGTACACCTCGAACGCGGGCGGGGTGTTGTCGGTCAGCAGCGCCACCACGTCGCCGCGGCGCAGCCCGGCACCGCGCAGCGCGTGCGCCAGCCGGATCGACCGCTCTTCCAGCTCCCCGTAGGTCAGCCGCTCGCCCGAACCCGCCATGATCACGGCGGGCCGGTCCGGGTCGGTCGCGGCGTGGGCACCTGGGTACATGCGGTTCCTCCTCGAACCTCGACCACGCCGCGGGCCTCCGCCACCCGGCGAAGCGGCGGAGGCCACGGCGGAACCCGGTGCGGGCACCGGGCCCGGCCCGAGCCTGGCACCGCCGCACCACGACGGTCAATGCCGACTGCTACGGCTACGGGACGGTTTCCCCGCCGGGTACGCTGACCGGGTGGTTCGGTCCGATACGGCTAAGACGACGGCTCCCGGCGCACCGCGCACCCGCGAGGAGCGCACCGCCGACAGCAGAGCGCTGATCCTCGATGCCGCGGTGGACTGCCTCATCGAGCACGGTTACGCGGGCGCCTCCACCTTGGTGATCCAGGCGAAGGCGGGGGTGTCGCGCGGGCGGCTGCTGCACCACTTCCCGTCCCGGGACGGCCTGCTGGTGGCGGCCGCGCAGCACCTGGCGAACACGCGGCTCGCCCAGACCAGCGTGCACGCCGAGCAGAAGCTCGCCGACGAACCGGACGGCCCCGCGCGGGTGGACCGGTGCATCGAGCTGCTGTGGGAGACGTTCCAGGAACCGCACTTCTGGGCGGCCATGGAGCTGTGGACGGCGGCACGCACGAACCCGGCGCTCGGCGCGGCGCTGCTGCCGGAGGAACGCGGGCTGCGCGCCGCGATCCGGACCGCCACCGACGAGATCTGGGGCCCCGCGGTGCGCGCGCACCCGCGGTACGAGCTGCTGCGGGAACTGCTGTTCACCAGCATGCGCGGCGCGGCGATGCCCTACGCCTTCGAGGACCGGTCGCCCGCCACGGATCCGCATCTGGCGCTCTGGAAGGACTTGGCGCGCAGGCTGCTGTTCGACGAGGACTGAGTTTTGGGGATGCCCACCCTGTCGCGTAGGGGTGGGGCGCCGGAACCTCAGCGGGGTTCGCGCTGCGGGATCTTTTTCCCGAGTGGCTCCGCCATGAGGGAAAAGCCGCCCTCGCGAGAATCCCGCTGAGAACGCGCGGCGATGCCGGTGTCTTCGGTGGTCGTCGGCTCAGCGGCTTCGCCGTTGACAGGAAGACGGCACGAACCGGCACGCGCGTTCGCGGGCCGAGAATCAGGGTTCGGCTCGGGAGAGGGCTGGTGGGAGTGCTGCGGCGGTGAGGAGGGCCAGCTTGTCGGCCGAGTCGGTGCCCGCGTCCGGGTGGTACACCACCAGCATGATCCCGTCGGTGCCGGTGATCAGCAGCTTCTCCCGGTTCAGCGTGAGCTCCCCGACCTGCGGGTGGGTGAACCGCACCGCGGCCCCGGCCCGCGGCCGCACGTCGTGCCGCGCCCACAGCCGCCGGAACAGCGGGCTGGCCAGCGACAGCTCCCCGACCAGTTCGACGCAGCGCGGGTCGTCCGCGTCGCCGCCGACGGCCTCGCGGAACCCGGCCAGCAGCGCGGCGGCCGCACCCTCCCAATCCGGGAACAGCGCCTGCTCCCCCGGTTCCAGGAACACGTCGTGCAACCGGTTGCGGCCCGCCGTCAGGAACGGGGACAGCGCCGTGGCCGGCGGGTTCGCGGCGAGCACGTCGCAGCAGCGGCCCTCGACGAACGCGGGCAGCGGCAGCGAGTCCACCAGCTTCGCGGTGCTCGCCGGGACGACCTCCTTGCGGCGGCGGGTGCGGCGCGGCTTGTCCGCGGCCAGGCCCAGCAGGTACTGCCGCGCGTCCTCGTCGAGCTGCAGCACGCGGGCCAGCGACTCCAGGACCTGCACCGACGGATTCCGGTCCCGGCCGCGTTCCAGGCGCAGGTAGTAGTCGGCGCTGATCCCGGCCAGCATCGCGACCTCCTCGCGGCGCAGCCCGGGCACCCGCCGCACACCCAGCACCGGGATGCCCGCGTCCGCCGGGGTGACGAGTTCGCGGCGGGCGCGCAGGAACGCGCCGAGCAGATTCTGGTCGCTCATTCCCCCACCGTAGGCCGCGGGCCGGACCGCAGCCGGGGTCCTGCCGGTCCCCCCGCTGAGCAGGGCTCTGGTCCGGTACCGGGACCGGTCGGATCGTGGTCGGTGGCAACTCCACGACCTTCGGAGCGAACGACATGACTCAGCAACGCGTCCTCGTCACCGGCGGGTCCGGTTTCCTCGCCGGGCACTGCCTCCTCGAGCTGCTGCGGCACGGCTACCTGGTGCGCACCACCGTGCGGTCGGTGCGGCGGGAGCGGGCGGTGCGCGCGACGCTCGCCGAGGCCGGTGCGGTGCACGACGAGGCGCTGAGCTTCGCCGAAGCCGACCTCACCTCCGACGCGGGCTGGGCCGAGGCCGTCGCCGGGTGCGACTTCGTGCTGCACGTCGCCTCCCCGGTGCGGCCCGGCCCGGTGGCCGACGAGGACGACCTGATCGTCCCCGCCCGCGAGGGCGCGGTGCGGGTGCTGCGGGCCGCCCGCGACGCCGGGGTGCGGCGGGTCGTGCTCACCTCCGCGTTCCACGCCGTCGGCTGGGGACATCCGCGGACCGGACGCACCTTCACCGAGCAGGACTGGACGGTCCTCGACGGGCCGGGGGTGGACGCCTACGGGCGGAGCAAGACCCTCGCCGAGCGGGCGGCCTGGGACTTCATCGCCACCGAAGGCGGGGCGACGGAGCTGGTGACGATGCTGCCGGTCGCCGTGGTGGGGCCGGTGCTGGGCGAGGCGATCTCCGGACCGAACCACATCATCAAGCGGGTGCTGGACGGGGCGCTGCGCGGCTTCCCGGACCAGTGGATCCCGTTCGTCGACGTGCGGGACGTGGCCGCCGCGCACGTCGCGGCGATGACCTCGCCCGACGCCGCGGGCGAGCGGTTCCTGCTCGCCGGTGATCCGCCGATCTCCCTCGCCCAGGTCGGCGCGGTGCTGCGGGAGCACCTCGGCGACGCGGCGCGGCACGTGCCGCGGCACCGCATCCCGAGCGGGCTGCTGCGGTTCGCCTCGGTGTTCTCCCCCGGGCTGCGGCCGGCGCTGGCCGACCTCGGCCACGCCCGCCAGGCGTCCGGCGAGAAGGCCCGCCGCGTGCTCGGCTGGCGGGCGCGCGGCGCCGAGGAGGCGATCGTAGCGGCGGCGGAGAGCCTGGTGGCGAAGTCGCTGGTGAGGGCCTGATCCGCGCGTCAGGCTCGGCTCGGCTCGGCTCGGCTCGGCTCGGCTCGGCTCGGCTCGGCTCGGCTCGGCTCGGAGTGAGCGGACCGTTCGTGCCGTCCGGTTGTTCGAACGGCCCGTTCACCCGATGCCCGGTGAGCGGCCCGCTCCCTCTCCCGCCGCGCACCTGGGTGAACGGACCGTTCATCCACTCCCGTCGGTCGAACGGACCGTTCACCCCACCCCGGGCGCAACCGGACGTGCACGACCCGCTGTCCGGCGTGACGGGACCGTTCAGCCCGTATTTTGGCGAACGGTCGTTCGCTCAGCGCGGGGCCATCCGGATGGCGCCGTCGAGGCGGATCACTTCGCCGTTGAGCATCGGGTTCGCGACGATGTGCTCGGCGAGCGCGCCGAACTCGTCGGGTTCGCCGAGCCGCGAGGGGTGCGGGACCTGTTCACCCAGCGAGGCCTTGACCTCTTCGGAAGCGCCCGCCAGCAGCGGCGTGTTGAACAGGCCGGGCGCGATGGTGACCACCCGGATGTGGTGCTCGGCGAGGTCGCGGGCGATCGGCAGGGTCATGCCGACGACGCCGCCCTTGGACGCGGAGTAGGCGGCCTGCCCGACCTGGCCGTCGAAGGCGGCGGCGGAGGCGGTGTTGATGATGACGCCGCGCTCCTCCCCCACCGGGTCGTGCGCGATCATCCGTTCGGCGCCGAGGCGCAGCACGTTGAAGGTGCCGATCAGGTTGATGTTGATGATCTTCGTGAAGGCGGCGAGCGGGAACGCGCCGTGCTTGCGGCTCACCACCCGCAGTGCGTTGCCGAGCCCCGCGCAGTTCACGACGACCCGCAGCGGCCCGAGCTCCTGGGCGGCGTCGAGCGCCGCGGCGACCTGGTCCTCGTCGGTCACGTCGGCGGCGGCGAACCGAGCCCGCTCGCCGAGCTCGGCGGCGACCTGCTCGCCCGCCGAGGTGGGCAGGTCCAGCAGCACGACGCTGCCACCGGCTGCGACCAGCCGCTTCGCGGTGGCCAGCCCGAGCCCGGACGCTCCTCCGGTGATGACTGCGACGCCGCCGGCGATGTCCATGCGCTCCTCCTCGTCCCGGCGAGGCCACCCGAGCCCCGACCAGTCAGCAATGACCGTTTTCTACGGCACCCGGCACGCCGACCGCAAGAACCCGCCGCGAACCGAGGCGAACGGACCGTTGAACCGACCAGATCGGACGAGCGGCCCGCTCACCCAGCCCGCCAGGCACGAGTGAACGGACCGTTCGACCAACCGGATCGGACGAACGGTCCGCTCACCCACCCCATCGCCGAGATGATCTCAACCGCTCCCTGAGTGAACGGACCGTTCGACCAACTAGATGGGACGAACGGTCCGTTCACTCCGCTTCCCCCTCGTACTGGAGTGAACGGGCCCTTCTGCCAACCAGATCGGACGGACGGTCCGCTCACCCACCCCGCCGCCGAGACGGTCTCCGGCGGGGTTCGGGTGAACGGACCGTTGAACCAGCTAGATCGGACGAACGGTCCGTTCACTCCGATCCGCGGGGTGGGGCGACACATTTCGGGGTGGCGTCTCGTTGTTCTCAGGTCACCCGGACCCGTCGTCAACGCCGAGGAATCGCCGATGCACAGCACACGCCCCACCGGTACCGGCATGACCAGCAGCGACCAGATCGCGCGGCACGCCCGCAAGATCCCCGACGCGATGGCGTTGCGGTTCGGCGACGCGAGCCGCACCTACCGGGAGCTGGACGAGCGGTTGAGCAGGCTGGCGAACGCACTGCTGGCACGCGGGGTGTCGGCGGGCGATCGGGTCGCGGTGCTGGGCTTGAACGGCATCGAGGTGGTGGAGGCCTACCACGCGTGCGGCCGGCTGGGCGCGATCTGCGTGCCGATCAACTTCCGGCTGGTGCCGGACGAGGTGGCGTACGCGCTGACCGACAGCGGCGCGGTCGCGGTGGTGGTGGACGCGGCACTGGCCCCGGTGCTGGCCAAGGCGCGCGAGCAGGCGCCGGAGCTGCGCGCGGTGCTGGTGATCGGCGAGGCCGACGCCGACGCGGAGGGCTACGAGGAGGCGCTGGCGGCGGCCGACCCGGACTCACCCGGTATCGACGTGGCCGAGGAGTCGCCCGCGTTCATCATGTACACCTCGGGCACGACGGGCCGCCCGAAGGGCGCGGTGCTGACGCACCACAACCTGCTGATGCACTCGTTCAGCATGATGGCGCACCTGGGCACGCCCGCCGGGGAGCGGGTGGGGATCTCGGGTGCGCCGCTGTTCCACATCGCCGGGGTCTCCGGGATGATGCCGAACGTGCTGCTGGGGGGCTGCACGGTGCTCTCCCGTTCGGGCCGGTTCGATCCGGCGGAGGTGGTGGACGTGCTGGAGCGCGAGCGCGTCACGGACTGCTTCTTCGTTCCGGCGCAGTGGCAGGCGATCTGCTCGGTGCCGGGCGTGGGCGAACGGGACTGGTCGGCGCTGCACCGCTTGTCGTGGGGCGCGGCGCCCGCATCGACTCCGTTGCTGCGCCGCATGATCGAGCTGTTCCCGGACGCGGAGGTGGTGACCTCGTTCGGCCAGACCGAGTGCAGCCCGGTGACGACGCTGCTGCGCGGGGAGGACGCGCTGCGCAAGATCGGGTCGGTGGGCACGCCGATGCTCAACGTCGAGGTCCGCGTGGTGGACGAGGAGATGAACGACGTCCCGCGCGGCGAGGTCGGCGAGATCGTGTACCGCGGCCCGACGGTGATGCAGGGGTACTGGGGCAAGGAGGCGGAGACCGCGGACGCGTTCGCGGGCGGCTGGTTCCACTCCGGCGACCTGGTGCGGGAGGACGAGGACGGCTACTACTTCGTCGTCGACCGCAAGAAGGACATGATCATCTCGGGCGGGGAGAACATCTACTGCGCCGAGGTGGAGGACGTGCTGGCCGGGCATCCGAAGGTCGGCGAGGTGGCGTTGATCGGCGTGCCGGACGAGCGGTGGGGCGAGACCCCGCTGGCGGTGCTGGTGGCCCGCGATCCGGCGGATCCGCCGACGCCCGCGGACGTGGAGGCCTACTGCCGCGAGCACCTGGCGGGCTACAAGCGCCCCCGCCACATCTCGGTGATCGCGGAGCTGCCCCGGAACCCGAGCGGGAAGATCCTCAAGACGAAGCTGCGCACCGCCCGCGCGGACGGCGAACTCCCGGACACCTGATCCGGGTGGACGGCCCGCTCGCGGGCCGGGCGGGGCGTCCACCTGCGGGAGCTACTCCTCGGACCACCGCGACGGCGGGTTGTCGCCGAAGATCCGGTTGGCCTGCTCGGCCGTGGGGATCACGAAGATCCCGCTGGCCTCCACGAGGACCCGGTCCGGCTCGTCCTCGGTGGTGATGGTGGCCTTCGGCCCGGTGCGCCGTTCGGTGATCGAGTCCTCCGGCACCCAGGCGGTGAGCCGCAGCGGCGTTTCCAGCGGCACCGGCCTGCGGTAACGCAGCGACAGCGACACGGTCATGCCGGGCCGCCCCTGGGCGGCGTGCGCGTGCCCGAGGATCTGGTCGATGAGCATCGCGCTGACCCCGCCGTGGGTGTAGCTGTGCGGGCCTTCGTAGGCGAGCCCGAGCGTGCAGGTGCCGGTGGCGACGCCGTCGGCGACCCGCACTCGCATCGGTGGTGCGATCGGGTTTCCGGGCCCGCTGGCGGGGTTGTACATCCGCCTGCCGGGTTTGGCCTCGTCGAGCGTCGGCGGCACGTGCCGGGTGCGGCTCGCTTCGGTGAGCGGGCCGACGAGGTCGCGGGCCTGGTCGGCGGTCTTGCGCAGCGTGGCCGCGTCCACTTCGGTGCCGGTGGCGGCCTGGACGAGTTCGCGGAGCGCGTCGCCGAGTTCGCGCGCGGCGCGGGCTCGGTCCTGGGCGTGGTCCTCGCCGGAGCCGTCGGGCTCGCGTTCGGCGTCGGACTGGCGGTATTCGCTGATGACGGGTGTCTCCTGGTCGTTCCGGTGCTGCGGTGCGGTCACTCGCCGCGCCACACGGGGGCGCGCTTCTCGGCGAACGCGCGGGCACCTTCCTGCGCGTCGGCGGAGGCGAACACGGGTGCGGCGATCTCGGACTGCTCGGCGAACGCGTCGGCGTCGGTCCAGCGCAGCGCACCGGAGACGATCTGCTTGGTGGCGCGCACGGCGAGCGGCCCGTTGGCGGCGACGCGCGCGGCGAGTTCCTTCGCCCCGTCGAGGGCACCGCCGGGTTCGGTGAGGGTGTTGACCAGGCCGTGGGCGTGCGCCTTCTCGGCGGTGAGCGGGTCGCCGGTGAGGGCGATCTCCATGGCCAGCTGGTACGGCAGCGCCTTCGGCAGCCGCAGCAGCCCGCCCGCGGCGGCGACGAGTCCGCGCTTGACCTCGGGCAGCCCGAACTTCGCTTCGCGGGAGGCGACAACGAGGTCGGCGGACAGCGCGAGTTCGCAGCCCCCGGCCAGCGCCCAGCCTTCGACGGCGGCGATGAGCGGTTTCTGCGGCGGCCGTTCGGTGAGCCCGCCGAAGCCGCGGCCGGGCACGTGCGGCCGTTCGCCGCGGGTGAAGGCCTTGAGGTCCATGCCCGCGCAGAACGTGCCGCCGGCGCCGGTGATGATGCCGATGACGAGGTCGCTGCGGCTTTCGAGTTCGTCGACGGCGGCGGCGATGCCTTCGGCGACGGAGGCGTCGACGGCGTTGCGGGCTTCGGGCCGGTCGATGGTGATCACGGCGATGCCGTCGCCGAATTCGGTGCGGACGCTCTCGCTCACGTGCTGCTCTCCTCCTGCTCCGCGCCGCCTGGCGGTGGCGTTCTCCCTGGCAGTGTTACTCGCCCGCGAAAAAACGGTCAAGGCAGACCGTCGCGGGTCACTGTGCGGTCGGCCACCTCGCGATGCTCCCACGCGGGACCGGATCGTCGGTGGTGGCGGGCATGCTGTGTCGTGACCGGAGGAGGTGCGCGGTGCGGCAACGGCAGATCGCCCTGCTCCGCGGGGTGAACGTGGGCGGGCACAACAGGATTCCGATGGCGCGGTGGCGGGAGGTGCTGGCCGGTCGCGGTTTCGGCGAGGTCGGCACGCTGCTGCAGAGCGGCAACGCGGTGTTCACCGCGTCCTGCCCGCCGGCCGAGTCGGAGCGGCTGGTGGCGGCGGACATCGCCGCGGAGTTCGGATTCGAGGTGCCGGTGCTGGTGCGCACCCGCGACGAGCTGGCGGCGGTGGTGGCGGCCGATCCGCTGGGCGAGGTGGCGAGCATCCCGGCGCAGTACCTGGTGACGTTCCTGTCCGCGCGCCCCGATCCGGCGGCGCTGGCGGAGCTGGACGTGGCGGGCTGCGCGCCGGACGTGGTGCGGTTCGGCGAGCGCGAGGTCTACGTGTGGTGCCCGGAGGGCGTGCGGAACTCGCGGGTCCCGCAGTCCTGGTGGGAACGCCGCCTCGGCCTGCGCGCCACCTCCCGGAACTGGTCGACGGTGACCCGCCTGCTGGACCTCGCCGATTCCGGCGGGTGAGCTCGTCTCGGGATGTCGGCCGGGACGTTGTCCCCTACCGATGTGCTGCGGCGACGTCTGACGCTGGGCTGCGGGAGCCACGTGGTGGCGCCGCGCGGCCGGGCTGCGGCGCAGCCGAGCGAGGAGGGCGCAATGGGGCGAGCGGTGGGCATCGACCTGGGCACGACGAACTCCGTCGTCGCGGTGCTGGAGGGCGGCGAGGCGACGGTCATCGCGAACTCGGAGGGCGCGCGCACCACGCCGTCGGTGGTGGCGTTCGCCCGCAGCGGTGAGCTGCTCACCGGCCAGCCCGCGAAGAACCAGGCGGTCACCAACGTGGATCGCACGATCCGGTCGGTGAAGCGGCACATGGGCACCGACTGGAAGACGGAGATCGACGACAAGGCCTACACGGCGCAGGAGATCAGCGCCCGCGTGCTGATGAAGTTGAAGCGCGACGCGGAGACCTACCTGGGCGAGGACGTCACCGACGCGGTGATCACGGTCCCGGCGTACTTCGACGACGCGCAGCGGCAGACGACGAAGGAGGCCGGCCAGATCGCGGGCCTCAACGTGCTGCGCATCATCAACGAGCCGACGGCGGCCGCCCTCGCCTACGGGCTGGAGAAGGGCGAGAAGGAGCAGACGATCCTGGTGTTCGACCTCGGCGGCGGGACGTTCGACGTGTCGCTGCTGGACGTCGGCGAGGGCCTGGTCGAGGTGAAGGCGACCTCGGGCGACACCGACCTGGGCGGCGATGACTGGGACCAGCGGATCGTGGACTGGCTGGTGGAGCGGTTCAAGGCGTCATCGGGCATCGACCTCACGAAGGACAAGATGGCCTTGCAACGCATCAAGGAGGCCGCGGAGAAGGCGAAGATCGAGTTGTCCAGCTCGTCGACGACGAACATCAACCTGCCGTACATCACGGTGGATTCCGAGAAGAACCCGATGTTCCTGGACGAGACGCTGTCCCGCGCGGAGTTCCAGCGCATCACCTCGGACCTGCTGGAGCGCACCCGCAAGCCGTTCGAGAACGCGGTGCGGGACGCGGGGATCTCGGTGCAGGACGTGGACCACGTGGTGCTGGTGGGCGGGTCGACGCGGATGCCCGCGGTGACCGAGCTGGTCAAGGAGCTGACCGGCGGCAAGGAACCGCACAAGGGCGTGAACCCGGACGAGGTGGTGGCAGTGGGCGCCGCCCTCCAAGCCGGCGTGCTGCGCGGCGAGGTCAAGGACGTGCTGCTGCTGGACGTGACGCCGCTGTCGTTGGGCATCGAGACCAAGGGCGGCATCATGACCAAGCTGATCGAGCGCAACACCACGATCCCCACGAAGCGCTCGGAGACGTTCACGACGGCGGACGACAACCAGCCGTCGGTGCAGATCCAGGTCTTCCAGGGCGAGCGCGAGATCGCCGCGCACAACAAGCAGCTGGGCAGCTTCGACCTGACGGGCCTGCCGCCCGCGCCGCGCGGGGTACCGCAGATCGAGGTGTCGTTCGACATCGACGCGAACGGCATCGTGCACGTGAACGCGAAGGACCTCGGCACCGGCAAGGAGCAGTCCATCCAGATCTCCGGTGGTTCGGCGCTGCCGAAGGAGGACATCGACCGGATGGTCTCCGACGCCGAGGCGCACGCCGACGAGGACCGCAGCCGCCGCGAGGAGGCCGAGACCCGCAACCAGGCCGAAACCCTCGTCTACCAGACGGAGAAGGTCCTCACCGACAACGACGACAAGCTGCCCGCGGAGCTGAAGGAGCGGGTGCGGTCGTCGATCGGCGCGGCGAACGAGGCGCTGCGCGGCGATGACGTGTCGGCGATCCGGACGGCGGTGGACCGGTTGGCGTCCGAGTCGCAGGAGCTGGGCCAGGCGATCTACGGCAACGCCGGCGGCGGCGCGGACCCGTCGGCGGGCGCGGCCGGTGCGGGCGGCTCGGATGCGGGTGGTTCCGGCTCGGGTGGTTCCGGCGGTGCCGGCTCGGGGGACGACGACGTGGTGGACGCGGAGATCGTCGACGACCCGGACGACAAGAGGTGAGCGATGGACGACGATCGCCGGAACTCGTTGCCGGTGCCCGCGATACCGCGCGGCGGCCGTCCGCGCGGGGTGCCCTCCTCCCCCGCCACCGACGAGCCCGAGCGGCCCGCCGCCGAACCCGATCCGGCGGAGCAGATCGTCCGGTTGCAGGGTGAACGGGACGCGCACCTGGAGATGCTGCGCCGGGTGACGGCCGAGTTCGACAACTACCGCAAGCGGATGTTGCGGGAGCAGACCACGCACCTGGACCGGGCCGCCGAGGGTGTGCTCAGCCAGCTGCTGCCGGTGGTGGACGCGGTGGAGATCGGCGCCCGGCACAATCCGGAGGCGCTGGGCCCGGTGCACGAGCAGCTGCAGCACACCCTCGCCGCCGAGGGCCTGCACCGGTTCGACCCGCTGGGCGAGCCGTTCGACCCGGCCGTGCACGAGGCGGTGGCGCCGGACGAACCGCCCACCGTCGTGCCGCTGCGCCCTGGCGAACCGGAACCGGATGCCGTGGTCGCCGAGGTGCTGCGGCCCGGCTACCGCGTGCACGGCCACCTGCTGCGCCCGGCGCTGGTCCGCCTCGCCCCTGCCCCGGCTGCCGGGTGAACGGACCGTTCGTCCAGCTCTACCGGACGAACGGTCCGTTCACCCGTCTCAACCCCGAGACGATCTCACCGGCTGCTGGAGTGAACGGACCGTTCGTTCCGTCCGGCCGGACGGCTGGTCCGTTCACTCCGAGCGCCGGTGCGACGGTCTCAGACGCGGGCGGGGTGAACGGACCGTTCGTCCCGTCCGGTCGGACGAACGGTCCGTTCACTCGCGTCCGCGGGTGCGCGGGTGGTGCGCCGACTCGTCGCCGTCGTTCCCCGCGCAGCGGGTAGAGCCGAGTTCGTCCGCCCAGATCAGGTGCACCTGGTCGTGTCGGGCCAGGTGGGCCCGCGCGGCGTCGGCGGACCGGAACCGGGCGCGGCCGCGCCCGTCCTCGGCGCTGAACACTTCGGCCGCGTCGCCGAAGTCGAGACCCCAGCACCGCACGAACCCGTCCTCCCGCACGCCGATCTCCTCGCACACCGCGAACAACCGCGGCCGGTGTGCGGCCACCAACTCCCCCAACTCCCGCCGGAACTCCTCGACGGTCGGGGTGGTCGTGCTCGTCGATTCCACATTTCTCCTCAGCTGGACACCGGTGCATCGTTTCCACTGTGGACATATCGCCCGATCGGGAGGGATGCGCCGCGGATACGATCACCGCTTCTGGAACGCCGGGAACGTAGCAATGCCGGAACCGGCCGGGAAATCGCAGATCACCACGACACGTTCAGGGGTTGCACGCGCGACCGGGTCGCCGAGGGAGGTCAGCAGTGCCGAAGTTCGCCGGTTCCCAGGCAAGGGCGATCGGAGCTGAGATGCGCCGAGCCCGAGATTCACTCGAATGGACCTTGGAGACGTTGGCGGCGGCGACGGACATATCGCGATCCACCCTGTCCCGCATCGAGACGGGCGCACGCCGCGCGGACGTCGGCGAAGTCGCCTCCATCCTCACCGCCCTAGCCGTCACCGGCCCCGCCAAACAACGCCTGCTGCGGCTGGCGGGTGACACGTCGGAGACGTGGGTGGGGGTCGGGAGTGCGGTGACCTCGCAACTGAGCGCCGTTTCCTCCTACGAGGCGGAAGCCCACGAGATTCACGAGTTCCAGGTGTCGGTCATCCCGGGGTTGCTCCAGACAGCGTCATACGCGCGGGCGCTCTTCGGCAGCACACCGCTGGGCTCAGCCGAGCGTGAACGCGGCGTGTTCTACCGCGTGGAGCGGCAAGCCACGCTCAGGAGGTCGACGCTGCGGAGCTACAACGCCTTTCTCGACGAGACCGCGCTGCGCCGCAAGGTCACGACCGACGAGAAGACCATGTCACAGCAGTTCCACAACCTGCTCGCAGTAGCAGCTTGCCCCGGAAGATCGGTTCGCGTCATCCCGTTCTCCGCAGGCGCTTATTGGGGCTGCGAAGGTCCCTTCATCTTGTACGCATTGAACGATCACCACGTGGCATACCATGAAAACCAGTCGAGTGGCGTTTTCATCGACGGCGAAGCTACGGACGTCTACCAGCAAGTCCTGAACAATCTGGACAACGTCGCCCTCGATCAGGATGAATCGAACGAGCTGATCACCAGCTACCTGAAGGAGCAGGATCATGGTCTTCGAGTTCCGCAAGAGTAGCTACAGCACCGGAGGCGCCAGCGGCACCTGCGTCGAGGTCGCCCTCAACGTCCCCGGCACCCGCGCCATCCGCGACAGCAAGAACCCCGGCGCAGCACCACTGATCTTCGCCCCCTCCGCGTTCGCCGCGTTCCGAACCGCGCTCAAGCACGGCTCGCTCGACGGCCGACGCACCGGCCAGGAGTGACGAGCATGCCGAGCTCTCCGTCGACGAACTGGCGGAAGTCCAATTACAGCAGTGCACAGACGAACTGCGTGGAGGTGGGCCGATCGGGCGATCTCGCGGCGGTGCGCGACAGCAAGGACCGCAACGCGGGACACCTCGCGGTGCATCCCGACCGCTGGTCGAGCTTCCTCACCGCACTCAAGTCCGACCACTACCCCACCCCCTGATCCACCAGGTGAATGGCCCACCCGCCCCAGCACACTGGGCGAATGGGCCATTCACCTGCGGTGGTGGCGGTGATCAGGAGAGGAAGCGCTCCAGGGCGTCGGCGCCCGCGGGGGCTCCGCCGCTGGTGAGGACGGCTTCGCGCATCTCGGCGAGGTTGGCGCGGATCCGCTCGTCGGCGGCGACCTCGTCCACCGTGGCGCGCAGCAGTTCCGGCGTGACCTCGTCGGCTTGCAACCGCTTGCCGAGCCCGAGCTCCTGCGCGCGGTCGGCGTTGGCCTCCTGCTCCGGCATCTGCGGGAACGCGATCGGCGGCACGCCGTAGTACAGCGTCTCCATCGTCGAGTTCATGCCGGTGTGGGTGAGGAACGCGGTGGCGTGCTGGAGCACCGCGAGCTGCGGGAAACTCTTGCGCACCTCGAAGTTCTCCGGGATCTCACCCAGGTCGGCTTCCTGCACGACCTTGCCGATGGACATCGCGACCTGCCAGCCGGAGTCGCGGAACGCCTCGATGCACAGCCGGAAGAACTCGGGGCGCTGGTTGAACACGGTGCCCAGCGAGATGAACAGCAGCGGCTGGTCGCCGTGCTTCGGCTTCCAGTCGACGATGCCGCGCTGCCCGACGGACGGGCCGATGAACTCGAAGCGGTCGTCGAAGGTCTCAGCCCGCAGCTGGAACTTCTTCGGCAGGAACACCAGGTTCAGCGGCGACGGCTTCGCCTGGCCGAACGAGGACGGGTCGAAGGTGACGCCGAACTCGGTGGTGAGCTCCTTCATCCGCTTCGCGAAGTCCTGGAGCACCGGGTGGTTCGGGTCGAAGGGGTTCTCGTCGTCCTTCTTCACCATCAGGTCGCGCAGCGAGAAGTGCTCGTTGCCCGCGAAGTGCGGGATGAGCGACACCTCGGGCACGCCCAGCTTCTCGGCGAGCATCGGGCCGGTGGCCTCGGCCTGGTCGAAGCACACCGCGTCCGGCAGGTCCTGGCGGAAGTGCTCGACGAGCTTCGGGAACGACCGCTGGATGTCCTCGATGCGGAACTCCAGCATCGGGGCCATCGCCTCGGGCGTGAACTTCGCGAAGTTGGTGGGCATCTCGGGCATCACGGTGCCGGTGTCGAACAGGGTGGCGCCGGCGGCCTGGACGGCGTCGTGGAATTCGGGACCGATGGCGTAGGTGACGCGGTGGCCGCGGCGGACCAGTTCCTCCACCAGCGGCAGCGTCGGGTTGACGTGTCCGTGCGCGGTCATGCTGACGAACGCGAAGTGCTTGCTCATGTTCCCCTCGGATGAAGCTTGCCCGGACCGGCCCATCACCGCCGCGCCCGATCGACCTACCCCATGGTCCTCCGAACGCGCCGGTGAAAAAAGGTGTTTTCCGCAACCAATTACTTTCACGGCGCGGCGCGGAGTGCGACAGTGAGCCGTTGACCTGCGAGAATACCCAGCCTCAAGCGGCTGGTGTGATCCGCGCCGCTGCCCGGACGAGGCCGGACGAACCGGACGGCGACCCGGCTCGCCCGGGCGGGAACATGATCGCGGAGTAGCGTTCCGGCATGCCGACACCAGCCCAGCAGTTGATCCCCGGCGCCCTGCAGCGCTTCGGCGCCCGGGTGCACGCGATCGAGGACCACCAGTGGCGCGGCCCGACGCCGTGCACCGCGTGGACCGTCCGCGACCTCGTCGGCCATCTCGTCGGCGAACACCGGTGGGCCCCGCACCTGCTCGCCGGGGAGACCATGGAGCAGGTCGGCGACCGCTACGACGGCGACCTCCTCGGCGACGACCCGGTGCGCGCGTGGGACGCGGCCGCCCGCGACTCCCGCGCGGCGTGGGAGGCCGCCGACCTGTCCGGGACCGCCCGGTTCTCCTTCGGCGAAGCGCCGATGACCACCTACGCCGAGCAGATGCTCATCGACCTCACCGTGCACGGCTGGGACCTGGCGCGCGCCACCGGGCAGCCCGAGGACCTCGACCCGGCCGCCGTCGACCTCGGCCTCGCCTACGCGCGGCCCAACGCCGACCGGATGGCGGGCCTCGGCATCATCGCCACCCCCGTCCCCACCAACAGCCCCGACCCGGCCGTGCAGCTCCTCGCCCTCCTCGGCCGCCGCGCCTGACCGCCCGACGCCGAAAACCCGCCCGGCGGGCCATGGCTCCTTCCTGTCAGCGGCGAAGCCGCTGAGCAGCGACCACGCACGCAGCTCGACCACCCGCGGGTTCTCAGCGGTTCCCTCGCGAGGACAGCGTTTTCTCATGTGGCGGAGCCACCTGTGAAAACGATCCCGCAGCGAGGGAACCGCTGAGGTTCCGCCACCCGCGCCCCGCCCAGCAGGAGTGGAACGGTCCGCGAACGCGAAGCGCCCCGGGACGTGGTCCCGGGGCGCTTCGCGACGCGCTCGATCAGACCAGCGGGCGGTCCGTCGGGGCGATCGGGGCGGGCAGCACGTCCCGGCCCGTCAGGTAGCGGTCCACCCCGGCGGCCGCGGACCGGCCCTCCGAGATCGCCCACACGATCAGGGACTGGCCGCGGCCCATGTCCCCGGCCGTGAACACACCGTCCACAGTGGTCATGAAGTCCGAGTCGCGGGCGACGTTGCCGCGCTCGTCGAGCTCCACGCCGAGATCGGTGAGCAGGCCCTCCTTCTCCGGGCCGACGAAGCCCATCGCCAGGAACGCCAGCTGGCACGGCAGCTCCCGCTCGGTGCCCTCGACCGGCACGAAGCGGCCGTCCTCGCGGCGCACCTCCGCGAGCCGCAGCGCGCGCAGGTTCCCGTCCTCGTCGGCGAGGAACTCCTGGGTGTTGACGGAGAACAACCGCTCCCCGCCCTCCTCGTGCGCCGAGGTCACCTTGAACGTCATCGGGTACGTCGGCCACGGCTGGCTGTCCGGCCGCGTCGACGGCGGCGTCGGCATGATCTCCAGCTGGGTGACCGACTTCGCGCCCTGGCGGTGCGCGGTGCCGACGCAATCCGCACCCGTGTCACCGCCGCCGATCACCACGACGTCCTTGCCCGCGGCGTCGATCGGCGAGGACGTCAGGTCGCCCTCCTGCACCCGGTTCGCCAGCGGCAGGTACTCCATCGCCTGGTGCACCCCAACCGCCTCGCGGCCGGTGATCGGCAGGTCCCGGGCGGCGGTGGCGCCACCGGAGAGGACCACCGCGTCGAAGTCCGACTTCAGCTGCTCCACCGACACGTCCACGCCGACGTGCACGCCGGTGTGGAACTCGGTGCCCTCGGCCCGCATCTGCCCGAGCCTGCGGTCCAGGCGCCGCTTCTCCATCTTGAACTCGGGAATCCCGTAGCGCAGCAGCCCGCCGATGCGGTCCGCCCGCTCGTAGACCACCACGTCGTGGCCCGCGCGGGTCAGCTGCTGGGCGGCGGCCAGGCCCGACGGACCCGACCCGATCACCGCGACCCGCTTGCCGGTCTTCGATGCGGGCGGCTGCGGCGGCACCCGGCCCTCCGCCCAGGCGCGGTCGATGATCTCGATCTCGACCTGCTTGATCGTCACCGGATCGGAGTTGATGCCGACCACGCACGCCGCCTCGCACGGGGCGGGGCACAACGTCCCGGTGAACTCCGGGAAGTTGTTCGTGGCGTGCAGCCGCTCGATCGCCTCGCTCCAGTCGTCGCGCCAGGTGAGGTCGTTCCACTCCGGGATCAGGTTGCCCAGCGGACAACCGTTGTGGCAGAACGGGATGCCGCAGTCCATGCAGCGGCCCGCCTGCTCCTTGACCCGGCCCGGCTCGAAGTCCAGGTAGACCTCGCGCCAGTCCTTGATCCGGATGTCCACGGGGCGGCGCTCGGGCGTCTGGCGCGCCGTGGTGATGAAGCCCTTCGGGTCAGCCATGAGCCGCCTCCATGATCGCCTGGTCAACGTCGCGGCCGTCGCGCTCGGCGGCGGTCTGCGCGGCCAGCACGCGCTTGAAGTCGCGCGGCATGACCTTCGCGAAGCGCGCCACCGCGCGGTCCCAGTCCGCCAGCAGTTCCGCGGCCACCTGCGACGCCGTCTGCTCGTGGTGCCTGCGGACCCGGTCGTGCAGGAACTCCCGGTCGGCCTCGTCCAGCGGATCGAGGTCCACCATCTCCGGGTTGACCCGCTCCTCCCGCAGGTCCAGCACGTAGGCGATGCCACCGGACATCCCGGCCGCGAAGTTGCGGCCGGTACCGCCGAGGATCACCGCGCGGCCACCGGTCATGTACTCGCACCCGTGGTCGCCGATGCCCTCGACGACGGCGACCGCGCCCGAGTTCCGCACGCAGAACCGCTCGCCCACCACGCCGCGCACGAACAGCTCACCGGACGTCGCGCCGTACAGCAGCACGTTGCCCGCGATGACGTTGTCCTCGGCGGTGTAGGCGGCGCCCTCCGGCGGCCGCACCACGATCCGCCCGCCCGACAGGCCCTTGCCGACGTAGTCGTTGCCGTCGCCGAGCAGCCGCAGCGTGATGCCCCGCGGCACGAACGCCCCGAAGCTCTGCCCGGCCGAACCGGTGAACGTCACGTCGATCGTGTCGTCCGGCAACCCCTCGCCGCCCCACCGGCGGGTCAGCTCGTGGCCGAGCATGGTGCCCACCGTGCGGTTGACGTTGCGCACCGGCAGCTCCAGCCGCACCGGTGTCGCGTCCTTCAGCGCACCCTCGCTGAGCTGGATCAGCGTGTGGTCCAAGGCCTTGTCCAGGCCGTGGTCCTGGGTGGTGGTGTTGTGCAGCGCCGCGCCCGCCGCCAGCTCCGGCACGTGGGTGATCGCCGAGAGGTCCAGCTCCTCGGTCTTCCAGTGCCGCACCGCGTCGTCGGTGTCGATCAGCTCGGCGTGCCCGACGGCTTCCTCGATGGACCGGAAGCCGAGTTCCGCCAAGTACTCCCGCACTTCCTGGGCGATGAACTCGAAGAAGTTCACCACGTACTCGGCCTTGCCGTCGAACTTCGCCCGCAGCTGCGGGTTCTGCGTGGCCACGCCCACCGGGCAGGTGTCCAGGTGGCACACCCGCATCATGATGCAGCCGGACACGACCAGCGGGGCGGTGGCGAAGCCGAACTCCTCCGCGCCCAGCAGCGCCGCGATCACCACGTCGCGGCCGGTCTTGAGCTGCCCGTCGGTCTGCACCACGATCCGGTCGCGCAGGTCGTTGGCCAGCAGCGTCTGCTGCGTCTCGGCCAGCCCCAGCTCCCACGGGCCACCCGCGTGCTTGATCGAGGACAGCGGGGAGGCACCGGTGCCGCCGTCGTGCCCGGAGATCAGCACCACGTCCGCGTGCGCCTTGCTCACGCCCGCCGCGACCGTGCCGACGCCGACCTCGCTGACCAGCTTGACGTGGATCCGCGCCTTCGGGTTGGCGTTCTTCAGGTCGTGGATCAGCTGGGCGAGGTCCTCGATGGAGTAGATGTCGTGGTGCGGCGGCGGGGAGATCAGCCCCACGCCCGGCGTGGAGTGCCGGGTCTTGCCCACCCACGGGTACACCTTGTGGCCGGGCAGCTGCCCGCCCTCGCCGGGCTTCGCGCCCTGCGCCATCTTGATCTGGATGTCGTCGGCGTTGACCAGGTACTCGCTGGTGACGCCGAACCGGCCGGACGCGACCTGCTTGATCGCCGAGCGGCGCGAGTCGCCGTTGGCGTCCGGGGTGAACCGGTCGGCGTCCTCACCGCCCTCGCCGGTGTTGGACTTCCCGCCGAGGCGGTTCATCGCGATGGCGAGGGTCTCGTGCATCTCCTGCGAGATCGAACCGTAGGAGATGGCGCCGGTGGCGAACCGCTTCACGATCGACTCGACCGGCTCGACCTCGTCGATCGGCACCGGCCGCCGCGCGCCCGCGCGGAACTTGAACAGGCCGCGCAGGGTCATCAGGTCGCGCGACTGGTCGTCGACGGCCTTCGTGTACTCCTTGAAGACCTCGTAGCGGCCGGACCGCGTGGAGTGCTGCAGCTTGAACACGGTGCGCGGGTTGAACAGGTGCGGGTCGCCCTCGCGCCGCCACTGGTACTCGCCGCCCACCTGCAAGGTGCGGTGCGGGGCCTGCACGCCGTCGTCCGGGTAGGCGCGGCGGTGCCGCTCGGCGATCTCCTTGGCCAGCAGGTCGAAACCGACCCCGCCGAGCCGCGAGGTGGTGCCGGCGAAACATCGGTCGATGACCTCGGCGCCCAGCCCGATCGCCTCGAAGATCTGCGCGCCGGTGTACGAGGCCACCGTGGACACGCCCATCTTCGACATCGTCTTGCGCACGCCCTTGCCGAGCGCCTTGATCAGGTTGCCGGTGGCCTTCGCCGGGTCGAGTCCCTGGAGCACGCCGTTGTGCACCAGGTCCTCGACGCTGGCCATCGCCAGGTACGGGTTGACGGCCGCGGCGCCGTAGCCGATGAGCAGCGCGACGTGGTGCACCTCGCGCACGTCACCGGCCTCGATCACCAGGCCGACGTGGGTGCGGGTCTTCTCCCGCACCAGGTGGTGGTGCACCGCACCGGTCACCAGCAGCGACGGGATCGGCGCGTGCTCGGCGTCGGCGGCCCGGTCGGACAGCACCAGCACGTGCGCGCCGTCGGCGACCGCGGCGGACACCTCGGCGCAGATCTCGTCGAGCCGCTCCCGCAGCGCCTCGCCACCGCCGCGCACCCGGTAGGTGCTGGAGATGATCGCGGGCTTCAGGCCGGGACGGTCGCCGTCGTCGTCGATGTGCACGATCTTGGCGAGCTGGTCGTTGTCCAGCACCGGGAACGGCAGCACCAGCTGCTTGCAGGCGTCCGGGTCGTGGTCGAGCAGGTTGTGCTCCGGCCCGACGTGGGTCGCCAGCGAGGTCACCAGCTCCTCGCGGATGGCGTCCAGCGGCGGGTTGGTGACCTGCGCGAACAGCTGCGTGAAGTAGTCGAACAGCTGCCGCGGGCGCTTCGAGAACGCCGCGAACGGCACGTCGTTGCCCATCGAGCCGATCGGCTCCGCCCCACCGGCGGCCATCGGCTTGAGCAGCACGTTCAGCTCTTCCTGCGTGTAGCCGAACACCTGCTGGCCGTGCACCAGCGACGCGTGCGAGGGCACCTCGCGGTCGCGGTCGGGCAGGTCGCCCAGGTGCACCACGCCCTCGTCCAGCCACTGCTGGTACGGGTGCGCGGCGGCCAGCTCACCCTTGATCTCCTCGTCGTCGACGATGCGCCCGGCACCGGTGTCGACCAGGAACATGCGGCCCGGCTGCAACCGGCCCTTGCGCACCACGCGCGCCGGGTCCAGTTCGAGCACGCCGACCTCGCTGGCCAGCACGACGAGGCCGTCGTCGGTCACCCAGTAGCGGCCGGGGCGCAGGCCGTTGCGGTCCAGGACCGCGCCGATCTGGGTGCCGTCGGTGAACGCCACCAGCGCGGGGCCGTCCCAGGGTTCCATCAGGTAGTTGTGGAACTCGTAGAACGCGCGGCGCTGCGGGTCCATCTCGGCGTGGTTCTCCCACGCCTCCGGGATCATCATCAGCACCGAGTGCGGCAGCGACCGCCCGCCCAGGTGCAGCAGCTCCAGCACCTCGTCGAAGGTGGCCGAGTCGCTGCCGTCCGGCGTCGCGATCGGGTACAGCCGTTGCAGGTCACCGGGGATGAGGTCGGTCGCGAGCATGCTCTCGCGGGTCCGCATCCAGTTCCGGTTCCCCTTCATCGTGTTGATCTCGCCGTTGTGCGCGATGAAGCGGTACGGGTGCGCCAGCGGCCACGACGGGAACGTGTTCGTGGAGAACCGCGAGTGCACCAGGCCGATGGCGCTGGTGAACCGCTCGTCGGCCAGGTCCGGGTAGAACGAGCCCAGCTGGGTCTCGCTGAGCATTCCCTTGTAGACGAAGGTCCGCGCCGACAGGCTCGGGAAGTACACCGCGGCCTCGTGCTCGGCGCGCTTGCGCACGCAGAAGGCGCGGCGTTCGAACTGGAGGGCCGATTCGGACTCGGCTCCGTCGCTGCCGTGCCCGATGAACAGCTGGCGGAAGCTCGGCATCACCTCGCGGGCGGCCCGCCCGGCGTTGTCCGGCTCGATCGGCACCTCGCGCCAGCCGAGCAGGGTGAGGCCCTCCTCGGCGACGATCCGCTCGACGACCTCGGCCGCCTCCCGCGCCTCGTCGGCGTCGGCGGGCAGGAAGGCGGTCCCGGCCGCGTACCCGCCCGCTTCGGGCAGGTCGAACGGGACCACGGCGCGGAAGAACTCGTCGGGGACCTGCGTCAGCACGCCGACGCCGTCCCCCGTCTCCGGGTCGGCACCCTTGGCGCCCCGGTGCTCCAGGTTGCGCAATGCCGTGAGGGCGTTCTGCACCAGTGCATGGCTGCGCCGCCCGTGCATGTCGGCCACGAACGCCACTCCGCAGGCGTCGTGGTCGTGAGCCGGGTCGTACAGACCCCGCTCGGCGGCGCGACGTTGCGCCTCATTTCTCAAATACTGGGAATCCGGCATCGATCCTCCCGTCGCCAGGCCCGGATCGCGGCGAGGGAATTGTGAGCACTCGCAAGCGATCCGCGAAAACCTTTCGGGCACTGACAAAAGGATGCGCCGTTGCATCGTCGGTCAGTTCCGGGCACTGTACAGACGGATCGGGCCCACGGCTACGCCTGAGTAACACGGATGAAAATCACATGGCGGCGTCCCGGAGCGTGGAACGGGCCACCCTCCGGCGGCTCGCCGCAGGTCAACTTCGATCAACCCCCTGACCAGGGGCGGCGCGGCCGGAGCCCGGATTCCGGGGCGGCGGCGGGGACATCGGGGCTGATCACGACGGCTTTTTCGGTCCAGTCCGACTCCCGCGTGATGTAGCACACATCGCAGGAAGGGTTGCCTGCCCCGGAACCCGTCGAAGCCGTCCTTTGTGGAGTCTCGGCTTCCCGGGCCGCTGCGCCAAGTTCACACAGATGACGCAGCGCCACGGTCGGATTTTCGCGCAGCGCGCCGAATCGCGAGTCCGGATGAAACGTTCCATTCGGACATCGGGCCCGCGACCGGCGAGGATGCACCGAGCACCGCTCCCCCGCGCGGCACGACCACCGGCGATCGCGCTCCGCGAGCGGCCGTGCGCCCAGCGTGCCCGATCCCCGGCCGGATCCTGAATTCCGCGGAACGGCGGGAAATCGTTCGGCTCCGCACCGTCACATTTCGATTCCCCGCCGGACGATCAATCGCGGGAGAGCTCGCCGCCCGTCGCGGGAACCGGCACCGGTTCCGCCGCATAACGCGACAGCAGCAGAAGCATTGCGATTCCGATCAGCAGATAGGAATCCCCGAACAAGTGCTGTAGCGCATTCCAGTTCCCACTGGCCGGAAGCATCCGGAACGTCGCGACGAACGCGGCCACCACGAGCACCCCCGCGGCCACCAGCCAGCCGCGGCTGCGCCTGCGCAGCGCCGTGCCGACCGCGACCAGCAGCCCCGGCGCCACCCACACCCAGTGGTCCGACCAGGACGTCGGCGAGATCAGCAGCGCCAGCAGCGCCGTCGCCAGCAGCGCCGGAGCGACCTCGGCCGTGCGCAGCACCCGCACCGCGACCAGCGTCAGCACCAGCGCCGCCAGCGCCCACAGCGCGTGCTCGGTCAGCACCGGCAGGTCCAGCCGGGACAACCCACCCATGATCGACTGGTTGGTGTGGTACGAGGAACCGCTCACGCCCGCGGCCGGCCCGCTGCCGAACCAGTAGTCCATCGACGCCGAGTGGTTCAGCACGAACCCGAGGCAGGTCCCGGCGGCCGCCGTGACCGCCGCGACCGCGGCCGCCCGGTAGTCCTTGCGCACCAGGAAGAACAGCAGGAACGCGGCGGGCGTCAGCTTGATCGCCGCGGCCAGGCCCACCAGCAGCCCTCGCGGCCAGCGCGGGTGCTCGGTCAGGCAGTCCACCGCGACCAGCGCCATCAGCAGCACGTTCACCTGGCCCAGGCCGAACGACGCGTACACCGGCTCCAGCAGCAGCGTGCCCGGCAGGCCGATCGCGGCCACCGCCAGCGCGCTCTCCCGGCTCAGCAGCGGCCACATCCGGCGCGCCACCAGGTACAGCACCACGCCGATCGCGGCCAGGTCCGTCAGGTAGATCAGCCACAACCCCGCCACGTACGGCAGCACCGACGGCACCGCCAGCGGCAGCAGCGCGAACGGCGGGTACACCCACGGCAGGATCCGGTCGGCGCTCGTCATCGGCCCGCCGACGGTGATGTCCCCGCCGCTGAGCCAGGTGTGCACCGCCCAGCGGTACACCTGGTAGTCGACGCCCGATCCGTGCCCCAGCCCGGCCCGGCGCATCAGGAACAGCGCCACCAGCGAGATCAGCAGGGCGACGCCACCGGCGGCGATGACCGACCGCGGCTGGACGAGCACGTGGGCCCGCAGCTGCGCGAACAGCCGTTGCGCGGTGGCGAGGGAGCGGGTGAGGGCGGTCTGCCGAGGCCCCGGTAACCGGGGGCTGCGTAGCGGGGTGGCCAACGAGATCCTTCCGTCGCGCGGCCACCAGCATCGGCTGCCCGATCCCCGACGAGGAGCATCCGGCCGCAGGGTGCACCTGGATACAGGCGCAGAACTCTATCCAACCGGCCGGAGTGCCCCGCCCCACACCCCACATCCCGCCAGGTGAATGGCCCATTCACCCAAGCGGAGTGGGCGAATGGGCCATTCACCTCGGTGCGGGGAGCGGTCAGAGCGCGTAGAGCTCCGGGAGGTTGACGACGATCGCCTCCTGCGTGCTGCGGGAGATCACCACGACGGCCTTGTGCTCCGGGTCCGGGTTCTCCTCCCGGTGCGGCACGTAGGGCGGCACGAAGATGTAGTCGCCCGGCTCGGTCTCGATCCGCACTTCCTCGGTGCCGTCGTGGAAGACGAACCGCGGGTGGCCGCTGACCACGTAGATCGCGGTCTCGGACTCGCCGTGGTGGTGGTTGTCGGAGGCCGTCGCGGGCGCCACGTGCGTCTCGCCGGTCCAGATCCGCTCGGACCCGACGGTGTCGCCGCTGATGGCCGCGAGCCGCTGCATGCCCTCGGTCTGCGCGGTGTTGCGGTCCAGCTCGCTGCCGCGGATGTGGTGCAGCCGGGAGCGCAACGACTGCTTCTCCGCGGGGTCGACCTTCGAGGTCAGGTCGGGGTGGAATGCGTCCGCCATGGAACTGCTCCGTTCTGGGTCAGGCCGCCGCGCGCTGTTCGGCGGCCAGGTCGGCGATGGTGATCCGTTCGAGGAAGTCCGCGACGGCGCCGCCGAGCCGCGTCCACACCGCGTCCCGCTCGGCGTCGTCGTGCCGGGAGGTCACCGCGCCTTCGACGACGCGGACCACGTCGGCGAGGCTGATCTCCGCGGCGTCCCGCGCCGGCCAGTAGCCGCCTTCGCAGCCGCGCTGGCTGTGCACGAGGCCGCCGCGCCGCAGCTCCACCATCAGGTTCACCAGCGAGTTCAGCGGGATCCCCTGGGTGCGGGCCATCGATTCGCAGGTCTGCTGCCTGCCGCTGCTCGCCAGCTCCACCAGCGCGCGCACCGAGTAGTCGACGCGGGCGGAGATGTGCACCGGCGCGGCCCGGCGCACCCGGGTGCTCTTCGCGGCGGTGACCTCGGGCAGCACCACGGCGCCCTTGGCGATCTCCTCGCAGAACAGCACGATCCGGGCGGCGACGCTGCGGTGCACCTTGTCGTTGAGCACGTCGTGCACGCCGTCCTTGAACACCGCGGTGCTCGCCTGCGGGTGCGCGGCGCCGAGCCGGGTGACCGGGTCGACGGGCGCGATCGCGTCGGCGTCGCCGTGCAGCAGCAGCACCGGCACGTCCGGGAGCCGCCGCGGCGGTTCGGCGGTGCCCGCGTCGAGCTCGCCCCAGTGGAAGTCCGGGTCGGTGCTGAGCCGTTCGCGGTGGATCGGGCAGGAGGTGCGGGCGGCGATCTCGTCCTCGCGCCCGGCGGGCGCACCGGGTGCCGCCGCCAGCGGGGTGCCCGCCAGCACCAGGCCGTCGACCTCGGTCTCCAGCGCGGTCTCCCAGGCGCGCAGCGCGCCGGTGTCGGTGCCGACCAGGATGCGGGCGGTGTCGCCCGCCCCCTCGAACCAGTCGGCCGGTCCGGTGCCGAGGTCGGGGACGACGACGGTGTAGCCGTCGACGGCGAGCCTGCGGCCGAACCGCTCGTACACGCCGGGGTGCTCGCCCCGCCCGTGCAGCACCACGACGTGGCCTCGCGAGGCGCTCTCCGGCACCCAGCTGCGGGTCATCTCCACTCCATTCGTTCCGTGCCCGGCATCATGGCACCCGTGGACGGCCCGGCGGTCACGCCGAGGTCCGCTCGGCGGCGGCCGAGCGGCGCGCCACTTCCTCGCGGACGGCGGGGATGAGCTCCCGCCCGTAGTCGACGGCGTCGTCGAGCGGGTCGTAGCCGCGGATGAGCAGCGTGGTCACCCCGATGTCCACGTAGTCGGCGAGCGCCTTCGCGACGGTCTCGGCGGTGCCGACGAGCGCGGTGGAGTTCCCGGCAGCGTTGGTGGCCTGCGAGGTCGGCGTCCACAGCGCCCGGTCGTGCAGCTCGCCCTTGGCGGCCGCGGCCAGCAGCCGCTGCGAGCCGACGTTGGCGACCTCCGCGTCCTTGCCGAGCGTCTTCGGGCCGGTGAACGAGCCGAACCCGCCGCGGGCGGCGCGGATCCGGTCCAGCACGGAGTGCGCGCGTTCCCAGGCGAGTTCCTCGGTGGCGCCGAGGATCGGCCGGAACGACACGCTGATGCCGGGCGCGTCGGTGCGCCCGGCGGCGCGTGCGGCGGCGCGGACGGAGGCGATCTGCTCGGCGGTCTCGGCCAGCGGTTCGCCCCACAGCGCGAACACGTCGGCGTGCTTGCCGCCCACCCGGTAGGCCGCCGCCGAGGAACCGCCGAAGTACAGCGGGATCCGGGGCCGCTGCACGGGTTTCACCGCGGTGCTGAAGTCCTCGATCCGGTAGTGCGCGCCGTCGTGGTCGATCGGCCCGTCCTCGGTCCACGCCCGCTTGAGCACCTCCAGGTACTCGTCGGTGCGGGCGTAGCGCTGCTCCTTGTCCAGGTGGTCGCCGTCGCGGCGCTGGTCGGCGTCGCTGCCGCCGGAGATGACGTGCACCGCGACCCGCCCGGCGGACAGCGCGTCCAGGGTGGCGAAGGTGCGCGCGGCCAGCGTGGGGGCGACGAAACCGGGCCGGTGCGCGACGAGCAGCCCGAGCCGGTCGGTGTGCGCGGCGACGTGCGCGGCCAGCTGGGTGCCGTCGGGCGATCCGGAGCCGTGGCCGATGAGGACGCGGTCGAAGCCGCCGTCCTCGTGGGCGCGGGCGAAGCGGCGCAGGAACGCCGGGTCCACGGCGGGACCGCTCGCCGGGCGGATCTCGGAGACGTGCTGGGCGCCGATCATGCCGACGATCTCGACACTCATTCGAACACTTCCTGTCTGGTTTCCCGGGGCCGCCGCGCGGGCGCGCGGGACCGCGCCCGGGGCCGGGCGGCCGGGGCGGTGCGGGTGGTGCGGGTGGTGCGGAGGTCAGTGCACGCCGAGCCACGAGAGGAGCTCGGCCCGCTGGGCGACGAACGCGGGCGCGGACACGTCGCGCGGGCGGGGATGTTCGACGAGCTGGTCGTGCACGATGCCGCCGCCGTCGAGCACCAGGACCCGGTCGGCGAGCAGCAGCGCCTCTTCGACGTCGTGGGTGACGAGCAGGATGGCGCAGCCGTGCCGCTGCCACAGCTCCCCCACCAGCGCCTGCACCTTGATCCGGGTGAGCGCGTCGAGCGCGGAGAACGGTTCGTCGAGCAGCAGCAGGTCCGGCTCCCGCACCAGGGCGCGGGCCAGCGACGCGCGCTGCGCCTCACCGCCGGAGAGCACCTTCGGCCACTCGTCGACCCGGTGCCCGAGCCCCACTTCCTCCAGCGCCGCCACGGCCTTGGCGCGGTCGGGCCTGCCGCGCAGGCCGAGGACCACGTTGCGCCACACCCGCTTCCACGGCAGCAGCCGCGGCGCCTGGAACGCGACGGCGCGCCGCCGGGCCACCCGCACCTCGCCGCTGATCTCGTGGTCGAGGTCGGCGAGGATGCGCAGCAGGGTGCTCTTGCCGCAGCCGCTGGGGCCGAGCAGGGCGACGAACTGGCCCGGTTCGATGTCCAGGTCGAGGCCGTCGAGCACGGTCCGGTCGCCGAAGCTCTTGGTGAGGCCGCGGACGGAGGCCGCCAGTTCGGCCGGCGCGGTCCGCACCGCGGCAGCGGTCCCGTCGGAACCGTCAGCCCGCGGGGCGGCGTCGGTTCCGGTGCCGGTCGCGGTGTCGGTTCCGGTCGCGGTGTCTGGGGCGGATTCGGTCACGCTCCGCGGAAAGCCGGTCGCCATGCCAGCACGGTCCTTTCGAGAAGTCGGACGAGGAAGTCGGCCACCAGGCCGAGCAGGGCGTAGAGCACCAGGCACACGACGATCACGTCGGTCTGGAAGAACTCGCGGGCCATGTTCATCTCGTAGCCGATGCCGGCCGTCGCGTTGATCGTCTCGCCGAACACCAGCGCCAACCACGCCGAGCCCAGCGAGAACCGCAGCCCCACCAGCGCGTTCGGCATAGCCGCCGGCAGGATCACGTGCCGCACCTGGGCGAACCAGCCGAGCCCGAGCGTCTTGGCCGCTTCGACCAGCCCGGCGTCCACGTTGCGGATGCCGCCGAAGATGTTCATGTACAGCGGGAAGGTCACCGCCAGCGCGATGAGCACGATCTTCGGCGTCTCCCCGATGCCGAACCAGATGATCAGCAGCGGGATGAGGCCGATCACCGGGACCGTGCGCAGCATCTGCATCGGCGCGTCCGCGATGTCCTCACCGCGCCGGAACAACCCGGAGATCGTGGCGAGCACGACGGCGGCGACCAGCCCGAAGACCAGGCCGATCGCGACGCGCTGCACCGAGGCGAGCACCGCGTCCTGCAACCGGCCCTCCTGCCACATCTCCCAGGCGGTGGCCGCGACCGTGCCCGGCGAGGCGAGCGTGTCGTCGTCCAGGACGCCGGTCGAGCTGAGCACCTGCCACAGCACGATCAGCGCGATCGGGCTGAACGTCTTGACCAGCCAGCGGGGCAGCCGCTGCTCCCCCTTGGCTCGGTCGGTGCGCACCGTCGCGACGGGTATCGCGCCGGTGTCGGATCGGGCGCTCTCAGGCGCGGGCAAGCTCATCGTCACGCTCCACGGGCATGGGAGGGGAAGGCGGCACCCGCCGGATTTCGGCGCGGTGCGGCGGAGTTCGGTGGCGCATCGGCACCGGGCGCGCTCCGGTGCGGGAGCCGCCGTGCGGTGCGTGCGGGAACGCCCGGGACCGGGCGCGGAGGAAGGGCTCAGGCGCTACAGAGCGCGGAGGACACTCGGGCGAAATCCACGTATCCGCGCGTGGTGAGCGTCGACGTCCGGGCCATGCGATCACGGTAGCGACGCGCCGCGGCCGATGTAAACCCAACTCGGAACGACAGGATTGAGCTCCCGGATGGTGGGACTCCGGTCCGGCTGAACACCGCCATCCGGGCGAGTGCCGCAGAGCCCCGGAAACCAGGGAGTGCGCACCGCGCGACCTCCCTAGCTTGATCGAGATGAAGCCGGTCGTCCACATCGATCCCGTCCACGCGGAACTGCGGAAGGTCGACCAGACCTGCACGTACCTGCGCCGCGGCCTCTGGGCCGCCGAATTCGTGTTCGTCGCCGCCGTGCTGCACGCCATGATCGCCAGCTGGGCGGGGTCCTCGTCCGTGATCGGAACCGCTTTCCTCGCCGGGATCGTCGGGCGGGTGCTGCTGACCGCGTTCACCAAGCGACGCCGCGCCTTGCACGAGGTGATCGAGGCCCGGTACGGATACCGACCGGATCTCCGGGCCGGCTACGGGATCAGCATCGTGCTGCCGTGGCGCGCGGCCAAGGCGCTCTTCAAACCCGTGCAGGGCAAGACCAGGAGGGCGCGAGCGCTGGAGCGGCTCGCGTTCTGGCGGTCGGTGGCAGGACTGCTCACGGTCGCCGCCGTGACGGCCACCTACGCCTCCATCCAGGACATCGCGAGGGACGCGGTTCAGAAGATGGCCACGAACGCGCTCATCGCCATGCTCGCCGCACCGGGTGTCCTGCTCGTCCTGTTCTTCATCACCCAGCCCGACTTCCTCCTCCGGTTCCGATCCGGGGTCGCCCAGCTGCTGTGGCGACTGCTGTTCGGCGTGATCAGCATCGCGGTGCCGTTCGGCATCGTGGCGGGTTCCGGGATCTTCCTGGAGTCGCGCACGGAGGATCGGGGTTCGGACCAGGTGACCGGTGGCGTCGAGACGACGGTCGCCATCGTGCTGGTGCTGTTGCTCCTCTGGCTCTCGGTCTACGCCGCGTGCACCGCCTACTGGGCGGCGCGTACCTCGTTCTGGATCAGCGACGTCCACCCGCTCCTCGCTCCGACCGGCTCGATCCTGATCGCGGTGGCGGCCTTCGGCGCAGAACTCGTCGGACGGGTCACCAGCGACGCGGACCAGGTGCCCAACCCGCTCTGGCTGGTGCTCAACGCGTGCGGACTGGTGACGACGCTGGCGCTCGCCATCGCCGAGTACCGCCACCTGCGCGGGGGCGGAATCGGCTGGTCGACCGGGCCGGATCCGGTGGAACCGATCACCGAGCGGATCCTGCTCCCCGGCCTGATCACCGACCGGTCTCCGGAGCACCCGCCGTCCGACTCGACCCCGACGCAGCCGGACATCCCGCGGCAGCGGCGGCCGGACGGGCAGGAGAACCCCTAGAAGACCCGCGGAACGGCCGGGTGGGCCGCGCACCTCGGATATGATCGGCGGATCATGAGCTCCACTTCCGGTGAACTGCTGGCCGTCAGCGACCTGCACGTCGCGATGGCCGAGAACAAGGACATCGCGCGCGGGCTGCGCCCCCGCACCGACCAGGACTGGCTGATCGTCGCGGGCGACGTGGGCGAGCTGTCCGAGGACATCACCTGGGTGCTGGGGATGCTCGCCGAGCGGTTCGCGAAGGTCATCTGGGTGCCCGGCAACCACGAGCTGTGGACGCCGAAGCAGGACCCGCTGCAACTGCGCGGCGAAGCCCGCTACCTGGAACTGGTGCGCCGCTGCCGCGAACTCGGCGTCGTCACGCCGGAGGACGAGTTCCCGGTATGGACCGGGCGCGGCGGACCCGTGACGATCGCACCGCTGTTCGTGCTCTACGACTACACCTTCCGCCCCGCCGGGACCTCCACCAAGGAGGAGGCGCTGGCGGTCGCGCACGAATCGGGCGTGGTGTGCAGCGACGAGTTCCTGCTGCACCCGGACCCGTACCCGACCCGCGACGACTGGTGCCGGGCCCGGCTGGCCCACAGCGAGCGGCGGCTCGCCGAGTGCGATCCGGAGCTGCCGACGGTGCTGGTGAACCACTACCCGCTGGTGCGCGAACCCACCGACGTGCTCTGGTACCCGCAGTTCGCGCAGTGGTGCGGCACCGTGCACACCGCCGACTGGCACCTGCGGCACCGGGCCGCCGCGGTCGTCTACGGGCACCTGCACATCCCGCGCACCACCTGGCACGACGGCGTGCGGTTCCAGGAGGTGTCGGTGGGCTACCCGCGCGAGTGGAAGCGCCACGGGCTGCCGGACGATCCGCTGCGCCTGGTCTTCCCGGAGGGGACGTCGTGATCGAACGCCTGCTGCCCGGCGAGCTCGCCTGGGAGGAGACCCGCACCGACCCGCCCGAGGCCTGGCTGTTCGACGAGGAGGCCGCGGTCATCGCGCGCGCCGTGGACAAGCGGCGCCGCGAGTTCACCACCGTGCGGCACTGCGCCCGCACCGCCCTCGCGAAGGTCGGGGTGCCCGCCGCTCCCCTGCTGCCCGGTGAGCGCGGCGCGCCCGGCTGGCCGGACGGGGTGGTCGGCAGCATGACGCACTGCGCCGGCTACCGGGCCGCCGTCGTCGGGCTGCGGGACTCGGTGCTCACCGTCGGCATCGACGCGGAACCGCACGACGCGCTGCCGGACGGGGTGCTCAACGCGGTGACGCTGCCGGCGGAACGGCCGCGGATCGCGGCGCTGTCCACCGCGGACCCCTCGGTGCACTGGGACCGGATCCTGTTCAGTGCCAAGGAATCCGTGTACAAGGCGTGGTTCCCGCTCGCCCGGGAGTGGCTGGGGTTCGAGGACGCCGACCTCACCCTGGACCGGGACGGCACGTTCAACGCGCGGCTGCTCAAGACCGGGCCCGAGGTGGAGGGCGAACCGCTCAGCTCGTTCACCGGCCGCTGGCTCGCCGACGACGGGCTCATCATCACCGCCATCACCCGCCTACCGCGCTGATCTCGCGCACCCCACCGCAGGTGAATGGCCCATCGGACCACGCAGCGTGGGCGAATGGGCCGTTCACCTGCGACGCGTCGGATCAGTCGGCGGTGAGCACGAGCCCGCTGGTGGGGACGCCGGTTCCGGCGGTGACCAGCACGTTCGGCACGTCGGTGAGCTGGTTGGCGGCGGTGCCGCGGAGCTGGCGGACCGCTTCGGCGATGCCGTTCATGCCGTGCACGTAGGCCTCGCCGAGCTGACCGCCGTGCGTGTTGACCGGCAGCCGCCCGTCCAGCCCGATGCCGCCGTCGGCGATGAAGTGCCGCGCCTCCCCGCGCCCGCAGAACCCGAGTTCTTCCAGCTGCACCAGCACGAACGGCGTGAAGTGGTCGTAGAGCACCGCCGTCCGCACGTCCTGCGGCCCGAACCCGGCCTGCCCCCACAGCTGGCGGGCGACCAGCCCGAGCTCCGGGAGCGCCGCGAGCTCCTGGCGGTAGTAGCTGGTCATGGTGAACTGGTCCGGCCCGCTGCCCTGCGCCGCCGCGGCCACGACCGCGGGCGGGTGCGGCAGGTCCCGGGCCCGTTCGGCGCTGACCACGACGAGCGCGACGCCGCCGTCGCTCTCCTGGCAGCAGTCCAGCAGGTGCAGCGGTTCGGTGATCCACCGGGACGCCTGGTGCTCGGCGAGGGTGATGGGGCGGCCGTGGAACCAGGCGTTCGGGTTGGTGGCCGCGTGCGCGCGGTCGACGACGGCGACCCGGCCGAAGTCCTCGCTGGTGGCGCCGTACTCGTGCAGGTAGCGGCGGGCGAACATGGCGACCTGCGCGCCCGGGGTGCCGAGCCCGACGGGGTAGCTCCAGCTGTTGTCCACTCCGGACGAGGTGGGTGCGGCGGCCGCGGCGGCCTGCACCTGTCCGAACCGGTGCCCGGAGCGCTCGTTGAACGCTCGGTAGCACACCACGACGTCCGCGATCCCGGCCGAGACGGCGAGCGCGGCCTGCTGCACGGTGGCGCAGGCGGCGCCGCCGCCGTAGTGCACCCGGCTGAAGAACCGCAGCTCCGGCACGCCCAGTTCGCGCGCCACCGCGATCTCAGTGTTCTCATCCATCGTGAACGTCACCAGTCCGTCCACATCGGACGGTTCGAGCCCGGCGTCGGCGATCGCGGCGCGCGCGGCTTCCGCGGCCAGCTGGAGTTCGCTGCGGCCGGAGTCCTTGGAGAACTCGGTGGCGCCGATCCCGGCGATGGCGGTCCGTCCCGCGAAGCTCATGCGTCCCCCTCCGGCAGCGCGACCCGGACGGTGCCGCGCAGGTGTTCGCCGAGTCCGTTGCGCCCCAGCACCTCCACCTCGAACTCGCCGTCGTCCGAGCGGGACAGCACCTGCCCGAACAGCGCCAGCACGTCGTGCGCGTAGCAGGGCGCGCCGAGCCGCACCGCCACCCCGCGCACCAGCGCCTCCGGTCCGGCCCAGTCGGTGACGTAGCGCTGCGCGAGCCCGGTGCTGGTGAGGATGTTGACGAAGATGTCCGCGGATCCCTTGGCCTGCGCCAGGTCCCGGTCGTGGTGCACGTCCTGGAAGTCGCGGGTGGCCAGCGCGCTGCTGACGATGAAGGTGGGCGTCATCGCCACCCGCACCTCCGGCAGCGACTCCCCCACCCGCACCTCGGTGGCGGTCCGGGTTCGTGGCAACGTGGTCATGCGGCACCTCCGGTCGGCCGCCAGAACGGCGTGGTGATCTCACCTTCGGCCCGGTAGTCCACCTGCACCCGCAGACCGATCTCGACCCGGTCCGGTTCGACGCCGTGCAGCTCGCCGAGCATCCGCACCCCTTCGTCCAGCTCCACCAGCGCGATCACCAGCGGCAGCGCCTTGCCGGGCAGCGGCGGGTGGTGGTGCACCACGTAGCTGTAGACCTCGCCGAGACCGGCGGCGACCAGGTGCGTCGGCGAGGTCGCGCCGCACTCCGGGCACATCGGGCCGGGCGGGTGGCGCAGCAGGCCACACCCGCCGCAGCGCTGGATGCGCAGCTCGCGGCGGGCGGTGCCCGCCCAGAAGTAGGCGGTGTCCCGGTTGACGGCGGGCAGGATGGCGGGGGCCGGTTCCGGTGCGGCGGCCGCCGGGGCGGGCGATTCCTGCTGCGGTGGGCGGAACTTCAGCATCCGGAACATCATCTCGGCGACCGGTTCCGCCCCGGAGTACCAGGTGCTGCGGGTGGTGACGAACCAGCCCTCGCCGAGCGCGGTGCGCTTGGGGCCGACCACCGATTCGAGCCGGGTGGTGACGCCGATCCGCTCGCCGTGGCGCAGGTAGCGGTGGTAGGTCTGCTCGCTGTTCGTCGCCACCACCGAGGTGAAGCCGTGCCCGTCCAGCTCGGTCATCATCGCGTGCAGCGGGTCGTCGGTGTCGAAGTCGGGGCGCAGCCCGGGCATCGTCCACACCTGCACCATCGCGGGCGGCGCGACGAGTCCACCATGGACGGACGTGGCGGCCGCGGATTCGTCGGTGTAGACGGGGTTCTCGTCGCCCAGCGCCTCCACCCAGTTGTTGATCATCGGCTGGTTCACCGGGTCCCGCGCGAGCCGCGGCCCCGACTCCCCCGCCGCCCGGATCCGCTCGGCCGCCGCCCGGACCTCCGCATCGACGTCCCGTCCCACCTGCACGTCCATCGCCGTTCCCTCCGCTTCACCGGGGAACTCGGGGCAGCCCGAGCCCGGTCGTGGCGATCAGTTCCCGCTGGACCTCGTTGACGCCGCCGCCGAAGGTGAGCACCAGGTTCCGCTTGGCCTGCACGTCCAGCCAGTCCAGCAGCCGCCCGGTGCCGGGGTCGGCGGGGTCGCCGTGCCGGGCCACCACCTCCTCGAACAGCCTGCCCAGGGACTGGATCCGCTCGGAGGTGAGCACCTTCGTCGTCGAGGCGTCCGCCGCCGCCACCGGCCCGCCCGCGGCGACCTGCCAGTTCAGCAGTTCGTTCACCCGGGTGCAGGCGTGCGCGTGCGCCAGGGCGCGGCGCACGTCGGGCAGTTCCACCAGCGGGGCGCCGTCCGGGTCGTGGCGCACCGCAGCCCAGTCCCGGACCCGCGCGGCCATGCCGTCGAGGCGCCCGGCGGGCCCGAGCATGACCCGCTCGTGGTTGAGCTGGGTGGTGATCAGCCGCCAGCCGCGGTCCTGCTCCCCCACCAGCCGCGATGCGGGCACCCGGACTCCGCTGAAGTAGGTGGCGTTGACGTGGTGCGCCCCGTCGCAGGTGATGATCGGCGTCCACGAGTAGCCGGGGTCGGTGGTGTCCGCGATGAGGATCGAGATGCCCCGGTGCTTCGGCGCGTCCGGGTCGGTGCGGCAGGCCAGCCAGATGTGGTCGGCGTCGTGCGCGCCGGTGGTGAAGATCTTCTGCCCGTCCACCACGTAGTCGTCGCCGTCGCGGACCGCGCGGGTGCGCAGCGCGGCCAGGTCGGTGCCCGCGTCCGGTTCGGTGTAGCCGATGGCGAAGTGCAGCTCCCCGGCGAGGATCTTCGGCAGGAAGTGCGCCTTCTGCTCCGGCGTGCCGTGCGCCAGCAGCGTCGGGCCGACGGTCTGCAGGGTGACCGAGGGCAGCTGCACGTCGGCGCGCGCCGCCTCGCTGGCGAAGATGTGCTGGGCCACCGGGCCGAAACCGCGGCCCCCGTACTCCTCCGGCCAGCCGACGCCGAGCCACCCGTCGCGGCCCATCCGCCGCACCACGTCGCGGAACACCGCGCCGTGCCGGTCGGTGCCCATCGCGGCGCGTTCCGCGTCGCTGAGCAGGCCGCCGAAGTACTCGCGCAGTTCGGCGCGCAGCGCCTGCTGCTGCTCGGTGCAGTCGATGAACACGGGTGCTCCTCACCGCGGTGCGAGCCGGTCGGCCAGGGCGTCCACCGCGCGCCCGGGGCCGCCCAGCAGCCTGGTCAGGTCCTTCACCAGCGCGTGGTGCCGGTGCAGCGGGTAGGTGATGTCGAGCCCGATGCCGCCGTGCAGGTGGTGGCAGGTGTGCAGTGCCGCAGGGGCCTGGTCGGTGAGCCACAGGGCGGCCACCGCGAGGTCGTCGTCCGCGGGGCGCCGCTCGTCGAGCCGCCAGCACGCGGCGAGCACCGCCAGGTGCAGGGTGCGGGCGGCGATGTGCACGTCGGCGATCTGCCCGGCCACGGCCTGGAACGCCGCGAGCGGCCTGCCGAACTGGGTGCGGGTGCGCACGTGCTCGGTGGTGAGCGCGAGCGCGCCCGCGAGGGCGCCGTCGCCGAGCGCGCAGATCCCGGCCCGCGCGCACCGCAGCAGGTCGGGCAGCGCGTCCGCACCGCCGAGCCGTTCGCCGCGCGCCCGCTCGAAACGCACCGTCCACGCGGTGCCGCTGGACAGCGGGGTCGGGTCCAGTGCGACGCCGGCCGCGTCGGGCCGCACGAGCGCGACCGCGGTCCCGCCGCCGTCGACGGTGACCGGGACGAGGATCTCGCGGGCCGCGTCGGCGGCGAGCACAGCGGTCTTGGTGCCCGTGACGAGCAGGTCCGCGCCGTCCGGCCGCGCCGAGGTGCGCGGCGCGGCGGTCAGCGGCGCGGAGGGTTCGCCGAGCGCGGCGGTCAGCACCTGCCCGGACCCGACCTCGGCGAGCAGCCGGTCCTGCTGGTCGCGGGTGCCGTGCCGGGCCACCGGCAGCACGCCGAACGCGGTGGTCGCCAGGGCGGGGACCGGCGCGGCGTGCCTGCCTACTTCGGTGAGCAGCACGGCGGTGGCCAGCGGGCCGAGCCCGGCGCCGCCGAGTCGCTCCGGCACGGCGAGCGAGAGCAGCCCGGCGGCGGCCAGCGCCTTCCAGGTGCGAGAACCGGTTTCGGCTTCGCTCCCGCCGGGCGCACCGCGGCTCCGATCGCGTTCGCGGGTGAGGACGTCGTTCGCCAGTTCCCGCAACGATTCATGCGTGTCGTCGAGCGCGAAATCCACATCGGCTCCCCGCGTCGCACAGCCGTACCTTGGATGAAACTTGTTCTAGTTCTAGCCGGAAGAGCGGTCCGTCCGCAAGCGTTCACCCCCGCGGCAGGCCGAGGACCCGCTCGGCCGCGACCGTGCGCAGCACCTGCGTGGTGCCCCCGGCGATGCTCAGGCAGCGGCTGAGCAGGAACTCCCGCGCCGGTCCCGCCGCGGCGCCGTCGGCCGCCGCGCCCTCCGGCCCGAGCAGCTCCAGCGCGGTCTCCGCGACCTGCTGGCGATGCCGCACCCCGACGAGCTTCTCCACGCTCGCCTGCGCGCCGGGATCGCGTCCTTCCAGGCTCAGCAGCGTCGCCCGCAGCCGCAGCAGCGACACCGACAGGCCTTCCGCCACCCGCGCCCCGACCTGGTCGAGGCAGGGCTCGTCGGCCGCGCGCGCCACCGCCAGCAGCGCCTCCACGTCCGCGCCCAGCGCGGAACCGCCGCCCATCGCGACCCGCTCGTTGGACAGGGTGGTGCGCGCCAGCCGCCAGCCCTGGCCGGGCTCGCCCACCACCTGCTCGTCGGGCACGAACACGCCGTCCAGGAACACCTCGTTGAACACCGACTCGCCGGTGATCTCCCGCAAGGGGCGCACGTCGATGCCGTCGGCGGCCATGTCCACCAGGAAGTAGGTGATGCCGCGGTGCTTCGGCGCGTCCGGATCGGTGCGGGCCAGGCAGATCGCCCAGTGCGCCTCGCGGGCCATCGAGGTCCACACCTTCTGCCCGTGCAGCCGCCAGCCGCCCGGCACCCGTTCGGCACGGGTGCGCAGCCCGGCCAGGTCGGACCCGGCCTCGGGTTCGCTGAACAGCTGGCACCAGGTGATCTCGCCGAGCGCGGTGGGCCGCACGAACCGCTCCCGCTGCGCGTCCGTGCCGTGTTCGAGCAGCGTCGGCACCGCCCAGCCACCGATCACCAGATCCGGGCGGACGACTCCGGCGGCACGCAGCTCCTCGTCGATCAGGAGTTGGAGCCCGGGCCCGGCGGCGAGGCCGTGCGGGCGGGGCCAGTGCGGGGCGAGGTACCCGGTGTCGACCAGCCGCGCCCGCAGCGCACCGGCCGGGGTGCGCGCGAGTTCTCCGGCGGTGGCGCGGACTTCCGCGCGCCGCTCCCGCACGTCCGCGGGCAGGTCGCCGCCGACGCCGAGGGTGCGGCGGGCACCGGAGAGGGCGAGTTCGGCGGTGCGCGCCCGCCACCCGCCGCCGAGCCACTGCCGCAGCGCCACCGCGCGCCGCAGGTGCAGGTGCGCGTCGTGCTCCCAGGTGAAGCCGACGCCGCCGAGCACCTGCACGCAGTCCTTCGCGGCGTCCACCGCGGCGTCCAGCGCGACCGCCCCGGCCGCGGCGGCCGCGAGCGGGTGCTGGCCGGAGTCCTCGTCGAGCGCGCGCGCCGCGTCCCAGGCGAGCGCGGCGATCTGCTCGGCGCGGCACAGCATCTCGGCGCACAGGTGCTTGACGGCCTGGAAGCTCCCGATCACCCGGCCGAACTGCTCGCGGGTGCCCGCGTGCGCCACCGCCGCGCGCAGGCACCACCCGGCGACCCCGGAGGCCTCGGCGGCCGCGAGGGTCACCAGCACGTCGCGGACCCGCGCCGTGTCCAGCGCGGGCAGCAGCGCGTCGGGCCCGACCTCGACCGCGGCGAGCTCGATCCGGCCCAGCGAGCGGGAGAAGTCCAGCGCGCGGCGCGGCTCGATCCGGGCGCGGTCCGCGTCGAGCAGGAACCACGCGTCCCGCCCGTCCGGACCGCGCGCGGCGAGCAGCAGGTGCGCCGCGTCCGGTGCGGACGGCACCGGATCGACCACTCCGGACACGAGCAGTCCGCCGCCCGGACCCCCTTCGGCGACCAGCCGTCCGGACCCGGCCGCGACGGCCACCGGAGCCTTCCCCGCGGCCACTTCCGGGAGCACGGCGGGGAGATCTCCACCGCGGCCGAGCAGCACGCCGGCCGCGCAGGTCGAGGAGATCGGCCCGGGCGGCAGCGCTTCGGCCACCGCTTCGAGGGCCGCCGCCAGGTCGGCGACGCCGCCGCCCGCGCCACCGGCGCGTTCCGGCACGGCGATGGCGAACACCCCCAGCTCGGCCAGCTCGGCCCAGGACCGGCCCGGCGCCCACCGGGTGTCGGGTTCCTCGCGGGACCGCACTTCGCCGGTGCCGTCGAGCCGGTCGGCCCACGCCCGGATCGAGTCCTGCACGTCGCGTTGCAAGTCGGTGCTCGCGATCGGCATCGCGCCCTCCCACGCCGAGGAACCATTGGTAGAACACGTTCTACCTGATTCGGGGTGTTCCTGCGTAGGCTCGGCGGGACAGCCGGACCCGAAAGGACTCACGTGACACCGACCGCCGCGACCGACACCCCCAGCCTGCCGCCCGAACTCGCGGCGAAGGCCGAGCGGGCGATCGGCTTCATGCCCGCCGACGAAGGGCTCGCGCTGCACCGCGCCGCCCTCGACTTCCTCGGCACCGGGCTGGCCGTCGAGGTCGGGTCCTACTGCGGGAAGTCGACGATCTACCTGGGCGCGGCGGCCCGCGCCACCGGCGGCCGCATCGTCACCGTCGACCACCACCGCGGTTCCGAGGAGCACCAGCCCGGCTGGGAGTACCACGACCCGGACCTGGTCGACCCGCAGGTCGGCAAGCTCGACACGCTCGGGGTGTTCCGCCGCACGATCGCCGACGCGGGGCTGGAGGACGAGGTGGTCGCGGTCGTCGGCAGCTCCCGCACCACCTCGTCGTTCTGGCGCAGCCCGCTGAACCTGCTGTTCGTCGACGGCGGGCACACCGACGACGCGGCGAACACCGACTTCGAAGGCTGGGCGCCGTGGGTCGTCCCCGGCGGGGCGCTGGTCATCCACGACGTGTTCCCGGACCCGGCCGACGGCGGGCAGGCGCCGTACCGGATCTACCGGCGCGCGATCGACGGCGGGAACTTCCGGGAGGTCCGCCAGGTCGGCTCGCTGCGCGTGCTGGAACGCATCACGGGCGAAACCGGCACCCTCTGACCCCGCTCCCACACCAGGTGAATGGCCCATCGGACCGGTGAGACCGGTCGAATGGGCCATTCACCTGCTAGTCGGTGACCAGTTCGGAGAGCCGCTCGGGGCAGCCGCAGGCGTCGTCGACCGGGCGCGCGCCCGCGGGCGGGCCGGGGCGGGCGGTGTGGAAGATCGCGGCGCCCGGGGTCGCGCGGCACAGCGCGTCCGCGGCCAGCACCACCGCCGCCCCCGTCCACGTGGTGCGCTCCACCGGCCACCGCTTGCCGTCGGAGTAGACCAGGCCGGTCCAGTACGAACCGTCCTCCTCGCGCAGGTGCTGCATCGCGGCCAGCGCCTGCACCGCCAGCTCCCGCCGCCCCAGCAGTTCCAGGCTCAGCACCAGCTCGCAGGTCTCCGCGCCGGTCACCCACGGGTTGTCGTCCACGCACCGCACGCCGAGCCCGTCGACGAAGAAGTCCGACCAGCGCCGCATGATCCGGTCGTGGCCGGTGGCGTCGCGCAGCGGCCCGCCCAGGACCGGGTAGTACCAGTCCATCGCGTAGCGGTCCTTCGCCGCGAACGCCTCCGGGTGGTGGCGCAGCGCGTGCGCCAGCCGCTCCAGCGCCACCTCCCAGTCCGGCTGCGCGACGCCGAGGTGCTCGGCCAGCGCCAGCGCGCACACCAGGCTGTGGTGGATGCTGGCGCTGCCCGCCAGCAGCGCCTCCCCCGCGACCTCGCCGCCGGTGCCCCGCGCCCAGGCGACCTCGCCGCGGACCTGCTGCAGGCCCAGCACGAAGTCGATCGCCCGCCGCACCACCGGCCACATCCGCTCGGCGAACCCGTCGTCGCCGGTCGTGCTGACGTGGTGCCAGACGCCGACCGCCGGGTAGGCGCAGAAGTTGCTGTCCGACGCGGCGTCCTCCACCGCGCCGTCCCGCACCTGCAGCGGCCACGAACCGTCCGCGCGCTGCGTCGCCCGCAACCACTCGTAGGCGCGTTCCGCCTCGGCGGTCAGCCCGGCCGCCGACAGGGCCATCGCCGACTCCACGTGGTCCCACGGGTCCACGTGCCCGCCGGGGAACCACGGCACCGCGCCGGAGCGCAGCTGCACCGCGGCGATGGACCGCGCGGTCTCCCGCACCTGCGGCGCGGAGATCACCCCGTCGACGGCCGGCAGGTCAGGCACCCACGACCCCCGGCTTGTACAGGTACACCGCCAGGCTCTTGCCGAGCACCGGGTTCAGCGCGGACTCGACGGTCCGGGTCAGCCACGGCTTCTGCATCAGGTCCCACACCAGCAGCTTGTGGTAGAGCTTCGGCAGCGGGTGGTCCCCGTTGTCCACGCCCACCGCGCACTTGAGCCACCAGTACGGCGAGTGCAGCGCGTGCGCGTGGTGGTGGTGCACCTCGCGCAGCCCGGCCTCCCGCAACCGGCCGATCAACTGCTCGCGCCGGTAGATGCGCACGTGCCCGCCCTCGACCTGGTGGTACTCGTCGGACAGCGCCCAGCAGATCCGCTCCGGCCACTGCCGCGGGACCGTCACCACGACCCGGCCGCCGGGACGCACCACGCGCACCAGTTCGCGCATGGCCTTCTCGTCCTCCGGGATGTGCTCCATGATCTCGGAGGCGATGACCTGGTCGAAGTGGTCGTCCGGGAACGGCAGGCCGAGCGCGTCCCCGCTGACCGTCGTCGCCGACGCCCCCTCCGGCACCTCACCGGCGGCGGCCATCGCGCCGAACATCGTCTCCACCTCGGCGAGCGCCTCGGTGTCCTGGTCGAAGGCCACCACGTTCGCGCCCCGCCGCAGGTATTCGAAGGAGTGCCGTCCGGCACCGCACCCGAGGTCCAGCACCCGCTGACCCGCCCGCACGCCGAGCAGGTCGAAATCCACCGTCAGCACCGCTTGCCCACCATTTCCGCCTCCGCTTCGGCATACCGTTCCGCGGTGGCCGCGGCCACCGACGCCCAGCTGTACTCGCGCAGCACCCGCTGCCTGCCGTTCTCGCCCATCCGGCGCCTGCGCTCCGGGTCGTCCAGCAGCGAGCCGAGCGCCCCGGCGAGCGCTTCGGCGTCCCCGGGCGGCACCAGGTCGGCGCACTCCCCGTCGGGTCCGGCGACCTCCGGGATCGCGCCCGCGCGGCTGGCGACCAGCGGGGTGCCGCAGGACATCGCCTCCACCGTGGGCAGCGAGAAGCCCTCGTAGAGCGAGGGCACGCAGGCGATCTCGGCCGAACCGACCAGCTCGGCGAGCTCCTCGTCGCTGATGCCGCTGACGGTGCGGACCGCGCCGGAGATGTCCAGCTCGTCGATCAGCCGCTCGGTCGGCCCGCCCGGCGTCGGCGAGGCGATGAGAACGAGTTCCACCTCGCGCTCGGTGCGCAGCTTCGCCACCGCCTCCAGCAGCGTGCCGACGCCCTTGAGCGGGGTGTCCGCGCTGGCCATCGCGACGATCCGGCCGGGCACCCGCGGGCGCTGCGGCGGCCGGAACACCTCGTGGTCCACGCCGAGCGGCACCACCCGCAGCCGTCCCGGTTCCACACCGAAGTCCTCGACGATGTCGCGGGCCGAGGACTCCGAGACGGTGAGCAGCTCGGGGATGCGCCGCGCCACCCGGCCCTGCATCCGCAGGAACCCGTACCAGCGGCGCACGCCGAACCGGCGCCAGCCCTCGGCGGCGGCCAGCTCCAGCCTGCGGTCGTGGGTGATCGGGTGGTGCACGGTCGCCACCAGCGGCAACCCGGCGCGGCGCAACCCGAGCAGCCCGTAGCCGAGGCACTGGTTGTCGTGCACCACGTCGAACTCGTCGGCGCGCGCCCGCAGCAGCTTCGCCGCGCGCAGGCTGAACGTGAGCGGTTCCGGGAAGCCCGCCGACCACATGGTGGCGACCTCCAGCACGTCGGTGAGGTCGCGCAGCTCCCGCCAGTGCGGGGTGCGGAACGGGTCGGGTTCCCGGTACAGGTCCAGGCTCGGCACCCGGGTCAGCTCGACGCCCGGGTCCAGGTCCGGGTAGGGCGGACCGGAGAACACCTCGACGCGGTGGCCGAGCGCGACCAGCTCGCGGCTCAGGTTCCGGACGTAGACGCCTTGCCCGCCGCAGTGCGGCTTGCTCCGGTACGACAGCAGCGCTACTCGCACGAATTCACCTCGCAGGGCCGCCGCGGCACGCAACGGGTAGAGTGGAACATGTTCTCATCCAGGCATGCGGCCGGCGCAGCCCCGCCGGGAGGGACGCCGCCCGCGCGGGCGGCGCAGCGAGACCGACGCACGAGAGGACCGACCTCATGAACGCCATGCCGCGACGCGGTGCCGCGAGCAGCGCGGCGAGCCTGCTGGCCGATGACCAGGGCGGTTCGGCGGCGCAGAACGCGCGCCGCAAGCGGATCATCGACGCCACCATCGCCCTCGCCGGGAAGGGCGGCTACGAGGCCGTGCAGATGCGCGCGGTGGCGGAGAAGGCCGACGTGGCGCTGGGAACGCTCTACCGGTACTTCCCGTCGAAGATCCACCTGCTGGTGACCGGCCTGGCCCGCGAGTTCGAGCGTTCGCTGGACCGGCTGGACCGCAGCAAGATCCCCGGCGACACCCCGTACGACCGGGTGCTGCACGTGCTGTCCCGCACGACCCGCACCATGCAGCGCAATCCGCAGCTGACCGAGGCGATGACGCGGGCGTTCATGTTCGCCGACACCTCGGCGGCGACCGAGGTGGACGCCGTCGGCGCGCTGACCGAGTCCCTGTTCAGCGGGGCGATGACCACCGGCGACGAGGAGCCGACCGACGAGCAGCGCGCGATCGCCCGCGTGATCGCGGACGTGTGGCTGTCCAACCTGGTCGCCTGGGTGACCCGCCGCGCCTCGGCCACCGACGTGGCGAACCGGCTGGAGCTCACGGTTCGCCTGCTGCTGCGCTGAATCCGGGCGCGCGCCGTGCCGCCGTCCCATCACGCCTGCCGGTAGCGGTCGACACCGTCCGAAGTGGACCGGTGCAGGCGGCCGCGCTCGACCAGCACGTCCAGGTGCGCCAGGGTCTCGCCGACGGCCAGGATCCGGTTGAACTCGTCCAGCTCGGCGAAGGCCCGCTCCCGGCGCGTCCAGCCGAGCGCGCTCGCGGTCTCGAAACCGGTGGCCGCACCGGCGAGCACCGCGGCCTCCGTCTGGTCGAGGCGGCGCTCGTGGTGGTCGAGGAGTTCGGCGACCCTGGCGTGCGCGCTGCCGGTGACCGGCCCGTGCGCGGGCAGCAGCCGCAGGTCCGGCAGCTCGCCGACCAGCCGCAGCGAGCTCAGGTAGTCGCCGAGCGGCAGCGGGGTGCGAGCGGCCTCCAGGCCGATGGACGGGGTGATGTGCGGCAGCACGTGGTCCCCGGCGAACAGCAGCCCGTTCGCCGCGTCGACGAACACGACGTGCCCGCGGGTGTGGCCGGGGGTCTCCAGCACGCGCAGCGTCCGGGTGCCGACCCGGACCTCGGCGCCGTCCGGCAGCCACTCGTCGGGCTGCTCGTAGTCCTGCTCCGGTCCGCCGCCGTCACCGACCAGCGCGTCGCGGACCATCGTGGCGAGCTCGTCGGCGCCGGCGCGTTCCAGCTTGCCGAGCTGCCGGTCCGCGGTGCCGTCCAGCAGCGCCTCCAGCGAGGGGCGTTCGCCCGCGCCGAGGGCGATGGTGGCGCCGGTCTCGGCGCGCAGCCGCACCGCGAGGGTGTAGTGGTCGCGGTGCAGGTGGGTGACCAGGAACCGGCGCACGTCGCCGATCCCGCGCCCCAGCAGCCCGAGGGCGCTCTCCAGCGCCTCGCGCGCCTCCGGCAGCGCCCACCCGGCGTCGACGAGGGCGAGCCCGTCGCCGTCCTTCAGGGCGTAGACGTTGACCGCGCGCAGACCGTCGCCGGGCATGGGCAGCGGAATCCGGTGCACCCCGGGCGCGACCTCGAACGCACCCGGCTCGATCCACTCGTGCCGCCCGCGCGCCACGTCCACGTCCACCAACCGAACCTCCCGGATCACAACCTCGCCCCTGGCAAGGTAAACGTGAAATGTCCTCAGAAGGTCACGTGCGGTCTAGAACACACCTCCCGGGTGGGGCCCGGAGCGCCGTCCGGCCTGGTTCGACGCCCCGCGGACGGGCGCGCGGACCCGTCCGCACCCGGCCGACCAGCGATGGCCCCACCGAGCAGGAATCCTGACATCGGATCGGTGATCCCCGCCACGTGGCCCCGGCCGCGTCAACCGCCGAGCCGTTCGAGGACGGTGACGTTCGCGGTCCCGCCGCCCTCGCACATCGTCTGCAGGCCGTAGCGCCCACCGGTGCGCTCCAGCTCGCCCAGCAGGGTCGCCATCAGCTTCGTCCCCGTCGCGCCCAGCGGATGCCCCAGCGCGATCGCGCCGCCGTTCGGGTTGACCTTCGCCGGATCCACGTCGATCTCCCGCTGCCAGGCCAGCACCACGCTCGCGAACGCCTCGTTGATCTCCACCACGTCCAGGTCGGCAGCGGACAGCCCCGCCCGGCGCAGCGCGTGCCGGGTCGCCTCGATCGGCGCGGACAGCATCAGCACCGGATCGTCGCCGCGAACGCTCAGGTGGTGGATCCGGGCCCGCGCGCGCCAGCCGTGCGCGGCCACCGCCCGTTCCGAGGCGACCAGCAGCGCCGAGGCGCCGTCGGAGAGCTGGCTGGACACCCCGGCGGTGAGCAGCCCGTCCGGCCGCAGCGGCGCGAGCGCGGCCAGCTTCTCCGGCCCGGTGTCCCGGCGCGGCCCCTCGTCCCGCTCGACCCCGGCGACCGGCACCAGCTCGGCGTCGAAGCGGCCCTCGTCGATCGCGGTGATCGCCCGCCGGTGGCTGCGCAGCGCGAACTCCTCCATCTCCTCCCGCGTGACGCCCCAGCGGCGCGCGATGAGCTCGGCGCCCCGGAACTGGGTCACCTCGGCGTCGCCGTAGCGCCGCTGCCAGCCGTGCGAGCCCGAATCCGGTCCGTAGGCCACCGGGAAGTCCAGCCCCTCCGCGGCGCGCAGCGCGCTGCCGATCGGGATGGCACTCATGTTCGCCACCCCGCCCGCCACCACCACGTCCGCGGTGCCGCTGAGCACGGCCTGCGCGGCGAAGTGCACCGCCTGCTGCGAGGAACCGCACTGCCGGTCGATCGTCACGCCCGGCACGTGCTCCGGGAAGCCCGCGGCGAGCCAGCCGGTGCGGGCGATGTTGCCCGCCTGCGCGCCGACCGCGTCCACGCAGCCCCACAGCACGTCGTCCACCTCGCCGGGGTCGGCACCGGTGCGCCGCACCAGCGCCTGCAGCACGTGCGCGGACAGGTCCGCCGGGTGCACCCCGCTGAGCCCGCCGCCGCGCTTGCCCACCGGGGTCCGCAGCGCGTCGACGATGTACGCCTCGGTCATGTCGCTCCCGTCGTTCCGGCCCTGTTCGGATTCACGCCCCGTACACCGGTTCCGGTGCGGGGTCGCGGCGCAGCAGGTCGTGCACCACCGCGCCGAGTTCCGCCGGATCGCGGCGCCGGCCCGCGTCGTCGCCCGCGCCGTGGCGCCAGCCGGTCATCAGCCGCACCTCGCCGCCCTGCACCTCGAAGACGCGGCCGGTGACGGCGGCCGATTCGGCGCTGCCGAGCCACACCACCAGCGGGGAGACGTTCTCCGGCGCCATCGCGTCGAAGCCGTCCCCGTCCGGGCGGGCCATGTCGGCGGCGAACACCTGCTCGGTCATCCGGGTGCGCGCCGCCGGGGCGATCGCGTTCGCGGTGACGCCGTAGCGGCCGAGCTCGGCGGCCGCGTTCACCGTCAGCGCGGCGATGCCCGCCTTCGCCGCCGCGTAGTTGCCCTGCCCGACGCTGCCGAGCAGGCCCGCGCCGGAGCAGGTGTTCACGATCCGCGCGTCCACCCGCTCCCCCGCCTTCGCCCGGTCCCGCCAGTGCGCGGCGGCGTGCCGCACCGTCGCGGCGTGGCCCTTGAGGTGGACGCGCAGCACCTCGTCCCACTCCTGTTCGGCGAGGTTCACCAGCATCCGGTCCCGCACGAAGCCCGCGTTGTTCACCAGCACGTCCAGCCGCCCGAAGGTCTCCACCGCGCGCGCCACCAGCCGCTCGGCCTGCGCCCAGTCGGCCACGTCGGACCCGTCGGCGACGGCCTCTCCCCCGGCGTCCCGGATCTCCGCGACGACCGCGTCGGCGGCCGCCGCGTCCCCACCGGCGCCGTCGAGCCCGACGCCGATGTCGTTGACCACCACCGACGCGCCCTGGCGGGCGAACTCCAGCGCGTGGGCGCGGCCGAGGCCGCGGGCCGCGCCGGTCACCACGACCACCCTGCCCGCGCAGATTCCCGTCACGGCCACCTCCTGCTCGTCGTCGGACGCCGATCAGCGCGGCGCCTGGAACCGCTCGGCCGGCCGCGCCAGGTTCGGGTGCGGCGCACCGCCGCCGTGCACGGACAGCACGTCCCCGGTCAGGTAGCCCGCCAGCGGTGAGGCGAGGAACGCGCACAGCGCGCCGACCTCCTCCGGTTCCGCCGGGCGGCCCAGCGGAATCCCCTCCGCGAAGCCGGAATCCCGCGCCGTGGCGCCGAAGTGCTCGGCGAAGTTCTCGGTGCTCGCCACCCCGACCGCGACCGCGTTCACCCGCACCGCGGGCGCGAACTCCAGCGCGAGCGTGCGGGTCAGGTTCTCCAGCCCGGCCTTCGCGGCCGCGTAAGCGGCGATGGTGGGCGCGGGCCGCCGCGCCGCCACGCTGCTGATCATGGTGATGGAGCCGCCGGTCTCCCGCAGCACCGGCCACGCCCGCTGGCTGACCAGCAGCGGTGCCAGCAGGTTCAGCTCGACGACCTTCGCGTGGAACCGCGGCGAGGCGGTGGCGGTGTCCGCGGGCGGCGCTCCCCCGGCGTTGTTCACCAGCACGTCGAGCCTGCCCTCCGCGCGCACGATCGCCGCGATCAGCTCGTCCACCTGTTCCGGGTCGCGCACGTCGGCCGTCCGGAACTCGGCCGCCGCCGGCACCTCCGGCGGGTTCCGGGAGCACACCCACACCCGCGCGCCCGCGCGCCGCAGCACCGCCGCGATGCCCGCGCCGATGCCGCGCGTCCCGCCGGTCACCAGCGCGACCCTGCCGGACAGGTCGATCTCGACGCCCATGACACCCCTCCGGAACTCGTTGCGGCTGCGGGGAAATCCGGTGCCGCGTCGCCTCTGGCGGGAACTTCGCGGCGGTTGCTACCGTACCAGGATCAACCTAACAAGTGCTAGGTTCGGTGATGCCATGACAGTCCGAATCCACCGCCACGACAACGGAATCGCGGTGCTGACCGTCGACCACCCACCGGTGAACGCGCTCCCCGCGCGCGGCTGGTTCGAACTCGCCGCCGCCGTCCGCGGGCAAGGCGCCGATCCCGACGTCCGGGTGCTCGTGCTGCGGGCCGAGGGCCGCGGGTTCAACGCGGGCGTGGACATCAAAGAACTCGCCGCCGATCCCGGGCACGACAAGCTGATCGAGGTCAACCGCGGCTGCTACGAGGCCTTCCGCGAGGTCTACGAATGCCCGGTGCCGGTGCTCAGCGCGGTGCACGGGTTCTGCCTGGGCGGCGGCATCGGGCTGGTCGGGAACTCGGACGTGGTGCTGGCGAGCGAGGACGCCTACTTCGGGCTGCCGGAGGTGGACCGGGGCGCGCTCGGCGCCGCCACCCACCTGTCCCGGCTGGTGCCGCCGCACTTCGCGCGCGCCATGTTCTACACCGGGCGCACCGTCTCGGCCCGGCGGCTCGCGGACTTCGGCTCGGTGTGGGACGTCGTCGAACCGGCCCGGCTGCACGCGGCGGCGCTGGAGCTCGCGGGTGAGATCGCGGCGAAGGACCCGCTGGTCATCCGCAAGGCCAAGGAATCGCTCAACGGCATCGACCCGGTCGACGTGCACCGCAGCTACCGGTTCGAGCAGGGCTTCACCTTCGAGCTCAACCTCAGCGGGGTGTCCGACCGGGCGCGGGCGGAGTTCGTGCACGGCGACTCCGAGCGGGGACGGTGAGGGCGGTGCGGGACAAGCTGGTGAGCCCCGACGAGATAGCGGGGCGCCTGCGCAGCGGGATGACCATCGGCATCGGCGGCTGGGGTTCCCGGCGCAAGCCGATGGCGCTGGTGCGGGCGATCCTGCGCACCGAGGTGCGCGATCTGACGCTGGTCTCCTTCGGCGGCCCGGACGTCGGCCTGCTGGCCGCGGCGGGCAGGCTGCGGAAGGTGGTGCACGGGTTCGTGTCGCTGGATTCGATCCCGCTGGACCCGCACTTCCGGGCGGCGCGCCAGCGCGGAGAACCGGCGGTCGCCGAGTACGACGAGGGCATGGTGCTGGCGGGCCTGCGCGCCGCGGCGGCGCGGCTGCCGTTCTTGCCGACCCGCGCCGGGCTCGGCTCCGACGTGCCCGCGCTCAACCCGGAGCTGCGCACGGTGCGCTCCCCCTACCCGGACGGCGAGGAGCTGCTGGCGATGCCCGCGCTGCGGCTGGACGCGGCGCTGGTGCACCTCAACCGCGCCGACCGGCACGGCAACGCCCAGTACCTCGGGCCCGACCCGTACTTCGACGACCTGATGTGCGCCGCCGCCGACCACGGCTACCTCAGCTGCGAACGGGTGGTGCCGACCGGGGAACTGCTGCGGGCCGGGCCGGTGCAGTCGCTGCTGCTGGACCGCACCCACGTGGACGCGGTCGCGGAGACCCCGCGTGGCGCGCACTTCACCTCGTGCGCCCCGGACTACGAGCGGGACGAGGCGTTCCAGCGCCGCTACGCCGCGGCGGCCGCCGACGAGGCGAGCTGGCGGGCGTTCCACGACGAGTTCCTCGCCGGGGACGAACGGTCCTACCAGGCCGCGGTGGACGCGGCGCGGGAGGTGGACGGGTGATGGACGCGACCAGGGCGGAGGTGTGCGCCGTGGCCTGCGCCGACAGCTGGCGCGACGCCGGGGAGGTGCTGGCCTCCCCGTTCGGGCTGATCCCCTCGCTCGGCGCCCGGCTGGCCCGGTTGACCACGGCCCCGGACCTGCTGCTCACCGACGGGGAGGCGGTGCTGCTGGCCGAACCGCCCCCGCTGGGCCGCGAATCCGAGGCGACCATCGCCGAGGGCTGGATGCCGTACCGGCGGGTCCTCGACCTGCTCGCGGGCGGGCGCAGGCGGGTGATGATGGGCGCCACCCAGCTCGACCGGCACGGCAACCAGAACATCTCCCGCATCGGGCCGTGGGAGCGGCCGAAGGTGCAGCTGATCGGGGTGCGCGGGGCGCCGGGCAACAGCGTCAACCACGTCACGAACTACTGGGTGCCGAAGCACGGCGAACGCACCTTCGTGGAACGCGTCGACCTGGTCTGCGGCGTCGGGCACGACCGGGCCACCGGTGCCGCCGGTCGGTTCCACGACGTGCGGGTGGTGGTCACCGACCTGGCGGTGCTCGACTTCGCCGGGCCGGACCGGACGATGCGGCTGCGCTCGGTGCACCCGGGCACGACCGTGCGCGAAGTGCAGGAGCGCACCGGCTTCGAGCTGGACACCTCGGCGGTCGCCGAGACCCGGGTGCCCACGGGCGAGGAGCTGGAGCTGATCCGCGGCAGGCTGGACCCGGACGGGCTGCGGCACCGGGAGGTGCCCGCGTGAGCGCGCCGCGGCTGGACACCGCGCTGTGCCGGTTGACCGGGGTGCGCCATCCGATCGTGCAGACCGGGATGGGCTGGGTCGCCGGGCCGCGGCTCGTGTCGGCCACCGCGGAAGCGGGGGCGCTCGGCATCCTCGCCTCCGCCACCATGAGCCACGAGCGGCTGGCCGCCGCGATCCGGGAGGTCCGGGAGCGCACCGACCGGCCGTTCGGGGTGAATCTGCGCGCCGACGCCGCCGACGCCGAACAACGGGTCGACCTGCTCATCCGCGAACGGGTGCCGGTCGCCTCGTTCGCGCTGCTGCCCGCCGAGCGGCTCGTCGGCAGGCTCAAGGACGCGGGCGTCGTGGTGATCCCCTCCGTCGGCGCGCGCAGGCACGCCGAGAAGGTCGCGGCCTGGGGCGCGGACGCGGTGCTGGTGCAGGGCGGCGAAGGCGGCGGCCACACGGGTCCGGTCGCTACCACCGTGCTGCTGCCGCAGGTGCTGGACGCGGTGGACCTGCCGGTGATCGCCGCGGGCGGGTTCTTCGACGGCCGCGGGCTCGCCGCCGCGCTCTGCTACGGCGCGGCCGGGATCGGGATGGGCACCCGGTTCCTGCTCACCAGCGACAGCCCGGTGCCGGACGAGGTGAAGCGGCGCTACCTCGCCGCGGGCGCGCACGAGGCGCTGGTGACCGAGCGGGTGGACGGGATGCCGCACCGGATGCTGCGCAGCGCGCTCACCGACACCGCCGAATCCCGGTGGCGGCGGCTGCCCGGCGCGCTGCGGCGGGCGGCGGCGTTCAAGGCCGGCAGCGGGCTGACCTGGCGCGCGGTGCTCGCCGAAGGCCGGTCGATGCGGCGCCGCCGCGAGATGCCGTGGAGCGCGGTGCTGCTGGCCGCCAACACGCCCGCGCTGATCGAGGCGGGCCTGGTGCGCGGCGACACCGAGGCCGGCGTGCTGCCCGCCGGGCAGGTGGTGGGCGCGCTCGACGAGCTGCCCGGTTGCGCGGACCTGGTGGCGCGGATCGTCGCGGACGCCGCCCGCGTGCTCGGCGAGACCGCCGCGCGGGTCAGCCCCGCTGCGCCATGATCCCCTCGCACAGCAGCGCCACGTGCTGGTCGGCGATGACCTGCGCGTTGAGCCTGCCCCGCGGGTTGTACCAGTGCACGGTCGTCCACACCGTGTCCCGGATGAACCGGTAGGCGATCTTGACGTGCAGGTCGTCGCGGAACACGCCGTCCTGCTGCCCCTGCTGCAGCACCTTGGTCCAGGTGCGCTCGAAGTCGTTGCCCGCGCGGCGCAGGTAGGCGAACCGGTCGAACTGCGCCAGGTACTTGGCCTCGTTCTGGTAGATCGTCACCGCCGAGCGGTACCGGTCCATGGCCTGGAACGAGCGGCGCACCAGTTCGGTGATGGTGGCGCGCGGGTCGAGGTCCTCGCGCAGCACCTCGGCGTAGAGCTCCTGCTGGTAGCCGAGGAACTCGCGCAGGATCTCGTCGACCATCGACTCCTTGGAGTCGAAGTGGTGGTAGAGGCTGCCGGACAGGATGCCCGCGGCGTCGGCGATCTCGCGGACGGTGGTGACCACGAATCCCCGCCGGGCGAACAGTTCCGCGGCGATCGCGAGCAGTTCCGCCCGCCGCCGCGAGCCGGTCGCCTCCACGGCCGTCCCGGCCGAGCGCTTGCTTCCCACCATGCCGCCATCCTCTCACCACGCCGAGGTCAATGGCCCATTCACCCGTTCTGCTCGGTCGAATGGGCCACTCACCTGCGGTGCTCGCTCGCCGGAGTTCAGGGGTGCTGGCTGCTGACCGAGAGGACTTCCCCGGTCAGGTAGGTGGCGTAGTCGGAGGCGAGGAACACGATGGTGTTCGCGACCTCCCAGGGCTCGGCGGACCGGCCGAACGCCTCGCGGGATTCGAGCTCCGCGAGCAGTGGCGCGGAGGTCACCTTCGCCAGGTGCGGGTGCAGCACCAGGCTCGGCGCCACCGCGTTCACCCGGATCCCGTGCTCGGCGGCGTCGAGGGCGGCGCACCGGGTCAACGCCATCACCCCGGCCTTCGCGGCCGCGTAGTGCGCCTGCCCGGCCTGCGCGCGCCAGCCGACCACCGAGGCGTTGTTCACCACCGCTCCCCCGCCGCCGGCGTCCCGGAAGTGCCGGATCGCGGCGCGGGTGCAGCGGAACGTGCCGTTGAGGGTGACGTCGAGGACGCCGTCCCACTGCTCGTCGGTCATGTCCTGGATCGCGGCCGTGCCGCCGAGCCCGGCGTTGTTGACGACCACGTCGAGCCGCCCGAACTCATTGGTGGCGGCGTCGAACAGGTGCCGCACCTGCTGCTCGTCGGTGACGTCGCACGGCACCGCGAGCACCTCCGCGCCGGGCAGCGCGGCGAGTTCCGCCCGGGTGTCCTCCAGCCGCCGCTCGTGCCGGTCGCTGAGCACGACGCGGGCGCCTTCGCGCAGCATCCGGCGCGCGGTGGCCGCGCCGATCCCGGTGCCCGCGGCCGCGGTGACGAGCGCGGTCCGGCCGGTCAGCAGCGCGTGCGGCGCGGGTTCGGCGGGAGCGGTCACGGCCGGGCCTCCTTCGGCAGACCGAGCACCCGCTCGGCGATGATGGTGCGCTGGATCTCGTTGGAGCCGCCGTAGATGGTGTCGGCGCGGGAGAACAGGAACAGCCGCTGCCGCTCGTCGAGCTCGTACGGCGCGCCGGCCGCGACCAGCCCGGCCGCTCCGGCGACCTCCATCGCGAGTTCGCCGAGGCCGCGGTGGAAGGTGGCCCAGTACAGCTTCGCGGTGGAGGCCTCCGGTCCCGCGGTGCCCTCGGCGACGCCGGTCAGGGTGCGCAGCGCGTGGAACCGCATCACTTCCAGCCCGATCCACGCCCGGCTGATCGCGTCCCGCAGCACGGGGTCGTCCATCGCCCCGTTGCGGCGGGCGAGGGCGGTGATGCGTTCCAGTTCGCGCCGGAACACCACCTGCTGGTCGATGGTGCCGACGCCGCGTTCGAAGCCGAGGGTGCCCATCGCGACCCGCCAGCCCGCGCCGGCCTCGCCGACGAGGTGGGAGGCGTCGGTGCGGGCGCCGTCGAAGAACACCTCGTTGAACTCGGAGGTGCCGGTGAGCTGGACGATGGGCCGCACCTCGACGCCGTGCTGCCGCATCGGCACCAGCAGGCAGGACAGCCCGCGGTGGCGCTGCCCCGGCGGTCCGGTGCGGGCGAGCAGGAAGCACCAGTCGGCCTGGTGCGCCAGCGAGGTCCACGTCTTCTGCCCGTCGATCACCCAGTCCGGCCCGTCGCGGCGCGCCCGGGTGGACACGTTCGCCAGGTCCGAGCCCGCGGACGGTTCCGAGTAGCCCTGGCACCACAGCTCGCGGACCGCGACGATCTCCGGCAGGAACCGGCGCCGCTGCTCCGCGCTGCCGAAGGCGATGAGCGTGGGGCCGAGCAGCTCCTCGCCGACGTGGCCGACGCGCACCGGTGCCTCGGCCCGCGCGTACTCCTCGTGGAAGATCACCTGCTGCGCGGTGGAGGCACCGCGGCCCCCGTGCTCCACCGGCCAGCCCAGGCAGGTCCAGCCGCCCGCCGCGAGCAGCCGGTCCCAGGCGAGCCGCACCTCGAACGCCTCGTGCTCGCGCCCCGGCCCGCCCAGCCCGCGGGCGTCGGCGAACTCGCCGGTGAGGTGATCGCCGAGCCAGTCGCGGACCTCGCGGCGGAACGCCGCCTCGGCCGGGCTGTCGGTGAGATCCATCCGGGCACCGCCTTCCACCTCGCGGTTCGGATTCTGCAGCAGTCCAGCGGAAAATCAACCCCTACCAAGCACTTGCTAGTGTCGGTTAGCCTCGGGTGGCCGGGCGACTCCCGCGACGAGGAGCAGACGATGGCCGACGACGAACCGGTGGTGCGCTACGCGCGGGTCGAGCGGACCGCCGTGGTGACGATGAACCGGCCGCGGTACCGCAACGCGCAGAACTCCGCGATGACCTACGCGCTCGACGACGCCTTCTACCGGGCCTGCGCCGACGACGAGGTCGGGACGATCGTGCTGGCCGGGGCGGGCGAGCACTTCTCGGCGGGCCACGACATCGGCTCGCCCGGCCGGGACGCGGACGTGGACTTCGAGCGCCGCGCCGGGCTGTGGTGGGGCCACGTCGGCAAGTCCGGCGGCGAGTCCCGCTTCGCCCGCGAGCAGGAGGTGTACCTGGGCATGTGCCGCCGCTGGCGGGAGATGCCGAAACCGGTGATCGCGAGCGTGCAGGGCGCGTGCGTGGCGGGCGGGCTGATGCTGGCGTGGGTGTGCGACCTGGTCGTGGCCGCCGAGGACGCGTTCTTCGCCGATCCGGTGGTGCGGATGGGGATTCCGGGCGTCGAGTACTTCGTGCACCCGTGGGTGCTGGGGCCGCGGGTCGCGAAGGAACTGCTGTTCACCGGCAGGAAGCTGAGCGCGCGGCGGGCGCACGAGATCGGCATGGTCACCGAGGTGGTGCCGCGCGACCGGCTCGCCGAGGCCTCGCTGGCGCTGGCCGCGGAGGTCGCGGCGATGCCCCGGTTCGGGCTGGCGCTGGCGAAGAAGGCCGTCAACCAGGCCGAGGACCTGATGGGCAGGCACAGCGGACTCGACTCGGCGTTCGGGCTGCACCACCTGGCGCACGCGCACAACGCCGAGATCGGCGGCGACTCGCTCGCCGGGATGGACGCGAAGGGCATGAAGCGGGCCGCCGACGACGGCCCGACCCGCTGAACCGGAGGCCGCCGTGGACCTGAGCTTCTCCGCCGAGGACCTGGCGTTCCGCGACGAGGTGCGGGCGTGGCTCGCGGCCCACCTGCCGCCGGAACCGCTGCCGTCGCTGGAGACCGCGCCCGGGTTCGCCGCGCACCGCGCGTGGGAACGCGTCCTGCACGAAGCCCGGCTGTCGGTGGTGTCCTGGCCGGTGGAGTTCGGCGGCCGGGACGCGTCCCTGGTGCGGTGGCTGCTGTTCGAGGAGGAGTACCACGCGGCCGGGGCGCCGGGCCGGGTCGGGCAGAACGGCATCTTCTTGCTGGCGCCGACGATGTTCGAGCACGGCACGCCGCGGCAGCGGGAGCGCTACCTGCCGCCGATGGCGTCCGGGGCGGAGATCTGGGCGCAGGCCTGGTCGGAACCGGAGGCGGGCAGCGACCTCGCCGGGATCCGCAGCCGCGCCCACCGGGTGCCGGGCGGCTGGCGGCTGTCCGGGCAGAAGACGTGGAGCTCGCGGGCCGCCTTCGCCGACCGCGCGTTCGGGCTGTTCCGCACCGATCCGGACGCGCAGCGGCACCGCGGGCTCACCTACTTCCTGTTCCCGCTGGACGCCGAAGGCGTGGTGGTGCGTCCGATCCCCCGGCTGGACGGGAAGCCGGCGTTCGCGGAGATCTTCCTGGACGAGGTGTTCGTGCCGGACGAGGACGTGCTCGGCGGCGTCGGCGAGGGCTGGCGGGTCGCGATGAGCACCGCGAGCAGCGAACGCGGCCTGTCGCTGCGCAGCCCCGGCCGGTTCCTGGCGGCGGCGCGCCGGCTGGTGCGGGCCTGGCGGGCGCGCGACGCGGACCCGGAGGTGCGGGACGGGGTGGTGGACGCGTGGGTCGGCGCGCAGGCCTACCGGCTGGCGACCTTCGAGACGGTGACGGAGGTGCTCGACGGGGCGCGGATCGGCGCGGAGACGAGCCGCAGCAAGCTGTTCTGGTCCGAACTGGACATCGCGCTGCACGAGACGGCGCTGCAGCTGCTCGGCCCGGACGGCGAGCTGGCCGCCGACTCCCCGGGCGCGCCGGACGGCGGGTCGTGGGCGGAGGGCCACCTGTTCGCGCTGGCCGGGCCGATCTACGCGGGCACCAACGAGATCCAGCGCAACGTCGTCGCCGAGCGGCTGCTCGGCCTGCCCCGGGAGCCGCGATGAGGTTCACCCGCACCACCGCCCAGCAGGACATGGCCGAGTCGCTGCGCGCGCTGCTGACCGGCGCGGACGGGCCCGCGGTGGCGCGCGCCTGGGCGGGCGGGGACGCGGCGCCGTGGTGGGGCTGCTGGGAGCGGCTCGGCGAAGTGGGGGTGTGCGGCGTCGCGGTGCCCGGCGAGCTCGGCGGGCTCGGGCTGGGCGCGGTGGAGACCGCGGTGTGCCTGGAAGAACTCGGTTACGCGGGACTGCCCGGTCCGGTCGTGGAGACCGTGGCGGTCGCGCCCGCGCTGCTGGCGGGCAGCGACGATCAGCACCGGCTGCCGGAACTCGCCGTCGGCCGGGCGGTGCTCGCGGTCGCGTTCGACGAGGTGGTGCCGCGCGCGCTGGACGCCGACGTGGCCGCGGCCGCGTACCGCTGCGCCGGGTCGCAGGTGTTCCGGGCGGAGCCCGTCGGTGCGCCGGAGCGGTCGATCGATCCGGCACGGCGGCTCTGCGCGCTCGGTTCCGCGGGCACCGCGGTGGCCGGGGCGCACCCGGCGGCGGCGTTCGACGCCGGGGTGCTGGCGTGCGCGGCGCAGCTGCTCGGCATCGGGCGGCGGCTGCTGGACGACTCGGTGCGGCACGTGCGGGACCGGCACCAGTTCGGCAGGCCGGTGGGGAGCTTCCAGGCGGTCAAGCACCGGCTGGCGGACGTGGCGCTGCGGCTGGAGTTCGCGCGGCCGCTGCTGCACGGGGCGTGCCTGTCGCGGGACGCGGGCACACCGCTCGCACCGCGCGACGCGTCGGCGGCGAAGCTCGCGGCGGCCGAGGCCGCGCACCTGGCCGCGCGCACCGCGCTGCAGGTGCACGGCGCGATCGGCTACACCGCCGAACATCCGCTGCACCTCTGGTCGCTGAAGGCCACCGCGCTGCGCGGTGCCTGGGGCGGCCCGTCCTGGCACCGGCGACGAATCGCGGACGCCCTCGCCACCGGGAACACCACGAACATCGGAACCTGACACCCCATCCACGAACCCGGGTGCCGGGCCCGATCGTTCTCCTGTCAGCGGCGCAGCCGCTGAGCCGCCGACCACCCGAGCAACTCGCACCGCAGCGGGTTCTCAGCTGCTTCCTCGCGAGGACAGCGATTTCTCCTGTGGCGGAGCCACCGGTGAAATCGATCCCGCAGCGAGGGAGCAGCTGAGGTTCCGCCACCCGAGACCTGTGCAACGGAAGCCGAGAGGAGAGAATTTCGTGCACTTCGCGTTCACCGAGGAGCAGTGGGGCCTCCGGCTGGCGGTGCGCGCCCTGCTGGACCGGGACGGCGGGCCGCACGTGCCCGCGCCACCGCCGGCGCCCGCGCCGGCCGGGCACGACCCGGAGCTGTGGCGGCGGCTCGGCGCGGAGATCGGTGCCGCCGGGCTGACCGTCCCCGAGGAGTACTGCGGCAGCGGCGCCACCCTGGTGGAGAGCTGCCTCGTCGCCGAGGAACTCGGGCGCAGGCTCGTCCCGTCCCCGTTCGTCGGCGGCACCGCGCTCGCCGTCGAAGCCCTGCTGGCCGCGGGCGATCCGGCGGCCGCCGACCGGCTGCTACCGGGCATCGCCGCCGCCGAGCGGCTGGTGGCGCTGGCGTGGGCCGAACCGGAGAACCCGTGGCGGGACGCGGGATTCGCCACCACCGCGCGGCTCGACGCGGGGACGTGGCTGCTGGACGGGTGCAAGAGCTTCGTGCTCGACGGAGCCCGGGCGGACGCGTTCCTCGTCGTCGCGACCAGCCCGGACGGGCCCGCGCTGTTCGAGGTGGACGCGGCGGCGGTCGCGGTGCTGCCGCAGCCGACCGTCGACTCGACGCGGCCGCTGTGCGCGGTGGAGCTGGCGGCGGCGCCCGCTGTGCCGATCGGAGCGGCCGGACCGATCAGGGCGGCCGGACCGATCGGGGCTGCCGGGCCGACCGGGGCTGCCGGGCCGGTGCTGGCGCGCTGCCGGGACGCGGCGGCGGTGCTGCTCGCCGCCGAGTGCATCGGTGCCGCGGACCGGTGGCTCGGCGAGATCGTCGGCCACGTGCAGACCCGCGTGCAGTTCGGCAGGCCGATCGGCTCGTTCCAGGCGATCAAGCACCGGCTGGCCGACCTGTACGTGGCGGTGGAATCCGCCCGCTCGCTCTCGTACGCCGCGAGCTGGGCGGTCGGCACCCGCGACGAGCGCGGGTCCGCGTGGGCCTCGATGGCGAAGTCGCTGTGCTGCGAGACCTACCGGGACGTGGCCGCCGAAGGCGTCCAGCTGCACGGCGGCATCGGCATCACCTGGGAGCACGAGGCGCACCTGCACCTCAAACGCGCCCACGGCACCGCGCAGCTGTTCGGCACGCCCCGCGAGCACCGCCGCCGCCTCGAAGCCCTCCCCGGTGCCCTGGGCTCGAGGTGAGTGGCCCACCGGACCGACGAGGCTGGGCGAATGGGCCACTCACCTGGCGAGGAAACCGGTTCACGGCGGTGGCAGCGGGAACGGCAGCGGCGGCTCGGCGGCGGGCACCGGCACCGCGTCGGGAATCGGGGCGCGGGGGACGTTGGCGGAGCCGCGGACGTTGGTGGGGCTGTCCGGTGGTTCGGCGCAGTGGATGTCCGGGTTCGCCGGGATCGGCGTGGTGTCGTCGCCGAGCCGCCGCTCGGTGCCCTCGTAGCCCTTCTCGCAGGCCAGCGGGTTGAAGAAGTTGAGCACCACGCCCAGGTGGCCGCGCCCGTCGCCGTCCTGGGCGCTGTGGCTGGTCGCCGACATCATCGGCATCGCCACCAGCACGTTCTCCAGCGCGGGCCCGCGGACGTCGAGCAGCCGGACGGTGGTGAGCAGGTTCGCGGTGGTCGCGGCGAGCCCGCTGCCGCTGTCGCGCAGCAGCCCGTCGAGCTGTTCGGCGGCGGGTGGCGCGACGTCGGCGAGCCGCCGCAGGTCGGGGTCGGAGGCGCGCAGCTGCTCGGCGACCTGGCGCAGGCCGCGGCTGAACTCGATGATCTGCCCGGATTGCCGCTGCTGGGTGCGCAGCACCACGTCGGAGTTCGCCAGCAGCGCGGTGGTGCTCGGCAGGTTCCGGTCGGCGGCGGCGATGAGCGACCCGGTGCTGTCCAGCATCCGCTGCAGGTGCGGCCCGGTGCCCTGCAACGCGGTGCCGGATTCCGCGACGACGGTGCGCAGCGCGTCCAGCGGCACGTCCGCGACGAGCCGGTCCAGGTTCAGCAGCAGCGATTCCGGCGCGGGCGGCAGCTCGACGCGCTCGGCGGGGATCACCGATCCGTCCCGCAGCACCGGCCCGGGCTCGTCGTCGGGCCGCAGGTCGAGGTACTGCTCCCCCACCGCCGAGCGGTTCGCCACCGCGGCGCGCGCGTTCGCGGGGATGGGCGGGGCGGCGGAGTCGACGTGCAGGTCCAGCGCCGCTCCGCCATCGGTGAGCCGCACCCCGGTGACCCGCCCGACCGCCACTCCCCGGTAGGTGACCTCCGAGTTGGTGAACACCCCGCCGGTGTCGGGCACCTCCACCACGACGGCGTAGCCGCCCGCCCCGAACAACCGGTCCAGCCCCGCGTAGCGGGCGCCGGTGAACCCGATGCCGACGACGGCGATGAGCAGGAACAGCCCCAGCCGGATCTTCGTGGCCCTGCCGAACATCACGGCCCCCCGAGCGGGAGCGGTGCCCCGGAGCCGTCGGAGATCCCCGGCAGCGGCAGCAGCGGCCCGCTGCTGTTCGACAGGTTGCCGAGCACACTGGTCAGGTCCAGGTCGAGGTCCACGTCGACGTTCACGAAATCCCCCTTGAGCGGCACCATCGCGTCCTCCGGGAACGGGTAGCTGGCCAGGTAGCCGATGGCCTTCGGCAGGTCGGTGCCCGCCTTCGCGAGTTCGCGCAGCGTGGGCGCGAGCGCTTCGAGGTCGGCGACCAGGTCGTCCCGGCTCGCGTCGGCGGTGCGCACCGCGACCTGGGAGAACCGGTCGAGGGACTGCAGCATCCGCACCAGGTCGCCGCGCTGCCGCTCCAGGACGCGCAGCCCGGGTTCGAGCCCGTCCAGCCCGGTGGTGAGGTCGTCGAGCTGTCCGCGCAGGTCGGCGGAGAGCCGGTTCACCCCGTCGAGGGCGCGGGTGATGTCCTGCTTCTGCGCGTCCAGCCGGAACACCGCTTCGTCCACTCTGGACAGGAGCGAGCGGACCTGCGGCTCGTTGCCGCCGAGCGCGCGGTCGAGTTCCTCGACGATGCCGTTGAGCTGCGCCACCCCGCCGCCGTTGAGCAGCAGCGACAGCGCGCCGAGCACCTCTTCGACCTGCGGGTTGCGGTCGGTGCGCTCCAGCGGGATCTCCGCGCCGTCGCGCAGCGCGTCGCGGGCGGGTTCGGCCGGTGGGGCGAGTTCGACGAACTTCTCCCCCAGCAGGCTGGACTGCCGCAGCCGCGCCTCGGCGTTGGCGGGCAGCCGCACGTCCCCGTTGACCACGAGGGTGACCACCGCGGTGGCGTTGTCCGGGGCGAGCCCGATGCCGCGGACCTTGCCGACGGGTACGTCGTCGACCTTCACCCCGGCCTGCGGCACCAGGTCGAGGACGTCGGCGAACCGCACCCGCACCTGGTACGGGTGGTCACCCAGGTCGGCGCCACCCGGCAGCGGCGCGTCCTGCAGCGGGGCGCCGCAACCGGTGACCAGCAGCAGCGCGCAGCACCCGAGCGCCCGGCGCATCACGGGCCACCGAGGCCGAGCGGCAGCGGCGGGAGCTCCCCGCGGGACAGGTGGTCGACCGCTTCGCCGGGCGAGGGCAGCGGGAGGACACCGTCGAGCACCCCGGCCAGCTCCGCGCAGGTCCGCCCCAGCTCCGGCGGGACCTGGGCGGGCGCGGAGGTCTGCAGCAGCTTGCACACCAGCAGCACCGGCGGGAAGGTGAGCTCGTTGATGTTGGCGCGCACCGCGACGGTGCCGGAGGCGGCGTCGTAGGCGTTGATGAAGTTGCTCATCCCGGTCGGGGCGATGTCGAGCACTTCGCCGAGCGCCTCCCGCTGCTCCACCAGCGCCCGGGTCACGTCGGCGAGCTGGTCGACGTTGGCGGTCACCGAATCCCGGTTGTCCCGCACGAACCCGTCGAGCTCGGTGAGCGCGCCCGTCAGCGAGTGCAGCGCGGCGGCGGTCTGCTGCCGCTCGTCGGCGAGGAACCCGGCCACATCGGCGAGCCGGGTGTGGAAGTCCCGCACCTGCGCGTCGTTGGCGGCCAGCGTCGCGGTGAACTCGTTGAGGTGGTCGACGGTGGCGAACAGGTCGCCGTGCGAGCCGTCGAGGGTGGCCGACAGTTCGCCGAGCCTACGCACCGTCTCGTTCAGCTTCACCCCGTTGCCGTCGAGGTTCGCCGCGGCGGTGCCGAGCAGGTCCGACAGCGCCCCGTCCCGGTTGGCGCCGTCCGGCCCGAGGGCTTCGGTGAGCGCGTTGGCGCTGCGGTACAGGTCGTCGAGGTCGGCGGGGATCATGGTGCGGTCGGTGCCGAGCACCGCGCCCGCGGCCAGTTCCGGCCCGCCTTCGTAGGCGGGGGTGAGCTGCACGTACCGGTCGCTGACCAGGCTGGGCGCCACCACGACCGCGCCGGCCGCGGCCGGGATGCGGACCCCGCGGTCCACGCTCAGCTCCACCCGCACCCGGCCGCCGTCGGGCCGCACCGAGGCGACGTGGCCGACCTCCACCCCCAGCACCCGCACCGCGGACTGCGGGTACAGGCCCACGGCCCGCTCGAAGTAGGCGGTGATGCGGGTGCCGGGGTCGCGCAACACCCACCACAGCGCGCCGCTGATCAGCAGCACCAGCACGCAGCCGAAGGCCAGCAACGCGGTCATCGGTCGCCGGTTCATCGCCCACCTCCCCGGAGGTCGCAGCCGTGCGGGTTCACCTGCAGCGGACCGGTGTCGACCGTCGGCGGGACGAGCCCGCACAGGTAGCCGTCGAACCAGCGCCCGTTGCCGACGGTGTTGTTGAACCCGGTGACGTAGGGCCGCAGCGCGGCGATGGTGGCCGCCACCTGGTCCTGGTTGCGCTGCAGCATGGCGGTGACCTGCTGCAGTTCGCGCAGCGCCGGGTTCAGCCGCTGCTGGTTGTCGGCGATGAGCCCGCGCAGCTGCGCGGACAGGTCCTGGGTGCCGCGCAGCAGCGAGGCGAGGGACTCGCGGCGCTGCTGGAGCTCGCCGAGCAGCAGGTTCCCGTCGCCGACGAGCCGGGCGACCTGCGCGTCGCGGTCGGCGGCGATGCCGCTGACGTCGGCGGCGTGGTGCAGCAGTTCGGCGAGCTGCTCGTCGCGGGAGGCGATGGTGCGGGACAGGGCGGCGAGCCCGTCCACGGCGCCGCCGAGGTGCTGCTCGCCGCCGCGCAGGCTCTCGGACAGCACCTGGAAGCTGCGCGCGAGCTGCTCGGTGTCCACCTGCCCGGTGCTGCGGGCGACCTGGTCGAGGGCGTCGGGGATGTCGAAGGGCACCTCGGTGCGCGCGTCGGGGATGGCGCGGTCCGGGTCCTGCGGGTGCGCGCCGTCCGGCCGCAGCGCCAGGTTCTTCGCGCCCAGCAAGGTCTTCAGCTGGATGGAGGCGGTGCTGCGGTCCCCGACGGGCACGTCCTCGACGCGGAACCGCACCAGCACCCGGTTCCCGTCCAGCCGCACCTCGGTGACCTCGCCGACCCGCACCCCGGCGACCTCCACGTCGTCGCCCGCGTCGAGCCCGGCCGATTCGGTGAACCGCGCGGAGTAGGTGGTGCCGCCGAGCAGCGGCAGGTCGTTCGCGAAGAACGCCAGCAGCGCCACGGCGGTCAGCAGCCCGAGGGCGAGGACGCCGACGGTGGCCTGGTCGCGGTCGCGCAGCGCGGTGCTCATGGGCGGCACCTCTCGGGCATCCGGGTCGGGGGCAGCGGCAGCACCTGGGCGCGCACGTCGAGCCCGGAGATGCCGACGGTTCCGGTGAGGCGGCACAGGTAGAAGTTGAACCAGCTGCCGTAGCCGACGGTGCGGGTCAGCGAGTCGAGCCGTCCGGGCAGCGTCCGCAGGTCGTGCTCCAGCTGCGGCAGCCCGGCGTTGAGGTTCGCCGACAGGTCGCCGAGCGCGGCGACGTCCTCGCGCAACGGCGGGCGGGCGTCGCGCAGCAGCCCGGCGGTGGTGCCGGTGAGCTCGTCGAGGGCGCTCACGGCGTCGCCGATCGGCTCGCGTTGCGCGGCGAAACCGCTGACGAGGCGCTGCAGCGCGTCGACGAGCCCGGCGAGTTCCGGTCCGCGGGCGCCGACCTGGGCGAGCACGGCGTTGAGGTTGTCGATGACCTGCCCGATGACCTGGTCCTTCTCGGCGAGCGTCCCGGTCAGCGATGCGGTGTGCGCGAGGATGCTCTGCACCGTGCCGCCTTCCCCTTGCAGCACCTGGACGAGTTCGCCGGAGAGCCGGTTGACGTCGCCGGGTTCGAGGGCGCGCAGCAGCGGCTGGAACCCGTTGAACAGCGCGGTGAGGTTCAGCGCCGGCCGGGTCTGGGCCACGGGCAGCACCGCGTCGGCGGGCAGCACCCGCTCGCCGGGTTCGAGGGCGGCGTCGAGGGAGAGGTAGCGCTGCCCGGCGAGGTTGCGGTACTTGACGGTGGCGATCGTGTCGGCGGGCAACCGCCGCGCCGCGTCGACCTGGAAGCGGGCCAGTGCCCGGCGCCCGTCGACGACCTCCAGCGAGGTGACCTGCCCGACCCGGACCCCGGCGATGCGGACCTCGTCGCCCTCGCCGAGCCCGGAGGCGTCGTCGAACTCGGCGGCGTAGCGGGTGCCGCCGCCGACGTCGGAAGCGGCGATGGTCATCGCGAGCAGCCCGGTGAGCAGCGCGGTGACGAGGGTGAACAGCGCCAGCTTCACCAGCGGTGCGGCCAATCCCGGCCTCATCGCAGCACCACCTCCGCACCCCGGTAGACGGGTCCGACGAGCACGCTGCTCCACTCCGGCACGCCGCTCGGGGCGCGGTGCAGGTCGGGGGCGAGCAGCGCGGCGACCAGGTCGCGTTCGGCGGGCGAGTTCGCCAGCGGCCCGTCCGCGGCCTGCGGGCTGGTGGCGGCGGGTTGCTGCTCCCCCGGCCCGTGCGGCGGTGGCGGGTGCGTGGAGCCGTCCTGCAGCGGCCCGCCGGGCGGGTACTGCGGGAAGCGGTCCGGCGGTTCGACCCACGGGTAGCAGCGCGGCCCGCGGGTGTCCTCGTAGCGGGGCGTGTCGACGCCGGGCAGGTACTCGCCGCGGCTGCCGGTGATCTCGATGGTGACCTTCTGCATCGGATTCGCGTCGCCCTTGCCGAACGCCCGCTCAGCGATGGGGATGCTGCGGGTGAGCTGGTCGAGCACGCAGGTGTACTGCGGCGCGTACCGGGCGAGCAGGTCCACTGTGGACCGCGAGTCGGCCGCGAGCCGGATCAGGTTGTCCTCGTTGGCGTCCAGGAACCGGGTGGCGTTCCCCGCGGTGACCGCGGTGGTCTTCCAGACGTGCTCGAACGCATCGCGGCGTTCCGCGATCGTGCCGCTGGTGGTGGTGAGGTCGCGCATCGCGCGCAGCAGGTCGGGGGCGGCCTCGTGGTAGGTGCGGGCGACGTCGTCGACGCGGCCCAGCACCGTGCCCAGCCGCGGCAGCGACGGGTTGAACCGGGCGAGGTAGCCGTCGAGGTCGCGCAGCGTGGTCCCGAGCTGCGCACCGCGCCCGTCCAGCGCCTGCGACACCGCGTTCAGCGTGGCGGCGAGCTGCTGCGGCTGCACGGCTTGCAGCAGCGGCAGCAGGTCGTCGAGGACGCGTTCCACCTCGATCGCGGCGGAACTGCGGTCCTGTCCGATCACGTCGCCCGCGACCAGGTGCGGGCCGGTGCCGGGCCCGGTGTGGGCGAGGGACACGTAGCGCTCCCCGAACAACGTCTTCGGCAGCAGCCGCGCGGTGGCGTCGGCGGGGATCAGCTCGGCCATCTCGGGGCGCAGCGCCAGGTCCAGTTCGGCGCGGTCCGGTCCGGGCCGCACCGCGCGCACCTCGCCGACGAGCACGCCGCGCACCTTGACGTCCGAACCGGCGCGCAGCTCGTTGCCCGCCCGGTCGGTGTGCAGCACGACCGGCACCACGGGGGTGAACGACTTCCGGTAGAAGCCGATCATGCCGGTGAAGAACAGCGCGGACACCAGCAGGAACACCAGCCCGAGCAGCTGGTGCCTGCGCCGGTCCCGCCGCGGCCGCCTCATCCGGCGATCCGCACGGTCGTGGTGGAGCCCCAGATCGCCAGGCTCAGGAAGAAGTCCAGCACCGCCACCAGCACGATCGAGGTGCGCACCGCGCGCCCGACCGCGATGCCCACGCCCGCGGGCCCGCCGCGCGCGGTGTACCCGTAGTAGCAGTGCGTCAAGATCACCACGAGGCTGAACACCAGCACCTTCCCGAACGACCACAGCACGTCCTGCGGCGGCAGGAACAGGTGGAAGTAGTGGTCGTAGGTGCCCGCGGACTGCCCGTAGAACCACACGGTGATCTGCCGCGACGCGAAGTAGGAGCCGAGCAGCCCCACCACGTACAGCGGGATCACCGCCGCGAGCCCGGCCAGCACCCGGCTGGTCACCAGGTACGGCACGGTGCGCACGCCCATCACTTCGAGCGCGTCGATCTCGTCGGAGATGCGCATCGCGCCGAGCTGCGCGGTGAACCCGCAGCCGACCGTCGCCGACAGCGCCAGCCCCGCCGACAGCGGCGCGACCTCGCGGGTGTCGAAGTAGGCGGCGATGAACCCGGTCAGCGCGGAGGTGCCGAGCTGGTCCAGCGAGGAGTAGCCCTGCAAGCCGACGATCGCCCCGGTGCACACCGTCATCCCGATCATCACGCCCAGCGTGCCGCCGATGACGGCCAGCGCACCGCTGCCGAACATCACCTCGGTGAGCAGCCGCCCCGTCTCCCGCGGGTACTTGCGCAGCGTCAGCGGCGCCAGCGCCACGGCCCGCAGGTAGAACGCCAGCTGCCACCCGAGCCCGGCGAGGGCGTCACCGGGGCGGGAGAACAGCAGCGCGAACCGGCGCCGCCACGGCGTCGGCGGCGGCAGGTACTGCTCGGTCACGACCATCACAACTCCTTCGGCGGAACGAGTTGCAGGTAGATCCCGGTGATCACCAGGTTGATCGCGAACAGCAGCAGGAAGGTGATCACCACCGCCTGGTTCACCGCGTCGCCGACACCCTTCGGCCCGCCGGCCGGGTGCAGGCCCCGGTAGGCGGCGACCACCCCGGCCACGAACCCGTAGAGCAGCGCCTTGAACTCGCTGACGTAGAGGTCCGGCAGCTGCGCCAGCGCGTTGAAGCTCGCCAGGTACGCCCCGGGCGTGCCGCCCTGCAGCACCACGTTGAAGAAGTAGCCGCCGGCCACGCCCACCACGCTCACCAGCCCGTTGAGCAGCAGCGCGACGAACACGGCGCCGAGCACGCGCGGCACGATCAGCCGGTGCACGACGGAGACGCCGAGCACCTCCATCGCGTCGATCTCCTCACGGATGGTGCGGGCGCCGATGTCCGCGCACACCGCCGAACCGCCCGCCCCGGCCACCAGCAGCGCGGTGATCAGCGGGCTGGCCTGCTGCAGGATGGACAGCGCGCTGGCCGCGCCGGTGAACGACTGGGCGCCGATCTGCTGGGTCAGCGAGCCGAGCTGCATGGCGATCACCGCGCCGAACGGGATGGCCACCAGCGCGGTCGGCAGGATGGTGACGCTCGCGAACAGCCACGCCTGCTGCACCCACTCCCGCACCTGGAACGGCCGCCGGGGCATGGCGCGCAGCACTTCCCAGGACAGCGTGGCGAGCCTGCCGACCTGGGCGAAGGCCGCGCTCGCCGGGACGCGGTGGCCGGAACCGGGCGAGTTCACGGCGACTCCCCGCTCGCGCGGCCGCGCCGCGCCACTTCGACACCCATCGCTCCACCACCTGAGGTTCGGCCGATCACGGGGCCAGGGAATGCGTTGCGGTGGCACCTCCGTCCACGACGAATTCGGCGCCGGTGCAGTAGGAGCTGTCGTCGCTCGCGAGGAACGCGACCAGGTTCGCGACCTCGTCGGGTCGTCCGACGCGGCCGAGGGCGAGCCGGGCGGCGGCGAAGTCGTCCAGCGCGGCGCCCACCTGCGCGCGCACCATCGCCGTGTCGATCACGCCGGGGTGCACCGAGTTGACCCGGATGCCGCGGTGGCCGAGCTCCAGCGCGGCCACCTTCGTCATGCCGCGCACCGCGAACTTGCTCGCCGAGTAGGCGATCGAACCGGCCATCCCGGCCAGTCCCTCCACGGAGGACACGTTGATGATGGAGCCGCCGTCGGGCATCGACCGCTGCACCGCCCGCATGCCGAGGAACGCGCCGAACTGGTTGATCCGCACCACGCGTTCGAAGTCGGCGGGCTCGGTCTCGGCCAGCGGGGCCAGGTGCAGCACTCCCGCGTTGTTCACCAGCACGTCGACCGGCCCGAACGCGTCCTCGGCGGCCGCGACGGCACCGGCCCAGTCGGCTTCGTCGGTGACGTCCACGTGCCGGAACCGGGCGTGCTCCCCGAGTTCCGCGGCCAGCTCGCGACCGGCCTCGTCGGCGACGTCGCCGAGCAGCACCCGCGCGCCGCCGGCGACGAGGCGCCGCGCCGCGGCCGCGCCCTGCCCGCCCGCCGCACCGGTGATGATCGCGACCTTGTCGCGCAGCCCGGCCACGTCACATCATCTCGTCGGTCAGCGGCAGCAGCACCGACTTCAGCTCGGTGTAGGCCTCGTAGGCGCTGCGACCGCCTTCGCGGCCCAGCCCGGACTGCTTGTACCCGCCGAACGGCAGGTGCGGTTCGACCTGGAACCCGTTGATGCCGACGGTGCCCGCCCGCAGCTTCCGCGCGACCCGGAACGCCCGCGCCGCGTCGGCGGTGAACACGCCCGCGCCGAGCCCGTACTCGGTATCGTTGGCCAGCCGCACCGCCTCGTCCTCGTCGGTGAACGGCACCACCGACAGCACCGGGCCGAACACCTCCTGGCGGGCGATCTCCATCCCGTTGTCCACCTCGGCGAAGATCGCGGGGGTGACGAAGTTCCCGGCCGCCAGCTCGCCGTCGGCGCGCACGCCGCCGGTGACCAGCCGGGCGCCGTCCCGCTCGCCGCGCTCCACCAGCCCCAGCACCCGCTCCAGCTGCCGCTCGTTGATCAGCGGGCTGGACAGCACGCCCGGGTCGAACGGGTCGCCGTAGGTGACCGAGGCGGCGATCAGCTCGGCGGCGCCGAGGAATTCGTCGTAGACGTCCCGGTGCACCAGCGCCCTGGTGTGCGCGACGCACGCCTGCCCGGACAGCCCCAGCGTCACCATGCCCATCGCGGTCATGCCCGCCATCCCGGCGTCGGCGTCCGGGAACACCAGCGCGGGGCTCTTGCCGCCAAGTTCCAGCGAGACCCGCTTGAACGTGGGCGCGGCGGCCTCGACGATGCGCCGCCCGACCTCGCGGCTGCCGGTGAAGCTGACCTTGTCGACCATCGGATGGGTGATGAGCGCTTCGCCGGTGATCTCGCCGGTCCCGGTGACCACGTTGAGCGCCCCACCGGGCAGCCCGGCCTCGACGAGCAGTTCCACCATCCGCAGCACCGAGAACGTCGCGTGCTCGGAGGGCTTCAGCACCACGGTGCACCCGGCGGCCAGCGCGGGCGCGACCTTCTGCGCGAACAGCAGGAACGGCGCGTTCCACGGCAGGATCGCGGCGACCACGCCGATCGGTTCGCGCAGCGTCATCGCCAGGTGGTCGCCGCCCTGGTACGGCGGCAGCGTCTCACCACCGGCCTTGTCGATCCACCCGGCGTGGTGGTCGAAGACGTCGGCGGCCACGTCCACGGAACCGGCGTAGACGGTGCCGAACGACAGCGGCACCCCGTTGTCCAGCGCCTGCAGCCCGCGCAGTTCCTCGGCGTGCGCGCGCAGCGATTCCGCGTACCGGTGCAGCAACCGGGCGCGGCGGCCGACCGGTAGTCCCGGCCATTCGCCCTCGTCGAAGGCGCGGCGGGCGGCGCGGACCGCGTCGTCCACGTCCTCGGCGCCCGCGACCGGGAACGTGCCGATCTCCTCCTGGGTGGCGGGGTGGTGGTGGGTCCAGGTGCGACCGGAGCGGGCCGGGCGCCGCTCGCCGTCGACGAGCAGCGAGCCGTCCGGCAGCCCGATCCGCTCGCGGTGCTGGTGCACGGTCAGCGACATCCTCGTCACTCCTCCTGGTCGGGCGGGCGGTCAGGCGGTCGAGCGGGCGGTGGAGCATGTGGTCGAGCGGTCCTGCGGTCGAGCAATCGAGCGGTCCTGCGGTCGAGCGGTCGAGCGGTCGAGCGAGTGGGCGGGCGTGCCCCGGTCTAGCCCAGCGACAGCACGTCGTCGCTGGTGAACATGCCGCCCGTGCGGTCGGCGAAGTGGCCGCCGACAGCGCGGTGCAGCTCCGCGGTGGTCCAGGTGGGTCCGGTGGCGTCGAACCGGCGCTCGATGGTCGGCGGCGCCAGCAGCGCCACCTTCCCGCCGTGCACCACGAACACCTGGCCGTTGACGGCGTCGGCGGCCGGGGCGGCCAAGTAGGCGACGAACGGGGCGACGTGCTCGGTGGACAGCGGGTCCACGCCGCCGTCCGGTGCGGGCCCGAAGACGTCCGCGGTCATCCCGGTGCGGGCGCGCGGGCAGATCGCGTTGGTCCGCACTCCGTAGCGGGCCGTGGCGCGGGCGGTGGAGACGGTGAGCGCGGCGATCCCGGCCTTCGCGGCCGCGTAGTTCGGCTGGCCGCCGGAGCCGAGCAGGAACGCCTCGGAGGAGGTGTTCACGATCCGGGCCCCGACCTCCTCGCCGGTCTCCTTGCACAGCCGCCGCCAGTGCGCCGTGGCGGTGCGGGTGAGCAGGAAGTGCCCGCGCAGGTGCACCCGGATCACCTCGTCCCAGTCCTGGTCGGACATGCCGAACACCGTCCGGTCGCGCAGCACGCCCGCGTTGTTCACCACCACGTGCAGCGCGCCGAAGTGGTCGAGGGCGGCGGCCAGCAGCCCGTCCGCGGTCTCCCGTTCGGCCACGTCGCCGCGCACCGCGACGGCCCGCCCGCCCGCGGCGGTGATCTCGGCGGCGACGTCGTCGGCGGCGGTGGAGACGTCGTTGAGCACCAGGCTCGCCCCGGCATCGGCGAGCGCGAGCGCCTCGGCCCGGCCGAGGCCGGCGCCCGCGCCGGTGACGACGGCGACCCGGCCGTCCAGCCGCAGCTCCGGACTCTGCTCCACAGTGGACTCCTCAGGTCGGTGGCTCTGCTGGTCGATGGTCCTGCCGTCCGGCGTCCGGTCGGTGGCCCGGCCGGTCGGCGGCCCGGCCGGCCGGTCGCCGGTCGATCGGCGCCCGGGTCGGACGTCGTGCGAGCACGTCGATCGCCGCCGGTCCGGCCGGTCGATGCCCTAGTCGAAGGTGACGATCTGCCGCACCAGCGCGGCATCGCCGCCCCGCAGCGCGCCCAGCCCGTCGTTGATCTCGTCCAGCGGCAGGCGCCTGCTGACCATGCCCTCCAGGTCGAGCAGCCCGGCGCGCCAGAACCGCAGCATCCGGTCGATGTCGCGGCGCGGATCGGCCGAGCCGTAGAACGACGGCAGGATCTTGCGCTCGGTGATGAACAGCTCCTGGGCGGTGAACTCGACCCGCTGCTCCGGCCCGCCCGCGCCGACGACGACGGTGCTGCCGCCGCGCCGGGTGGCGTCGTAGGCGGCGCGGATGGTGCCCGCCAAGCCGACCACCTCGATGGCGCAGTCGAACCCGGCGCCGCCGGTGAGCTCCTGCTTCAGCTCGTCGAACCCGTCGGGGGTGGCGGTGTGCGTGGCGCCGAACCGGCGCGCCCCGGCGTGCTTGTCCACGACCGGGTCCACCGCGACGATCGTGCCGGCCCCGGCCAGCCGCGCGCCCTGGATCACCGAGATCCCGACGCCGCCGCAGCCGATGACGGCGACGGTGGAGCCCGGTTCGAGCCGCGCGGTGTTGAGCACGGCGCCGACGCCGGTCAGCACCCCGCAGCCCAGCAGCGCGGCCACGTCGAACGGCACGTCCGGGTCGACCTTGATCGCTCCGGCGCGGGGCAGCACGAGCTCTTCGGCGAAGGTGCCGCACCCGGCGAACCCGAACACCGGCTGCGCGCCCACTTCGAACCGCGGGGAGGTGAACGCGGCGACGGTGTGCACCGCGCACAGGTGCGGCTGGCCGTGCAGGCATTCCCGGCAAGTCCCGCAGGGCGGGACGAAGGTGATGGTGACGTGGTCGCCGGGTGCCAGGTCGGTCACCTGGTCGCCGACGGCGAGCACCTCGCCGGCGCCTTCGTGGCCCATCACGCCGGGGGCGAGCGCGGGCAGCGTGCCGTTCATCGCGGACAGGTCGCTGTGGCAGATCCCGGCGGCGCGGATCCGCACGTGCACGTCCGTCGGGCCGGGGGCGACGACGGTGGCGTCCGCGCGGACGTGGAGCCGGTCGTCGCCGATCTGATCGAGCACCGCTGCTTTCACGGGCGTGTCCTCTCGCCGCGTCCACGTCCGCCGGGGCGGACTGTTATCTGCGACACACGGTAGAACGTGTTCCCGTTCTGCTCAAGAGCCGGAATCACCTTCGTTATCCGCGAAGAACAAGGCGCCCTTCGGGCACAGCTGCACCGCTTTGGAAACACGTTCTACCTGCTCGACGGGGACGGGGCGGTGGACGTGCAGCCGCTCGTCGTCGTCCAGCTCGAAGACCTCCGGGGCGAGCCCGGCGCAGACACCGTTGGCCTCGCACAGCTCCGGTCGCACGCCGATCTCCATCGCCACCTCCGCGCTCGGGGACCCCGTCCGCGCGGCGAATCGGCACCGGCCTTCCGAGGGGGCAACGAGCCACCCCCGCCCGGAGACACCGTCCGGCCGCCGGATCACCCGGGCGGACCAGTGCGCCGAGCACCCGGGAACGGAATCCGAACCTAGAACGAGTTGCACGTTAACCGACCAGCCGACTCGGATGCGATGGATGACGACCAGTAGGAGGAAGGTCGACCCGCGCCCACCCGCCGGTCTATGGTCACTGCAACACGTTGCACTTCTACCGGGCACCGCTCGCGCCAGGAGGGCTCATGCGGATCGGCTTCACCCCCGAGCAGCAGCGGTTGCGGCACCGGCTGCGCGACTACTTCGCGGACCTGATGACCGACGAGCTGCGCGCCGAGCTCACCGGCGACGGCGACTACGGTGACGGCGGGGCCTACGAGCAAGTGGTGCGCAGGCTCGGCGCCGACGGCTGGCTCGCGCTCGGCTGGCCCCGCGAACACGGCGGGCACGGCGGCAGCATGCTGGACCAGCTCATCTTCACCGACGAAGCCGCCGTCGCCGGGGTTCCGGTGCCGTTCCTGACGCTCAACAGCATCGCCCCCACGATCATGCGCTACGGCACGCCGGAGCAGCGCGCCCGGTACCTGCCGGGGATCGCCGCGGGAGAGCTGCACTTCGCCATCGGCTACTCCGAGCCCGAGGCGGGCACCGACCTCGCCGCGCTGCGCACCACCGCGGTGCGCGACGGCGACCACTACGTGATCAACGGGCAGAAGATGTGGACCAGTCTGGTGCAGTACGCCGACCACATCTGGCTGGCCTGCCGCACCGACCCGGACGCCCGCAAGCACGAGGGCCTCAGCGTGCTCGTGGTGCCGACCGACTCCCCCGGCTTCTCCTGGACGCCGGTGCGCACCGTCGCCGGGCCCACCACCAGCGCCACCTACTACGAGGACGTGCGGGTACCGGTGAGCGCGCTGGTCGGGACGGAGCACGGCGGCTGGCCGCTGATCACCAACCAGCTCAACCACGAGCGGGTCGCGCTCACCTCCGCCGCCCCGATCACCACGGCGCTCGGGCAGGTGCGGGAGTGGGCGCGGCGCACCGAGCTCGGCGACGGACGCCGGGTGCTCGACCAGGAGTGGGTGCGCTCGCACCTGGCCCGGGTGCACGCGGGGACCGAGGTGCTCAAGCTGATGAACTGGAAGATCGCCTGGACCGCCGAGCAGCGACCGGCGCCCGCCGCGGCGTCCGCGACGAAGGTCTACGGCACCGAGCTGGCCATCGAGGCCTACCGGCTGCTGATGGAGGTGCTCGGACCCGCGGGGCACGTCCGCGGCGGCTCGCCGGGCGCGGCGCTGCGCGGCCGGATCGAGCGGATGCACCGGGCCGCGCTGATCCTCACCTTCGGTGGCGGCACCAACGAGGTGCAGCGCGACATCGTCGCCACCGTGGGCCTTGGACTGCCGCGCGCCCGCCGGTGAGGCGGGCCGGAACCCACCACTCGCAGAGGAGCACCGCGATGGACTTCGCCCCCACCGAGCAGCAGCAGGACCTCACCGAGCTGACCCGCCGCATCGCGACCGGCCGGGTGACCGCCGACCGGCCGCACGAGGCGGAGTCCGAGCACTTCGACCGCGCGCTGTGGGCGGACCTGGCGAAGGCCGGGGTGCTCGCCGCCGCGCTGCCCGACTCCCTCGGCGGCGCCGGCTGCGGGCCGCTGGAGCAGTGCTCGGTGCTGGTGGAACTCGGCCGCGCCGTCGCCCCGGTGCCGTACCTGACCTCGCTGGTCACCGCGGCCGGTGCGCTGGCCCGGTTCGGCGACGAGCACCAGCGCGAGCGGTGGGCACGTCCGGCGGGCACCGGCGAACTCGTGCTCACCGCCGCGTTCGCCGAAGGCGCCGAGCACGATCCGCGGCCGCCCGCGACCCGCGCGGACCGGACCGGTGACCGGTGGGTGCTGGACGGCGCGAAGGTCGCGGTGCCCGCCGGGACCGTCGCCGACGCGTTCCTCGTCCCGGCCACCACCCCGGACGGCACCCGGGTGTTCGTGGTGGCCGCCGCCGACCCGGGCGTCTCGGTGCGGGCGCAGCGGGTCGTGGACGGTGACGCCGAAGCGGTGGTGGAGCTGGCCGACGTCCCGCTCGACGAGGACCGGCTGCTCGGCGGCGCCGACGTCGCCGGGTGGCTCGCCGACCGGTTCGCGCTCGGGACGTGCGCGGAACAGCTCGGCGTGCTGGAGCGCGCGCTGGAGCTCACCGCCGCGCACGCCCGCGACCGCGTGCAGTTCGACCGCCCGATCGGCACCTTCCAGGCGGTGTCGCAGCGGCTGGCGGACGCCTACGTGGACGTGGAGGCGGTGCGGCTCACGACGTGGCAGGCCGCCTGCCGCGCCGCGCAGGACCTGACGTGCACCGCAGCGGTCGCGGTCGCGAAGTTCTGGGCCGCCGAAGCCGGGCACCGCGTCGCGCACACCGCGGTGCACGTGCACGGCGGCACGGGCATCGACCTGGACCACCAGCTGCACCGCTACTTCACCGCCGCCAAGCGCCGCGAGTTCGCCCTCGGCGGGGCCACCGCCCAGCTCCACCGCATCGGCGCGGCGCTCGCGGCGGAGGAGGAGACGGACACCTCGTGCGACGAGGACGGGCAGCGCGAGCACGGGTAGCGCGAGCACGGCGCCGGTCGCTCGGCGTCCAGCGGTTCCGCCACGCGCAGGACACCTCAGGTGCATGACCCAGCTGCCCACCGTGGCCGGGCGAATGGGCCATTCACCTGGGTTGGAACCGGGTTTCGACGGGAGGAGCGGGCATGGCCGAGCAGACGCCGACGGTGACCGAGCTGTTGCTGGCGCGGGCCGACGACCCGCGGCCGGGACTGCGCTTCGAGGACCGGGAGTGGAGCTGGGCGGAGCACGTGCGCCGCAGCGCCGAACTCGCCGCCCTGCTCCGCGCGCTGCTGCCCGCCGACCGGCCGCCGCACGTCGGGGTGCTGCTGGACAACGTGCCGGAGTTCTCGTTCCTGCTGGGCGCGGCCGCGCTGTCCGGCACCGTCCTGGCCGGGCTCAACCCGGGCCGCCGGGGCGCGGCGCTGGCCCGGGACGTGCGGCTCGCGGACTGCGCGCTGGTGCTCACCGAGCCGCGGTACGCCCCGCTGCTGGACGGCGCCGACCTCGACGCCGAGGTGCTGTTGCTCGGCTCACCGGAGTGGGAGCGGGCGCTGGCCGCGCACCGCGGCGCCCCGCTCGACCCGGCACCGGCCGCCCCGGACGACCTGTTCGCGCTGCTGTTCACCTCCGGCACCGGCGGCGAGCCGAAGGCGGTGCGCTGCACGCACGGCAAGGTCGCGTTCCCGGGCCGGATGCTCGCCGACCGGTTCCGGCTGGACGGGCGGGACGCCGCGTACGTGTCGATGCCGCTGTTCCACTCGAACGCGCTGTTCGCCGGGTGGGCGGTCGGTCTGGCGGCGGGTGCCGCGATCTCGTTGCGGCGCCGGTTCTCCGCGTCGGAGTTCCTGCCCGACGTGCGCCGGTTCGGCGCCACCTACGCGAACTACGTCGGCACTCCCCTGTCCTACGTGCTGGCCACACCACCGCGGCCGGACGACGCGGACAACCCGCTGCGGATCGCCTACGGCAACGAGGGCGCCGAGCGGGACCTGGCCCGGTTCGCCGATCGCTTCGGCTGCCGGGTGGTCGACGGGTTCGGCTCCACCGAGGGCGGGGTGGCGATCTCCCGCACCCCGGACGCGCCGGCCGGCTCGCTCGGCAAGCCCGGCCCCGGCGTCGCGGTGCTGCACCCGGACACCGGTCGGCGGTGCCCGCCCGCGGTCTTCGATCGGGACGGGCGGCTCGCCAACCCGGACGAGGCGGTCGGCGAACTGGTCAACACCGACGGCGCCGGTTGGTTCGCCGGGTACTACGGCGCGCCGGAGGCGGACGCGCAGCGGATGCGCGGCGGCATGTACCGCAGCGGCGATCTCGCCTACCTCGACGCGGACGGCTTCTGCTACTTCGCGGGCCGGTCCGCGGACTGGCTGCGGGTGGACGGGGAGAACCTGGGTGCCGCGCCGATCGAACGGGTCCTGCTGCGGCACCCGTCGATCGCGCACGCCGCCGTGTACGCGGTGCCGGATCCGGTGGTCGGCGATCAGGTGATGGCGGCGCTGGTGCTCGCGGGCGAGCTCGACGACCTCGGGGACTTCCTGGCCGCGCAACCGGATCTGGGGCCGAAGCAGCTGCCGCGGTTCGTCCGGATCGCCGCGGAGCTACCGCGCACCGGCACGCACAAGGTGCTCAAGCGCCAGCTCGCCGCCGAGCGCTGGACCTGCCCGGACCCGGTGTGGTGGCGCCCGGGCCCGGAACCCCGCTACGAGCTCCTGCTGCCGGAGCGGGCGGCCGCGCTGGACCACCGGCGCACCACGACACCACCCGGGTGAATGGCCCACCTGCCCCGCAGGAGTGGGCGAATGGGCCGTTCACCTGGCCGATTTCAGCGGAGGTTCCCCAGGCGGGCGAGTGTGTCGTCGGTTTCGCGCAGCAGCTCCGCCATCAGCTCGTCCACGCCGCGCACCGCGTTCATCCGGCCCACGACCTGCCCGACCGGCATCGACACCACCCCCGGGTCCTCGGCGGCGGTGATCCGCTGGTGCGCCTCGCTGACCAGGATGTTCTGCAGCGGCATCGGCAGCGGTTCCGGCGCGTCCGGTTCGCTCCACGCCTCGGTCCAGCGGGTCTTGAGCAGCCGCGCCGGTTTGCCGGTGTAGATGCGGGTGCGCACGGTGTCCGCGGAACCCGCGGCGACCAGCGCGCGCTGCATCGCCGAGCCGCCGGTGGTCTGCACGTACTCGCGGGTCGCCAGCCAGTACGAACCCATCCACGCCCCGCTCGCGCCCAGCGCCAGGGCGGCCGCGATCTGCCGCCCGGACCCGATGCCGCCCGCGGCGAGCACCGGGGCGCGGTCGCCGACGGCGTCCACGATCTCCGGCACCAGCACCATGGTGGCGATCTCGCCGGTGTGCCCGCCCGCCTCGTGGCCCTGCGCCACGACCAGGTCCACGCCCTGCTCGACGTGCCTGCGGGCGTGCTCGGCCTTGCCGGCGAGGGCGGCGACCTGCACGCCGTGCTCGTGGGCGCGGCCGATCACGTCCGGCGGCGGGGAACCGAGCGCGTTGGCGATGAGCCGCACCGGGTGCCGCAGCGCCACGTCCACGTGCGAGCGGGCCACCGAGTGCAGCCAGCCGAGCACCGCGTCCCCGGTCTCCTGCCCGGCGGGCAGTTCCGGCACGCCGAGCCGGTCGAGGGTGCGGCGCACGAAATCCCGGTGCTGCTGCGGCACCATCGCCGCCAAGTCCACATCGGACCCCTCGGTGGGCACGGTGGAGGGCATCACCACGTCCACGCCGTAGGGGCGGTCGCCGGTGGCGCGGTCCATCCAGTCCAGCACCGCGTCGAGCTCGGCCGCGTCGTTGAACCGCACGCAGCCGAGCACACCGAGTCCGCCCGCGCGGCTGACCGCGGCGGCCACGTGCTCGGACGGGGTGAAGGCGACGATCGGGTGCTCGATGCCGAGCCGGTCGCAGAGGTCGGTGCGCATCACGGAGTCCTTTCGGCGGTGCCCCGCGCCGCGGAGCCGGGGTCGTCGGCGGGTGGTTCGGGAGCGGACTCCGCTGCGGCGGCGCCCTCCGACGCGGGACCGGATTCCGCCGCGGCGGCGGGGGTGCTGCCGGTTCCGGAACGGGCGCAGCTGGGCCGGAACCGCTCGGCGAGCCCGCGGGCCCACCGGTAGTCCGGCTTGCCGCTGGGCGAGCGGCGCACCTCCCCCGCCAGCCACAGCTTGCGCGGCACCTTGTACCCGGCGATGTGCCGGCGCGCGTGCCGGTCCAAGTCGTCCCAGGCGGGTGCCGCCCCGTCGCGGGTCTGCACGACGGCGGCCACGCACTGCCCGAGCCGCTCGTCGGGGACGCCGAACACGAGCGCGTCGAACACGACGGGGTGCGCCTTGAGCACGCCCTCGACCTCTTCGGGGTAGACCTTCTCGCCGCCGGTGTTCACCGACATCGAGCCGCGGCCGAGCATGGTGACGGTGCCGTCGGGTTCGTAGCGGGCGTAGTCGCCGGGCACCACGTAGCGGGTGCCGTCGATCTCCACGAACACCGCGCCGGTCTTGTCCGGGTCCTTGTAGTAGCCCAGCGGCACGTGCCCGGAGCGGGCGAGCAGCCCGACCTCGGTGGAGTCCGGCGGCAGCAGCGTCCCGTCCCGGCCGATGATCGCGGTGGCCGCGTCGGCGTTCACCCGGGGACCGCCACCGGTCGCGGTGTCCTTGCTCAGCACGCCGATGCCGCTGAACCCGGTCTCGGAGCTGCCGATGGAGTCGGTGAGCAGCACGCCGGGCAGCGCGTCGAGGTACTGGCGCTGCACCGACGGGGAGAACAGCGCAGCGCTGCTGGAGATCGCGACCAGCGAGGACACGTCGTGCTCGCCCTCGTGCAGCGCTTCGATCAGCGGCCGGGCCATCGCGTCGCCGGTGATGGCGAGGACGTGCACCCCGTGGCGTTCGACGGCGCGCCAGATCTCGTGCGGGTCGAACTCGGGGACGATCACGACGGGGCTGCAGGCGAACAGGTTCCCGAACGCGGCCCACTGCGCGGCGCCGTGGATGAACGGAGCGGCCGGTAATCGCACGAGCCCACCGTTCGCGGCGCCGTCGCGGGCCTGTTGCCACTCGTCGGCCATCGGCTCGCCGGTCATGAAGTCGATGCCGCCGCCGAGGGTGCGCCAGACGTCCTCGTGGCGCCACATCACGCCTTTCGGGTTCCCGGTGGTGCCGCCGGTGTAGAGCAGGAACAGGTCGTCGTCGGAGCGGGCCGGGAAGTCCCGCTCCTCGGAACCCTCGGCGAGGGCGGTCTCGTACGGGGTCGCGGCGCAGTCCAGGTCGCTGCCGTCCTCCAGGACGAGCACGTGCCGCAGCCCCGGCGGCAGCGCCTGCGCCACCCGGTCGGCGTAGCGGCGTTCGTGGACGAGCGCGACGAGGTCGGCGTCCTCGTAGAGGTAGCGCAGTTCTCCCGCCACGTAGCGGTAGTTGACGTTGACCGCGACCGCGCGCAGCTTGTACGCGGCCAGCATGACCTCGAGGGCTTCGATGCGGTTGCGGGTGTGCACCCCGATGTGCGAGCCCCGGCCCAGCCCGCGGGCGGCCCAATGGTGGGCGAGCCGGTTCGATCGGCGTTCCAGTTCGGCGAAGGTGGCCCGGTGCTCGCCGCAGATCACGGCGACGCGCTCGGGTGTCAGGTCGACGGCGTGCTCGAAGAGATCCGCGATGTTGTGTGCCACCCGATCGAAATTAGAACATGTTATTGTTCGAGGCAACGGGCCGATCGGTTCACGTTTCCCTGCAACGCATTTCCCGCTCGCACCACGGGAGGAACGCATGCCCGAAACATCCCCGCACTGCCTGGTGGACCGGCGCGGCGCGGTGCTCGTCGTGACGCTCAACCGGCCGGAGGCGCGCAACGCGCTGTCCGCCGAGATGATGGCGATCATGCAGCGCGCCTGGGACGAGGTGGACGCCGATCCGGAGATCCGCGCCTGCGTGCTCACCGGCGCGGGCGGCGCGTTCTGCGCCGGTGCGGACCTCAAGGCCATGACCACCAGCCACCCCGGCGACACCACGGCGGGCCGGGACCTGTCGGTGATCGAACCGCTGCTGAAGGGCCGCCGGCTCACCAAACCGCTCATCGCCGCCGTCGAAGGACCGGCCGTGGCGGGCGGCACCGAGATCCTGCAGGCCACCGACATCCGGATCGCGGGCCGCAGCGCGCGGTTCGGGGTGTCGGAATGCCGGTGGGGCCTGTTCCCGCTCGGCGGTTCCGCGGTCCGGCTGCCGCGGCAGATCTCCTACGCGCGGGCCGCCGAGATCCTGCTGACCGGCAGGCACGTGAGCGCCGAGGAGGCCGCGGAGATCGGCCTGATCGGCCGGGTGGTGCCGGACGGCGAGGCGCTGCCGACCGCGCTGGAGCTCGCCGAGGCCGTGGCCGCGAACGGGCCGCTGGCGGTGCGGGCGATCCTGCGCACCATGCGCGAGACCGAGGGGATGCCGGAGCAGGAGGCCTTCCAGGTGGACACCCGCCTGGGACTGGAGGTCTTCCGCAGCGCGGATGCGAAGGAAGGTCCGCGCGCGTTCGCGGAGAAGCGCACCCCGCACTTCCGCGGCGAATGACCAGCCAGGTGAATGGCCCGTTCACCCGATCCCCTTGGGCGAGTGGGCCATTCACCTGAATCCGATCGGGTGGTGCCGGTCAGGATTTGAGCTTGCGCTTGTACAGCTTCCCGTTGGGGTCGCGCGGCAGCTCCTCGGTGTAGTCGACCACGCGGGGGAGCTTGAACTTGGCGAGGCGTTCGGCGGCGAACTCCAGCAGTTCGGCGGTGAGCGCCTCCTCCCACGCGACGCCGGGCGCGGGCTGCACGACGGCCTTGACCTGCTCGCCCCAGTCCTCGTGCGGCACGCCGAACACCGCGACGTCGGCGACCTTCGGGTGCACCGAGAGCACGTTCTCGATCTCCGCCGGGTAGATGTTCACCCCACCCGAAATGATCATGTCGCTCTTGCGGTCCCGCAGGTACAGGTACCCGTCCGCGTCGAGGTACCCGACGTCGCCGAGGGTGAACAGGTCGCCGACGCGCCCGCTGCGGGTCTTCTCCGGGGCCTGGTGGTACTCGAAGCTGGAGGTGCCCATCCGCATGTACACCGTGCCGACCTCGCCCGCCGGGAGCTCCGCCCCGGCGTCGTCGAGGACCCGCACCACCGATCCGGGCCAGGCGCGGCCGACCGATCCGGGTTTGCGCAGCCACTCGCCGGCGGGGATGACGGTGCCGCCGCCTTCGGTGGCCGCGTAGTACTCCACGACCACCGGTCCCCACCAGTCGAGCATCCGCCGCTTCACCTCGATCGGGCAAGGCGCGGCGCCGTGGATGGCGACGCGCATCGAGGAGACGTCGTGGCGCTCCCGAACCTCGGCGGGCAGCGCGAGCAGCCGGTGGAACTGGGTCGGCACCATGTGCGTGTGCGTCACCCGGTGCCGCTCGACGAGCGCGAGCATCCGCTCCGGGTCCCACCGGTCCACCAGCACCACCGGGTGCCCCAGTTGCAGCGAGATGCTCGCGAAGTTCAGCACCGCGGTGTGGTAGAGCGGCGAGCCGCACAGGTGCACGTGCCCGTCGAACGGTTCCAGCCCGAAGATGCCGAAGAACCACTGCGAGTACACCGGCACCTGGTCCGGGTCGGCGCCGGTCAGCGCGCGCCGCACGCCCTTGGGCCTGCCGGTGGTGCCGGAGGTGTAGAGCATCGGCGAGCCCGCGGTGCGCACGTCGGGCCGGGTCGCGGGCTCGTCGGCGCCGAGCTCGGCCAGCGGCCGGAACCCGGGGATCTCGCCGACCGCGAACCGGCGGTGCCCGTCCAGCCCGGCCTGCTCGGCGGCGTCGGTAGCGGCCGCGGCGAAGCGCTCGTGCGCGAGGAACGCCCCGGCTCCGCTGTCGTCGAGGATGTAGGCGATCTCGGCGCCGACGAGGTGCCAGTTCACCGTGACCACGTACAGCCCGGCCTGCAGCGCGGCGAAGTAGGCGGCGAGCAGTTCGGGCCCGTTCGGCAGCAGCAGCACCACGCTGTCGCCGGGTTCGAGCCCCATCGCCTGCCAGCCGCGGCCGATCCGGTCGGCCTCGGCGGCCAACGCGCCGTAGCCGATCTCCCGTTCGTCCGGCGCGATCAGCGCGGTGCGGCCGGGATCGTCGGCGGCGATGTTCCAGAGTCCGATGTCGGTCACGGCGCACTCCTGTCCCCGGGGGCCGGCGGTTCCCACCAAGCTAGAACGCGTTTCACTTCTACGGCAAGGGTTCGTCGTCCGCACCGAGCACCGCGTCCGCCACCGCGTGCAGCTGCGCGACGTCCCGGCAGCCCACCAGCAGCACGTCCACCCCGGCCCGCCGCCAGGCGCGCACCCCGGCGCGGACCTGCTCGCGGTCGCCGATGATCGCGACGTCGTCGACGAGCTCGTCCGGCACCGCGGCGACCGCCTCGGCGCGGCGCCCGGCCTGGAAGTGCGCGGTGATCTCCTCGACCGCGGCGGTGTAGCCCATCCGCCGGAACAGGTCCGCGTGGAAGTTCATCTCGGTCGCGCCCATGCCGCCGATGTACAGCGCCAGCGACGGCTTGACCTGCTCCTTCGCCGCTGCGGCGTCGTCGGTGACCACAACCTGGCAGGTGGCGGCGACCTCGAACCCGGCGCGGTCCCGCCGGGCGCCGGGCCGGGCGAAGCCGTCGGCGAGCCACTGCTGGTAGAGCGGGGCGGCGCGCAGCGAGAAGTACACCGCGATCCAGCCGTCGGCGATCTCCGCGGTCTGCGCCACGTTGCGCGGCCCCTCGGCACCGAGCCAGATCGGCAGGTCCGCGCGCAGCGGATGGGTGATCGGCCGCAGCGCCTTGCCGAGCCCGAGCGCGCCCGGGCCGGTGGCGGGCAGCGGGTAGTGCGGGCCGTCGTTGCGCACCGGCGCCTCGCGGGCCAGCACCTGGCGCACCACGTCGACGTATTCCCTGGTGCGCGCCAAGGGTTTCCCGAACGGGGCGCCGTACCAGCCCTCCACGACCTGCGGCCCGGAGACGCCGAGCCCGAGCACGTGGCGCCCGCCGGAGAGGTGGTCGAGGGTGAGCGCGTGCATCGCGCAGGCCGCCGGGGATCGCGCGGACAGCTGCGCCACCGAGGTGCCGAGCCGCACCCGGCTGGTGGCGCTGCCCCACCAGGCCAGCGGGGTGAACGCGTCGGAACCCCAGGACTCGGCGGCGAAAACCCCGTCGAAACCAGCGGATTCGGCGGCGGCGATCAGCGCGGGCGCGTCCGCCGGAGGCGCCGCTCCCCAATATCCGAGTTGCAGTCCGAGCCGCACGGCGGGCCTCCTCGCGTCGGGGTGCGGCCGGGTGGCCGCGGGTGTCCCCATCGTGCGCCGAGCATTGCCGCCTTGGCGAGAACATGTTTCACTTCATCGCGTGACCGAGATCGCGGAACCGCTCAGCGCCCCGCTCGAAGTCGGCTTCGACTACACCCGTTCGCCGGGCCCCGTACTCGGCCGCTTCGCCGCCGGGTTGCGGCAGCGGCGGATCACCGGGGTGCGCGGCTCGGACGGCCGGGTGCACGTGCCCGCCGTCGAGCACGACCCGGTCACCGCCGCCCCGCTCGACGAGCTCGTCGAGGTCGGCGACACCGGGACGGTGCGCAGCTGGTCGTGGATCCCGGAACCCCTCGAAGGCCAGCCGTTGCCGCACGCGTTCGCGTGGGCGCTGGTGCGGCTGGACGGGGCGGACACCTCGCTGCTGCACGCGGTGGACGCCGGATCGCCGGACCGGATGCGCACCGGGATGCGGGTGCGGGCGCGGTGGGCGGCGGACCGGGTCGGCGGCATCCGGGACATCTCCTGCTTCGAACCGGTTCCCGACGGGCCCGGTTCCTCCGATGGCTCCGGTTCCTCCGACGGCGCTGGTTCCTCCGACGGCTCCGGTTCACCGGACGACGCCGCGACTCCCGACGGCCCCACCTCCCGCAGCGCCTCCGGTTCGCCCGACGACGCCGACGACCCCGCCGCCCCGCGGGACGAGTCCGGCCTCGACCCGGTACCGCTGCTCACCACCCCGATCCACCTGCACTACAGCCATTCCGCCTCCCCGGAGGAGAGCCGCTACCTGCGGGGGCTCGCCGAAGGCCGGCTGCTGGGCCAGCGCTGCCCGGCCTGCGGCAAGGTCTACCTCCCGCCGCGGGGCGCCTGCCCCACCGACGGCGTGCCCACCGAGCAGGAGGTGGAGCTGCCGGACACCGGGATCGTCACGACCTTCTGCATCGTCAACGTCCCGTTCCTGGGCCAGCGCCTCACCCCGCCCTACGTCGCGGCCTACGTGCTGCTCGACGGCGCGGACATCGCGTTCCTGCACCTGGTGCTGGGGTGCGCGGCCGAGGAGGTCCGGATGGGCATGCGGGTGCGGGCCGAGTGGAAGCCACGAGCCGAGTGGGACACGACGCTGCGCAACATCGACCACTTCCGCCCGTCCGGCGAACCGGACGCGCCGTACGAGTCCTACGCCCACCACCTGTGACCGGCCGGCCTTGGGAGCGCGCATGACCGACAGCGATGTGGCCGTCGTGGGTTTCGCCCAGGCGCCGAACGTCCGCGCCACCAGCGGCACCACGAACGGCGTGGAGATGCTGGTGCCGGTGTTCGAGGAACTGCTCTCCGGCGCGGGGATGCGCAAGGAGGACGTGGGGTTCTGGTGCTCGGGTTCGTCGGACTACCTGGCGGGCCGGGCGTTCTCGTTCATCGCGGCGATCGACGCGATCGGCGCGTTCCCGCCGATCAACGAGTCGCACGTGGAGATGGACGCGGCGTGGGCGCTGTACGAGGCGTGGGTGAAGATCCGCACCGGCGAGGTGGACACGGCGCTGGTGTACGGCTTCGGCAAGTCCTCGGCCGGTGAGCTGCGGCGGGTGCTGGCGTTGCAGCTGGACCCGTACTTCGCCGCGCCGCTGTGGCCGGATTCGGTGGGCGTCGCCGGGTTGCAGGCGCGGTTGTGCCTGGAATCCGGGGTGTGCTCCGAGCACGGCATGGCGGAGGTCGCGGCCCGTTCGCGCGCCGACGCCGAGCAGAACCCGCACGCGCAGCTGTCCGGCCGGGTGCTGGTCGCGGAGCTGCTGGCGCGGCCGTACCTGGCCGATCCGCTGCGCGCGCACGACTGCGCGCCGATCACCGACGGCGCCTCGGCGGTGCTGCTGGCGAGCGCGGAACGGGCCCGGGAGCTGCGGGACCGACCGGCGTGGATCACCGGGGTGGAGCACCGCGTCGAGTCGACCGAGCTGGGCGGCCGGGACCTCACCGCCTCACCGTCCACTGCGGACGCGGCGCGGGCGGCGGGGGCCGAGGGCGTCGAGGTCGCCGAGCTGCACGCGCCGTTCACCCACCAGGAGCTGGTGCTGCGCCGGGCGCTCGCCCTGGACGAGTCGGTGCGGATCAACCCCTCCGGCGGAGTCCTGTGCGGCAACCCGATGTTCGCCGCCGGGCTGACCCGGATCGGCGAGGCGGCGCGGCGGGTGTGGTCCGGCGAGGCGGGCAAGGTCCTCGCGCACGCGACCAGCGGACCCGCGTTGCAGCAGAACCTCGTGTGCGTGATGGAGGGCTGATGGGCAAGCAGATCGCCGCGGTGCTCGGAACCGGCCAGACCCGGCACGCCAGCCGCCGCACCGACGTGTCGATGGCCGGGCTGTGCCGGGAGGCGGTGGACCGGGCGATGGCCGACGCCGAGGTCGGCTGGGACGAGGTGGACGCGGTCGTCGTCGGCAAGGCCCCCGACCTGTTCGAGGGCGTGATGATGCCGGAGCTGGTCCTCGCCGATGCGTTGGGCGCCAACGGGAAACCGCTGCTGCGGGTGCACACCGCCGGATCGGTGGGCGGGTCGACGGCGAACGTGGCGGCGAGCCTGGTGCAGGCCGGGGTGCACCGGCGGGTGTTGGCGGTGGCGTTCGAGAAGCAGTCCGAGTCGAACGCCATGTGGGCGCTGTCGATCATGCCGCCGTTCTCGATGCCGGTGGGCGCGGGTGCGGGCGGCTACTTCGCCCCGCACGTGCGCTCCTACATCCGCCGCTCCGGCGCCCCGCCGCACATCGGGGCGATGGTGGCGGTCAAGGACCGGCGCAACGGCAGCCGCAACCCGTGGGCGCACGTGCGCCAGGCGGACCTGACGGTGGAATCGGTGCTGGCCTCGCAGATGCTGTGGGACCCGATCCGCTACGACGAGACCTGCCCGTCCTCGGACGGGGCGTGCGCGATGGTGCTCGGCGACGAGCAGGCCGCCGCGGCCACCGGCCACCCGGTGGCCTGGATCCACGCCACGGCGATGCGCACCGAGCCGACCACGTTCGCCGGCCGCGACCAGGTGAGCCCGCAGGCCGGCCGGGACGCGGCGGCGGCGCTGTGGGCGCAGGGCGGCATCAACGATCCGATGTCCGAAGTGGACGTCGCCGAGCTCTACGTGCCGTTCTCCTGGTTCGAGCCGATGTGGCTGGAGAACCTGGGTTTCGCCGCCGAGGGCGAGGGCTGGAAGCTCACCGAATCGGGCGAGACGGCGATCGGCGGCAGGCTGCCGGTGAACCCGTCCGGTGGTGTGCTGTCGTCGAACCCGATCGGCGCCTCCGGGATGCTGCGGTTCGCCGAGGCGGCGATGCAGGTGATGGGCCGGGCGGGCGAGCACCAGGTGGACGGGGCGCGCACCGCGCTCGGGCACGCCTACGGCGGGGGCTCGCAATACTTCTCGATGTGGGTCGTGGGCGCCGCGCGGCCCGGGGAGCGCTGATGGAGTTCACGTTGTCCGTGGCCATGTGCCCGCTGCCGGAGCTGACCGCGCTGGCGCGCGCGGCGGAGGAGGCCGGGTTCGCCGCGATCGCGCTGCCGGACTCGCTGTTCTACTCCGAGCACGTCGCCGCCGACTACCCGTACACCCCCGACGGCGAGCGGATGTGGACCGCGGAGACGCCGTGGACCGATCCGCTGGTGGCGGCCGCGGCGATGGGCGCGGTGACCGAGCGGCTGCGGTTCTACACCTCGGTGCTGAAGTTGGGTCCGCGCAATCCGTTGCTGCTGGCGCGGCAGGTGGCGTCGGTGGCGGCGCTGACCGGGGACCGGTTCGGGCTCGGCGTCGGCATCGGCTGGACGCCGGAGGAGTTCGAGTGGTGCGGGGCGCCGTTCGAGCGGCGCGGGGCGCGGGTGGACGAGGCGATCGAGGTGCTGCGGTTGGTGCTCGGCGGCGGGATGGTGGAGCACCACGGCGAGTTCTTCGACTTCGGCCGGCTGCAGATGTCCCCCGCTCCCGGCCGCCGGGTGCCGATCTACGTGGGCGGGCACACCGAGCGGGCGCTGCGGCGGGCGGCGGCCCGCGGGGACGGCTGGTCCTCGGCGATGATGCGGATCTCCGAGCTGCGCGCCACCATCGCCCGGCTCGGCGAGCTGCGCGCCGAGTTCGGCCGCGACGCGGAGCCCTTCGAGATCCAGGCGGTGTGCGTGGACCGGTTCGGCGCGGACGGCTACCGGGAGCAGGCGGCGGCGGGCGTGACCGATGCGATCGTGGTGCCGTGGGTGCTCGACGGCCACGGTTTCGACGCGGACATCGAGGTGAAGCGGGACTCGCTGCGGCGCTTCGCCGACGAGGTGATCCACCCGCTGGCGGCCGGATGAGCGGCCCGGATGCGACGGAGGCGACGATGACCGGTTCGGTGCGGTGGGACGCGACCGAGGCCGACCACCCGGCGCGGCGGGCGGCGCGGGCCTCGATGGCGGCGGTGGCGCGCGGCGCGAAGGCGGACTGGCTGGCGCTGTTCGCCGCGGACGCGCTGGTGCAGGACCCGGTGGGCCCGTCTCCGCTGGATCCGTCCGGGCAGGGGCATCGCGGCACGGCGGCGATCGGCGCGTTCTGGGACTCGGTGATCGCCGGCGCGGCGAGCCTGCACTTCCACGTGCACGATTCGTTCGCCGCGGGCTCGGAGGTCGCCAACACCGGCCGCATCCGCACCCGCCTCCCCGACGGCGCGACGATGGACGCCGACGGCGTGTTCGTCTACCGCGTGGACGACAACGGCCTGCTCATCTCGATGCGAGCCTTCTGGGAGTTCGACCGAGCAATGGCGACCCTCACCCAGCCTGACCCCTGACCGCTTCTTGTCGTTCTCCTGTCAGCGGCGCAGCCGATGAGCTGCCGACCGCCTGGGACACCGGCACCGCCGCGGGTTCTCAGCGGTGTCCTCGCGAGGACAGCGATTTCTCATGTGGCGGAGCCACCTGTGAAATCGATCCCGCAGCGAGGGCGCCGCTGAGGTTCCGCCACCCCACCCCTACGCGGACGACCCGATCAATCGCCGAATTCACGGCGGGCCGCATCGATTTCTTCCAGGTAGGTGTGGGTCCAGTCGCACATCCCGTGCACGACCTGGCGCAGCGCCCGGCCCGGTTCGGTGAGCTCGTAGTCCACCCGCGGCGGCACGGTCGGGTGCACGGTGCGGTCCAGCAGGCCGTTGCGCTCCAGCATCCGCAGGTTCTGGGTGAGCATCTTGTGGCTGATGCCCTCGATCCGCCCGCGCAGCTCGCTGAAGCGCAGGCTGCGCTCCTCCCCGAGCAGGTCGATGATCAGGAACGCCCACTTGTTGGCGACCTCGGTGAAGATCTCCCGCGCGAGGGAGTCGGCGCGCCGCAGGTCGGCCTCGTCTTCGAGCGGGCTGGTGAAGTTCGTGGTTCCCATCAGGTTCCCCGGTTACGAAAAAGTGCGTTCTTCCACTTCACGCGCCACTCTCCTACGGTTTCCCGGTAACCACAAGAGAGCACGGAGGAACACGATGGCCATCACGCTGGTGAACCCGGACGGGTTGCCGGAGGTCGAGCTCTACCGGCAGGTGTCGGTCGCGACCGGTTCGAAGCTGGTCTTCGTCGCCGGGCAGGTCGCCCGGGACGCGCACGGGAACCCGGTCGGGACGGGTGATCTCGCCGCGCAGGTCGAGCAGGTGTACCGCAACGTCGCCACCGCGCTAGCGGCGGCGGGCGCCTCGTTCGCGGACGTGGCGAAGCTGACCGCCTACCTCGTGGACTGGACACCGGAGAAGTTCGAGCAGTTCATGGCGGGGCGAGCGCGGGCGAGCGCCCAGCTGGGCGGGGCCGTGCTGCCCCCGTTCACCGGCATCGGGGTTGCCGCCCTCGCCGAGCCGGACATGCTCGTCGAGCTGGAGGCGACGGCGGTCGTCGACTGAACGGCTGTGCCCTCGCGCTGCGGAGCACTGGGGTGGCGGAACCTCAGCGGGTGGTCCCGCTGCGTGCGTGGTCGGCGGCTCAGCGGCTCCGCCGGTGACAGGAGACGGCGAAACGACCAAGACCTGCCGGGCGGGTTCAGGGACAGAGCGCGGGCACGCCTGCTCGCGGGCGGATCACCGGTAGCGGACCTGGAACTCCTTGATGCCGTTGAGCCAGCCGGAGCGCAGCCTGCGGGGTTCGCCGGCCTTGGCGATGTCGGGCATCCGGTCGGCGATGGCCTGGAAGATGAGGTCGATCTCCAGCCGCGCCAGGTTCGCGCCGAGGCAGTAGTGCGCGCCGGTGCCGCCGAACCCGACGTGCGGGTTGGGGTCGCGGGTGATGTCGAAGCGCTCCGGTTCGTCGAAGACCTCGGGGTCGAAGTTCGCCGAGCTGTAGAACATCGCGACCCGTTCGCCGCGCCCGATCGCCACCCCGTTCAGCTCGGTGTCGGCGAGCGCGGTGCGCTGGAAGGACATCACCGGTGTCGCCCAGCGCACGATCTCGTCCGCGGTGGTGGCGGGCCGCTGCTCCTTGAACAGCTCCCACTGCTCGGGGTGGTCGAGCATGGCGAGCATGCCGTGGGTGATGGCGTTGCGGGTGGTCTCGTTGCCCGCGACGGCGAGCAGCAGCACGAAGAAGCCGAACTCGTCGTCGCTGAGCGCGTGCCCGTCCACGTCGGCCTGCACGAGCTTGGTGACGATGTCGTCCATCGGGCAGCCGCGGCGCTCCTCGGCCATGCCCATGCTGTAGCCGAGCAGTTCGGTGGCGGCGGCGGCCGGGTCGATGGAGTACTCGGGGTCGTCGTAGGCGATCATCTGGTTGGACCAGTCGAAGATGTTCTTGCGGTGCTCCTGCGGCACGCCGAGCAGTTCGGCGATGGCCTGCAGCGGGAGTTCGCAGGCGATGTCGGTGACGAAGTCGCCGGTGCTGCCGTCGAGCGCGGTGTCGACGATGTGCTCGGCGCGCGCGTGCAGGGCGTCCCGCAGGCCGTTGATGGCGCGCGGGGTGAAGCCGCGGGCGACGATGCCGCGCAGCTTGGTGTGCTCGGGCGGATCCATGTTGAGCAGGATGAACCGCTGCATCTCGATCTGCTCGCGGTTCATCTCCGCGGTGAAGCGGGTGATCGCGGTGTTCTCCCAGGAGGAGTAGACGTCGCTGCGGCGCGAGACCTCCTTGACCTCGGCGTGCCTGGTCACCACCCAGTAGCCCTCGTCGTCGTAGCCCGCCTTGCCGCGGGGCAGCGGGTTCCACCACACCGGTGCGGTGCTCCGGAGTTCGGCGAACTCGCGCATGGGCAGCCGTTCCGCGTAGAGGTCGGGGTCGGTGAAGTCGAAGCCGGGCGGGATGTGGGGGGAGACCACGGCAACCTCCTGCGGGCCGCACGGAGACACGAGTCCACGAAAGAGAACTTGTTCTATGTGAACCGAACCACATTTCAGCCGGGCGGTAAACCCCCGTAACAGTGATGATCACTCGTGACCGGTGTCGCGCTCCGGTTTTACCGCCCCGCCCGCCCGCTCGGACGACGGCTCCTTGTTCGTATCGAGAACACGTTCTACATTGAATGTTCCGCTCGTTCGCGCCGGAAGGAGACGACGGTGGGCAACCCGGTGATCGTGGACGCGGCCCGCACTCCGATCGGCAGGCGCCGAGGAGCACTCGCCGGCCTGCACCCCGCGGAACTGCTCGGCACCGCCCAGCGCGGGCTGCTCGACCGGGCCGGGATCGACCCGGAACTCGTCGAGCAGGTCATCGGCGGCTGCGTCACGCAGGCCGGCGCGCAGGCGGGCAACATCACCCGCACCGCCTGGCTGCATTCGGGACTGCCCGAGGCGACCGGCTGCACCACCGTCGACGCCCAGTGCGGTTCGGCGCAGCAGGCCGCGCACCTGGTCGCAGGCCTGATCAGCGCCGGCGCCGTGGACGTCGGCGTCGCCTGCGGCGTGGAGGCGATGAGCCGGGTACCGCTGGGCGCCAACATCGGCACCGAGGCAGGACGGCCGCGGCCCGATTCCTGGGACCTGGACCTGCCGAACCAGTACCTGGCCGCCGACCGGATCGCCGAACGGCGCGGCCTGGACCGCGCGGAGGTGGACCTGTTCGGGCTGCGCTCGCAGCACCTCGCCCGCGCCGCCTGGGACGAGGACCGGTTCGCCCGCGAGATCGTGCCCACCCGCGCCCCCGCCCCGGACGGCGGCACCCACCTGGTCACCCGCGACGGAGGGCTGCGCGAGACCAGCGCGGAGGCGCTCGCCGGGCTGAAACCCGTGCTGGACGGCGGATTCCACACCGCGGGCACCTCCTCGCAGATCTCCGACGGGGCCGCCGCGGTGCTGCTCGCCGACGCCGACCGGGCCACCGCGCTCGGCCTGCGCCCGCGCGCCCGGATCGTCGCGCAGTGCCTCGTCGGCGCCGAGCCCTACTACCACCTGGACGGGCCGGTGCAGGCCACCACGAGGGTGCTGGAGCGGTCCGGGATGAAGATCGGTGACATCGACCTGTTCGAGGTGAACGAGGCGTTCGCCTCCGTCGTGCTGTCCTGGGCCGCGGTGCACCGGCCCGACCTGGAGCGGGTGAACGTCAACGGCGGCGCCATCGCGCTGGGCCACCCGGTCGGCGCCACCGGGGCGCGGCTGATCACCAGCGCACTGCACGAACTGGAGCGGCGGGACGCGAGCACCGCGCTGATCACGATGTGCGCGGGCGGGGCGCTGTCCACCGGGACCATCATCGAGCGGATCTGACGCCGTGGGCGCCCCGGAGACGGTGCCCGCCGCGCTCGACCTCGCCGCCGAGCGCTTCGGCGACCGCGACGCCGTGGTGGACCCGGCGCTGCGGCTGACCTACCGGGAGCTGCGCGGGCAGGTCCGCGCGCTGGCGGGCTTCCTGCTCGCCGACGGGGTGCGCGCCGGGGACCGGGTGGCGCTGAACTCGCCGAACACCGGGCACTGGGTGGTGGCGGCACTGGCCGCGCTGCACGTGGGCGCGGTGCTGGTGCCGATCAACACCCGGTTCACCGCGGCCGAGACCCGCGATGTGCTGGCCCGCAGCTCGGCGAGCGCGCTGCTGGTGGCCGGGACGTTCCTCGGCCGCGACCGGCTGCGGGAACTGCGCGGGCAGGGCGGTGCGCGCGCCGCGACCCCGGTGCCCGGCTTGCCCGAGCTGCGCACCGTGCTGCGCATCCCCGTGGAGGGCGCCGAAGCTCCGGTGCCGTGCTGCGCGGACTGGGCCGAGCTCGGCGGGCGGGCGCTCCCGGCCGAGCGGGTCGACGAGGCGGCGGCCCGGGTGCGCGGCACCGATCCCAGCGACCTGCTCTACACCTCCGGGACCACCGGGCGCAGCAAGGGCGTGCTCAGCGCGCACCGCCAGGCCCTCGCCGTCGCCGACGCGTGGGCGAGCTGCGGGCGAGTGGACGAGACCGACCGGTACCTGGTGGTGAACCCGTTCTTCCACAGCTTCGGCTACAAGGCGGGCATCCTGGTGTGCCTGCTGCGCGGGGCGGCGATCGTGCCGGTGCCGGTGTTCGACACCCGCGCGGTGCTGGAGCTGGTGCACTGCGAGCGGATCACCGTGCTGCCCGGGCCGCCCACCCTCTACCAGTCCATCTTGGACGATGCGGCACGCGCCGAGCACGACCTCTCCAGCCTGCGGCTGGCCGTCACCGGGGCGGCGTCGGTGCCGCAGGTGCTGGTGGAACGGATGCAGCGAGAACTCAGCTTCCGCACCGTGCTCACCGCCTACGGGTTGACCGAAGCGGTGGTCGCCACCATGTGCTCCCCGACCGACGACGCCGCGGCGGTCGCCACCACCTGCGGGCGGCCCACCGCCGGCTTCGAACTGCGCATCGCGGACCCCGACGGCCGCGCCCTGCCCGCCGGGGAGGTCGGCGAGGTGCTGCTGCGCGGCCCGAACACGATGCTCGGCTACCGGGACGAACCGGCGCAGACCCGCGCCGCCATCGACGCCGACGGCTGGCTGCACACCGGCGACCTCGGCCGGGTGGACCGCGGCGGCAGGCTCACCATCACCGACCGGCTCAAGGACATGTACATCTGCGGCGGGTTCAACGTGTACCCGGCCGAGGTCGAGCAGGCGATCGCCCGGCTGCCCGGCGTCGCCGAGTCCGCCGTGGTCGGCGTGCCCGACGCCCGCCTCGGCGAGGTCGGCAAGGCCTACGTGGTCGCGTCCCCCGGCCGAGCCCTCACCGCCGAGGAGGTCCTGGCCCACTGCCGCGAGCACCTCGCCAACTTCAAGCTCCCCCGCCACGTCGAGTTCCGGACCGCCCTCCCCCGCACCCCCACCGGCAAGATCCGCAAACCCGACCTGCGGTGAGTCACTGCTTGTCTCGCTTCGGTTGCCGCGTAGTGCTTGGGTGGCGGAACCTCAGCGGCGGTGCCGGTGTCTCAGGTGGTCGTTGGCTCAGCGGCTTCGCCGCTGACGGGAAACCGACCCGACCCACCGGGCAGGTTCAGAGACAGGCAGTCACCCGGGCAGGCGCACCCCGCTCGCGTAGCCACCGGAGTCCGCCTCGGGTGCGGCGCGACCCCACCGCAGGGCGAGCTCGGCGTGCGGGTGGAAGTCGACGCGCCAGCCGCGCTCGTCGAGCCGGTGGGCGTTGTCCCGGTCGACGCCGGTCTCGCCCGCGCTGGGCGCCGCGCCGCGGCCGACGAACTCGCGCATCCGGCGGTAGGTCTCGTCGTCCGGGGCGGTGATCGCGGTCTTCGCGAGCCTGCTGCCGGGCGGGCTGAGCTCGGTGATGGTGTCCAGCACCGCGGTGGCGTCCGCGGGCGGGAGGTAGGCGAGCACCCCCTCCTCCAGCCACGCGGTGCGGCGGGTGGGGTCGAAACCGGCGGCGGCCAGGTCGGCGGCCCAGTTCCCGCGCAGGTCGGTGGGGACGACCACCCGGCGGGCCGCGGAGGCGGGGCGTTCGGGGTGGCCGCGCAACACCGGTTCCTTGAACGCGAACATCGCGGGCGAGTCCAGCTCGAAGCACACCACGTGCACGGGCAGCGGGAGCCGCAGCACCCGCGTGCTCAGCCCGGCGCCGACCTCGACGACCTGGGTGCAGCCCGCTTCGACCGCGCCCGACAGCTGCTCGTCGAAGTGGCGGGTGGCGACCACGCGTCCGTCGTGGAAGTTCTCGACCAGTCCGAGCAGGCGTTCCCAGGACTGCGTGGCGCCGTCGGGTGCGCGCCGGAGTTCGGCTTCGGCCGCGTCGGCGAACGCGCGCGCATAGGGGTCCGCGATCAGGCGGTCCGCTCGGTCGGTCTCGCGCGCCCGGATGAGCGCGACGCCCACGGCGGTGCGGCCCACCCCGGTGAGCGGTTCCGGTGTGCCGGGCATCGGCGCCTCCCCCGTTCGGCCGCCGCCAACCTACATCGCGGCCGGTGCCTGCGGGGCCGCCTCGTCAGAGCCAGTCGTCCTCGCGGGGCCAGTTCAGGGGCGGCGGGGGTTCTTCGACGTTCGCGTAGGTCCCGCGGTAGAACAGCAGCGGACGGTGCGGATCGCCTTCGCCGAGGGCGTGCACCCGGCCGACGACGACGTAGTGGTCGCCCGCTTCGTGGACCGCTTCGACCGCGCAGTCCGCCCACGCCAGCACGTCGTCGAGCACCGGAGAACCCGAGGGCGCCGGGTGCCAGCCGACGGTGGCGAACTTGTCGGCACCACCACGGCCGAACGCGGCGCTGACCGCCTCCTGCCCGTCGGCGAGCACGTTGACGCAGAACCGCCCGGAAGCCGCCAGCAGCGGCCAGGTCCGGGAACCGCGGCCGGGGCAGAACAGCACCAGCGGCGGGTCCAGCGACAACGCCGCGAACGACTGGCAGGTGAATCCGATCGGGCGGTCGCCGTCCCGGCCGGCGACGACGGTGACACCGGTGCAGAACCGGCCGAGGACGCGGCGGAAACTCGCCTGGTCCGGTTCGGCCCGCGCCCGGGTCATCCGCGGGCCCCGATGCCGAAGTCGTGGCCCCACAGGCTCACCGCGGTGCTCTCCCGGGCGACCCAGTCCTCGTCGGCGACCTGCCTGCCCTCGCAGCCGAACTCGACGTCGAAGCCGCCGGGCGAGCGCAGGTAGAACGACAGCATCAGGTCGTTGACGTGCCTGCCGAGCGTCGCCGACAGCGGCACCTTCCGGCGCTGCGCGCGGTCCAGGGCCAGCCCGACGTCGTCGACGTCGGCGACCTCCACCATGAGGTGGACGATGCCGCTGGGCGTGGGCATCGGCAGGAACGCGAGGCTGTGGTGGCGCGGGTTGCAGCCGAAGAACCGCAGCCACGCCGGTTCGCCGTCGGCGGGCCTGCCGACGAGTTCGGGGGCGAGCCGCATCGAGTCGCGCAGCCGGAACCCAAGCACGTCGCGGTAGAAGTGCAGCGCCGCCGCGTCGTCGTGGGTGGACAGCACCACGTGCCCGAGCCCCTGCTCCTCGGTGACGAACCGGTGCCCGTAGGGACTGACCACGCGGCGGTGCCGCAGTGCGGCGCCGTGGAAGACCTCCTGGGTGTTGCCGGACGGGTCCTCGAACCTGATCAGCCCGCACACCCGGCGGTCGGCGAGGTCGGCGGCGTCCCCGGCCTTCCAGGACACCCCGGCGGCGTCGAGGTTCCGGGCCACTTCGGCCACTTCCGCTTCGTTCGCGGCCTCCCAGCCGGTCTGGGCGAGCCGGTCGGCCTCCCCCGGGACGATCACCAGCCGCGCCGGGAAGTCGTCCATCCGGAAGTACACCGCGTCCGGGTCCGGCCCGTCGCCCTCGATCATGCCGAGGACCTTGGTGCCGAACACCCGCCACGCCTCGACGTCGGTGGCCTCGATCCGCAGGTATCCCAGCGAGCGGATGCCCATCGCGCACTCCCTCGATCGTCAGTCAAGCAAGAAGTCCAGGGCGAGCCGGTTGAACTCGGCGCACTTCTCCAGCTGCGCCCAGTGCCCGCAGCCGCCGAAGACGTGCAGCTGCGCGCGCGGGATCAGCTTGAGCGCGAGCAGCGCCCCGTCCAGCGGGTTCACCCGGTCCTCGCGGCCCCACACCAGCAGCACCCGCTGCCGCAGCCGGTAGGCCTCCCGCCACAGCAGGCCCTGCTCGAAGGTCTCGGCGCGGCGGAACGACTCGCCCATCGCACGCATCGCGGCCAGCGATTCCGGGGTGGAGGCGGCCGCGTAGCGCTGCTCGACCAGTTCGTCGGTGATCAGCGACTGGTCGTGCACCATGGTGCGCAGGAACGCCGCGAGCTTCTCCCTGCTCGGCCCGGGCGGGGCGCCGAACTCGGAGAGCCGCCGCACGCCTTCGGTGGGGTCGGCGGCGAACAGGTTCAGGCTCAGCCCGCCCGGCCCCATCAGCACCAGCCGCCCGGCCCGGTCCGGGTGCTCCAGCGCGAAGCGGACCGCGGTGCCGCCGCCGAGCGAGTTCCCCAGCAGGTGCGCGCGTTCCAGCCCGAGCACGTCGAACAGCTCGTGCAGGGCGGTGGCGCTGTGGGTGAAGTACTGGCCGTGCTCGGTGGGCTTGCCGGAGCGGCCGAAGCCGGGCTGGTCCACGGCGATGGTGCGGAAGTGCCGGGCGAGCGCGGGGACGTTGCGGTGGAAGTTGCTCCAGGCGGAGGCGCCGGGGCCGCCGCCGTGCAGCAGCACCACGGTGTCGGCGTGCTCGGCGCCCGCCTCGTGGTAGTGCAACCGCAGCCCGGACGGGAGTTCGGCGGTGCGGCCGGTGGAGTGCTCGTCGAGCTCGGTTTCCGCTGCGGTGCCCACGGTTTCTCCCCTCACACCATCGAATCCTTGATCGGCAGGCCGAATTCGCCGGTGCCGAACATCGTGTAGGCGCGTTCCGGGTCGTTGGCGGCGTGCACCCGCCCGGCGTGCGCGTCGCGCCAGAACCGCTGGATGGGGGTGCCGGTGGCCAGCGCCCGCCCGCCGGAGTTCTCGAAGAGCCGGTCCACGGCCTCGATGCAGCGGGTGGTGGCGCGGACCTGGTCGCGGCGGGCGCGCAGCCGCAGCGGCATCGGCACCGGCTCGCCCGCGGCGACGAGGTCGTACTCCTCGGCGATGTTGCCGCTGAGCTGCAGCCAGGCGGCGTCGATCTCGCTGGCGGCCTCGGCGATGCGGACCTTCGCGAACGGGTCCTCCTTGGCCTTCTCCCCCGCGTAGGCGGCCCGGACCCGCGCGCCCTGGTGCTCGACGTGCGCGTCGTAGGCGCCCTGGGCCATGCCGATGATGGGCGCGGTGATGGTGGTGGGGTGCACGGTGCCCCACGGCAGCCGGTACAGCGGGCCGGTGTTGATCACGTGGCCGGGGCAGTCGACCTCGGACATGGCCAGGAAGCTCAGCGCGCGGTGCGCGGGCACGAACACGTCGTCCACGACGACGTCGTTGCTGCCGCTGCCGCGCAGGCCGACGGTGTCCCACACGTCGTCGATGCGGTAGTCGCCCAGCGGCACCAGGTAGGTGCAGAAGTCGACCGCCTTGCCGGTCGCGTCGCAGGCGGGCCCGCCGACGAAGGCCCAGCGGGCGTGGTCGCAGCCGGAGGAGAAGCTCCACCGCCCGGACAGCCGGTAGCCGCCGTCGACGACGGTCGCCTTCCCCATCGGCGCGTAGGAGGACGACACCAGGGTGCCGGGGTCGTCGGCCCACACCTCGTCCTGCGCCTGCTGCGGGAACAGCGCGAGGTGCCAGGGGTGCACGCCGAGGATGGAGGCGACCCAGCCGGTGGAGCCGCAGGCGCTGCCGAGCAGCCGGACGGCGCGGTAGAAGTCGACCGGGTGGGCTTCGACGCCGTCGTAGCGGGCGGGTTGCAGCAGCCGGAAGAACCCGGACCGCTGGAGTTCCTCGATGGTCTCGTCGGGGATGCGGCGGGCGTCCTCGGCCTTCTGCGCGCGTTCCCGCAGCCCCGGGAGCAGCCCGCGCACTTCGTCGACGATCCGCCGCCCGTCCTGCTCGCTCATCGCGCGCTCCCGTCCCCGTGCCCGCGGGCACGTCGTGGAACCTGTTCCGCCGTGGCTCGGTTCGCGGTGGCGGATTCCCGTTCCGGACGGTCCGCGCGCCGCCCGCCGATACTAGAACATGTTCTCATTCGTGTCGAGGATCCGAGCGCCGTCCACATCGGACCGCGCCGCTTCCGCCCGCAGTTCCAGGGCCAGCGCGATCAGCTGGTCCTCCTGCCCGCCGACGAGCTTGCGCTCCCCCGCCCGCACCAGCAGCGCCGCCGCGTCCACCCCGTAGCGCTCGGCCTGCACCTCGGCGTGGCGCAGGAAGCTGGAGTACACCCCGGCGTAGCCCATCATCAGCGCCGAGCGGTCCAGCAGGCATTCCTGCGGCATCGCCGGTCGCACCACGTCCTCGGCGGCGTCGGCGATCGCGAAGAAGTCCACGCCGGTGCGGATGCCGAGCTTGTCGCACACCCCGGTGAACGCCTCCACCGGCGTGTTCCCCGCCCCCGCGCCGAACCGGCGGGCGCTGCCGTCGATCTGCACCGCGCCCGCCCGCGCGGCGGCCACCGAGTTCGCCACCGCCACGCCCAGGTTCTCGTGCCCGTGGAACCCGACCTGCGCGTCCGCGCCGACCTCGGCGGCGATGGCCGCGACCCGGTCGGCGACCTGCTCCAGCACCAGGGCGCCCGCGGAATCCACCACGTACACGCACTGGCAGCCCGCGTCGACCATGATGCGGGCCTGCGCGGCCAGTTCCTCCGGCGGCCGGGAGTGCGCCATCATCAGGAAGCCGACGGTCTCCAGGCCGCGTTCCCTGGCCAGCCGGAAGTGCTGCACCGACACGTCGGCCTCGGTGCAGTGCGTGGCGATCCGGCACACCTGGGCGCCGCCGTCCTGGGCGGCGGCGATGTCGTCGAGCACGCCGACGCCGGGCAGCACCAGGAACGCGATCTTCGCGCGGCGGGCGGTGCGGGCGGCGAGCGCGATCAGCTCCTGCTCGGGCGTGGCGGAGAAGCCGTAGGTGAACGAGGAACCGCCGAGCCCGTCGCCGTGGCTCACCTCGATCACCGGCACGCCGGCGCCGTCGAGCGCGATGACGATCGCGCGCACCTCCTCGGCGGTGAACCGGTGCCGCTTGTGGTGCGAGCCGTCACGCAGCGAGGTGTCGGTGATGCGCACGTCCAGCGAGTCGGAGAACGTCCTGGGCAGCCGGGTCACGAGATCCGCTCCTCCGCGTCGGCCGCGCGGCCCGCGCGGACGAGCTGCTCGCCCACCCGCACCGCCGCGGCGGTCATGATGTCCAGATTCCCCGCGTACGGCGGGAGGAAGTCGCCCGCGCCTTCGACCTCGACGAACACCCCGACCCGCAGGTCGTCGCCGAGCAGGTCGAACTGCGGGTCGCCCAGCAGCCGGTAGCCGGGCACGTACTCGGCGATCTCGGCGACCATCCGGCGCAGCGAGCCGCCGATCGCGTCCTGGTCGGCATCCGGTGGCACCGCGCAGAACACGGTGTCCCGCATGATCATCGGCGGGTCGGCGGGGTTGAGCACGATAATGGCCTTGCCGCGCTCGGCGCCGCCGATGCGCTCGATGCCGCGGGCGGTGGTGCGGGTGAACTCGTCGATGTTCGCCCGCGTCCCGGGGCCCGCCGACACCGACGCGACCGAGGCCACGATCTCGGCGTAGCGCACCGGCGCGGTCCGGGAGACGGCGTGCACCAGCGGGATCGTGGCCTGCCCGCCGCAGGTGATCAGGTTCAGGTCGGGTGCCGCGAGGTGCTCGCCGAGGTTCACCGGCGGCACCACCGCCGGTCCCACCGCGGCCGGGGTGAGGTCGACGGCGCGGATCCCGGCCGCGGCGTAGCGGGGCGCGTGGGCGCGGTGCACCGCGGCCGAGGTCGCCTCGAACACCACGTCGGGCAGTTCCTCCTGCGCCAGCAGCCAGTCCACCCCGCCCGCGCCGGCGGCCACCCCGAGGTCGCGGGCGCGGCGCAACCCGGCGCTGCCCGGGTCGACACCCGCCATCCAGCGCGGCTCCAGCAGCGGGGACCGGTGCAGCTTGTGCAGCAGGTCGGTGCCGATGTTGCCGGATCCCACGATCGCCGCGGTCGCCTTGCCGGTACTCATCATCGAGCTCCTCGAAGCGTCATCGGAACGTCACCGACGCGGTGCCGAGGCACCGCCCGCCGGTGCTGAATTCAGCGGTGAAAGCCCGCCCCGCGACCACGTCCACGGCCCGGGTGCACGAGCCGGGCAGCACCACGTGCCCGGCGCGCAGCCGCACCCCGAACCCGGCGACCTTGCGCGCCAGCCACGCCACGGCCCGCACCGGATCGCCGAGCACCGCGTCCGACCGCCCCTCCGCGATGCGCTCCCCGTCCCGCTCCAGCACCGCGTCGATGGCGCGCGGATCGACCGAGTCCGGCGGAATCCGCTGCTCCCCCAGCACGAATCCGGCGGAGGAGGCGTTGTCGGCGATGGTGTCGGCGAGCCGGATCCGCCAGTCCGCGATGCGGCTGTCGATCAGCTCGATCGCGGGCACCAGCGCCGCGGTCCCGGCCAGCACGTCGCGTTCGGTGCAGCCGTGGCCGGGCAGGTCGGCGCCGAGCAGGAACCCGACCTCCACCTCCACCCGCGGGAAGCAGAAGCGGTCCGCCGCGACCGGCACGTCCGGGTCGAGGCGCATGTCGGCGAGCAGGTGGCCGTAGTCGGGTTCGTCCACGCCCATCATCGCCTGCATCACCGGGGAGGACAGGCCCACCTTGTGCCCCACCACCGAGGTGCCGGGCAGCCGCCGCCGGATGTTGCCGAGCTGGATCTCGTAGGCGTCGTCGGCGGTCAGCAGCGGGTGCGAGTCGGTCAGCGGCGGGATCGGGGCCCGGTCCCGCTCGGCCCGCCGCAGCCGGGCCGCCAGGTCGTCGCGCTGGTCATCCGTGAGCACGGTCCCCTCCTCCGCCGAGCACCCGTCGTCCCGCGCGCCGCCCGGAGAACACGCAGTCGGCCAGCGAGAGCCCGCTGATGTACGAGTTCGAGCACAGCCCCACCGCGGTGCGGCCCGCCGCGTGCAGCCCGGGCACCGGCCGGCGCCGCTCGTCGAGGACCGCGCCGGTGTCCTCGTCGACGAGCAGGCCGCCGAGGGTGAGCATCGGGCACGGGTAGGCGGCGCTGGGCCGGATCGACAGGTCCAGCAGCGTGTACGGCGGGGTGCGCAGCGGCCGCACGAACTCGGCGGGTTTGCCCACCGGGTCCGCGCCGGGCGCGGCGATGTCGTGGGCGCGGGCGGTGGCGGCGAGCCCGGCCGGGTCGATCCCGGCGCGCACGGCGACCTCGGCGATCGTCGGCGCGGTCACCGAGCGGCGGTGCAGCAGGTGCAACGCCTGCAGCAGCTGGAACCACACGGCCTGGCGGGGCAGCGAGCGGATCGCGCGCCGCCGGGTCTCGGCGTCGATGAGCAGCCAGCCGCGCCCGCCGTGGTGCCGGACCAGCGCGTCGCCGAGCGCCGCGCCGTAGCGGGATTCGTCGCAGACCCGCCGTCCGCGCTCGTCGACGAGGACGCCGTGCAGGAGCTCGCTGGGCGGGGTGATGAACCGCCACACCGAGACGTTGCCGAGCTTGCCGGTGGCACCGCCCGCGGACCGGCCGAGCCGGATGCCGCTGCCGTCGTCGGCGCGGGTGCCCAGCGGCAGTCCGCCGCGGTGGCGCGGGGCGTGCTCGCGCAGCGCTTCCCGGTCGGCGATGAACCCACCCGCGGCGAGCACCACGCCGCTGCGGGCGCGCACCCGCAGCGGGGCGGCGTGGCGGCGTTCGACCCGTTCGGCGATCGCGTGCAGCCGCCGGGCCGCGGCGGGCAGGTAGATGCCGGGTTTCGCGGCCAGCCGCGCGCTGAGGCGGTGCCGGGCCCGCGCGGGCCCGGGCGCGTCGCGCAGGGTGGCGCACTCGACGCCGCGCACCCCGCCCTCCTCGCTGATCAGCCCGGTGGCGCGGGTCTGGTCGAGGACCCGGACCCCGGCGGCGCGCACCGCCGCGGCCAGCGCGGCGTGCAGCACCTTCCCGGAGGTGCCGCGTCCGAGCGGCCGGTGCCCGCGCGGTGCGGGCCGGGCGAGGTCGCGGAACCCGCCCGCGGCCTCGCTGCCGGAGTAGTAGAGGTGGTGGCGGCGGCTCGGGTAGGAGGTCTTGTACGGCGCGAGGGCGTGGCCGAAGCGCACTCCCCTGGCCTCCAGCCAGTCGATCATCGCGGGCCCGTCCGCGCAGAAGCGGCGCAGCGTCGCCGGGGACACCGCGTCCCCGACCTCGGCGCGCAGGTAGGCGTACACGTCCTCGACCGAGTCGGTGACGCCCGCGGCGCGCTGCGGCCGGGTGCCGCCCCCGGCGTAGACGATGCCGCCGGAGAGCCTGCTGGTGCCGCCCCCGCCGAACCGGTCGAGCACGACGACCTCGGCACCGGACTCGGCGGCTTCGAGCGCGGCGCAGGCGCCCGCGACGCCGAACCCCACGACGACCACGTCCGCCTCGACGTCCTCACCCACGATGCCCTCCGAGTGGAACAAGTTCTGCACCGGCCCGGCGACCGCATGTCCATGTTCCCGGTCATCACCGTAGCGCCATGTCCGCTAAAACTATAACCTGTTTCAGTATTGCGAGCGATGGAGGTGGCATGAGCGCACCCGTCCCGACACCCGACGACCGGTTCGACGTCGTGGTGGTAGGCAGCGGCGCGGCCGGGATGACCGCGGCGATCACCGCCGCGCGGGCCGGCCTGCGCGTGGTGCTGGTGGAGAAGGCCGCCCGCTATGGCGGCTCCACCGCGCGCTCCGGCGGCGGGCTGTGGCTGCCGGGCAACGCGGCGCTCACCCGCCGCGGCGACACCCCCGAGCAGGCCGCGGCCTACCTCGACCACATCATCGGCGACACCGCACCCGCCGAACTGCGCCGCACGCTCCTCGAACACGGGCCCGCGATGCTCGACGAGGTCCTCGCCGCCACCCCGCTGCGGGTGCGGTGGGTGCCCGGCTACTCCGACTACTACCCCGAAGCCCCCGGCGGCCGCGCCGACGGCCGGTCCGTGGAACCGGAACCGCTCGACGGCCGGATCCTCGGCGAGGAGCTGGACCGGCTGGAACCGGACTTCACCAAGGCACCACCGAACTTCGCCGTCACCCAGGCCGACTTCCGCTGGCTCAACCTCGTCGCCCGGCACCCGCGCGGCGTGCTGCGCGCCCTGCGCGTCGGCACCCGCTACCTGCTCGCCACCCTGCTGCGCAAACGGCTGCTGGTGCGCGGGCAGGCGCTCGCCGCCGGATTGCGCGCCGGGCTCCGCGACCTCGGCGTACCGCTGTGGCTGAACACCCCGCTGCTCGACCTGCTGCACGAGGACGGCCGCGTCACCGGCGTCCTGGTGCGCCGCGACGGCGCGGAGGTCGCGCTGCGCGCCCGGCGCGGCGTGCTGCTGGCCGCGGGCGGCTTCGAACGCGACGCGGAGATGCGCCGCCGCCACCAGCGCGCCCCCATCGGCGCCGACTGGACCGTCGGCGCCGCCGCCAACACCGGCGACGCGATCCGCGCCGCCCACGGCCTCGGCGCCGACGTCGACCTGATGGACGACGCCTGGTGGGGACCGTCGATCCCGCTCACCGGCGGACCGTGGTTCTGCCTCGCCGAACGCACCCTGCCCGGCTGCCTGCTGGTCAACGGCGACGGCGAGCGCTTCGTCAACGAGGCCGCGCCCTACGTCGACGCCGTGCACGCCATGTACGGGCCCGGCGACGGACCCGCCCGCAACATCCCCACCTGGCTGATCGCCGACCAGCGCTACCGGAACCGCTACGTGTTCGCCGGGCTCGGCCCGCGCCGCCCGTTCCCCCGCCGCTGGTACGACGCCGGAGTCATCCACCGCGCGGACACCCTCGCCGAACTCGCCGCCGCCATCGACGTGCCCGCCGAGGCACTGCGCAGCACCGTCGACCGGTTCAACGCGCACGCCCGCACCGGCGAGGACGCCGATTTCGGCCGCGGCCGCAGCGCCTACGACCGCTACTACGGCGACCCCACCAACCGGCCCAACCCGTGCCTGGCGGAGCTGACCAGCGCCCCGTTCTACGCGGTGCGCATCGTGCCCGGCGACCTCGGCACCAAGGGCGGGCTGCGCACCGACGCCCGCGCCCGCGTGCTGCGCGCCGACGGCGAACCGATCCCCGGCCTCTACGCGGCGGGCAACACCGCCGCCGCCGCGATGGGCCGCACCTACGCCGGACCGGGCGCCACCCTCGGCCCGGCCATGACCTTCGGCCACCTGGCCGCGCTGCACATGGCAGGCGCGGCACCCGAACGCGCTGCGAACCCCGGCAGGGGTGAACGGAGGAGCCGGCGATGACGCCGAACGACGACATCGACGTGCGCACCATCGACGTCGGAACCCCGCCCACCCGGTTCGCCCGCGGCTGGCACTGCCTCGGGCTCGCCGAGACCTTCAAGGACGGCAGACCGCACCCCGTCCACGCCTTCGGCGGCAAGCTGGTCGTCTTCCAAGCGGGCGACGGCGCGCTGCACGTCCTAGACGCCTACTGCAGGCACATGGGCGGCGACCTCAGCCAAGGCAGCATCAAGGGCGACGCCGTCGCCTGCCCGTTCCACGACTGGCGCTGGTCCGGCGAAGGCCGCTGCGTCGGCATCCCCTACGCCAAGCGCATCCCGCTGCGCGCCCGCACCCAGGCCTGGACCTGCCTGGAGCGCAACGGGCAGCTGTTCGTCTGGCACGACCCGGAAGGCTCCGCACCCACCGACGAGGTCGCCATCCCCGAACTCCCCGAAGTCGGCGACCCGGAGTGGAGCAGCTGGACCTGGGACTCGGTGTTCATCGAAGGCTCGCACTGCCGCGAGATCGTGGACAACGTGGTGGACATGGCGCACTTCTTCTACGTGCACTTCGCCTTCCCCACCTACTTCAAGAACGTCTTCGACGGGCACGTCGCCACCCAGTACCTCAACACCAAGGGCCGGCCCGACGTCGGCTCCCGCTCCAACTACGCCGGCGAGGACAACCTCGGCGTCTCCGAAGCCTCCTACTACGGACCCTCCTACATGATCGACCGGCTGTGGAACCAGCACCGCGGCACCACCGTCGAGACCATCCTGATCAACTGCCACTACCCGGTCACCGCGAACTCCTTCGTGCTGCAGTGGGGCGTGCTGGCCAAGAAGCTGCCCGGTCTCACCGACGAGCAGGCCGACGTGATGGCCGCCAAGATCGCCAAGAGCACCAGCGTCGGATTCCTGCAGGACGTCGAGATCTGGCGCAACAAGACCCGCATCGACAACCCGCTGCTGTGCGAGGAGGACGGCCCCGTCTACCAGCTCCGCCGCTGGTACGAGCAGTTCTACACCGACGCCGCCGACCTCACCGAGGACATGACCGGCCGCTTCGAGTTCGAAGTGGACACCACCCGCGCGAACATCGCCTGGGAGCAGGAGGTCGCCGACAACCTGGCCCGCCGGGCGGACTCGCCGTGACCCCGCCGAACTGGGCCAAGGCCCCCGCCGGCGACGACGCGCTGCACGAGCGCACCGCCGCCGACCGCCGCGAACAGCTCGAAGGCGGACTGCGGCCGGTGCGCTGCGACCGGTGCGGCACCTGCGTGCTGGCCAAGAAGAACAGCCCCGCCCACACCAGCGTCCAATGGACCCGCCGCGCCGCCGAGGACTGCCCGCGGCTCGCCGAAGCCGCTCGCGGCGGCAGCACCGCGCACGTTCCCGGCTGCCCCGACCTGGCGGACAGCATCGGCGCGCGGCTGCGGCACGATCGGGAGGCGCCATGATCCACCGGCTCAAGGTCGACGAGGTCATCGAAGAATCCCCGGACGCCCGCTCCCTCGTGTTCGCCGCCCCCGAGGACGACTTCTCCTACCGCCCAGGACAATTCCTCACCCTGCGGGTACCGGACGAGCACGGCGGCTCCCTCGCCCGCTGCTACTCGCTGTCCAGCTCCCCGCACACCGGCGACGCCCTGCAGGTCACCGTCAAGCGCGTCCCCGGCGGCCGCGGCTCCAACTGGCTGTGCGACCACGTCACCGCCGGATCGGTGCTGGACGTGCTACCGCCCGACGGCGGCTTCGGCCCGGCCGCGCTGGACACCGACTTCCTGCTGCTGGCAGGCGGCAGCGGCATCACCCCGATCATGTCCATCGCGCGCTCCGCGCTCGCCGCCGGAACCGGGCGCATCGCGCTGCTCTACGCCAACCGGGACGAACGCTCGGTGATCTTCGCGGGCGCGCTGCGGGAACTCGCCGCCGAGCACCCGGACCGGCTCGTGGTGCTGCACTGGCTGGAAACCGTGCAGGGACTGCCGGACGCGGCGGCGCTGCGCGCGCTGACCGCCCCCTTCGCCGACCGCGAGGCGTTCGTGTGCGGACCGGGCCCGTTCATGGACGCCGCCACCGACGCCCTCGCCGCCACGCCCGGCCGGGTGCACGTGGAACGCTTCCACTCGCTGACCGCCAACCCCTTCGAGCAGGACCCGCCGATCGCCGCCGACGACGGCGAGGGAGGATCGGCGACCGCGCACGTGGACATCGACGGCGAACGGCACCGGCTGGACTGGCCCCGGCGGCAGCGGCTGCTGGACCTGCTGCTGGACCGCGGCATCGACGCCCCGTTCTCCTGCAGGCAGGGCGCGTGCAGCGCCTGCGCCTGCCGGATCACCGGCGGGGAGGTCAGCATGGAGCGCAACGACATCCTGGAGCAGCAGGACCTCGACGAGGGGATCGTGCTGGCCTGCCAGTCGTTCCCCGTCACCGACGAGGTCCACGTCAGCTACGAGTGAAGGAGCCGCATGCCCATCGACCCGGACGTCGCGATCGGCGCCACCGTCGCCGACCAGGACGTGACCTGGACCGAATCCGACGTGCTGCTCTACCACCTGGCGCTCGGCGCCGGAGACCCGCCGACCGATCCGGGCGAACTGCGCTACACCTACGAGCAGGACCTGCACGTGCTGCCCACCTTCGCGGTGGTGGCGCCGAACCTGCGCCAGTTCGAACCACCCGCGCTGTCCTTCCCCGGCGTCGAAGTCGACCTGGCGCAGGTGCTGCACGGCTCGCAGGAGATCACCCCGCACCGCCCGCTGCCGGTCGCCGGCGGCGCCCGCGCGACCACCCGGATCGTGGACGTGCTGGACAAGGGCACGGCCGCGGTGATCGTGCAGGAGACGGTGCTCACCGACGCGGACGGGCCGCTGTGCTCCGCCCGCTCGATGATCTTCGCTCGCGGCGAGGGCGGCTTCGGCGGGTACCGCGGCTCCACCCCGCGCGTCGACCTGCCGGAGCGCGAACCGGACCTCGTGGTGGACGCGCGCACCGAACCCCGGCAGGCGCTGCTGTACCGGCTCTGCGGCGACCGCAACCCGCTGCACGCCGATCCCGCGTTCGCCGCGGCCGCCGGGTTCGCGCGCCCGATCCTGCACGGGCTGTGCACCTACGGCGTGGTGTGCAAGTCCATCGTGGACACCGCGCTCGACGGCGAGGTCGCCCGCGTCGCCTCCTTCGGCGCCCGCTTCGCCGGCGTCGTGCACCCCGGCGAGACCCTCCGCACCCGGCTCTGGACCGAACCCGGCGGCACCCTGCTCGCCACCACCACCGTCCCGGAACGGGACGACACCGTCGTCCTCGACGGCATCACCCTCACCACCCACCGGAGGTGAATGGCCCATTCGCCCAGCCCCACCGGGCGAATGGGCCATTCACCCGCTGCACCGTCGGGGGCGGCGCCCGCTCAGGTGCGGCCCGCGGCGTTGAGCAGGTCCAGCGCGCTGTGCTGGCAGCCGTGCCCCACGCCCGGCTCCACCCACGGACCGTTCCAGTGCGGACCGTAGGAGTCCTGCGCGTCGCGATCGCGCGCGTGGGCCGCATCCGCCTGCCGCGCCAGGTAACCGGTGTACGGGTGATCGGCCAGCTCCGCGTTCAGCACCCCCAGCCCCCGCACGTACGGCCCCTTGAACGACGCCCCGTCCCCGTCGCAGTCGTCCCCCTCGACCGGCTCGCGCAGGATCCCGTCCGGGTTCAGGTAGCCGGACCCGGTCGAGGTGTCGGCGAGCTCCCGCGCCCGCTCCAGCAGCGCCGCATCCCCGGTCGCGCGGTGCAGCTCCACCAGCCCGCCCAGCAGCACGCCCTGGTTGTACGTCCAGGTGGTGTCGCCGTTGTTCGCGCAGTCCCCGGTCAGCCCGTCGTTCACCAGCCCGTTCGCGCCGATCATGCCGCTGCCCTCGAACCACGCCCACCCGTCGCGGGCCCGCTGCAGGTAGGTGGTGTCGCCGGGAATCCTGTTGTGCAGCGCCGCGTTCAGCTCGACGTAGAGCTCGTTGGTGATCGCGTTCTTGTAGGCCTTGTCCCGGTGCCACAGCACCCCGCCACCGCACTCCGGCGTCCAGTGCGCCGCCATGTGATCGGCGTCGGCGCGCGCCGTAGCCAGGTACCGCTCGTCGCCGGTGAGGTCGTGCGCGGCGACCCACGCCAGCCCCCACCACCCGGTGTCGTCGAGGTAGTCGTTGCGGAAGTTCCCGCCCTGGGCGTTCAGGTTCAGGTCGTAGGTGCGCGCGATGGCGTGCTCGTGCTCGCGATCCCCGCCGACCCGGATGCTCTCGATCAGCGCCGTCAGCGCGTTCGCCGAGGTCCACCAGTTCCCGGTGTCGAACAGCCCGATGTCCTCGCGGTAGCGCCCCATCAGCGCGCTCGCGGCGGCGGTGCCCGGACTGTCCGCCGCGGGGGCCGCGACGGCCGCGGCCGGGGCGCACAGCAGCAGGCAGCACAGCAGGCCGAGCACTCGGAATCCGGTCATGGCAGCCCCCTCCGCCCCGCCCGGCGCCGCGCGGGAGCGCTTCCACGATCACCGGGCCCGCGCGGCGGTGTCAACGCCGCTCACCCCGGCGGCGGCAGGCCGCTGCCGGTCCACTCCGGAGCGTGGAGGAAGCTGGACGCGAAAAAAGGGGAGCCACCGCTCCCCTTCCCCGTCCAACTTATAACGCACCGGGGTCCTTGCGGCAAGACCCCCGCCATGGCGCACAATCATCCGCCGAAGCCGAGACCTGCGAAAACGAGATGTGTCCTCGTCCACATCCGAGGTCGGCGCGGGCGCGGCCGGGAATGGGAGCGCGCCCGGCAGCGGTTGCGAACGGGGGGACGAGCAGCGGATCCGACCGGTGTTCGAGCAGTGCGAGGAAGACGGTTCAGCGACTGTGAGGGGCCCGTGTCAGCACAGGGGTACGAAGAGGAATTGCGGTCCGAGCGCGACTACGTCGCCGGGCTCTACACGAGGCTCGACGCGGAGCGCGCCCGGGTGCGCGGCGAGTACCGGGCATCGCTGCGCGGTGACGGCGAGTCGCTGGTCGAGCGGGACGTGCAGGTGCGCGCGCTGGCGAGCGAGGTGCGGCGGCTCGACGTGGTGGACAACGGGCTGTGCTTCGGCAGGCTCGAAGCGGAGTCCGGCGAACGCTCCTACATCGGCCGAATCGGCCTGTTCGACGCCGACGACGACTACGAGCCGCTGCTGCTGGACTGGCGCGCCCCGGCGGCCCGCCCGTTCTACGTGGCGACCGGCGCGCACCCGGAGGGCGTGCGCACCCGCCGCCAGTTCCGCACCAACAACCGCGAGGTGCTGGGCTTCACCGACGAGCACCTGGGCGGCCCCGGCGGCGGCGAGGAGGGCGACGCCGCGCTGCTGGCGGCGGTGAACGCGCCGCGCGGCGGCGAGATGCGCGACATCGTCGCGACCATCCAGGCCGAGCAGGACGAGATCATCCGGCTGGAGCACCAGGGCGTGCTGGTGATCGAGGGCGGGCCGGGCACCGGCAAGACGGTGGTGGCGCTGCACCGCGTCGCCTACCTGCTGTACACGAAGCGGGAGCGGATGGAGCGCCACGGCGTGCTGGTGGTGGGCCCCAACCCGGCGTTCCTGCACCACATCGGCCGGGTGCTGCCGTCGCTGGGCGAGACCGACGTGGTGTTCATGACGCCCGGCGACCTGGTGCCGGGCCTACAGGTCACCGCCGAGGACGTCCCGGAGGTCGCGCGGGCCAAGGGCTCGCTGCGGATGCTCGACGTGCTGGCCGCCGCCGTCGCCGACCGCCAGCGCCTGCCCGAGGCACCGCTGCCGATCGAGCTGTCCGACGCCGCGGTGCGCATCGACGCCGACACCGCCGAGTGGGCGCGGCAGGAGGCGCGGGACACCGGGCTGCCGCACAACGAGGCGCGGGCCACCTTCATCGAGATCGTCACCTACGTGCTCACCGAACGGGCGATCACCCGCATCGGCCGGGGCTGGCTGGACAAGCAGGATGTGGCGGCCCGCGAGCAGCTGCGCCGCGACCTGCGCGCGGAACTGGCCGAGAAGCCGGAGTTCGCCGCCGCGCTCGACGAGCTGTGGCCGGTGCTCACCCCCGAGGAGCTGCTGTCCGAGCTGTACACCTCGCCGGAGCGGCTGCGCGCCGCGGGAGCCGACGCGGGCCTGCTGCGCACCGACGGTGCCGCGTGGACGGTGTCGGACGTGCCGCTGCTCGACGAGCTGGTGGACCTGCTGGGGCGGGACGAGCTCGCCGAGCAGGCCGCGAAGCAGGCCGCCGAGCGGGAGCGCAAGGCCGAGCAGGAGTACGCGGCGGGCGTCCTGGAGATCATGGAGGTGGAGCGGCACGACATGATGGACGACGAGGACCACCTGCTCGCCCAGGACCTGGTGTACGCCGAGGACCTCGCCGACCGGTTCGTGCAGCACGACACCCGCAGCCTCGCCGAGCGCGCCGCCGCCGACCGGGACTGGACCTACCGGCACGTCGTCGTCGACGAAGCGCAAGAACTGTCCGAAATGGACTGGCGGGTGCTGATGCGGCGCTGCCCCGCGCGGTCGTTCACCGTGGTCGGCGACCTCGCGCAGCGCCGCTCGGCGGCCGGGGCGAGCTCCTGGGGTTCGATGCTGGACCGGTACGTGCCGGGCCGCTGGCAGTACCGGCCGCTGTCGGTGAACTACCGCACCCCGGCGGAGATCATGGCGGTCGCCAGCGCGCTGCTCGCCGAGTTCGCCCCGGAGGTGACCGCACCGGAATCGGTCCGCTCCTGCGGCGTGCCCCCGTGGTCGCGGCAGGTCACCGACGAGGAGCTACCCGCCGCCGTCGACGAGTTCGTGCGGGCGGAGGCCGAGCGCGAGGGCACCAGCGTGGTGATCGGCCCGCCGGACGTGCCGGGCGCGGTGCCCGCGTCGGAGACGAAGGGCCTGGAGTACGACGCGGTGCTGGTGGTCGACCCGGACCGCATCCTCGCCGACGGCCCGCGCGGCGCGGCCGAGCTGTACGTGGCGCTGACCCGCGCCACCCAGCGGCTCGGCGTGCTGCACCGGGAACCGCTGCCCCGGGCGCTGTCCGGGCTGGCGGAGCTCGACGGCCCGGTGCCCGCGGGTTCGACTCGGTAACCGCCGGACGGCCGCGGCCGGAGCCTTGCTCCTCCGCGGCCGTCGTGGCTTTGGCCTTCCGAGCATTGATTTCACTCGACACTGAACTGATCGCATCATTTGACGACTTCGGGCAGGCGCGCCGCTCGGGGCGCCGAGCGGCGCGGGTCAAGCCTTCAGGCCGAGCGGCTCGGACCGGCCGTGAGATCCGCGACCGCCCTGGCGAGGCGCGTCCGCAGACCTCACCCGCGACACCCGGGCCCACTCCCCTCGTGCCGCCCGGCAGTCTCGACGTCCCGGCGGATCCGTTGCGCGGGCGCGGAATCACCGACGATCCCGACACCGCCGATGCCGAGCAGGTGACCGAGGGCGTCCGGCGCACCGCGGTACCGGCGCCCCGCTGCACCCGCCACCTCTGCCCAGGCGGCCACGCCACCGACCATCCGCTCCCCCGTCGCGGCTCCGGCAGCCGCTGCCCCGCCGCGATCCGGACATCCACGTCACCGGCATCCGCGCCGTCCACCGCGGGCCAGGCATCCACGTCCCCGGTCGCGCGCAGCAGGTGCGGCTCCGCGGTGCCGACGAGCCGCACCGCCTCGGCCGGCCGCAGCGGCGTGGCCGGCGACGTCCCGCGGCTCGATGCGGGCGCACCGGACATGGCGCGCCGCCGACCGGACTGGCTCGCCCACCCCGGACGTCTCGCCCCGGCGACCGCGAGCCCAGCGCGCCGGACGTTCCCCCGCGAACGGGCGGGTTCGCCGACCCGCGGGCTCCGCCGTGCTCCTCGGCCGGACCCGGGTTCCTTCCCGAGCATTGATTTCACTCGACACTGAAGCAATTGCCCCGTTCGATGTCACCGGCGCGCGGCTCACCCCAGGTGAACGGCCCGGATCACCGGAACCGCTCACCTGGCGGGTGGCGCCGGTCAGGGCCTGCGGTCGCGGAAGGTGCGGCGCAGGTCGTCCACCCAGGCGGTGGGGTTCTCCCACGGGATGAAGTGCCCGCCGCGATCGTGCGCGGCGACGTTCACGTGGTTGAACCAGGCGCCCTGCGGCCCCTCCTCGAACGCCCGGACCCGCTCGGCGGCGGTGCGGATGCCCGGCGGGTTCTCGTAGCCGACGAAGGTGAGCCCGACCGGCGCCTGCACCACCGGCTTCCGGTCGTGGGCGGGAGTCCACGGGTACCGGTTGGCGTTGGCGTAGTAGCGCAGCGACGTGCCGATCGAGTTCGTCGCCCAGTAGATCGTGGCGTGCGTGAGCAGCTCGTCCCTGGTGAACACCGATTCGAGCGCACCACCGTTGTCGCTCCACGAGTTCCACCGCTCCAGCAGCCACGCGAGCAGCCCGGCCGGTGAATCGCTCAGCCCGTGCGCCAGGGTCGCGCCGTCGAGCACGTGCACGGCGAGGTGCGAGGCCGAGCGGCGGTCCAGCTCCACGATCCGGTCCCGCACCTCGGCGGGCTGGTCGTCGGTGAGCGGCCGGTTGCGCGCGAAGTCCCAGGCGCGCGGGCCGGTGAAGAAGTCCAACGGCAGCCCGGAACCGATGTGGATGCCGTACAGCTCGTCGGCGTACTTGTGCCCGAGCTGGCTGGACACGATGCCGCCGATGTCGCAGCCCCCGGCGGCGTACTTCTCGTGCCCCAGCACCTCGGTCATCAGGACGTGCCAGAGGTCGGCGACCTTCCAGAAGTTCACGTCGGGAAAACCGGTCAGCGGCCCGGGGAACCCGAAGCCGGGCAGCGACGGCACGATCACCTCGAACGCGTCCGCCGGGTCACCGCCGAACGCGGCCGGGTCGGCGAGCGGGTCGATCACCTTCGACCAGTGCCAGAACGTCCACGGCCAGCCGTGGGTGAGGATCAGCGGGATCGGGCGCGGCCCGCGGCCCGGTTTGCGCATGAAGTGCACCGGCACTCCGGCGACGGTCACCTGGTAGTGCCCATAGGAGTTGATCGCGGCCTCCGCGGCCCGCCAGTCGTAGCCGTCGCGCCAGTGCTCGACCAGCTCGCGCAGGTAGCCGGCGGGGACGCCGTAGGACCAGTCCGCGTTCCCCTCGTCCAGCGGCGATCTGGTCGCGGCGAGGCGGGCGCGGAGGTCGTCGAGCACCTCGCCCGGCACGTGGATCGGGTCCGGTTCCAGCGGGAAGGGACGCGCGGTGGTCATCAAGTGGTCCTCACTCGGCAGGGGGTCGGTCCGCGGAGCCGGTGCCGAGCGCCGACGTGCTGTGCGCGCGGCGCTGCGGCACCGGCGCGAACGTTCGGGCTGTGCGCAGTGAGACTTCCACGCCTCCCTCGCGGGCGACAGCGGCCGAGTGGCCCGCACGCCGCGGCGCGATGCCGGATTCCGGGTGGGCAGCGCGCCGAAGCTCGCACCTCCGGCCGGTGAGCTGTTCTGATGGGGGCATGACAGAGCTGCGCACCCTGGGTTCCTCCGACCTCGCCGTGTCCCGCCTCTGCTTGGGCGGCAACGTGTTCGGCTGGACCGCCGACGCGACCGAGTCCTTCGCCGTCCTCGACGGCTACACCGCCGCGGGCGGCAACTTCATCGACACCGCCGACTCGTACATGACCAGACCGGACAACGAGCCCGGGCAGTCCGAGCGGATCATCGGCGACTGGCTCGCCTCCCGCGGCAACCGGGACGAGGTGGTCGTCGCGACGAAGGTCAGCAACCACCCGGACTTCCGGGGGCTCGCGCCCGACACCATCAAGGGCGCGGCGGAGGCCTCGCTGCGGCGGCTGGGCACCGACCGGATCGACCTGTACTACACGCACTTCGACGACGAGTCGGTGCCGGTGCCGGACATCATCACCGCGCTCGACGAGCTGGTGCGGGCGGGCAAGGTCCGCGCGATCGCCGCCTCCAACATCAGCCCGCAGCGGCTCGCCGACTCGCTGGAGTTCTCCGAGCGGGAGGGGCTGGCCCGCTACGTCGCGCTGCAACCGCACTACAACCTGGTCTCCCGGGACACCTACGAGGGCGAGCGGCGGGACCTCGTGGAACGCGCCGGGCTGGGCTGCGTGCCGTACTTCGCGCTCGCCTCCGGGTTCCTCACCGGCAAGTACCGGCCGGGGAAGGACGTGGACAGCGTGCGCAGCGAACCGCGGCTGGCCGGGCGGTACGCGGACGACGAGCGCGGCGCACGGGTGCTCGCCGCGCTGGACGAGGTCGCCGCGGCGCGGGGTGCGGCGCACGCGACGGTGGCGCTCGCGTGGCTGGCGCAGCAGCCGACGGTGGTCGCGCCGATCGCGTCCGCCCGCAGCACCGAGCAGCTGCCCGCGCTGCTGGCGATGCACGACCTGACCCTCACCGCCGAGGAGCTGCGCGCCCTGGACGCGGCCTCCGCCTGACGCGCACCACACCGAGGTGAATGGCCCATTCGACCAACGTGGCTGGGCGGATGGGCCATTCACCTCAGGTGGGGGTGCTGCCGATCACCGCCACCCGAACCCCCGAACGGACCAGCGGCGCATACGATCACCCCCGGCCCGACGAATGCGACCGATCCGAACGGGAATCCGAACATGAGCGAGCACGACCACGCCGACGGCCTGGCGCACCCGCGCGTGCCGATGACCGGGCGCGACCCGGAGGAGGGCGGCCGCGTCGCCTCCCCGCTGGAGCTGCTGTTCGACCTGACCTTCGTGGTCGCCGTCGGCACCGCGGCCTCCTACTTCGCCGAGACCATCGCGGAAGGCCACGTGCTGCCCGCGATCGGCGCCTTCGTGCTGGCGATGTTCGCGATCGGCGTCGCGTGGATCAGCTTCAGCTGGTTCGCGTCCGCCTTCGACACCGACGACTGGCTGTACCGGGCGCTGACGATGCTGCAGATGGTCGGCGTGGTCGTCTTCGCCCTCGGCCTGCCCGCGATGTTCACCGGCCTCGCCGAGGGAGATCACCTGGAAGTGCGGGTGATGGTGCTCGGCTACGTCGTGATGCGGGTCGCGATGGTCCTCCAGTGGTGGCGGGCGGCCCGCGAGTCCCCCGAGTACCGGTCGGTGGCGTTCGCGAACATCCGCTGGACGATCATCGCCCAGGTCGGTTGGGTGGTGATCGCGTTCCTCGAACTGCCGATCGGCGCCGGTCTCGCCGCGTTCACCGCGTTCGGACTGCTGGAACTGGCGCTGCCCGTGTTCGCCCAGGGCCGGGCGAACGGGACGCCGTGGCACCCGCACCACATGGCGGAGCGCTACAGCCTGTTCGCGATCATCACGCTCGGCGAGGGCGTGGTCGGGACCATCGCCTCCTCCAGCGGACTCCTCGGCGGCGGCAGCGGGATGAACTGGAGCGGCGACGCGATCGCCGTGGTCGTCGCCGGGGTCGGGCTCACCTTCGGCATGTGGTGGGTGTACTTCGCGGTGCCGTTCGGGGAGATCCTGGACCGGCGGCGCGGCCACGGGTACCTGTTCGGCTACGGGCACGTCCTGGTGTTCGCCGGGATCGCCGGAGCCGGGGCCGGGCTGCACCTGGCCGGTCTCCAGCTGGAGCACCACTCGACGGTCGGCAACAGCACGGTGGTGCTGGCGCTGGCCGTCCCCGTCGGGCTGTACCTGCTGATGGTCTACCTGCTGCACGAGGTGCTGCTGGCGCAGGTGGACCGGCTGCACCTGCTGCTGATCGCGATCACCCTCGCGGTGCTGGCGGCGGCGGTGCTGCTGGCCGCGGCGGGCGTGGGGATCGCGGTGTGCCTGCTGGTGGTGATGCTCGCGCCGTGGGTCACCGTGGTCGGCTACGAGACGATCGGGCACCGGCACCAGCGCAGCGCCCTGGACGGGCTGCGGCAGCGGTGATCGCTCGCCGGTGACCCCGGAACTCCGGTGGTGCGGCCCCGCTCAGCCGTCGCGGCCTGCGCCGTCGAACGGCAGGCCGCGGGCGAGGACCGCGGTGCCCGCGAGCCCGATGGCGGTGGCGAGCAGCACGCCCGCCGCGCCGACCCCGCTGGCGACGAGGCCGACCGCGCCGGGCAGCACGACCTGTCCGGCGCGATTCCCGGTGAGCCGCAACGACATCGCGCGTCCGCGCAGGCCGGGCGGGGTGGATTCGGCGAGCCACGACATGGTCAGCGGCTGCCCCACGCCGAGCCCGAGCCCGGCGAGCAGCACCGCCACGGCCAGCGCCCACACCGGCACCGGTGCGGCGGTGACCGCGAGCCCCACCGCGGCGGCGGTGATGCTCAGCACCAGCAGCCTCCGGCGGCCCAGCAGCCGGGTGGTGCTGCCGAGGAAGAACCGGGACACCATCGAGGCCACCGCCCGCAGCCCCAGCAGGGCGCCGACCACGCCGGAGGCGATGTGCCGCTCCGCGCCGAGCGCGGGCAGGTACACCACCGACAGGTCCACCGCCGCCAGCACCACGCAGCTCGTGCACAGCGCGGGCAGCAGGCCGGGCAGCCGCAGCAACCCCCGCACGCCCGTCGAGCCCTCCGCCGCGGGGGCGGTGGACGGCGCCCCGCTGGTGATCCCGAACGAGCACACCAGCAGTGCGACGGCGAGCGCCGTCGCCCCCCAGAAGATCGGCGTGGTGTCCGGGATCGCCGCCGCACCGCCGAACACGACGATCAGCAGCGGCCCGACGGCCTGCCCGAGCGAGGCGGCGAACGTGTAGTAGCCGAACGCCGCGTCCAGCCGCGCCGAGGACGTCATGTTCGCCACCAGCGCCTGCTGCCCGATCACCGAGCACAGGTGCGCGGTGCCCAGCAGCACGTTGCCCACCACGAGCCCCAGCACCGAACCGCCGAGCGCGAGGAACGCCACGCCCGCCGCGCACATCAGCACGCCGCCGGTGACCATCACCCGCCGCTCCCCCAGCCGGTCCACGATGTGCCCGGCGGGCAGCGCCAGCACCAGCGGGACCAGCGCGAAGCTGCCGGAGAGCACGCCCAGCCAGGACGCGGGCACGTCCAGCTCCAGCGCGCGGTAGGAGGTGGCGGGCCGCAGCACGAACGTGACGACCTGGGTCAGCACCGCGTGGGCCAGCAGCACCCACACCCGCCGGTCGAGCTTCACGAGGTGCCGCCGTGCAGCAGGCTGCGCGCGGAGCGGGCGCTGAGGCTGGCGTCGATGTGCGTGCGCATCAGGTCGGCCGCGGCGTCGGCGTCCCCGGCGATGACGTGTTCGGCGAGCAGCCGGTGCTCGTCGTCGCGCTCGTTGCGCTCCGCGGAGCTGCGGCCTTCGGCGAGCGCGTGCATCCGGTACCGGTCGGCCTTGTCCCACAGGCCTTCGAGCGCCTCGATGAGCAGGTCGTTGTGCGAGGCGCGGTAGATCGCGGCGTGGAATCGGCGCTGCTCGGCGAGCTGCTGCAGCGACGGGTCGTTCGGCAGGGCCCGCTGCTCGTCGACGGAGCGGCGGATCTCGGCGATGTCGTCCTTGGTGCGGCGTTCCGCGGCGAGCGCGGCGGCCATCGGGTCCAGCACCCGCCGCAGCTCCACCAGGTCGCGGACCTCTTCGCCGCTGAGCTGGGTGACGCGGGCGTCGCGGTGCGCGTCGAGCTCCACGAACCGTTCCGTCATCAGCCTGCGCAGCGCCTCCCGCAGCGGGGTGGTGCTGATCCCGATGGTGCGGGCGAGCGTCGCCTGGTTGAGCACCGAGCCCGGCGGGAACTCGCCGGAGAGGATCTTCTCGCGCACGCTCACGTAGGCGTACTCGCTCTTGGTCATGCGCGCTGCAGCCGGTTCGTCCATGCACCCGCCCTTCGATCGCTTATAGCCTCGCACATCGGCGCGGCCGGATGCATCGAAGGTGTCATCGGCACAGGTGGTGACGTCGGCGACAGCGGGACCGGATCTCCTCGGACGCCGGATTCGACCCGACCGCCGACGGAGGTTATAAGCTAGGCGACGCTCACTTCGAGGCGTCCTTGCCGCGCTGCCAGAACAGCACGCCGCCCTGCGCGACGGCGGCGAGCGCCACGAGCCCGACGGCGAGCCCCGTCATCCAGGACCAGCCGACGTAGAACGCCAACCCGACCACCAAGGCGAGGACGATGAGCGTCCTGATCAGGAACAACGTCATGCTCCGCGTGCTCATCAGGACACCCCTCCCCGTTCCGGACCGGCGCCGCGCCGCCCCCGCGGAACCCTACCGACCGGCTGATCAGCGGTCGTAGCGACCGGACTTGACCGCCCCCAGGAACGCCGCGAACCCCACCGCCGACGCGACCAGAACCGGAGACTCCGCACCGAGCTTGCTGTCCCGGAGAAGAGCCCGCCCAGGCACGTTCACCGCCACCTCCACGCAGTTGTTCCCCTGCCCGCTACGGGATGCCTTGCGCCACTTCGCTGAAGAAATCGACATGTCGAGAGCCTCCTTCGCACTTCTGGGACCTCCGCCGCATCCGGCGGATCAGCGGCGAGTCCGAAGGATCACCGCCCGGTCCAGCACCTGCCGATCAGCGGTCGTACTTGCCGGATTTGACCGCCCCGAGGAACGCCGCGAAACCGTCCGCCGACGCGACCAGCACTGGGGACGCCTCGCCGAGCTTGCTGTCCCGGAGGAGAACTCGTCCAGGCAAGTTCAACGCTGCTTCCACACAGGCGTTCGCTTGTCCCGATCGCGCGGACTTGATCCAGTTCGGCTCCGGAAGCACGTTGCTACTCCTTCATGCGTGCGGCGTGATCATCAGCGATGGTACGCAGCAGCACGCACGACTCAGCCTCCTCCAATGCACTGGTCTGCAACGAAGCGAACAGCCGAGCCAGCTCGGTCACATCTCTGCTGTCCTCGATGACGTGCCCGCCGAGCGGGGTGTCGCTGAACGCCACGTCGTCATGCCCAGGGTCCGAGAACCGAAGCAACAAGATCGGACCGTGCAGTCCGACATGCGCTCCGGCTTCAAACGGGAGAACGCGCAACCGGACGTTGGCCTGGGAGGCGAGCTCGCCGAGCCGTTCCAGTTGCTCGGCCATCACCGAGCGGGAGCCCATGACGCGCCACAGGGCTTCCTCAGCGATGACGACGTGCAGGGAAAGGCCGCTGTCGAGTTCCAACCGCCGCTGACGGTTGAGGCGAACGTCAGTCCACCGCTGAACCTCGGCATCCGACAGGTTCAGCCGACCGGTCCGGTGCACCGCACGCGCGTATTCCTCGGTCTGCAACAGTCCTGGAACCACACCGAGTTCGAAGTGGAAGATCTCGGATGCTTCGGCTTCAAAGCCGACGAACGGCTCCAGGTACGCCGGAAGTTTGTACGACTGCCACCAGCCGCGTTTGCCGCTCTCGCGGCGCAACTGCTGCATCTGCTCGGCCATCTCCTCATCGGCACCGTAGAGCCGGAGCAGCGCAGCGAGATCGGGGGCGCCGACGCGGGTGAATCCGCGTTCCCAGTGGCCGACTGTGGCACGCGCTTTCTCTACGTGGGCTGCCGCCTCGTCCAACGACAGTCGTGCAGCCTGTCGCAGTTCGCGGAGCTTGCGCCCCAGGTGGATTTGCCGCGCCGTGCTTGCCATGTCGCACACCCTTGCATGCTGATCGCCGGAACATTGATCACCTGGTCGAGCGTATCGACCCGAATACCCGGTAGACGTTACCGTCTAACTCATGGAAAAGATGACCAGGCCGAGCGGACCTATCGGTAGATCGACCCACCACTTCTGGCGCCCGGCGGGAGACGGACGCAGGCACGCGTTCCGGGGATCTCGGTGGGACGGGCGGACGACCGAGGTGGTCACGGTGTGCGGCGACGAGGTGACGTTGTCGGCCGACACCGACGAGACCGCGTGGGTCGTCGCCCCCAGCTGTCTCGACTGCAACGGCTTGCTGCTGCGGGAGAAGCGCGGAGGAGGCGGGCATGGATGATCGAGGGCTTCGCGGTCGATGCGACCGGACTGACGCACGTGGCGGAGCTTCGCACCGGCCGGACGCTGTGCGGTGCCGTTGTGGTGGCGGCGCGATCGGCGGTCCCGGCGGGCACCTGTGGTTCTTGTGTCGCGGAGACGCTGCTCGCCCGAGCGCGGCGAGCCCCCCGCGTCCGGAACGGACCGGAGCTTGGGCGCGGGGCCCGGGCGGGGGCCGCTGGCATCGTGTCCTGCGGTGTGCTGGAGGCAGCCTCCCCCGAGCCTGCGGCGGACACGTGCGCGGGCCGCTGGATTTGCGCCGGACCGAGCCCGCGGACCTGACCGCTCGGTGCCCTCGCTGCCTGGCCGCGACCGAGACCGGACACGAGGGACCGTGCGCCGCGTGACCTGACCTCGGGTCCGGTGCGCCGGACCCGCGCGAGCCTCCTGTGCGCCGCGACCTCCCCCGATCCGGGTCGCGCGAGGGAGGACGGGACCCCGCATCCGCCCAGGCGGGTGCGGGGTCCTTCGCGCTTCGGGATCGGGTTGCTCGTGGGGTGGGGTTCGGGGTGGGGTCTGGGGATGGTCGATGTGGTGGTGCCGGGGTCGGCGGACGACGGGCTGGTCGATGCGGTGGCGGACTTGCTGGGTGCGCAGGTGCGGGCGGGGGCCGCGCTCGGGTGGGTGGAACCGCCGCCGCGCGCGGAGATCGCCGAGCTGATCGGCGGGATCCTCGCCGACGGGCCGGGCGAGGCCGCGTGCGCGGTGGCCCGGGACGCGGGCGAGCTCGTCGGATTCGGGTACTGGCGGCGCTACGCGCTCGAGCACGACCAGGGACACCGAGCCCTGGCTGATCGAGGCAGCGGCGGAAGGCATGTCGGCGAACGGGCCGCAGAACGGCGGCTGAACCGGAATGGGAACCGGATTTCGCGGGTCCCGTCGCAGAAACGCAGAATCGTGCAACGAGTGGTCGCACGATGTGCACGGAATCCGCAATGGCACCGAATATCCGCACGGCCGCGGCGAAAAGCCGAATCGATCTGCGCAGAATCGTTCCGCGCGACCGGCGAACGGGCTAATCTCCGTTTCGCGTGATTCCACTCAGGACGGGAGTCGTCATGGGCGCAGAGAACCGGACGCGCAATGTCATGTCCGGCGCCAGCAGCCGGACCTTTCAGGTGGGGACGCTCCACGGCGACCTGACGATCTCCGACGGCGTCCCGCGGACGCGGCGTCGCCTGGCGGTCTGCGCGGCGCTCGCCGCCACGGTCCTGACGCTGCACTCCCCCCAGCCGACCACGCCCGCACCCGGGCCGGAGCGGTCGCCGCAGGTCGCGGAATCCGGCGCGCCGCCGGTGCCGAAACCGTGGGAGATCTCCTCGTCGGGCACCGGTCGCGGGGACACCGAGCTGTCCTCCCGATCGGGCACGCCCGACGGCCCGTCCAGCGGGGCGCAATGCCGGGGCACCGGCGCGAACACGCACTGCGAGGTGTCCTCCGGGGTGACCATCACCCCTGGGGAACCGCCGCGCTGACACCCGATCACCACCAGCTGAGCGGCCCTTCACCTGTGGTGGTGCGGGGAATCCGGAGCGGAGCGGGTGACCTGCGGGGCGTTGAGGCTGCCGAGCAGGGCGAGGGCTTCGGCGGACGGGCTGCCGGGTTCGGCGCGGTAGACCATCAGCTGCTGGCCGGGGGCGCTGTGCACCGAGAACGTCTCGTAGGTCAACGCCATCTCCCCCACCTGCGGGTGGAAGAACCGCTTGGACTCGTGCGCCTTGCGCCGGACGTCGTGCCGGGCCCACAACCGGCGGAATTCGGCGCTGTGCAAGGACAACTCGCCGATCAGCTCCACCAGCCGGGGATCGTCGCGGTCGAGGGCCGCGGCCGCGTGCAGCCCGGCGACGGTGTTCTCCGCGATCCGCTCCCAGTCCAGGAAGAACCGGTGCGCGTCCGCGTCGAGGAAGACCATCCGCACCAGGTCACCGCTGTAGGTGTGCCCGCCGTAGAGGGCGGCGCCGAGCTCGTTGTCGGCGAGGACGGTGTAGTAGCGGTCCAGCACGACCGCCGGGGTGCCGGGCCAGGACTCCAGCAGCCGCAGCAGGTTCGGGCTCACCCGCTCCGACCTCGACGGGCGCCGGACGGTGCCGGGCCGGGTGAGGCGGTGCAGGTGGGTCGTGGCCTCCGCGTCCAGGTGCAGCACCGCGGCCAGCGCGTCGATCACCTGCGGCGAGGGGTTGCGCTCCCGGCCCTGCTCCAGCCGCACGTAGTAGTCGGAGCTGACCCCGGCCAGCGAGGCGAGCTCTTCGCGGCGCAGCCCCGCGACCCGCCGCCTGCCGACCGCGGGCAGGTTCCAGTCCTCGGGCCGGACCTGGGCGCGCCGGGCGCGGAGGAACTCGCCGAGGGGGTTGTCGCCGTCCATGTCGTCCAGGCTAAGCGCATCCGGCGGCCGGAGGGTGGCCGCGGAACTCCTAGGCAGCGGCGGCGGGCACGGGAAAGGCGGGCCGTCCACCCCACCCGGGGAACGACCCGCCTTCCACCCTCCCCGACCCGATCTCAGGTGCGGGCGAGCCACTGCACGGCGTCGCGCACGCCGTCCGCGGTGATCTGGTGCCCGCCAGGGTGCCAGTGGGTGGTGATCTCCGCACCACGAGCGGTCAGCGCCTCGACCAGTCCGTTCGCGGCGGTCAGCGGTGCCATCGGGTCGGCGCGCCCGTTGCCGAGGAACACGCGGGTGCCGGTGAGGTCGTGTTCGGGCGCGTCCGGGACGGGCAGCATCGCGGCGAACAGCACCGCCTCGGTCAGCACGTCCGGGCGCAGCAGGGTCAGCGCGGCCGCGATGTTGGCGCCGTTGGAGAAACCGACCGCGACCAGCCGCCTGCCGCGCCAGCCGTAGGCGTCCACGGCCTCGGTGAGGAAATCGGCGAGCTGGTGGGTGCGGGCCACGACGTCCTCGGTGTCGAACACGCCCTCGGCGAGCCGCCGGAACCAGCGGGCCGCGCCGCCCTCGGACACCGGCCCGGCGGGGGCGAGCACCGGGGACCGCGGGCTGAGCTGCTCGGCCAGCCCGCGCAAGTCGCCCGGCGAGCCGCCGGTGCCGTGCAGCAGCACCAGGACCGGCGCGTCCGGATCGCCGTCGGCGTGCTCGTGCGGAAGGGACAGCGCGGTCACTCCGCCACCTCCGGGTTGTTCTCGGCCGGCAGGTCCAGCTTCGGCAGCATCCGGTCGATGTCCGCGCGCTTCGGCTCCAGCCACGGCGGCAGCTTCAGCGCGCGCCCCAGTTCCAGCAGCGGTTCGTCCGCGGTGAAGCCGGGTTCGTCGGTGGCGATCTCCAGCAGGGTGCCGCCGGGTTCGCGGAAGTAGATGGAGCGGAAGTACTGCCGGTCCAGGATGGACGTGACGTTCACCCCGTCGCCGAGGAGCTCCTCCCGCCACGCGGCCTGGGTGGCCTCGTCCGGCGCCCGCCACGCCACGTGGTGCACCGCGCCCGCCGCGACCAGGCCGCGCGGGGCGTCCGGGGTGACCAGCACGTCGACGAAGGCACCCGGTCCGCCGTCCCCGGCGGTGAACCGGAGGCGGTTCTGCTCCTGCGCGGCGAATTCGAGGCCGAGGCCGCGGAACATCTCGGCGGTCGCGTCCTCGTGCGCGACCGACAGCGTCACCGAGTGCAGGCCGCGCACCCCGTGCTCGGCGGGCACGGTGCCGCCTTCCCACGGTGCGCGCGGATCGCCCTGCGGGTGCGCGACCAGGGACAGCGCCAGGCCGTCCGGATCGCGGAAGGTCAGCGCGTCCTCGCCGTCCCGGTTGTGCACCCGGCTCGTCTCGACGCCCTGCTCGGCGAGGTGACGCTGCCACCAGCCGATGGAGGCCTCGGGCACGGAGAACGACGTGGTGGTGGCCTGGCCGGTGCCGTGCCGACCGCTGGGCGCGTCCTTCCACGGGAAGAAGGTCAGCAGCGAACCGGGCTTGCCGGACTCGTCGCCGTAGTAGAGGTGGTAGGTGCCCGGGTCGTCGAAGTTGACCGTCGTCTTGACCAGGCGCAGGCCCAACGTCCGCAGGTAGAAGTCCGCGTTGCGCTGCGGATCGCCCGCGATCGCCGTGACGTGGTGCAGCCCGCTCGTCGCGATGCTCATCGAATTCTCCACTGCTGGAAGGGGAACCCGCGTCCTGCCGGGCGCGAGTGCACGGGTGTCCGGCGGTCCTCCCGCCGAAGTCCCCCCGATCGGGAGGACCGCCGGAGCTTCCGCCGCCCGCAGGGCCACCGAAGCGGTCGGGCGGAAGCGGTCAGGCGCCGTTCTTCAGGCGCCGCGCGATCTCGACGACGCGGCGGGCCTGCACCCCGGCGGCGGTACGCGTCTCGTCGTCCACCGGCAGCTGGCCTTGGGCGTCGACGTGGCTGGTGCCGTACGGGTTGCCGTCGATGAACTTGGAGCCGTCGGTGTAGCCGGGGCTCACGATGATGCCGCCGAAGTGGTGGATCGTGTTGTACAGCGCGAGCAGCGTGGACTCCTGGCCGCCGTGCTTGGTGGCGCTGGAGGTGAAGCCGCTGTAGACCTTGTCGGCCAGCAGGCCCTGCTGCCACTCGCCGCCGAGGGTGTCGATGAACTGCTTGAGCTGGGCGGCGATGTTGCCGTAGCGGGTGGGCGAACCGAAGATCACCGCGTCGGCCCACACGACGTCGTCGGCCGCGACCTCCGGCACCGACCGGGTGGCCTCGACGTTGGCGCGCCACGCGGGGTTCGCGTCGATGGCGGCGTCGGGGGCCAGCTCGGGCGCCTTGCGCAGGCGCACCTCGGCGCCGGCCTTCTCCGCCTCGGCGACCAGGGCGTTCGCGATCTCGTTGATCGTGCCGGTCGACGAGTAGTAGATGACGCTGAGCTTGACGGGGTCGGCCATGAACAACTCCTTCGCGGGGCCGGGCGTCGAACCCGGCCTGGGTTTCCTCCGGGGAGCTCGGCGGCTCCTCGGCGAGGACCCTACTCAGATTTTCTCTTCCTCGCAAGATACTTTCCGGCGAAACAGCGAGCAGGTAGACTCACCCGGGCGAACCAACCATTCGAGGGGAGAACAGGTGAGCGGCGGTAGCGCCACGAACGCGGGGCAGGCGGCGGGGAACGCGGCCACGCACCCGGATCCCGGCACCGACGACGACGAGATCGTCACCTGGTGGGGACTGGTGATCGAGGGCTATCACCTCACCCAGGAACGCCTGATGAGCGAGATCGCCGACCGCTTCGGCCTCGCCCCCGGTTCCTTCGACATCCTGCTGCGCCTGGTGCGCTCGCCCGAGCACAAGATGCCGATGACCCGCCTGGCCCGGGAGGCCGCGCTCAGCAGCGGCGGCTTCACCAAGGTCGCCGACCGGCTCGCCGCCGCCGACCTCATCGTGCGCGAACCCTGCGACACCGACCGCCGCGTCACCTACGCGGTGCTCACCGAGCACGGCCTGGACATGGCAGAGCGGGCCCGCGAGGCGTGCGCCGAGATCCTGCGCCGCCGCGTCCTCGCCCCGCTCGGGCTGGACCGGTCCGAGGCGCTCGCCGAAGCGATGCGCACGCTGCGCGCCGCCAACGGCGAGGACGGGCTCTACTAGCCGCGCAACGGCAACCGGGCCCGCACCGACCAGCCGCCGTCCAGCTCCACCAGCCACGCCTCGGCCAGCAGCGCGGGCGGTGGCAGCGCGCCCGCCACGTGTTCGGCGATCTCCCGCGCCCGCTGCGGGGTCACGTCCAGCGCGACCGTGACGTGCGGGTCCGGGTCGCCGTACCTGCCGTCGTACGGGCGCAGGTCCCAGCGCGCGGCGAGTTCCGCGGTCAGCTCGCGCAGCGGGCCGTCCGGTTCGGGCCGCAGCGGCACGAAACCGTCGTCGAGGTGCCGCTGCGCCACGTCCGCGGTGAACTTCACCCGCAGCGGCGCGCGGCGCCCGATGAGCTCGGCCAGTTCGGCGAGCGCCGCCTCGTCCACCTCCGGCAAGAACGGGTACAGCACCGTGAGGTGCGCGGGCAGGCCCGGCCGCACCGCGCCGGGGAACCGCTCCCCCACCTCGCTCAGCAGCGCGTCGGCGGCGGGAACGGGGAACAGGACTGCGGTGGCCGCTGGCATGACTCCCTTATACCGCGCCGAGATCGCCCCGTCCCGCCGAACGGCGGACGCCACCGGACCGTTCAGGCGAACGATCCGCCCGAGCGGATGATCAGGCCCGGCCACGCGGCACCGGCCGTTGGCTAGGCTGGGTGGCCGATCGGACCCCGGCGCGCGGCGGTCCGGATACCCGGACGGCGAACAGGAGCGTGCATGGTGGTCAGGAAGCGGGATCCGGCGCGGACGCTGGCACTGCTGTGGCGAGCGCCGGAGCACCGCTCCCGCAAACCCGGGCTCGGCGCGGACGAGATCGTGCGGGCCGGCATCGAGCTCGCCGACGCCGACGGCCTCGCCGCGCTGTCGATGCGCGGCGTCGCCGAACGGCTCGGCGCGGGCACCATGTCGCTCTACACCTACGTGCCGAGCAAGGAAGACCTCATCGACGTCATGCTCGACACCGTCTACGGCGAGACCGAGCCGCCCGGACCCGACCTCACCGGCTGGCGCGCGAAGCTGGAGCACGTGGCGCGGCAGAACTGGGAACTGCACCGCAAGCACCCGTGGACGCTGGAGATCGGTACCGCCCGCCCCGTGCTCGGCCCGCAGGAGACCGCGAAGTACGAGCGCGAACTGGCCACGGTCGACGGCATCGGGCTCACCGAGGTCGAGATGGATTCGGTGCTGAGCCTCGTGCTCGGGCACGCGCGCACCGCCGCGCGCGGGGCCGCGGAAGCCGCCGACGCCGAACGCCGCACCGGGCTCACCGACGAGCAGTGGTGGCAGGCGCACGCGCCGCTGCTGGACCGGCTGATCGACCCGGATCGCTTCCCCACCGCGGCGAAGGTGGGCACCGCGGCGGGTTCGGCGCACGGTGCGGCGACGAACGCGGCGCACCACTTCGAGTTCGGACTGGCCCGCGTGCTGGACGGCGTGGAGGTGCTCATCCGCTCCCGCGAGCGGTCCGGGAGTTGACGAGACGCCCGCGCACGCCGTTGTGGGCGGACGTCCCACGGGGAGGGAACCACATCGGCGCGCGCCGATCCACGTCCGGCGATCACCCGCAGGGGTTCCCCCCGCGAACCGCGGCTCACCGCCCGTCTCGCTGCTGCTGCCGCGTAGTGCTCGGGTAGCGGAACCTCAGCGACTTCCCCGCTGCGGGATCGATGTCCGATGCATGTCCGGCGCACGGCGACATCGCCGTCCTCGCGAGGAAGCCGCAGAACCCGCTGCGGTGCCGGTGTCTCAGGTGGTCGTCCGGCTACGCCGCTGACCGGAACCGACCCGACCCGCCGCGCAGGTTCGGAGACGGGCGGTCAGGGCGCCGCCACCGGTCGCGGCCGCGTGATCAGGGTGTCCTCCGGGGCGCGCCGCGGCGTCGGCGGGACCGGGGTGCCGTAGCCGATGCGCAGCACCGCCTGCGGTTCCAGCGTTCCGCCGAGCAGCGCGCGGAGTTCGGCGCGGGTCTCCCGCACCTCGATCACCTGGGAGAGCATCGAGGCGGACAGCCCCAGCGAGGTCGCGGTGAGCAGCAGCCGCTGCATCGCCTCCCCCGCTTCCAGGTCGGCCTGCCTGCCGCGGCCGTAGGAGCACAGCACCAGCAGCAGCGGATCGTCCTCGAAGTCCTTGCCCGGCACCCGCGGCCTGCCGCGCCCGCCGGAGTAGTCGCGCAGCACCCATTCGTCCTGCGGTTCGCGGACCGGTCCCGCCGAGGCGGCCTGCACGCCTTCCGGCGCACCGTCGCGCAATCCCGTCCACTGCGCCAGCTCCGCGCGGAACGCCGCGTCACCGAGCTGCCGGTCGTGCGCCCGGCGCACCAGGCCGAGCAGTTCGGCGCGCTGCGGGCGGTCCACCACGTGCAGCCAGGAATGCTCGGCGGACACCGAACCGACCAGCGCGGTGCGGTGGGCCTTCGACACCGGGGACGCGAGGAACGGGCGCCGGTTGGTGCGGCGGGCGGTGATGGCGCGCAGCAGCGCGGAGTGCTCCGCCCGCACCTGCACGGAGCCGCCGCGCCGCACGTGCGCCAGCAGCTCCGGTTCCCGTTCGCTGGGCAGCAGCGTGACCAGCGGGCGCACCCCGACGTGTTCCAGTGCCAGCCGCAGGTCGTACAGCGCAGCCCCGCAGCCGAGCCGCAGTTCCCGGTCCTCCGGGTCGGTGCCGGGCATCCGGCGGCCGAGGTCGGCGTGCAGCTCGATCACGTCGGAGGTCACCCGGAACAGCCACGGCTGCCGGTTGTGCAGCGACGGGGCCCGGCCCGCCAGCCGCAGCACCTGCGCGACCTGCTCCGGCGCCAGCCCCAGTGCCGCCGGGAATGCGGACACGCCGTCCATGACCTCGTCCTCCTGCCCGCGGGAGCGCCCACTACCTCGCGCGACCACGATGCAGCCCGACCACCCCGCGCGGACATGGGCCAAAGTCCCCCATCCCCACCACGACCAGCAACGACTTCAGCCGAGCAATCCCGAACCGCCTCCGAGCAGGCGCACATCATCTCTCCTGTCAGCGGCGAAGCCGCTGATCCGCCGACCACCAGAGCAACTCGCACCGCCGCGGGTTCTCAGCGGCTTCCTCGCGAGGACAGCGTTTTCTCCTGTGGCGGAGCCACCGGTGAAAACGATCCCGCAGCGAGGAAGCCGCTGAGGTTCCGCCACCCGATCCCCGAGCAGCGGAACCAGCGAGAGCAAGCTCAGGTGAGCTGCGGGATGCGGCGGGCGGTGGGGCGGGATGTCGCTTGGTAGCAGGGCCGGCAGACCTCTCCCGTGGAGGTCATCGTGAGCTGCGGGGCGAGCAGCCGGAGGCCGTGCTCGGGGGTCTCCTGGCAGATGCCGTGGTGGCCGGCTTGGCGGCACAGGCAGGTGCACAACGCGTCCATCGTTCCTCCTCGAGGAGTGTCGGTCGCACGCACCGCCGCGACCACATCGTCGTCCACAGTGGATTCTCGTCCGGATCTCCCGCCGCCGCGTGGGTTTCCGCCGCGGCCGGGTGCGGGTTTGCGGTACCGGTGCCCCGCCGGGCGCGCACCGCCCGGCGGGGATCCGATCAGTCCTCGATCGTGCAGAGCACCGCGCCCTGCGACACCGAGTCGCCCGGTGCGGCGCTGAGACCGGTGACCGTGCCGTCCTTGTGCGCGGTGACGGGGTTCTCCATCTTCATGGCCTCCAGCACGCCGATCAGCTCCCCGGCGGCGACCTGCGCGCCTTCGTCCACGGCGAGCTTGATCAGGGTGCCCTGCATGGGTGCGGTGACCGCGTTGCCGGAGACCGCTCCGCCCGCGCCACCGGCGGCGCGCTTGCGCGGCTTCTTCTTCGCCGCCGCGGCCGGTGCGGTACCGCCGCCCAGGTCCGCGGGCAGCGAGACCTCCACGCGGCGGCCGTCGACCTCGACGATCACCGTGCGGCGCGGCGCGGTCTCCTCCTCCGGCGGGACCGAGTCGTCGAACGGGGCGAGCCGGTTGTCGAACTCAGTCTCGATCCACCGGGTGTGCACGGTGAACGACTCCAGGCCGGTCTCGGCGACGTAGGCCGGGTCGCGCAGCACGGCGCGGTGGAACGGCAGCACGGTGGCGATGCCCTCGACCTGCATCTCCTCCAGCACGCGGCGGGCCCGCGCGATGGCCTGCGGGCGGTCGGCGCCGGTGACGATCACCTTCGCCAGCAGCGAGTCGAACTGGCCGCCGATCACGCTGCCCGATTCCACGCCCGCGTCCACCCGCACGCCGGGTCCGGCGGGGGCGACGAACCGGGTCACGGTGCCGGGGGCGGGCAGGAAGTTGCGGCCGGGGTCCTCGCCGTTGATCCGGAACTCGATGGAGTGGCCGATCGGGGTGGGGTCGGCGTCCAGGTCGAGGTGCTCGCCCGCGGCGATGCGGAACTGCTCGTTGACCAGGTCCAGCCCGGTCGTCTCCTCGGAGACGGGGTGCTCGACCTGCAGCCGGGTGTTGACTTCCAGGAAGGAGATGGTGCCGTCGGCGCCGACGAGGAACTCGACGGTCCCGGCGCCGTGGTAGCCGGCCTGCGCGCAGATGGCGCGGGCGGCGGTGTGGATCTGCGCGCGCTGCGCCTCGCTGAGGAACGGGGCGGGCGCCTCCTCCACCAGCTTCTGGTGCCTGCGCTGCAGCGAGCAGTCCCGGGTGCCGACGACGATCACCTTGCCGTGCTGGTCGGCGAGCACCTGGGCCTCGACGTGCCGCGGCCGGTCCAGGTAGCGCTCCACGAAGCACTCGCCGCGGCCGAAGGCCGACACGGCTTCGCGCACCGCGGAGTCGAACAGCTCCGGGATCTCCTCCAGCGTGCGGGCGACCTTGAGGCCGCGGCCGCCACCGCCGAACGCGGCCTTGATCGCGACCGGCAGCCCGTGCTCCCGGGCGAAGGCGACGATCTCGTCGGCGTCGGCGACCGGGTCCTCGGTGCCCGGCACCAGCGGCGCCCCGGCGGCCAGCGCGATCTTGCGGGCGGTGACCTTGTCGCCGAGGTCGCGGATCGCCTGCGGCGTCGGGCCGATCCACACCAGCCCGGCGTCCAGCACGGCCTGCGCGAAGTCGGCGTTCTCGGACAGGAAGCCGTAGCCCGGGTGGACCGCGTCCGCCCCGGCGCGGTTCGCCGCGGAGATCACCTTCTGGAAGTCCAGGTACGACTCGGCGGCGGTGGTGCCGCCCAGCGCGAACGCCTCGTCGGCGAGGCGCACGAACACCGCGTCGGCGTCCGGTTCGGCGTACACGGCCACCGAGGCGATGCCGGCGTCCCGGCACGCCCGCACCACTCGCACCGCGATCTCGCCGCGGTTGGCCACCAGAACCTTCTTCAACCCCATGGTGTTCACACCATCCCTGTACGCAGTGGTCGTGTCCCGCCGGTTCCCGGGGCGGGAACCGGCCGGTCGTTCTTCGGGGCGCGCGCGGCGCCGGAAGCGGCGCGCATCAGCGCGGCCGCGTGGAGTAGCGCCACGCCCCTGCGCCGGGACGCGGGGCGCCCTGCGCCGGGCCGAACCGCAGCCGGTCCGCGCGGGACGCCCAGTACGACACCGGCCCGCGCGGTTCCGCGGCCGGTGCGGTGGTGCTGAGCGCGGTGATCGTCGCGGTCAGCGCGGCGAGCTCGGTGTCGGTGGGCGCGCCGCGCACGACCCGCAGCAGCGGGGTCCGCGGCGCGGCGGTGCCGTCGTCCTCGCCGGTCAGCACGTCGAGCCGCGGCGCGTTCTCGTCCGGAGTGCTCATCGCGGCTCCTTCACAGCGGGATGTTGCCGTGCTTCTTGGCGGGCAGGGATTCGCGCTTGTCCGCCAGCATCCGCAGCGACCGGGCGAGGTAGCCGCGGGTGTGCGAGGGCGGGATCACCGAGTCGACGTAGCCGCGTTCGGCCGCCACGTACGGGTTGCACAGGGTGTCCTCGTACTCCTGCTGGAGCTGGGCGCGCAGCGCCTCGACGTCCTCGCCGCGCTCGGCGGCCTCCTTGAGCCTGCGCCGGTACAGGATGTTCGCCGCGCCCTGGGCACCCATCACCGCGATCTGCGCGGTCGGCCAGGCCAGGTTGATGTCCGCGCCGAGGTGCTTGGAGCCCATCACGTCGTAGGCGCCGCCGTAGGCCTTGCGGGTGATCACGGTGACGAGCGGGACGGTCGCCTCGGCGTAGGCGTAGAGCAGCTTGGCGCCGCGCCGGATGATGCCGTTCCACTCCTGGTCCGTGCCGGGCAGGAACCCGGGCACGTCCACGAAGGTCAGCACCGGCACGTTGAACGCGTCGCAGGTGCGCACGAACCGCGCGGCCTTCTCGCTGGCGTCGATGTCGAGGGTGCCCGCCATCTGGGTGGGCTGGTTGGCGACGACGCCGACGCTGCGCCCTTCGACGCGGCCGAAGCCGACGACGATGTTCGGCGCGAACAGCGCGGAGACCTCCAGGAACTCGCCGTCGTCGAGGACGCGGGCGAGCACTTCCTTGACGTCGTAGGGCTGGTTCGGCGAGTCCGGCACCAGGGTGTCGAGTTCGAGGTCGGACTCCCCCACGCCGTCGGCGATCGAGCCGGCTTCGGCGTCCGCGTCGAACGCGGGCGGGTCGGAGAGGTTGTTCGACGGCAGGAACGACAGCAGTTCCTTGACGTAGTCGACCGCGTCCTGCTCGTCGGAGGCCAGGTAGTGCGCGTTGCCGGAGCGGGAGTTGTGCGTGCGGGCGCCGCCGAGCTCCTCGAAGCTGACCTCTTCGCCGGTGACGGTCTTGATCACGTCGGGCCCGGTGATGAACATGTGCGAGGTCTGGTCGACCATCACGGTGAAGTCGGTGATCGCCGGGGAGTACACCGCCCCGCCCGCGCACGGCCCCACGACCAGCGAGATCTGCGGGATGACGCCGGAGGCGTGCGTGTTGCGCTTGAAGATCTCGGCGTAGAGCCCGAGCGCGGCCACGCCCTCCTGGATGCGGGCGCCGCCGGAGTCGTTGATGCCGACCAGCGGGCAGCCGGTCTTGAGCGCCAAGTCCATCACCTTGACGATCTTCTCGCCGAACACTTCGCCGAGGGAGCCGCCGAAGACGGTGAAGTCCTGCGAGAACAGGCAGATCTTGCGCCCGTCGACGGTGCCGTAGCCGGTGACGACGCCGTCGCCGTAGGGCCGGTCGGCGTCCAGGCCGAAGTTGGTGGAGCGGTGCCGGGCGTGCTCGTCGAGCTCCACGAACGAACCGGGGTCGAGCAGCAGGTCGATGCGTTCGCGGGCGGTGAGCTTGCCCTTGGCGTGCTGGCGTTCGATGGCCCGGTCGGAGCCGGCGTGCACCGCCTCGTGGTTGCGCCGGTACAGGTCCGCCAGCCGGCCGGCGGTGGTGTGGATGTCCGGCTCCTCCGCCGGCGGGACGCCCACCGGTTCCGTCGCGCTGCTCATCGCTCCTGCGACCGCCATTCCTCGCTCGTGGACGAATTCCGCGGCCGTGCGCGCCGATCCTCGTTCCGGTGGACCGCGTGGGCACGGCCGGAACCCGGCGTCGCCCGGGTTCCCCGAGCGGAGGTTAATCCGCGGGCGTCCGGCGAGTCAACCGAGAAGTGAGCAGGCCCTACCCCGGACCCGATCGGTGAAGCGCCGGGCTACGACCGGGCCGGGCGGGAAAAGTGAACGGCGGCTAGTGCGATCACGATCCGCTGGTGAACATCAGCGCGGCACCGGCCCGGCGGACCGCCTCCGGGGCGCGGACCGTGCCGGTGCGGGCCATGTCGTTGGCCAGCGTCAACGTGGCCTGCACCAGGACCCGCGCGGTCGCCGCGTCGAGCTCCGGGCGCACCTCCTGCAGCAGCGCCACCCACTCGGACACGTACTCGTGCTGGGTCTGCCGCGCCCGGTGCCGTTCGTGGTCGGGCAGGTGCCCGACCTCGCCGACGAGGATGTCGATGAACCCGCCGTGGTCGAGGGCGAAGGTGATGTAGGACCACAGCAGCGCGCGCAGCGCCTCCGCCGCGTCGGTCTGCCGCACCAGGGTGCGGCCGAGGTCGATCTCCAGCCACGCCGAGCCGCGGGTGATCACCGCGTCGAGCAGTTCCTGCTTGCTGGCGAAGTGGTTGTAGACGCTGGGCCCGGCGATGCCGACCTCGGCGCCGATCTCCTCGGTGGTCACGGCCGCGTAGCCGCGTTCGGCGAACAGCCGGGTCGCCGCGGACAGCAGCTGGCGCCGCCGGGACGACCCGCCGCGCTGCAGCAGCAGGGCGTCCGCGTCCGGGGTGGCCGCGCCACGCCCGGACAGCAGCGGCGGCAGCCCGGCGATGGTGACGATCACGTCCCGCAGCAGCGCCTCGAACTGGGTCCGCGGCAGCTCGACCCGGTGGTAGGACGGGCTGGTCAGCGCGCTGAACAGGCACCAGCCGCGGAACCGCGCGTCCTCCTCGGCCAGGTCGGGGCGCCAGGAGCGGGCGAGGTCGGCGAGCCCGCCCGCGACGACCCGCAGCTGGTCCTTGAGCTCGTCGCGGTCCGCGGCTGGCAGGTGCCGGGCCTCCCGCTGCCAGAGCACCCCGAGCTCGCGGTGGTCCAGCGCGGTCGCGGCCAGTTCCCGCACCACCGCGTCCAGGTCGTCGGAACGCGCCCCCAGCACCCGCTCGAACGGGTGCAGGTGGTCGAGCACGACCCGGTGCAGCAGCAGCTGCTTGCCCTTGAAGTGGCGGTACAGCGCGGACGGGCCGACCCCGACGGCCTCGGCGATGTCGCTGACGCCGACGCGCGCGTAACCCTGCTCGTAGAACAGGCGGGACGCGGCGGCGATGATGAGCTCCCGCCGGTTCCGCGGCCGGGTCCCACCCGGCTTCGTCTCGGCCACTGGACCGACCTCCCGGCACGCTCGTCGCGGCGCGTTCGCGCCGCGTCACGGGGCCAGGATAGGCCGCGTCCCGCCGCGCTCGGCTCCTCCCGCGCCCCGCCCCGGATCCGCTACGGTCAGCGCTGACCGCGAACAGTGGATCTCGGCCGGGCGGCGCGCGGCCGATCCGGCCAGCAGCCCCCGAAGGAGCCCCCGGCATGAGCAGCACCAGCGGGATCCGCACCAGCACCGGCGACGGCGTGCGCACCGTCCACTTCACCCGCTCGGAGCAGCGCAACGCGATGGACGGGGCGATGTTCGCCGCCTACTACACCGCGCTCGCCGAAGCCGACGACGACCCGGCGGTGCGGGCGATCGTGGTCACCGGCGACGGCGACTGGTTCTGCAGCGGCGCCGACCCGGACACCCTGCACCTGCTGGCCGGGGACGACGCGCCCGACCTGGAGGCATCGCTCGGGCACCCGCCGCACCTGCCGATGACGTTGCGGAAACCGCTGATCGCAGCCGTGAACGGCGGTGCCGCCGGGCTGGGGCTCGCGCAGGCGCTGTTCGCCGACGTGCGGTTCCTCGCCGACGGCGCCCGGCTGTCCACCGCGTTCAGCAGGCTCGGCCTGATCGGCGAGTACGGCACCGCCTGGCTGCTGCCCCGTCTCGTCGGCGTTGCCACGGCGATGGACCTGCTGCTGTCCGCGCGGAAGGTCGACGCGGCGGAGGCGAAGGCGCTCGGCCTGGTGCAGCACGTGCTGCCGCGGAACGAGGTGCTGCCCGCCGCCCAGGACTACGCCCGCACCCTCGCCGCGCACTGCTCGCCGCGGTCGATGGCGATCATCAAGCAGCAGGTGTGGCGCGGGCTCGACCTCGACGGCCCGCAGGCCGTCGCCGATTCGGTGCGGCTGATGGGCGAATCGCTGCGGGCACCCGATTTCCAGGCCGCCGTGCAGCGGCTCGGGCAGCGCGAACCGATCGACTTCCCCCCGCTGCCGCCGCGATCGCAGTAGCCTCCGTCACACCCGGTGCGCCCGTCTCGTTGCACCCGTCGAGGGCTCGGCCGGACCCGGCCCGCAGAGGAGGTTGGACATGGCACGCACCTGGTTGCGGCGCATCGCGGAACTGGACCCGGTCACCGACCATCAAGAGATCTACCGGATTTCCGCCGGCTGCGAGTTCCCCTTCGACTACCAGCGGGCGCTGGAGTTCGCCCTGTTCCGCACCTACTGCGTGCCGAGCATCTCGGCGCTGCTGGCGGCCACCGGCGAATTCGAGAAGCGCCCGCAGCAGCGCTACGACGACACCGCGCTGCTGATGACCGAGATCGCCGAACACGGCTACGACTCCGAGCGCGGCAAGCAGGCGCTGCGGGTGATCAACCGGGCGCACGGGCGGTACGTGATCTCCAACGACGACATGCTGTACGTGCTCTCGACGTTCGTCTACGACCCGGTGGACTGGATCGACCGGTTCGGCTGGCGGCGGCTGCACCCGCACGAGCGGGACGCGGCGTTCCACTACTTCCAGGCCGTCGGCAAGCGGATGGGCATCAAGGACATCCCGCCGACGTTCGCCGAGTTCCGCCGGTTCAAGGCCGACTACGAGCGGGAGCACTTCCGCTACTCGGACACCAACCACGCGGTGGGCCGCTACACGATGGACCTGTTCTGCTCCTGGTTCCCGAAGCCGCTGCGGCCCGCGGTGGGGCTGGGCGTGCGGGCGCTGCTGGACGAGCCGATGCTCACCGCGTTCGGGTTCCGCGCCGCACCGGCGTGGGTCGGGGTGGCGGCGCGCGGCGGGCTGAAGGCGCGCTCGGCGGTGGTGCGGCTGCTGCCGGAGCGGCGGATCTCGAAGCTCACGCAGGACCCGAAGAGCCGCACCTACCCGAACTACCCGCACGGCTACACGCCCGAGGACCTCGGCGCGCCCCCGCCGCCGAGCGACCTCGACCCGAAGTGGCTGCGCCGCAGCTGCCCCTTCCCCGCGCCGAGCGAGCAGACCAGCTGACCGCGGACACCACGACCCGCGCGGGTGCACACGCACCCCGGCTCGTGGCCCCGCCCCGAACCGGATCGAGGTCTCCGACGACCGGTGGCGACCGAGCGGCTGCCCGGTCCGGAGACCTCGACCGCGACTCGCGGAGCCGGGACGGGCGCTACGCCCCCGGGGACGTGCAGGACCGGATGCCGACGAGCGGGGCGGTCGCCCGCCAGAGCCGATCGATCAGCGCCTCGTCGTGGACCTGCCGGTTCGTCTGCCGCGAGCTGGCGGGCTTCTGCTGGGAGTAGAAGCGGCCGGGTCGCCAGTCGACCCCGGGGGCACCGGTGAGGAAGTGGGCGAGGTTCGATCCCCCCTTCTCCGGTGAGATCAGGGCGAGCCGGGACAACGGGGTCCGGTACATCAGCCGGGTCATGACGTTGTCGTTCTCGGCGCCGAAGGAGGTCCGCACGTTGCCCGGGTCGAACGAAACGGCGTTGATCCCGGCGTCGCCGTAGCGGGCGTGCAGCCCTTGGGCGAACAGGATGTTCGCGAGCTTCGCGTCGCCGTAGGCCCGCATCGGCGTGTAGCTCCGCTCGTGGTTCAGGTCGTCGACGTCGACTCGACCCACGAGCCTGGCCGAGACGCTCGAGGTGTTGACCACGACGCCGTCCCCGGCCTGCAGCCGGTCCAGCAGCAGGTGCGTGAGCAGGAACGGCGCGAGCAGGTTGACCTGGAAGGTCTTCTCGTTGCCGTCGACGGTCACGGTGCGTTCGCCGAAGATGGCGCCCGCGTTGTTCGCGAGGGCGTCGATGCGGTCGAACGCCTCCCGGATCTCCGACCCGAGACGTCGCACATCGTCGAGTCGCGTGAAGTCCGCGACGAAGTGCGCCGCGGCCCCGACCTCCCGGGCGGTGGCCGCCGTCCTCTCGGCGGACCGTCCCACGATCACCAGCCGGCTCTCCGGCCGGGTCCGTGCGATCTGCCGCGCCGCCTCGGCGCCGATCCCGTCGGACCCGCCGGTGATGACAAGTACTCGTCCCGCCATTGCACACCCCGCTGTGGCATCCATGAGTTGCTGTTGGCACTACAGTGCCACATGCGTCTCAGGAAGGTAGCATGGCGTCATGACGGCTGACCTGACGCTTCGGGAGCGGACGCGGCGTGCGGTGCGCGCGGAGATCGTCGATGCGGCGATGGACCTGTTCCTCAGCCGAGGTTTCGAGGCGACCACGGTCGAGGAGATCGCCGGCGCCGCAGGAATCTCCCGGCGCAGCTACTTCCGCTACTTCCTGAACAAGGACGAGGCGCTCGCCGAGGCACTCGCCGCCACCGGCCGGACGATCGCGCAGGCGCTCACCGAACGCCCCCGGGACGAGCCGCCGTGGGACGCACTCCGGCGGGCTTTCGACCCGCTGATCGAGCGGACCGGCGAGCCGAACGCAGCGGCCCTCGCCAGGCTCATGCTCGAACGCCCGAGCCTCCAGCAGGGGAAGGACACCGCCTGGCTGGCGGAAATCGCCTCCGCCCTCGAACAGCGCCTGCCCGCCGGTGCGAGCTCGCTCGACGCGCGCGCTCTCACGGCCTCCGCGATCGCGTGCCTCCACGCCGCGCAGGAGCAGTGGCTCGAACCGGGCGACGGCCGAGACCTCGGAACGCTGCTGACCACCACCATGAGCGCCGTCCGCCGCTTCACGGCGACGACCGCCGCCACCTCCACACCCGCCTAGCTCTCCAGCCCTCCACCCGCCTGGCCCTCCACCCGTCCGGCAGGGCCCCGCTGCCACCCGCCCGCCGCGTCCGGCGCGGAAAACCGGGCGGGCGACCTGGGCGGAGCGCCCGGCGCTCCGAACGGAGCCGGACCGGCAGGTGCCCGCCGCGACGCAGGTCAGATCAGCTGAACGTCATCGATGAGCCACTGGTCGCCGGGGTGCACCAGCGTCAGGCGCATCCGGGTGCGGTCCACCCGCGGTTCGGGGCTGTTGGTGTTGGTGATGCTCTGGTCGACGAACAGCAGCAGCACCGCGCGGTCCGGGCTCGATTCGGCCACGCCCGCGTGCAGCACCTCGCCCTTCGAGGTGGCCTGGTACTGCTGGATGAGCTGGGTGAGCCCGGCGCTGACCTCCTGGTACTGGCGGGCGAACGCCGGTGAGGAGTGCTGCGCGACCCGGTCGAAGTTCCCGGCCAGGTCCTGGTGGTCGTAGGTGGTCAGCGACAGCGCGTACTCCCGGCCCGCGGCGAGCGCCTCGGCGCGGGCGGCGTCCTCGGCGCTGCGCTGGTGCCACCGCCAGCCGGTGAAGGCGAGGCCGCCGAGCAGCAGCAGGACGACGGCGGCGCCGAGGACCGCCTTGCCCCCGGGGCGCCGTCGCCGCGCCGGCTCCGGCGCGCCGCTCCGTGCGTCGTCCACAGTGGACTCCGCAGTGGGCTCCGCGGTGTGCTCCTCCACCGGTCCGGTCTCGTCCCGGCCGGTCGCCGACTCGCTGCTCATCGCACTCCCTGGAACATGATCGAGGACCACGGCCGTGGCCCCAGCACCTCGCCGTCCGCGCTCGGTTCCGCGGTGGCGGGGGCACCCGGCGCCGGGTGCCGCACCGGCTCGGCGGCCGGTGTCGGAGGGCGCGGCGCGCTGTCGGCGCCGCGCTGTTCGAGGCCCGGCCCCGGCGCGCAGCTCCAGTCGAGCCGCGGGTCGCGCGGGGCGGTGTCGGTCGGGGTGCGCCGCTCGGTGCCGTAGTAGCAGGCGGGACCTTGCGCGGCGACGAGGTAGAAGTCGGCGACGTCGCCGTGCACGATGCTCGCCAGGTCGGACAGCCCCTGCGGCAGCGCGGTCATCGTCTCGCGCAGCGCGGGCACGTGGGCGCCGAGCACGTCCCCGGTGGTGAGCAGGTTGCCGAGCAGCGCGCTCGCGTCCCGCTCGTTGCGCGCGAGCAGGTCGGAGACGGATCGGGTGGTGCCGGGCGCGGTCTCGGCGAGGTGGCGCAACGCCGGCTCCTGCGCGCGGGCCTGGTCGGCGAGCTCCCGCACCGACGCCGCCAGCGCGGGCAGCCCGTCGGCGGAGTCCAGCAGCGCCGGTCCCTGCTCGGCGAGGTTCGCCAGCTGCGGTTCCCGCTCCACCGCGAGCCGGGTGAGGTCGCGGGTGCCGTCCAGGATGCGGCGCAGCTGCGGGGCGGTGCCGTCGAGCCCGGCGGCGGCCTCGGACAGCACCCGCACGTCGTGCGGGTCGATGCTCGCGGCGAGGTCGGTGGCGTGCACCAGCAGGGTGTCCAGCGGCAGCGGGGTGCGGGTGCGCTCGGCGGTGATGACGTCGCCGTCGCGCAGGTAGGGCGGCGCGTCGGTGCCGGGCCGCAGGTCGAGGTGCTGCACCGCCATCGGGGTGTCCATGCTGATCCGCGCGGTGGTGCTCACCGGGACGCGACTGCCCGGGTCCAGCAGCAGCCGCAGCGTGACGCCGTCCCCGCCGGGGTCGAGCCCGACGGATTCGACGGTGCCGGTGCGCACTCCGCGGTAGGTGACCTGCGAGGTCGCGGCGAGGCCCGCCGCGTCCGGCATCCGCACCGCCACCCGCACCGGTGTGCCGAGGGCGCGCGGCCCGAGCGTCGTGCCGAGCACGGACGCGCCGCAGCCGAGCCCGATGACCAGGAACAGGACGAGCTGGATCAGCACGGCGCGGCTCATCGGGTGCCTCCGGTCAGCAGGTCGGCGGCGGAGCCGGGCGGCACCAGCGCCGGTCCGGGCACCGGTGGCGGCCGCCCGGTCAGCAGCGGCAGCAGGCTGCCGGAGACGTCGAGGGTGCCGTCCAGGTTCAGGTAGTCGCCGGGGATGGCGCCGCCCAGCCGCTGCTGGAAGGTGCGCAGCGAGGTGAGCGTGTCGGCGAGGTCGCCGTTGAACCCGGCCAGCGCGTCCAGCACCGGCCGCAGCGCGTCGAGCTGCGCGGCGAAGGCGGGACCGGCTTCGCGCACGATCCCGTCGCCGCTGCGGCCGAGTTCGGTGACGCCGGTGAGCAGCCGGTCGAACCGCGCCCGCTGCCCCAGCAGCACGTCCACGGCCGGAGAGAGGTCGTGCAGCGCGGCCTCCAGCAGCGGGGTGTTCGCCGCGGTCTCGGCGGAGAGCCGGTGCAGCGCGTCGACGGCGGTGTCGAACTCGGCGCGGCGCGAGTCCACTTCGGACAGCAGGTCGTCCAGCCGGTGCAGCAGGTCCCGCACCTCCGCTTCCCGCCCGCCGAGCGCGGTGTCGAGCTCGGTGGCGATGGTGCGGGCCTGGTCGAGCCCGCTGCCGCCGAGCACCGCGCCGAGGGCGGCCAGGGTGGTCTCCAGGTCCGGGCCGCGGGCGGTGCGCTCCAGCGGGATGGTGGCGCCGTCGGCGAGCGGCTCGGTGGTGGTCGGCCGCGCGGGCGGTTCGAGCACCACGAACTGCTCGCCGAGCGCGGAGGTCAGCTCCAGGCGCGCGGCGGTGTCCGCGGGCAACCGCAGTCCGGGCCGCAGCTCCAGCACCGCCACCGCGGTGAAGTCCTCGGTGGACAGCGCGCGCACGTGGCCGACGGTGTCCTGCCCGATCCGCACGGCGCCGCCGACGGGCAGCTCGGAGACGTCCTCGAACACGGCGGAGATCCGGGTTCCGCCGCTCTCCCCGGTCGGCAGCTCGTGCAGGCTCAGCCCGCAGCCGCCGGTCAACAGCGCGACGCCCAGCAGCAGCGGAAGCAGCCTGGTGGTGCTCATCGGCCACCTCCGGACAGGGCGCGCAGCGGGTCCAGCTCGGGCGGGAACGGGATCGGGTTGACCAGGCCGGGCGCGGAGCACAGCGGGACGGGGATGCGCTCGCACAGCCGCGCGGTGGCCGGGAACTGGTCGAGGGAGGTGGAGATGTTCAGCCGGATGCGCAGCCGCTCGTCCTCGGTGATGGCGCGGCTGAAGTTGCCGAACACCAGCGGCAGCTGGGTGAGCACTTCGGCGAGCTGCTCGCGCTGCGCGGCGACCTGCCCGGTGGTGCCCGCGAGGTCGTGCACGCTGCCGGTGAGGTCCTCGCCGTGCTCGCGGAGCAGGGCGTCGGCTTCGGCGAGCGCCCGGTTCAGCCTGCCGACGGTCTCGTCCAGGTGCAGCCGTTCGGCGTCGTAGTCCCGGCCCGCCTGCCGCACCCCGGCCGCCAGCGAATCCACTGTGGACTTGTGCGCGGACAGCGCGCGCACCAGCGAGTCCAGGTTCCCGATCAGCGCCCCGATCCGCTCGCCGTCCCCCGCCAGCACTCCGGTGGCCCCGGCGAGCCGGTCGATCGCGGTGCGCAGCTTCGGCCCGTTGCCGTCGGCCGCCGTCGCCGCCCGGTGCAGCAGCGCCCCGAGGTCGCCCTGGTCGTCCAGCCCGTCCGGGCCGAGGGCGGTGAGCACGGTGTCCAGCGAGGACATCAGCTCGTCCCAGCGGATCGGGGCGTGCGCGCGCTCGGCGGGGATCACGCCGCCGTCGGCGAGCCGGGGACCACCGGTGTAGCCGGGGCCGAGTTCCACGAACCGGTCGCTGATCAGCTGCGGGCTCAGCACGTAGGCGTGCGCGTCGGCGGGCACCGGCACGTCCGGGCGGATCCGCATCCGCACCCGCACCACCGGCCCGCGCGGCGACACCTCCTCGACGAGCCCGACCGGCACCCCCAGCACCTGCACCGCGCTGCCCGGGTAGATGCCGTCGACGCTGGCGAAGTCGGCCGACGCGGTGCGCGCCGGATCGGGCCGCAGCAGCGCGTACCAGCCGCCGACCAGCAGCAGCGCGGTGGTGCAGCCGAGCGCGATCGCACGGGTCGTCCGGCTCATCGGCACCCCTCGAGCAGTCCGGCCAGGCACAGCAGGTTGTCCGGCAGCGGCCCGGCGGGCCCGGCGACGTCGCCCCAGCTGCCGTTGCCGGTGGCGTTGGCCAGCGATCTCCCCGCGGGACCGAGGGTGGCGATGGTGGTGGCGATGGCCTGCTCGTCGCGGTGCAGCGCGGCGGTGATCTCCCGCAGGTCGCCCAGCAGCGGCCCGAGCTTCGCCGAGTTGGCGCCGAGGAACTCGTCCAGCCGGGCGCTCAGCGCGTCCACGTCGTCGATGAGCCGCAGCACCGTCTCCCGCCGTTCGGTGAGGGTGCGCACGACCAGGTCGGCGTCGCCGAGCAGCCGCACCAGGGTGTCCTGCTGGCGCACCAGCGCGTCGGTGGTGTCGCGGGCGCCGTCGAGCAGCGCGTCGAGCTGCTCGTCGTGCCGGTCGACGAGCGCGGCGGCGCCGGTGATGCCGTCCAGCGCCCGTCCCACCAGCTCCGGGTCGTCGGGCATCGCCTCGCCCGCGGTGCGCATCATCTCGCGCAGCGCGGGCAGGTCCAGCTCCTCGGTGGTGCCGGTGGCGTCGGCGCCGAGCTCGTCGAGGCTGTACGGCACCCGGGTCCGGTCGAGCGGGATCACCGCCCCGGCGTCGAGTTCGCCGGTCCCGGCCGGTTCGACGGCGAGGTAGCGGGCACCCATCACCGTGGCCAGCCGCACCGAGGCGGAGGTCGCGGTGCCGAGCCGCTGCTCGGCGTCCAGCCGGAACGCCACCCGCACCCGGTCCCCGGCGAGCACCATCCCGGTCACCCGGCCGGCGGGCACCCCGGCGACGTGCACCTGGGCGTCGGCGGTGAGCCCGGCCGCGTTGGCGAACTCGGCGGTGTACTCCCGGGTCCGCCACAGGAACGACAGCTGCGGCACCGCGACCACGCCGCCGAGGACCAGCAGCAGCACCAGGATGCCCGCCCCGCCGGTGATGAGCGGATCGTCCCGCCACGCCGCTCGCCGTCTCATCGGCACACCTCCGAATGCGGGCCGCCACCGAGGTCGACCTGCGCCCCGGCGACCGACAACCGCAGGTTGCAGACGTAGATGTTGACCCAGCTCCCGTAGTCCAGCGTCCGGTTCAACCTGGTCACCAGCTCCGGCAACCCCTGCACGGCGGTGTCGAAGCGGTGCTGCTCGGCGACCCATCCGCGGGAGAGCTCGCCGAGCGCGTCCACGTCGCGGGTCAGGCCCGGGGTGATCCGGTCCATCGAGCCGCGCACCGAGTTCGCCAGCGCGCCACCCGCGTCGAGGGCCCCGGCGATGCGCTCCCGGTCCGCGGCGACCGAGGAGGTGAGTTCGCCGAGCCCGCCGATGAGCGCGTGCAGCTCGTCGCGGTGCTCGCCGGTGGTGCGCAGCACCGCGGTCAGGTTCCCCAGCACCTCGCCGATGACCTGGTCGCGTTCGGCGAGCCCGGCGGTCACCGACACGACCCGTTCCAGCAGCGCGGTGAGGGTGCCGGATTCGCCCTGGAACACCGCGATCAGCTCGTGCGCGAGGCGGTTGGCCTGCTGCGGGTCCAGCGCGTCGAACAGCGGCTTGAACCCGTTCATCAGCGCGGTGAGCTCCAGCGCGGGGCGGGTCCGCTCCAGCGGGATCGTGGCCCCGGCCGGGAGTTCCGGTCCGCCGCGCGCGGTGGAGTCGAGGGCGAGGTACCGGCCGCCGAGCAGGTCGGCGTAGCGGACCGCGGCGCGGGTGTCGGCGGGCAGCGGCTGCTCGGCGAGCACGTCGAAGTCCACCACGGCGGTCCCGTCCCGCAGCCGCACGTCGGTGACGGCGCCGACCCGGACCCCGGCGATGCGAATCTCGCTGCCCTGCCGGACGCCTTGGACGTCGGTGAACTCGGCGCGGTAGGCGCGGGTGGCGCCGTCCAGCGGGTGGTTCAGCGTGTTCACGACGAGCACGGCGCAGAGCACGGCCGTGGTGGTGAAGGCGGTGAACTTGGCGGCGGTCGCGGCGAGGCTCATGGCAGCACCACCTGCGTGCCGCGCAGCACCGGGCCCGCCAGCAGGCCGACCAGCTCCGGACCACCGTCCGATGTGGACTCGACGGGGAACGCCTCCCGCAGCGCGGCCTTCTCCGCGGCGGACCCGACCGGGCCGACCGCTCCCCCGGTCGCGACCGGTGCCGGACAGCCCGGCCCGTCCAGGCCCGGGTAGCGCGGGCAGTCCGCCGCGTCGTACGGGTAGGGGTCGTCCAGCGTCACCGGCGCGCGGATCTGGAAGCGCCCGTCGACGAAGGTCCGGCTCGCGTTCGTGGTGAACTCCCGCAGCTCGCGCAGCGTCGCGGTGATCCCGTCCGCGTTCCCGCCGAGCACCGCCGAGACCGGTTCCGCGGTGCGCACCACCTGCACGGCGCGCACCCCGTTCTCGTCCAGGAACCGCTGGGACCGCTCGGTCAGCTCGGCACCCGCGTCGAGCAGCTCGGTCAGGTTCTCCCGCTGGGCCACCACCGCCCGGGACAGCACGACCGCGTCGTCGACGGTGGCCAGCAGATCCGGGGCCGCGGTGGCGAGCTGGTCGGCGAGCCCCGCGACCTCGCCGATCCGATCGGCGGTGCGGGCCGGGTCGATCCGCCCGGTCAGCTCGTGCAGCCCGTCGATGGTCTCGCCGAGCTCGGCGCCGCGGCCGCGCAGCGCGTCCGCCACGGTCCCCAGCGCCACCTGCAGCTCGGCGGGCCGCAGCGAGTCCAGCAGCGCGAACATCCGGGTGTAGGCCGCGTAGATGCGCACCGCCTCCGCCCCGGTGTCGGCCTCGATCCGGTCCCCGGCGGCGAGCCGCGGGCCGGTGCCGTCCGAGCCGTCCGGGGCGGCGAGCTCTACGTACTGGTCGCCGAACAGCGTCTTCGGCAGCACCCGCACCCGCACCGAGGCGGGCACGACGGCCAGCGCGGCCGGCTCCATCCGCAGCAGCAGCCGCGCACCTCCGGCGTCCGGTGCCACGTCGGCGAGCTCGCCGACCACGACCCCGCGGTAGCGCACCGCGGAGCCCTCCCGCACCGGTCCGGCCGCGGCGGGCACCGCCGCGTGCACCTCGGGTGCCTGCCGGAACGCGCCCGCTCCGCCGACGACCGCGAACGCGGCGGCGCCCAGCACCAGCAGCACGCCGCCGAGCCCGCGCACCGCCAGCGCGTTCCGGCTCGCCCCGTGCCGGGACAGGTCCACCATCAGCGCACCCCCAGCGCGGGCAGGCTGGGGCTCAGGCCCCAGAACAGCAGGGTCAGCACCATGTCGGTGAAGGTGATCGCCACGATGCTCGCCCGCAGCGCGCGCCCCGCGGCCCGGCCGACGCCTTCCGGCCCACCGGTCGCGTAGTAGCCGTAGAAGCAGTGCACCAGCGTCACCACCATCGCGAACACCACCGCCTTCACCAGCGACAGCACCACGTCCGACGGGCTCAGCAGCAGCTGGAAGTAGAAGTCGTAGGTGCCGCCGGACTGGCCCTGCACCACGACCACCGCGACCCGGGTCGCGAGGTAGGAGGCGAACAGCCCCACCAGGTACAGCGGCACCACCGAGAGGAACGCCGCCGCCATCCGGGTGCTGACCAGGAACGGCAGCGAGCGCACCGCCATCGATTCCAGCGCGTCGATCTCGTCGGAGATCCGCATCGCGCCGAGCTGCGCGGTGAACCCGGTGCCGACCTTCGCCGCCAGCGCCACCCCGGCCACCAGCGGGGCCAGCTCGCGGGTGTTCACCATCGCCGACATCAGCCCGGACATCGGCGTCAGCCCGATCAGGTCGAGCCCCCGGTAGCCCTCCATCCCGACCTGGGTGCTGGCCACGAAGGACATCGCGAAGACCACGCCGATGGTGCCGCCCCCGGCGAACAGCGAGGCCGAGCCGAAGCTGATCTCCGCGACCTGCCGCGCCACGTGCCTGCGGTAGCGCACCAGCGTCCGCGGCACCGCCGCCACCGCCCGTGCGTAGAAGGTGACCTGCGCGCCGAACCCGGCCAGCAGGTCGCCGAGCGCGCGCACCCGCCGGGCCGAACCGCGCCGCACCGCGCGCATCACCGGAACGGCCATCAGAACTCGCCCTTCGGCGGGAGCAGCAGCGGGTGCAGCTCGGTGAGCACCGTGTTCGCCACGAAGACCAGCACGAACGCCATCACCACGGCCTCGTTCACCGCCTCGCCCAGGCCGCCGGGACCGCCGCGCGCGGTGAGCCCCTTGAACGCGGAGACCAGCGCGGCCAGCACCGCGAACACCCCGGCCTTGACCTCGGCGACCAGGAACCCGCCCGGATCGGCGTAGGCGGTCAGCGTCGCGAGGAACCCGCCGGAGGAACCCCCCAGCAGCACGTGCACGAACAGCGTCGCGCCGATCCCGACGGCCATCACCACACCGTTGAGCAGCACCGTCACCACGACCGCGGCGAGCACCCTCGGCACCACCAGCCGTTCCACAGTAGACAGACCCATGACCTCCATGGCCTCGGTCTCCTCGCGCAGCTTGCGCGACCCCAGGTCGGCGCAGATCGCCGATCCACCCACCCCGGAGATCATCAGCGCGCACACCAGCGGCGCGGCCTGGCCCACCACCACGAACGCGACCACCGCGCCCGCGTAGCCCTCGGCACCGAGCTGCCCGGCCAGCGAACCGATGTTCACCGCCACCAGCACGCCCAGCGGGATCGTCATCAGCACCGCGGGCAGCGAGCTCACCGCCGCCAGGAACCAGCACTGCTCCAGGCATTCCCGCCAGGCCAGCCGACGGCCCAGCACGGCCCGCACCCCGGCGCGCGCCGTGCGCGCGGAGAACACCACCAGCAGTCCCGCCTGCGCGGCCGCGTCCGCGACCGGCCCCCGGGCGGGCGGTGTCTCCAGGGCCATCGTCGGCTCCCTCCGCAGTGCGACGCACCACTAGAACGAGTGTTGCGTACCATGCGTTACGCAACAAGTGTTCTGCTTTTCGGGGGAGGAACCGCAGTGCCCAAGAGGATTCGGGACCCGCAGGCGCGCGAGCACATCGTGGCGGCCGCCCGCAGGCTGCTCGCCGAGCGCGGCCTCGCGGCCACCACGGTGCGCGCGGTGGCCGCCGAGGCCGAAGTCTCCACCGGGTCGGTCACGCACTACTTCGAGGACAAGGCTGAGCTGATCGGCGCTGCGCTGCGGTACAACGGCGCGATCGCCACCCAGCGCCTCGTGGCGGCCGTCGGCAAGCGGCGCGGGCTGGACGCGGTGCAGCGCGCCACGCAGGGACTGCTGCCGGTGGACGAGGAACGGCTCACCTGCTGGCGGGTGTGGGTGGCGCTGTGGTCGCACCAGCAGGACGATCCGGCCGGAAATTTCGGGGAGGGCTACCAGGCGTGGCGCTCGCTGCTGCGCCACCACCTCGCCGAGGCGGTCGCGGACGGCGAGCTGCCGGACGGCCTCGACCTGCCGCACGAGATCAGCGTTCTGGAGACGCTCGTGGTCGGCACCGGGATGCTGGCGGGCTCGGACCGGCCGCCCCGCGATCGGCTGCGCAGGCGGGCGCGCCGCATCTTCACCGAGCACTTCGCCCGGCTGGCGCAGCAGAACACCGCGGCCTGAGCCCGGCGGGACAGCAGGAAGGGCCCGACCGGCGGTGGCGAGCGCACCGCCCGGCGGGCCCTGCGAGGCCGGGTCAGCTCCCGGCGCGGAAGGTGAACCGGACCTTGCCCACCCAGATCTCGTCGCCTTCGGCGAGCACCGCGCGGTCCACCACCTGCCGGTTCAGGTAGGTGCCGTTGAGCGAGCCCGCGTCGCGGATGGCGAAGTCGGCGCCCTCCCGGCGGATCTCGGTGTGGTAGCGCGACACGGTGACGTCACCGAGCACGATGTCGCAGTCGCGGTGCCTGCCCAGCACCGTCGTGTCGCGTTCGAGGGGGAACACCGCGCCCTGCTCCGGGCCGCGGGAGACCACCAGCGCCGCCGCACCCGTGCGGGGCCGCGGCGGCACCACCGCACCCGCCTCGTCGGCCCGCGGCGCGGGAACACCGACGGCGCGCTCGTCCTGCTGGGTCGGAACCGCTTCCCGGCCGGCCGGAGCCTCGGAACCAGGGCGGTAGGTGCCGAACGGGGATCGGATCATCGTAGCTTCTCCTTGCGCGGACCACTCAGCTCGTGCACGTCCCACTGTGGCCCCGGAGCCCCGGCCCGCGACCGGGCACTAGGTCCCGAACCGGCCGTGGCCTCCGGCACACCGCGTCACCGCACGACCTCGCACCGCGACCATCCGGGTGACCCACCGCACGCGATCCACCACCGCGCGCCAGGCCCGCCGGGATCCCGGGCGCGCGAAAAGGGGGCCGGTCTGCCGCCCCGACCACGGCAGACCGGCCCCCGCCGGCGTTCCCCGCTGCAGTACCGCCTCGTCCGGTCCTACGCGGGGTGCGCCTCGCTCACGTGCAGCGGTGTTCCCTGCATGCACGTGGTGGGCGCGCCGGGGTCCGGCCGGCCGCGCACCACCAGGTGCGCACCGGGCTTCACCACCGACGGATCGCCGCCGACCAGCAGGTACGGCGAGCGGCCCTGGCCGGGGAGCAGGAAGCAGCGCGGTTCCACGCCCGCTTCCACCCGGCCCGTCACGGTGATCTGCTCGGCACCGGGATCGGCGATCGCGGGCGTGGCCGCTCCCGCCATGCCCAGCACCGACACGAGCAGCATCCCTGCCGTTACCCACCGCGACGTCGTCATGGCGCCCATTGCACAAGGAAGTCCCCGGGAACGCCACTCGAGCACCCCGATCACGTTAAACCGAGCACTCGCTCTACTATTGAGCCATGACCTCGCACTCTCCCCCGGTATCCGGGAAGCCCGCGGTGGCGGTCGAGCCCGCGTGGCTGCGCTACGGCTCCGCGATCGGCCTGCCCGTGGTGGGCGCGGCGATCGGCTGGGCGCTGGTGCTCGCCGCGGGCTGGATCGCCGACCTGCCGTGGGCGCCGTTCCAGGGACCGTTCGAGCTGGTGGCCTCGCTGCCGCAGCCGCAGGGCACGCTGGCCGTGGCCGGGCTCGGCGCGCTGGCCGGGCTCGGGTTCCTGTCGCTGCTGGTGAACGACCGGCTGCGGGTGACCGTGTCCGCGGAGCGGGTCGAACTGCGGCGCGGGCTGCGCGATATCTCCACCGTCGAGGGCACGCGGGTGGACGCGGCGCTGTTCGACCACGGGACGCTGGTGCTGCTCGACGCGTCCGGCGACGAAGCGGCCCGGGCGCGCACCGACATCACCGCGGGCGCGCTGCGGGCGGCGTTCCGCGCGCACGGCTACCGCTGGCTCGACGCCGATCCGCACGACGACCAGTTCGAGCTGTGGGTGCCGGACACCCCCGACGTCGGCCCGCGCGCCGACGCGCTGCTGCGGGCGCGCGAGCACGCGCGGAAGAAGGGCCACCACGCGGAGGCCGACCAGCTGCGCGACGCGCTGGCCCGCGCCGGATTCCTGGTGCGGGACCGGAAGAAGCAGCAGTTCTGGCGCACGCGGCCGCGGCGGGACGCGGACTGATGCGCACGGTCGACCCGGTCCGCTACGCGGCCCGGCGCCGGAACATCGTCGAAGCGGCGGGCGACTGCTTCGCCCGCAAGGGATTCGACCGGACCACGACCGCGGACATCTGCACGGCGGCCGGGATCAGCTCCGGCAGCCTGTTCCACTACTTCCCGAACAAGCGCGCGGTGTTCCTGGCGATCTTCGAGCAGGACGGCCGGGACAACGCCGAGCAGCTGGAGCTGGCCGCGGCCGCCGCGGACCCGTGGTCGGGCCTGCTCGGGCTGGTGGACCACCTGGTGCGGCCGCTGGCGGATCCGGCCGCGGCGGGGCTGGTCGTGGAGCTGATCGCGCAGGCCGGGCGGGATGCGGAACTGGCCGAACTGGTCGTGCGCAACGACCGCGAGCTGCGCGCGGGCATCGCGGTCCTGCTGTCCCGAGCGGCCGAGCAGGGCCGCATCGACGGCTCGGTCGACCCGACGCAGGCCGCGCACTGGGTGCTGGGGCTGGCCGATGCCCTGTTCGCCCGAGCCGGCGTCGACGGCGACTTCGACGCGCAGGCCGAGCTGCCCACCCTCAAGACCATCCTCGCCCGCTACCTCGGAGCGGCGGACCGGATCGGCTGAACCTCCCGGTGGCGCTGCGCGTCAGCGGTTCGGCGCACTCGCGGTGCGAACCGAGGTGCCGAGCACCGGCCCCGACCCCGTAGTGCGGATGCCGCAGCGGCGGGGGCGGCCCTGCCGTCACGACGGCCGCCGTCCCGGCATCGGCGCAGCTCGGCTCACCTGGGGTTGCACCTTCCCGCAGCGTCGTGTGGTCCGGCGAACCCACCTCCCGGCGCATCGAGGAAAGGTCCCCGCGCATGCACTCGTCCTGCACACCACCCCGCCAGGTCGAGATCGGCGACGCGGCGGCCTTCGTCGGCACCACACCCCGGGCCGTCCGCCACCACCACGAAATCGGCCTGCTCAGCGATTTCCCCACCAGGACGGCGGTGTCGCCGCGCGCCGGACGTGCATCGGAAATCGATCCCGCGGCGGGGGACGCCGCGGTCCCGCCGCCCGCCCCGAAGCGGGGCGAGCCGCGAGCTCACTCCTCGAAGAGCGGACCGCGGTGGACCTTGTGCTGGGCCGCCTGGGCCAAGGGGCGCAGCACCAGCTGGTCGATGTTGACGTGCAGCGGCTGCGCCACCGCCATCGCGATCACCCCGGCGACGTCGGCGGCGGTCAGCGGCCGGTCCACGTCGGCGTACACGGCGGCGGCCTTGTCGGGGTCGCCGCGGAAGCGGTTGAGCGAGAACTCGTCGGTGTGCACCATGCCGGGCTGGATCTCGATGACCCGCACCGGCTGCCCAGCGAGTTCGAGGCGCAGCGTCTCGGTCAGCGCGTGCTGCCCGTGCTTGGCGGCGCTGTACCCGGCGCCGCCCTCGTAGTTGACGAAGGCCGCGGTGGAGGTGAGGTTGACGATGGTGCCGCCGCCCCCGGCGCGCAGCAGCGGCAGCAGCGCCTGGGTGACGTGCAGGGTGCCGAGCACGTTGACCTCGTACATGCGCCGCCAGTCCGCGGGATCGCCGCCCTCGACGGAGTCGGAACCCCAGGCGCCGCCCGCGTTGTTGAGCAGCACGTCGCACGCGTCGAGCTCGGCGGCGAAGGCCGCGACCGAGTCCGCGTCGGTGACGTCGAGCGGCAGCGCGCGGCCGCCGATCTCCTCGGCGAGCGCGGCGAGGCGGTCCTGCCTGCGCGCGGCCACGACGACGTGGAACCCGTCCGCGGCCAGGCGGCGGGCGGTGGCCGCGCCGATTCCGCTGCTGGCCCCGGTCACCACGGCGGTCTGCATCACACGATCTCCCCTGCTCGAAGCCGGCCTGCAGATCAACCCTAGGAGGCGGTGCCGACCGGGCGCGCAGCGGGCCCGTCCGTCCGGTTTTTCCCAAAGACCCACTTCCGGACCCAAGATCGGCTACCGTGAGTAGCAGTCCACTCCATCCACGGCGAGTTCCGCGCACCACCCGCCGTCGACTTACGCGAGGTGAGGCCGGCCGTGCTCTACGGCATCGACATCTCCCACCACCAGGGCGCGTTCGACCTGGGCCGCACACGGGCCGAGGGGTTCGAGTTCGCCTTCCTGAAAGCGACCGAGGGGAGCTCCTTCGTCGACAGCAGGTTCGGCGCCAACCTCGCCAACGCACGGGCCGCCGGGCTGCTCACCGCCGCTTACCACTACCAGCGCGCCGATTCGAGCGCGGCCTCGCAGGCAGGGCACATCGTGAACACGGTGCCCGCCGACGTCCCGGTGATCCTGGACGTGGAGGACGGCGGGGGCGGCGCGGACCTGACGCGCGACATCATCGGGCGGCTACTGGCCGCCGGGTATCGATCACCGCTGCTGTACCTGCCGCGCTGGTACTGGGAGCAGATCGGCTCGCCGTCGCTGGCCGGGCTACCACCGCTGTGGTACTCGCGGTACGCCAGCAACGAGGGCGGGTACGCCAGCGAGATCTACGAGCGCTACCGGGACTTCTACGACGCGCAGTGGGGCGGGTACGGCGGTCTCGGCGTCGCGGTCCTGCAGTTCACCAGCTCCGCCACCGTCGCAGGGCACCGGCCCGTCGACGCGAACGCGTTCCGCGGTACCCGCGAAGAGCTCGCGGGGCTGCTCAGCTCAGCTACTCCGGAGGACGACTTGACTCCCGAACAGGCGCAGAAGCTCAACGAGATCCACCACGAGCTGTTCGGCCCGCGCGGGCCGCAGGGCCAGATCGTGGGCTGGGGCACCGAGGCGGGCAACCACACCGCCATCGGGCTGCTGGTGCACATGTTCAACGCGCTGCTGGGGCCGCGGCCGTCGCGGGTGCCGGGCGCCGAGCACATCCAGGTGCCCGCGGTGGACGCGATCCGGGACACCAACGGGGTGGTGTACCAGCTCCCGGCGATGATCAACGCGGGGGCGACGGGTGATCCGCAGGCGGTGGCGGAGGCGCTGCGGCCGGTGGTCTCGGAGGTCGCGGGTCCGGCGATCCGCGAATCGGTGACCGAGGTGTTCGGGGCGGACGACCCGGCCCGCACCGAGGCGCTGGTGCTGGCGATCTCCACCAAGCTCGCCGCCCGGCAGGCCGCGCCGCAGCAGATCCCGGCGCAGACCCCGCCGCAGGCCGCGGCCCAGCAGCCGCCGGCCCAGCAAACTCCGGCCCAGCAACCTCCGACGCAGTGACCGCCGCGCCGAGCCGAGCGATCGGCGCGGCGGCGGGAACGACGGCGGCCCACCACCCCGGTCGGGGCGGTGGGCCGCGCTACGTCTCCTACTGGTCGTCGTCCCCGGTGTCCAGCGGCCGGATGTCGTTGCGGTCGTCCGAGCTCGGCACGTCTCCGGGCAGCGAGACGGTGCGCGGCAGGATGCCCGGGGTCCAGTCGCCCCAGTGCGTCTCCTTGTGCACCTGCATCGCGGATTCGGCGGGCAGCGCGCCCGGCTCGTACGGGTCCACCGCGTACAGCGAGCCCCAGTCCCGGTAGAGGTCGTTCTTCAGGTACGTCGGCAGTTCCCGCATGCTGGCCGCCACGTTGAGCCAGCCGAACGGCCCGCCCGCGTCCGGCGAGGACCAGCCCTGGCCGGTGGCCCGCACGGTCTCACCGCCCGCGACCCGGAACCGCGGCATCTCCGAGATGCCGTGGTGCAGCCCGGAGATCTGCAGGCACGGGTGCACCAGCGTCGCGGGCCACTCCACGTAGGCGGGGCTGTCCCCGACGACGTCGGTCATGTTCGTCAGCTGCGGCGCGCGCGGCGCGCTGACCGCCTGCCAGCCGCGCGCGGACACCGACTGGTCGACGGCGACGACGCGCATCTTCGTGGTGCCCTGCGCGTCGCCGTCCACGACGAGCCGGTGGTCCCGCCAGGCGGGGCCGCCCGCCTGCAGCAGGTAGCGGCGGGCGGTGATCTGGAAGCCCTGCGGGGTGTCCTTGCCGAATTCGACGGCCAGCGAGTTCGCGCCGCCTTCGATCCCGGCCATGGCGAGCACGATCGGCACTTCACCGGTCGCGGCGCGTTCGGGCACGTCGTACCACTGGGTGCGCAGCTCGCCGGTGCCCTGCCGGGTGAAGCTGCCCCAGACCGGGGCGTTGTCGCCGCCGAACTGGTAGGGCGGCCGCCACTCGTCGGCGGCGGTGCCGCCCTGCAGGGCGGGAGTGCCGTCGCGGGTGAACCCGGTGAGCTTCGCCCCGAGGTACTCCTGCGGGGTCTCCTCCCCTTCGAGGCGCTTGGACGGCACCGGCACGTCCGGCGAGAACGCCGGGGCCGGGTTCGTCGGCTGGTCCTGGGAGACCTTGAGCATCCCGGCCTGCGGGTTCGTCTCCACGTACACGTAGTCGGAGAGACCGCAGCTGCCGCCGGGGGTGAGCTGCTTGATGTTGTCGGCGCCCATGCTGTAGCCGCCTTCGCGCTCCTGGATCGCCTTCCCGAACGCGGCGAGCTCGCCGAGGATGAGCAGCGCGCAGATCAGCGACAGCGGCGCGGTGCCCAGCCGCAGCGCGCGGCTGCGGTGCTCGACGCCGTTGGGCGGGGCGAGGCTGCGGTCCCCGCGCAGGTGCTCCACGAGGGCGACGATCGCGGCGATGGCGGCGACGGCGAGCAGGATCGTGCTGGCGTTGCGCCCGTTGACGGCGGGCGGCATGTCGTACCAGGGCACGCCCCAGCCGGAGACGTACCACCAGGCGTTCGGCCCGGTCGCGGAGAACGCCGAGATCACCATCAGCCCGGAGAAGAACGCGGCCCGGTTGCGCCGGGACCGCAGCACGGTGGTGCTGGTGGCGAGCGCGGTGAGCGCGGCGACGGCCCCGCCGACGGCGGCGAAGATCCCGAAGTGGTGAGTGTGTTTGGTCTGGGTGAGCGCGAGCGCCACGAACGACATGGCCGCTACCGCCAGCAACCGGCGGCTGGGTCCGAGGGCGGCGCCGCGGATCCGGTTGCGCCGCAGCAGCACGACCGCGCAGGTCGCCAGGCACAGCATCACCAGCAGCACCGGGAACCGGCGGGTCAGCGAGCCGTCCGGGATCTGGCTGAACAGCATGTTGTAGCGGTTGAGCTCCTGGTACCACTTCTCGCTCGGCCCCAGGTCGATCTTCAGCTCGGTCGCGTCCATGATGGACTGCCAGGTCTGGTCCCAGATCAGCCAGGTCAGGATCACGAAGCCGGACGCGGAGATCGGGGCGAGCACCGGGAGCCAGCCGAACTCCCGCGCGCGCCGCAACACCAGCTTGATCAGCGGTTTGAGCCCGGCGATGAACGGCAGCACCGCGACGATGCCGTGCGGTCCGGCACCGACGGCGAGCGCGGCCAGCACCAGCCCGAGCGCGGCGGGCAGCAGCCTGCTGGTCGCGATGGCGCGTTCCACGGCGCACAGCGCGAGCAGCGAGAACACCACGATGACCGGCTCGGAGCGCAGCCCGTTGTTGTAGGGCAGCCAGAACGCGAGGAACACCGCGGCCGCGGCCCACCCGGCGGCGTTGCTGCGCCGCACCTGCTGGCCGAGCCGCGGGAGCACTTCCCGGCTGATCAGCAGCCAGCTGGTGCAGCCCATCAGCAGCGCGGGCAGCCGCACCCAGGGGATCGCGGTGGAGACCTGCACCCACAGCGCGTAGACCTCGTAGAACCAGCCCCACGGCGCTTCGGGGTTGGCGAACCAGCGGTAGTAGTTGCTGACGTACCCGGCGGATTCGCGGGCCCGCGCGATGGCCATCGTGTAGCCGTCGTCGGAGCTCATCGCCCCGATCAGCCACCAGATGGCGAGCGAACCGAGCACCGCCACGTCGCGGGCGGTCGGCTTCCACCAGCCGGGCTGCACCCAGCGCGGGGGACGACGTCCGGCGCGGGCGTCCAGCCGCCGCAGGCAGAGCACGGCGCCGATGAACGCCAGGACGGCCAGCACGCTCACGACGATCTTCAGCGCGGTCGGCGAGCTCTCGAAGCGGTTGTCCACGCGGGCTTCGAAGCGCAGTCCGGCGACGTCGTCGGCTCGGGCGTTGAGGTCGGAGTAGATGCCGGTGACCTGCGGCCGGTGGTCCCCGGCGATGTTGGTGAGCCAGCGGTCCTCGCCGAACCCGGCCTTGAACCCGATGGCGTCGTTGTGCAGCGCGAGGGTGCAGTCCCCGGCGGGGATGGCCATCGTGTTGACCTGCCGCCCCTGCGACAGCAGCGTGATCCGCCCCTGGTCGACGGTGAGGGTCATCCCGGTGAGCCGGCCGTTGTCGGAGTTCGGCGGGTTGGTGCTCAGCAGGTTCGCCGGTCCGTCGGTGCGCGCGTCGAGGCTGCGGGCGGAGACGCAGGGGATGTCGGCGTCCAGCCACACCGGCGCGAAGGTGGTCAGCGGGGCGGCGACCGAGGTGGTGCCGCTGGCGGTGGGCCAGCGCAGCGTGGTGATGTCGTGGTGCACCGGCAGGAACGGGACGGAGAGCGACAGCACCGTGCCGAGCACGCCGAGCACGGTCGCGATCAGCTTCAGCCGTCGGAGCCGCCGGTCGGGGCGCGGCCGAGCCGGTTCCGCGGACGGCGCGGATTCCGCCGCCGCGTGATCGGTGTCGTCTTTCTCCGCATTGAGCACGCCCCGGAGAATAGCGGTCGTGGTCATCACGACGACGCAGCATCAACGTCCGTGTTGGGGTCGCCACACCGGTTAACGACACGGCTGAGGGAATGAGCGGCGGAACTCAGGTTCCTCTCAGTGTCCTGTGATCTTCCGGTTATCAAAGAGAGGCCGAACGTCCAGTTCAGACGGTCGCCGGGCCGGTACCTGCGGTGGTGTGCGGCGGGGAGAATCCGACCGGTTCCAGCGGTGTCGCTCGATCGGGTTGTTCCAGCGGAAATCCGGATTCTCGACGAGTTCGTTACCCGAGTTCCACGACGCTAATCGCATTCCGCCCCCGCGGATCAGGGAGCTCGCCCGGACCGCGGATTGTGCCCGCGGCCTCGGCCCCGAGACGCCGCACAGGTTCCCGAGACCTGTCACGCCCAGCCCCCACCACCTCTCTCCGAACCCGAAGCGGATCTCGTACTTCTCCTGTCAGCGGCGAAGCCGCTGAGCCACCGACCACGCACGCAGGTCGACCACCCGCGGGTTCTCTCGCGAGGACAGCGTTTTCGCCCGTGGCGGAGAGCCACCGGTGAGAACGATCCCGCAGCGAGCCGCTGAGAGGTTCCGCCGCCCCCGGATCGAGGCGAGCCGGGAAAAAGAGTCAGACCAGGCGAGGCGGACGGTGGCAGTGGAGCGGCGGGAGTTCGCCGGTCCAGCGTTCGACCTGCACCCTGGCCTGCTGCCCGGCGCAGCCCTGCGACAGCGGCGAGGTCGGGCGGTCGGCGGTGAGCACGTTCGGATTGCCGTGCACGCACCACGATCCGCCGGGCTGCGCGGGATCGTCGACGGGGTCGTACCAGGCGCCGGTGGCGAGCACCGCGATTCCGGGCGATACCTCGTCGGTGATCAGCGCCCCGGCGAGGCAGGCACCGAGCTCGTTGAACACCCGAACCACCACACCGGTGGTGATCCCGCGCTCCGCGGCGTCCGCCGGGTGCAGCCGGACCGGTTCCCGCCCGTCGATCTTCGCGGCGCGGCTGACGGCACCGACATCGCCCTGGCCGTGCAGCCGGTTCCGCGGCTGGTGCGCGATCAGCCGCAGCGGGAACCGGTCGTCGACGAGGCCGTCGGTCGGTTCCCGCCACACCGGGTGGCCGGGCAGCCCGGCCGCGGCGATGGACGCCGGGCACAGCTCGATGCGACCGCTGGGGGTGGGCAGCGGGCTGCCGCCGGGGTCGGCGCGGAACTCGGCGAACGGGGTGGTGCGCGGCGGGACGGGCAGTTCGAGCTCCCCGGCGCGCCAGAACTCGGTGAACGGCGGCACCCGGTGGCCGTCCGCGGCGAGCCGCTCGCGCCACCGCTCGTAGAGGTGCGCCAGCCACTCCCGCGTCCCGCGGCCTTCGGTGAACCGGGCGCGGGCGCCGAGCCGGTCGGCGAGGTCGGCGAACACGGCGTGGTCGTCGCGCGCCTCCTCGTACGGCTCCAGCACCCGGCGCATCGCGATCAGGTGGGTGTCGCGCCGACCCGCGCCGAGGTCCTCCCGTTCGAGGGTCGTCGTCACCGGCAGCACCACGTCGGCGTGCCGGGCGGTGGCGGTCCAGTGCGGCTCGTGCACGATCACCGCGTCCGGCCGGGCGAAGGCGCGGCGCAGCCGGTTGAGGTCCTGGTGGTGGTGGAACGGGTTGCCGCCCGCCCAGTACACGGCCCGCACGTCCGGGTACCGGTAGCGGCCGCCGTCGTAGTCGAACTCCTCCCCCGGGTGCAGCAGCAGGTCGGCGATGCGGGCGACGGGGATGAAGTCCGGCACCGGGTTGGTGCCCTGCGGCAGCGTCGGCAGCGGCAGCAGCGGCCCGGTGTCGCCGACGTCGCCGATGGAGCCGTAGCCGTGGCCGAACCCGCCGCCGGGCAGGCCGATGCCGCCGAGCATCGCGGCCAGCACCAGCCCGGCCCACACCGGTTGTTCGCCGTGCTCGCTGCGTTGCAGCGACCAGCTCACCGTGATCAGGGTGCGGCCCGCGGCCATCCGCCGGGCCAGGGCTCGGATGTCCGCGGCGGGGATGCCGCACAGCGCACTCGCCCAGTCGGCGTCGCGTTCCGGGCGTCCGGGGCCGCCGCGCAGCGAGCGGGCGAACTCGTCGAAGCCGGTGGTGCAGCGGTCCAGGAATCCGGTGTCGTGCAGCCCTTCGTCGAGCAGCGTGTGCGCGAGCCCCAGCATCAGCGCCACGTCGGTCGCCGGCCGCACCCGGATCCATTCGGAGCGTCGGCCCGGCGGCACGTCGCCGCCGAGCGGCGAGATCACGGCCAGCTCGGGGCCGTCCCAGTCGGCGAGCGCCGCCGCGGTGGCGTGCCGGGTCACCCCACCTGGGGTGACGGAGGCGTTCTTCGGCGCCAGTCCGCCGAACGCGACCACCAGGTCGGTGTGCCGCCGGAGCACGTCCCACCCGTCGGCGCCGCGCAGCAGCGGATCGGCATCGCCCACCAGGTGCGGCAGCAGCACCGCGGAGGTGCCGAAGCTGTAGGTCCCCCGCGAGGAGGTGTAGCCGCCGGTGGCGTTGAGGAACCGGTGCAGCTGGCTCTGCGCGTGGTGGAACCGGCCCGCGCTGGCCCAGCCGTAGGAGCCGCCGTACACGGCCCGGTCGCCGTGCCGCTCGCGGATCCGGCGCAGTTCGGCGGCGACGAGGTCGAGCGCGGTGTCCCAGCCGACCTCGACGAACTCCTCGCGGCCGCGGCCGCGCGACGGCCCGGGCCCGTGTTCGAGCCAGCCGCGCCGGACGGCGGGCCGGGCGATGCGCGTCTCGTGCCGCGCGGTGCCGGGAACGTTGCCGAGCAGCTCCGACGGGGCCGGGTCGGCGGGGTGCGGCGCTACCTCCACCGCACCGTCGGCGCCGCGGCGCGCCAGGTAGGCCCCCCAGTGCGACGTCGTGCCCAGCCATCCGTCCATCCCGCCAACATAGGCGGCACGCGGTCAGCGCTCGTAGAGGGCGTCCAGGTGCTGCTGGTTCTGCTTGACGACGACGGCGCGCCGGATCTTGCGGGTGGGGGTGAGCTCGCCGCCGTCCTCGGTCCAGTCGGTGGGTGCGAATTCCCAGGCCCGGACCTGCTCGACCCGGGCGAGCCTCGTGTTCGCGACCGCCACCGCGGCGTCGATCTCCGCGCGCAGCTTGAGGTCCGCGAGCAGTTCCGCGCGCGGGGCGTTGCGGGGCAGCTCGTTCGCCTCGGCCCACTCGCGCAGCGCGCCGAGTTCCGGCGCCAGCAGCGCCACCAGGTACGGCCTGCCATCGCCGTGCACCAGCGCCTGCTCGATCAGCGGGTGCTCCACCAGCAGCGATTCCACCACGACCGGGCTGATGTTCTTGCCGCCCGCGGTGATGATGAGCTCCTTCTGCCGCCCGGTGATCCGCAGCGTCCCGTCCGGGTCCATGGAGCCGAGGTCACCGGTGCGCAGGAAACCGTCCATGGTGAACAGTTCGCGGTCGTCGTCGGGCAGGTTGTGGTAGCCGGACGCGCACAGCGGGCCGCGCACCAGCACCTCCCCTTCGCGGGTCAGCCGCAGTTCCACGCCGGGCATCGCGGTGCCGACCGTGCCGGGCTTGCGCGGGTCGTCGGGCCGGTGCATCACCGCGGCCCCGCAGGTCTCGGACAGGCCGTACACGCCGGTGAGCCCCATGCCGAGGCCGGCGAAGAACCGCTCCAGACCCGGCGGCAGCGGGGCCGCTCCGACCGCGCGCACCGCGCACCGGTCCAGGCCGAGCGCCACCGGGATGCGGTGCAGCACCGCGCGGTGCGCCAGCCGCGCCAGCAGCTTCTCGGTGGCGGTGGAATCCGCTTCGGCCGCGGTCAGCGCCGCGCGCAACGCCCAGCCGCCGAGCTTGCCGCGCACCCCGTCCTGCTCGGCGAGCCGGTTCTCGATACCGGTGCGCAACCGGTCCCACACCTGCGGGACGCCGAACAGGATGGTCGGGCGCACCTGCGCGAGGCGTTGCGGCAGCTGCTTGATCTCCGGGCAGAAGTGCGTTTCACCGCCGCAGCGCAGCGGCAGGTACACCGACAGCACGCGTTCGGCGATGTGCGCCAGCGGCAGGTAGGACAGGCTCACCACCTGCTCGGGCAGCCCGGCGGCGCGCACCAGCGCTTCCACCTCGTAGAGCAGCGCGCGGTGGCTGAGTTCGACGCCCTTGGACGGGCCGGTGGTGCCGGAGGTGTAGATCAGCACCGCGATGTCGTGCGGGTCGGGTCCCCGTTCCTCCTGCGCGGCCGGGTCGTCGTGCAGGAATTCGCCGTCGTCGACGGCTTCCCCGAGTTCCAGCAGCTCGTCCCAGCTCATGATCCGGCCGTCGAACCCGGGCGGCCGGGCGTCGCCGACCTCGCCGAGGGTGATGACCACGCCGAGTTCGGTCGGTTCCCCCAGCACGGGCAGCCAGCGCCGCCACGCGTCCTCGCCTTCGATCAAGGCGACCTTCGCGCCGGAATCGACCACGACGTGCCGGATCTGCTCGGGCGCCAGCGTCGCGTACAGCGTGGTGGTGGTCGCGCCGAGCGTCGCCGCGCCCAGGTCGGCGAGGATGTGCTCGGGCCGGTTGCTCGCCATCAGGGCCACCACGTCGCCGGGCAGCACGCCGAGGGAGCGCAGCGCGGCGGCGATGCTCAACGCCCGCCCGTGCACCTGGGACCAGGTCCAGCTCTGCTCGGCGGTGGCGAACGCGAGCGAGTCCGGGCTGGTCCGCGCGATGTCCGCGAGCAGTCCGGGGACGGTGCGCCCGGCTATGGCCGCCTCGATCTCCGCTCGTTCGGCTTCGACCTCGGTCGCGGTCATGCTCTCCTCCACCTGGCGTAGGCGTGTCGTCCGTCACGATCACGTTAGGCCGGAACGGGGGTGGGGCTATGACGTCCGCGGTCACGTGATTGATACTTCCGGACATGCCGCATCGTCGCGACGTAAATCACAACACCGGCCCGTCCCCCGCGGCGGCCGTTCCCGACCCCGTCGTGCAGGACTGGGATTTCCCCCGCAGTTCGATCAGCGCCCTGCTGCTCACCAGGTTCGCCGCCGAGCACGGCATCCCGGCGGGCGTGGCCCTCGCCGGAACCGGGCTCACCGAGCCGGAATTGGAGGATCCGGACCTGTCCGTGGACGCGCACCAGGAGCTGCGGGTCGTGCGGAACCTGGTGCAGGCGCTGCCGGAGGTGCCGGACCTCGGCATGCGCGCCGGCTTGCAGTACCACCTGACCGCCTACGGGATCCTCGGCTTCGCGTTCATCAGCAGCCCAACCGTGCAGGACGGCATGGCGGTGGCGCTGCGCTACCTGGAGCTGAGCTTCGCGTTCTGCATCCCGCGGGTCCGCTTCGTCGGCGAGGAGCTGCACGTCGAGCTGGACGCGGCGGCGATCCCGGCGGACGTGCGGAACTTCCTCATCGCCCGCGACCTGTCCGCGATCCACACCATCATGGTGGAGCTGCTGCCCGCACCGATCCCGGTGCAGCGCATCGAGCTGAGCCTGCCGGAGCCGCCGAACACCGCGGAGCTGGGCGAGTTCTTCGGCGTGGTGCCGAAGTTCGGGCTGGGGCAGGACGTGATCGTGCTGGACCCGGCGTTCCTGGGGCGCCCGCTCCCGCAGGCGAACGAGCAGACCCTGGCGATGTGCGAGGCGCAGTGCCGCGACCTGCTCGCGGGCCGCCGGGAGCGCACCGGGTTCGCCAAGCAGGTGCGGGACCAGATGCTCGGCCCGGACGGGGTGCGGCTGGGCATGGAGGACGTGGCGCGCAAGCTGCACACCACGGCGCGCACCCTGCACCGCAAGCTCAACGCCGAGGGGACCAGCTTCCAGTCGGTGCGCGACGAGGTCCGCGCCGCACTGGCCGAGGGGATGCTGCGCGACGGTGCGATGTCGGTGGACGACATCGCGATCCGCCTCGGCTACGCGGAGGCGGCCAGCTTCATCCACGCGTTCAAGCGGTGGACCGGGACCACGCCGATGAGCTACGCGCGACGGCGCGGAGCGGAGCGGTAGACCGAAATTCGGCCCGGTGCCCGGACATCCCGCCGCCGGCCGACGGCCCCTGCGTCGAGCCCGCCCGCCGAGCCGGGATTCCGCTCCCGGCACCGGCGAGGTCGATCCCGCCGAACGGGACGGTCAGCCGTAGTCCACTTCGGCTCCGCGCAGCACCGGGCCCACCAGCAGCGATCCCCACTCCGGCATGGTGTTCGCCGGTACGCCCATCGAGGGCGCCAGCGCCAGCGCCACCGTCGCCCGCTCCCGCGGCGAGTTGATCGCGCCGAGGCCGTGCGAGCCGGACCCGGCCGAACCGGTGGCGGGCGGATCTCCTGCGGCGGGCGGGGCGGAACCGTCCTGGATCGGGCCGTCCGGCGGGTACTGCGGCCGCGTCCCGTCCGGGTAGTCGTAGCAGCGCGGGCCGCGCTCGTCGCCGTAGACCGGTTCGTCCCGGCCCGCCACGTACTCGCCGCGCGGTGCCACCACTTCGAGGGTGATGTGCGCGCCCGGTTCGTCCGTGCCGACGCCGAACACGTCGTCCACCCGCGGGACGGTGTCGGCGAGGGTGCGCAGCAGGCACGGGAATTCCGGCGAGTACTTGGCGAGCAGGTCCGCGGTCGGCCTGCTGGACGCGCCGAAGCGGATCAGGTCGTCCCCGTTGGTCTCCAGGAACCCGGTCGCGTCGTTCGACGTGGTCGTCAGCTGCGCGGTGAGCCCGCGCAGGTTCTCCTGCTGGTCCACCAGCGTCCGCGAGGTCTGCGACAGATCACCCAACGCCGCCAGCACATCCGGCGCCGCCTGCTCGTAGGTCTCCGCCACCCCCACCAACTGCCGCAGGTTCTCCTGCAACTGCGGCAACGACGGGTTCAACCCCGCCACGTACTCGTTCAACCGCGAGATCGTGTCCCCGATCGACTCACCACGACCGTCCAACGCCTGGCTCAACGAATTCAACGTCACCGCCAGATCATCCGGATGGATCGCCTCCAACACCGGCATCGTGTCCGCCAGCACCGTCTCCAGCTCCACCGACGCCGCCGTCCGGTCCTGCGAGATCACATCACCCGAAGCCAACCGCACCGACGACGCCTGATCCGGCACGTCCAACGACACGTACCGCTCCCCGAACAACGTCCGCGGCAACAACCGCGCCGACACGTTCGCAGGCAACAACCGCGCCTTGTCCGGCTCCAACGCCAAGTGCAGCTCGGCACCGCCCGGGGTCGCCCGCACGTCCTCCACCCGGCCCACGGTCATGCCGCGGACCTTCACCTCGGATTCGGGGCCCAGCTGGTTCCCGCTGGACGCGGCGACCAGCACCACGTCCACGCTCGGCCGGAACACGCCCTGGTACGTCGCCACCGTCGTGCTGAGGAACAGCGCGGCGCACAGCAGCAGGGCCAACCCCAGTAATCTGCGCCGCACCGTCGCATTGGTGCTGCTCTCGCTCATCGGACCGCCGTCGTCTCGAACCCGGAACAATTCGACGTGGCCCGGCGCGGTCGGCGCGCAGCTGCGCATCGCTCCCGCGGGGCCCTCGTCGTGGCGTTCCCCCGGACGGAAGACGACCGGAAGCGCCGGACAGGGCAAGAGATTAGAGCGCCGGAGTGACGTGCACCATGAGAACCCCGGTCATCCGATTGACCATTCCGGACAGATCATTTTGCCGCCTGGCGGTCGCGGCCCCGGAGATCACCGCGGAGGGATCTCGACGGGGCCTGCGGCGAGTTCGGGGTGGCGCGCCCGATCCGGCGGATCGGCCGCGGCAGGAGCCACGAAGGCCGAGGGGGTCCGGTTCGCCGCCGGTCAGCCGGCGGAGTCCTCCAGCTGCCGCGATCCGACCGGCAGCGAGGCGACGCAGGAGACGCAGGGCATGCAGCCGCCGGCCGGGACATCGGCTATGGCGTCCCGCCGCAGCCCCAGCCCGCAGGCCGTGCGGGCGACACCGGCGTCCCAATCGACCGAGACGATCGCGTGCGCCTGGCGCAGCGACACGCGGTGGTGCCTGCGCAACACCCACACGCGCTGCTCGGTGGCAGCGGCGGGCTCGCGCCGGAGTTCGGTGGAGCTGTTGGCAACGCTGGGCATCATTGCTCCCTCCTGTGCTTGAGATTAATCCTACTCAAGGATTAATCTCGTTGTCGAGCTGAACTGAACAGTGCGGAGGGAGCGCCCAGTGCAAGCACCGGACCCGGACCTGATGACCTCGTATTTCCCCCGGCACGGCTGGTTCGCCGCGAACCGCTGCGGCCCGAACGGCGGCAACTGCGTCGAGGTCAACCACCCTGCAGCAGGCGGACCCGTCGGTGTCCGCGACAGCAAGAACATCGACGACGGAGTCCTGGTCTTCGACGCCGCACGCTGGCGTTCGTTCCTGACCACGACCCGCACCGGTGCGTTCGACCTGCCATGATCACCATCGGTACCATCGGCCGCATCGATTATTCCCCTTCCGGGTGAAATCTCGATCTGGCCGGTCACCACCGGGCAGCACGCCATCGGGGACTCGCTCGGCTAAGATGATCTGCTTGTCGAGACCCCGAACGTAGAGCGGAGATTCCGAGTGCCGAGCACGGTGACGTCGCGGCGCAGACAGCTCGGCAACGAGATCCGCCGAGCGCGCACGGCGGTCGGGATGACCCAGCAAGAGGTCGCCGATCTGCTGGGCTGCAGGCAGGGCAAGGTCAACAAGATCGAGTCCGGCGCGGTGGCGGTCAAGCAGGCCGAGCTCAAGCAGATGCTGGAGGCGTTCCAGTGCAGCGACGCCCAGGCCGAGCTGATGCTGGACCTGGCCCGGTCGAGCACCGGGCAGCGCGGCCAGTGGTCCGGGTACCGGTCCGCGGTGCCGCACTGGTTCCGCACCTTCACCGACCTGGAGCCCGCGGCGGGCGAGATCCTCAGCTGGCACGGCGAGCGGATCCCCGGCCCGCTGCAGTCCGAGCACTACATGCTCACCCAGTTCAGCGAGGACCGAGCCACGGATCTGACCTCGCTGGTGCGCAACCGCCAGGACCGCAAGCAGGTCTTCGACCTGGACCGGCCGCCCTACTACCGGTTCGTGATCGGTGAGGCCGCGTTCCGCCGGATGCCCGGCGGGCCGAGCCCGTCGGTGGCGCTGGACCAGGTGGAGCACCTGCTGGCGCTGAGCGAGCGGTACTCGCGGGTGTTCGTGCACGTGCTGCCGTTCGACGTGCGGCTGGCCTTCACGCCGAACGACTTCACGATCATGCGCTTCCCGGACGCCACCAAGGACTTCGTGTTCATCGAGCACGCCGCCGGTGGGGTTTACCTCGACGACGAAGGGGACTTCGAACTGTTCGTGGACGCGTGGGACCGCATCCGCGGTGCCGCGCTCGAACTCAACGACTCGGTGGACTTCCTGCAGGAATTGGCCGCCGAATTCCGTTCCAAGCTGACTTTCTGACGCTTTTCCGACCGAACCGGATCGGCGGGGGGACACAGCCCTCCCGTCCAGGTCTTGCTGCCGTGCGAACCCTTTCCCGGACCGCTCGGCCGATTCCGCGCGTTCAGGTGCCCGCAGGCCGCTGACCACGGACATCGGTGTCGAAACGATCTGACGACCCCCGCTCACTGCGAGCAGTCGAGGGGTTACGATTCGCTGCAAGATCACCCGGTTGCGACAAAGGACCATGCGAATGAGCGATCTTGATGAAGACCCGTTCCCCCCGCAGCACGCGGATTTGACCAAGCCGAGCGTCGCCCGGGTGTACGACTGGTACCTCGGTGGCAACGCGAACTGGGCCATCGACCGGGAATTCGGCCAGCACGTCGTCGACCAATACCCGTTGTTACGCCCGATCGCGATCAGCAATCGGCTGTTCCTGCACCGAGCGGTCCGGCACCTGGTGTCCCGCGGCGTGCACCAGTTCATCGACATCGGTTCCGGGGTGCCCACGATGGGCAACACGCACTCGGTGGCCGACGAGGTCGAGCCCGGTTCGAAGGTCGTCTACGTCGACCACGAACCGGTCGCGGTGGCGCACTCCCAGGTGCTGCTGGAGAAGCACGGCGACCCGGAGCGGCACGCCGCGATCAACGCGGACTTCCGCAACCCGGACCGGCTGTGGCAGAAGGCCATCGAGACCGGCGTGCTCGACCTGGAGCAGCCGATCGCGGTGCTGCTGATCGCGGTGCTGCACGTCCAGCAGCCCGGACCGGACGGCGAGGACATCTCGCCGCAGGTGATGAAGCGGTACCGGGAGCTGCTGCCGCCCGGCTCGTTCCTCGCGCTGTCGCACCTCACCGACGACGGGGTTCCGTCCGAACTGGACGAGCAGCTGGTCGGCATCAAGCAGATGTACGACAACTCCTCCAGCCCGGTGATCTGGCGCAGCCAGCAGGAGATCCGCGCGCTGTTCGGCGACTTCGAGATGCTCGAACCGGGCATGGCCTGGACGACCGACTGGCACCCGGAGGACAGCAGCCCGAACCACTCGCCGAAGCTGGACTTCAGCCAGTCCGGCGAGTCGGCGATCTGGGCCGGCGTCGGCCGCAAGCCCTTCTGATCCGCTGGACCGCCTCGGCGCCGGTCAAGGACGCCCGACGCCGAGGTGGTCGCGCAGGGTACGCCCCGCGTACTCGGTGCGGAATAATCCCCTGCGCTGCAGTTCCGGGACCACCTGCTCGAAGAAATCCGTGACCCCGCCCGGCACGTACGGCGGCATCAGCACGAACCCGTCGCAGGCGCCCGCCTCGAACCAGCGCTGGAACTCGTCGGCGATCGTCGCGGGAGAGCCGGCGACCAGCGGGAACGACAGCGTCGCCGCGTACTCGGCACCCAGCTCGCCGAGGGTGATCCCGCGGTCGATCGCGTCGGCGATGACGTGCTGGAAGCGGCCCCTGCTGCCGCGGATCCCGTCCCGGACGTCCGGCACCGGTCCGTGGACCGGGAACCGGGACAGGTCGAGGTTCATGCTCGCGGACATGAAGGTGAGGCCCGCGATGGGCAGCACCAGCGACCGCAGCTCCCGCTCCACCTCCCGCGCCTGCTCGTCCGTCTCGCCGACGACGGGCATGATGCCGGGCAGCACCCGCACCTCGTGCTCGCCGCGGCCCGCCTCCCGCACCTGCTGCTTGAAGCCGCGGTAGAACTCCACCCCGCGCTCCAGCGTCGGCGCGACCGCGAAGACCAGGTCGGCGTTCGCGGCGGCGAGGCGCCGGAACACCCCGGACGCCCCGGCCTGGACGATCACCGGCCGCCCCTGGGGCGCGCGGGGCACGGTGAGCGGGCCGCGGACCTGGAACCACTCCCCCGCGTGGTCGGCGTAGCGGACCTTGCTCGCGTCGGCGAACCGCCCGGACTCCTGGTCCGCGACGACCGCGTCCTCGTCCCAGGTGTCCCACAGCGTCCGCACCGCGGTGAGGAATTCGGCGGCCCGCTCGTACCGCTCCTGGTGCCCGAGGTGTTCGGCGCGGCCGAAGTTGCGCGCTTCCCCATCGCTGACCGAGGTCACCGCGTTCCACCCGGCCCGCCCGCCGCTGAGGTGGTCGAGGCTGGCGAACATCCGGGCCACGTGGAACGGCTCCGAGTACGTGGTGGACGCGGTCGCGGCCAGCCCGATCCGCTCGGTCACCGCGGACAGCGCGGAGAGCAGCACGATCGGATCGAGGTGGGTGTTCGGCCGGTGTTCGAGCACCGCGCCGAAGTCGCCGCCGTGGATGTCGTCCACGGCGAGCTTGTCCGCGATGAACAGCAGGTCCAGCTTGGCCCGTTCGGCGGCTCCGGCGAGCCGCCGGTACAGCGCGAGGCCGTGCTCGCCGGGCGGCACCGCGCGCGGATGCCGCCAGCCGCCGGCGTGGATGCCGTGGTCGTCCAGGTAGAGCGCGAGGTGCAGCCGCCGGGTCATCGCCGCCGCCCGCTCAGTACAGGCCGCGGTCGACGTGCTCGCCGATCACCAGGTGTTGGCGCAGCACCCCGAATTCGAGGTAGTCGTCGGCGACCTCCTGCAGCTGGCCGATCACCTGGTCGTCGACGGGTCCGCCGGTGCGCTGCGAGCGGTCCGAGACGAGCCGGGCGACGTTCGGCGGCCGGTGGCTGAGATCGCCGTAGATCCGCGCGTTCTCCGCCGGGTTGTCCCGCGCCCAGGCGAGGGCCTCGTTGTAGCGGCCGAGGAAGTCGCGGAGGGCGGCGCGGCGGCCCGGGTCGTCGAGCGCGTCCTGGTAGGCGTTGATGAAGCTGAGCCCGTGGGCGAGGCCGGTCGCGTCGCGCAGCACGGTCGCGCCCTGGTCGAGCTGGGCGGCGGCGGTGTACGGGTCCCAGGTGGACCAGGCGTCGATGGCGCCGGAGCTGAGCGCGGCGCTGGCGTTGACCGGTTCGAGGAAGCTGATCCGCACGTCGTCCGCGGACAGCCCGGCTTCGCGCAGCGCGCTCAGCAGCAGGTAGTGGCCGACGCTGCCCGGCGTGGTGGGCGAGACGGTCTTGCCGCGCAGGTCGGCGACCGTGCGGATCGGCGAACCCGGCGGCACCACGATCGCCAGCCCGTACTGCTGCACCGACCGCGTCGCCGAGACGATCTTGATGTCGGCGCCGGAGCCGAGGGCGTTGAGCGTCGGCGCGTCCCCGGCCAGGCCGATGTCGACGGCGCCGCTGCGCAGGGCCTCCAGCAGCGGTGCGGCGGCGGCGAACTGGGACCAGCGCACCTCGTACTGCTTGCCGTCGAGCACACCGGCGGCCTCGACCAGCGACTGCTGGATGCCCGCCTGGTCGCCGATGGTGAGCGTGACCTTGGTCAGGTCGACGCTGCCGTCCTCGCGGACCGCGGGATTCCCGCCGCAGGCGGCCGCGGCGAGCGGGCTCAGGGCGAGCGGGGCGGCGGCGAGCTTGGTCAGGAAGGAGCGCCGCGTGGAGCGGGTCGGCATGGGACCTCCAGCGAGGGGCGCGGCCGCGCAGTGGCCGGGCACGAGGTGAGCAGCATTCGTCCGCGCAGGGCGGGAGAACCGGTGGAACCGGGAGGGGAAGGGCCGGGTCAGCGGGGACAGAGCGCCGACGCCACCCGCGACAGGTCCACATGACCCCGGGTGGTGAGCATCGGCCGCTGCGGCATGTCCGAACGCTAGCCAGGGCGCCGCCGGGGTGTAAACCCAATCCAACAGGTTGGGAATGCGATCACCGTCACCGCGGTGGACGGGCCGCTCAGCCGCTCAGCCGCTCAAACCGCTCAGCACGAGCGATCACCGGTGCTCGCGGACCACCACGACGGGGCAGCGCGCGTGCTGCACGCAGTGCTGGCCGACAGAGCCGAGCAGCGCACCGGTGAACCCGCCGTGCCCGCGGCTCCCGACGACCAGCAGGTCCGCGTCCGCGGCCGCGTCGAGCAGCGCCTTCGCCGGGCCGCCCTGCACCACGACGCGCTCCACGGGCACCCGGGAGTCCCCGGCCACCTCGTGCACCACGTCCTGCAGGGTCCGCGCGGTGCGGTGCCCGGCGTCGTCCGGCGCCCAGCCGTAGATGGGCGAGAGATCCCAGGCCATCAGCGCGGTGATCACACCGCCCGCGAGGTCCGCGTGCCACAGCGCCCAGCGCAGCGCGGCGCGGGACGACGCGGAGCCGTCCACTCCGGCCACGATCCGGTAGGTCTCGGTCATGCGCGTCCTCCCCCGCTGCCGGTCCACCGTCCCGCAGGAGCCGGGTGGTCGCATCGCGGCGCCCGCGGTGGCTACTCGCCGAAGTCGGGGGTCTCCTTCGCGAAGAAGGCGCGGACGCCCTCGCGCGCCTCCGCGGAGGTGAACGCCTCGTCGCTGGCGGCCAGCGAGCGCCGCAGCACCTCCTCGTCCGGTTCGCCCGCGGTGGCGTCGATCAGCGACTTCACCAGCCGCAGCGAGTTCCGCGGCCGCCGCACCAGGACCGCCGCCCGCTCCCGCGCCGCCGCGAGCGCCCCGCCGCGCTCCACCACCTCGTCGAGCAGTCCCCAGGACAGCGCGGTGTCCGCGTCGACGGGGTCGCCGAAGAACATCAGCTGCTTCGCCCGCGCCCGCCCGACCCGCCGCGTCACCCGGTAGGTGCCGCCGCTGCCGGGGAACAGGCCGAGCTTGATCTCCGGCAGGCCCAGCCGCACCTGCGGTTCCGCGATGATCAGGTCGCAGCAGACCGCGAGCTCCAGACCGCCGCCGTAGGCGAGTCCGCCGAGCGCGGCGATCGTCGGCACCGGCAGCCGTTCCAGCCGGGTGAACACCTCGTTCTGCCTGCGCAGCTTCCGCTCCACGACCGCGCCGGGGTGCATCAGGTCGGGGAACTCGCCGATGTCCGAACCGGCGCAGAACGCCCGCTCACCCGCCCCGGTGAGGATCACGGCGCGCGCCCCGTCCCGTTCCACCGCGTCCAGCGCGGCGTCGAGGGCCCGGGTCAGCTCCAGGGTCACCAGGTTCATCGGCGGGTCGTCCACGGTCAGCAGGGCGATCCCGGAGTCGATTTCGTACCGGAGCGGTTCAGGTGCCACGACGCGTCGTCCTCCCGTTCGGATGCTGCCCGCCCATCGTGGATCACCCCACCGCCGGCCCGCCCACCGGTTCCGCCACGACCGCCGGCCCTGCGCACCGGGTCCTGTCGTCCGCTCGCCGGCGGCGACCACCCGGGCAACCGGCGCCGCGGATTCCCCGCCGCGACCACGGCGCTCTCGCGCGCGGCGGACGCCACCGGTGAACGGACCCGCAGCGAGCGACCGGGACTCCGCCACCCCGCTCGAACCGGGAGTCGGGAACCACGCGGTTCACTGCCTGTCGCTGGACTGCCCGGCGGGTCGTGTCGGTCTCCTGTCAGCGGCGAAGCCGCTGAGCAGCGACCACGCACGCACCCGGCACCGCAGCGGGTTCTCAGCCGCTTCCTCGCGAGGACGGCGTTGTCGCCTGTGGCGGAGCCACCGGTGAAAACGATCCCGCAGCGAGGAAGCAGCTGAGGTTCCGCCACCCGAGCACTACGCAGCAGAAGACGCGAGACAAGTGGTTAGGGTGGGCGCATGGCTGAGGAGAGCACCGGGGAGTACGTATCCGTCGGGCGGTCGCGCGCCTACCTGGCGCGACCGGAGGTGGACGCGGGCGGCGCGATGCTGCTGCTGCCGATGCTCACCGGCATCGGCGAGCAGGTGCGCGAGTTCGCCGCCGACCTGGCCGCGGCCGGGGTCACCGCGCTGTCCTGGGACCCGTGGGACGGGCCGAGCGCCGACGACACCGAGCGCGACGAACTGGTGCGGCTGATGGGCGAGCTGGACGACGAGAAGGCGCTCGCCGAGCAGCAGCGGCTGCTCTCGCACCTGTTCAACGAACTCGGCGCGCAGCGGGTCGGGGTGATCGGCTGGTGCCTCGGCGGCCGGTTCGCGCTGCTGCTCGGGGCGCGGGACCGGCGGCTCGCGAACGTGGTGGCCTACCACCCGACGGTGCCGATCCCGCCCGCGCCGAACCACGCGCTGGACGCCGCCGAGCACGCCGCGCGCATCGAGGCGCCGGTGATGATGCACTACCCGGGCGCGGACGACCTGGTGCCGCGGGAGAGCTTCGACGCGCTCAACGCGGCGCTGACCGGCCGCGAGCGGGGCGCGAGCATCGTGCACACCTATCCGGGTGCCGAGCACGGCTTCAGCGCCCGCGCCCGCCAGGAGAACCCGGTGAACGCCGAGGCCTACCTGCACTCCTGGCCGCAGACGTTGAGCTTCGTCCGGACGACCACTCTGCGGTGATCTTTCCACTTCTGCTGCGGAGCACTCTGGTGGCGGAACCCTCAGCGGTCCTGTCCATGCACCTGCCCGGCGGGTCGTTGTTCGTTTCCGGTCAGCGGCGAAGCCGCTGAGCTGCCGACCACCCGGGCGACATGACCACCCGCGGGTTCGCAGCGGCTTCCTCACGAGGACAGCGATGTCGCCGGACATGCATCGGAAATCGATCCCGCAGCGAGGAAGCCGCCGAGGTTCCGCCACTCGACCCACTTCGCAAGCGAAGTGGGGATGTTCAGCCGAGCAGCAGCGCGACGACTCCGATGACGGGCGCGGCGAGGATGGTGGACAGCAGCACCGATTCCCGGGCCAGCACCACCGAGGTCTCGTAGCGGGCCGCGTAGGTGAACAGGTTCTGCGCGGCGGGCAGCGCCGAGGTGACGACGACGGCGAACAGCTGCGCGTCCGGCAGGTCGAAGACGAACCGGCCGAGCGCCCAGGCGACCAGCGGCTGCACCACGGACTTCAGCGCGACGGAGAAGAACACCACGCGCTTCTCCGGGCTGCGGCCGGGCAGGCTGGCGCCGCGCAGCGAGATGCCGAACGCCAGCAGCACGCCGGGCACGGCCATCCCGCCGAGCAGGTTGATCGGGTCGAACACGGCGTCGGGGACGTGCAGCCCGGTGGCGGCGACGGCGACGCCGCTGAGCGAGCCGAGCACCACGGGGTTGCGGAACGGCGTGGTGAGCCGCGCCGTCCAGGAGCTGTGCGCGCCGGGCCGCGAGAGGTCCAGCACGGCGAGCGCGATCGGGGTGACGACGAGCTGCTGCAGCAGCAGCACGGGCGCGACCAGCGAGGCGTCGCCGAGCACGTACACCGCGATCGGGATGCCGAGGTTGCCGGAGTTGACGTAGCTGGAGCACAGCGCGCCGATGGTGGTGCGCCCGACGCCCCAGCCGCGGACCACCCCGGCGGCGACGAACAGCCCGGCGGCGACGAAGGTGCTCAGCGCGGTGATCAGCAGCGGCAGCGAGACGATGACGGACAGGTCGGCGCGGGCGAGGGTGGTGAACAGCAACGCCGGGGTGCCGATGGAGAACGCCAGCCTGCTCAGCACCTCCTGGCCGTGGTCGCCGAGCGAGCCGCGCAGCGCCACCAGGTAGCCGACGGCGATGATGGCGCCGATCACGGCGAACCCGGTGAGCACTCCGGTCACGTCGGGTCCGATCGGCGGACGGGGGCGGTTCCCCGTCGCCCGGCGCGGTGCGCGCGGCTCATCGGTGCCCACTCCGATCTTCGGCAGAACGCGTCCGGCCGCACGAGGGAGGGGCGGGGGACGCCGGTCGGGGCGCCCGCCGGTCGTGCTCGCGGGCGCCGCCATGCGGATCAGACGATAGTCGACCGGACGGCGGACGAGCACCTCCGCGGGCGATGACATATGTCATGCCGCGGGACGTGCGCGCCGGAAGACGCCCACATGATGGGAAATCTGCGTCCCGCAACACTCCACAGAGGACTCATTCGCACCGGGCTCAGCGGAGTTCGGCGACTCCGCACCACGTTTCGGACGCCTCCGGCGCCGGATCGCCGGGCGCGGGCGGCGGGCCGTGCCACTGCGGGGTCCACACCACGCCGGGCTCCACCAGTCGCCAGCCGTCGAACACGGCGCGCACCGCCGCGCGATCGCGGTGGGTGACCTCGGTGCCGGAGGCGGCCAGCACCTCGCGCAGTTCCCGGGAGGCGTCGGGCTGGTGGTCCTGGGTGGTGTGCGAGACGACCAGGAAACTGCCGCGCGAGCAGTGCTCCCGGTAGGCCCGCAGCACCTCGGTGATGCCGTCCGCGTCGCTGACGTAGTGCAGCACCGCGACCATGAGCACGGCCACCGGCCGGTCGAAGTCCAGCAGCCGCCGGGTCGGTTCCGCCGCGAGCACCGTCCGCGGGTCCCGCACGTCGGCCTGCACCATCGCGGCGTGCTCGTTGCCGCGCAGCAGCTGGCGGGTGTGCGCGGCGGCGACGGGCTCGTTGTCCACGTACACCACGCGGGCCTCGGGGTTCCGGGCCTGCGCGATCTCGTGCGTGTTCCCGCGGGTGGGGATGCCGGAGCCGAGGTCGAGGAACTGGTCGATGCCCTCGTCGACGCAGAACTCCACGGCGCGGCGCAGGAAGGCGCGGTTGGCGCGGGCGACGGCGGGGCCGCTGGGCATCACCGCGAACACCTGGTCGGCGACCTCGCGGTCGATCTTGAAGTTGTGGTCGCCGTTGAGGGCGTAGTCGTACATGCGGGCCGCGTTGGCGTGCTTCACGTCCACTCCGGGGATCGATTCGAGCGAGAACCCGGGGTCGATCCGCGGGCCGCCGGACTCGTCGGGAGCGCGCGGCGGGACCGCGATCCAGGACGCCTCCGCCCCGACTCCGGTCGTGACCGGATCGGTGCCGGTCCGGTCCGCGTCGTTCCGCCCGTTCCGCCCCATCGAACTCTCCCCTCGAGCCCGGTCCCCTGGTCGAGCTCCCGCTCCCGAGCGTGGCGAGGCGCGGGCCCGGCCCGCAAGAGCCGCTCGGCGGAACCCGGTGCGCTCCTTCGGCGGAGTCGTGATCACTCCACTGTGGACGGCGTCAGCGCCAGGACACCTGCGAGGTGGGCCAGCGCAGCGCGGCGCGTTCGATCTCGTCGCGGGCCCGCAGCATCCGCTGCACCGCGCGCTGCTCGAACTCCGGGGTGAGCCGGGCGGTCGGCACCGAGCAGCTGATCGCGTCCTGCACCGGGTTGTCGTAGCGCAGCGCGACGCCGATGCAATGCACGCCCACGTTGCTCTCCTCGACCTCCACGGCGTAGCCGCGGTCGCGGGTGGCGGCCAGGTCCCGGCGCAGGCCGGCGCGGTCCAGCGTCGAATCGGTGAACCGCGGCAGCGGATCCGGCAGCAGCGCCTCGACTTCGGCGTCCGGGCGCTCGGCCAGCAGCGCCTTGCCCAGCGCGGTGGCGCTGGCGGGCAACCGGCGGCCGACCCGGCTGAACGGGCGCAGGTGGTGCTTGGACTCGCGGGTCAGCAGATACACCACGTCGGCACCGTCGAGCCGCGCGAGGTGCACGGTCTCGCCGAGGTCGGCGACCAGCTCGTCCAGGTGCGGCGTGATCTCGGCGACCCGCAGGTCACCGTCGATGTAGGAGGTGCCGACCAGCAGCGCCCGCACCCCGATCCCGTACAGCGAGCCGGTGGCGTCGGTGCGCACCCAGCCGCGGGCGACCAGCGTCTGCAGCAGGGCGTAGAGGCTGCTGCGCGGCACCTGGGTGCGCTCGGCCAGGTCGCGGAGGTTCACCGGTTCGCCGTCGAGGCCGCCCAGCACTTCCAGGACCTCCACCGTCCGGGCCGCCGATTTGACGTCCCGCACGCCCCGCTGCCCGTCCGCCATGCCACTCATCTCGCGCTCCCGCGACCGGAAAACCCCCGGCCACCATGCCTTTTCCGCTGAGCAACACGGTACACACCGGGCGCTCGGCGGCCCGTCGAAGGCCCCGCGCCCCGGGCGTCCGGCGCGAGGACGCCCGGGGTTCGGGTCAACGGGCGGCGCGGCGCCCGCCGATCAGGGTGGCGAGCGCGGCGGCGAGCAGCGAGGCCACCGACAGCCCGTAGAGCCCATAAGTGGTGGAGCCGGTGGTCTCCTCCAGGAAGCCGATCGCGGTGGGGGCGACGAAACCGCCGAGGTTGCCCAGCGAGTTCACCAGCGCGATGCCCGGCGCGACGATCTTGGCCTCCAGCCCCTGCTGCGCGATGGGCCAGAAGATCGACGCCGAGCACTTGAACCCGACCGCGGCCACGCACATCGCCGCCACCCCGAACCACGGGGTGCCGAGCGTGGCCAGGAAGGTGCCGATCGCGGCCACCACCAGTGCCACCGAGACGTACGGCCGGCGGACGCCGGTGCGGTCGGTGAACCGGCCCATCAGGTACATCGCGGCGATCGCGCACGCCCACGGCACCGCGCTGACCAGGCCGACGCCGAAGTCGGGCAGCCCGGCGATGCCGTCGACCAGGCTCGGCAGCCAGAACGTGATCGTGTACCCGGTCAACGAGACGGCGAAGAAGATGAAGCACAGCAGCAGCACCTGCGGGTTCAGCAGCAGGCGGGTCTTCGACACCCGCTCCCCCGCCGCCGCCCGGTGCGCGTCGTCGGCGGCGACGGCCGCGGCCAGCGCCGACTTCTCCTCGGTGCTCAGCCACTTCGCGTCGCCGATCCGGGAGACGAGCAGGAACGCCGCCGCGACGCCGATCAGCACCGAGAGCACGCCCTGCGCCAGGAACATCCACTTCCAGCCGGCCAGCCCGGCGACGCCGTCGAGCTCCAGCAGCGCGCCGGTGATCGGCCCGGTGACCACGTAGGCCCCCGCCGAACCACCCAGGAAGATCGCGACGGCGCGCCCCCGGTACCGGTCCGGCAACCAGCGGGTGAAGTAGTACAGGACGCCCGGGAAGAACCCGGCCTCGGCGACGCCGAGCAGGAACCGCATCGCGTAGAAGGTGGTGGTGTCGGTGATGAACGCCATCGCGAACACCACCACGCCCCAGCTGATCATGATGCGGGTGAGCCAGACGCGGGCGCCGAAGCGCTCCAGCAGCACGTTGCTGGGCACTTCGAACAGCGCGTAGGCCACGAAGAACAGCCCCGCCCCGAGCCCGTAGGCCGCAGCGCCGATGCCGAGATCGGCTTCGAGGTCGTGGCGCACGAACCCGATGTTCGTGCGATCCATCTGGTTCACGACCAGCATGACCACCAGCAGCGGGACCACGCGCCGGAAGAACTTGCCGACCGCGCCGCGCAGCACGGGATCGTCCGAAGTGGACTCCGTCGGTACCGTCACCATCGACGCCTCCGAGTGCAGGGAAGAACCACCGCCCACCGCGACACTCGCACGGCAGGTCCTGTCGTATTCCTGTCAGCGGCGAAGCCGCTGACCGAACGGCCACGCACGCCACCGGCCCACCAACGCAACGGGAGAGCCGGAAAACCATCACCAGACCGGGAAAGCGGGGGCTTGCCAGTCGGGGTGGACCCGCCGCATCGCCGCCGCGTCGTCCCGGTCGCGCACGTCGCTGTCGAGCCAGCGCCGGTGCAGCCGCCGCAGCGACTCCCGGTCGAGTTCGACGCCCAGCCCTGGCGCGTCGGTGACCTCGACGCAGCCGTCGCGGAAGGTGTGCGGGACGGTGATGACGTCCTCGGTCTGCCAGGGCCGGTGCGTGTCGCAGGCGTGGTCGAGGTCGGGGATGGTGGCGGCCACCTGCGTCATCGCGGCGAGGCTGATGCCCAGGTGGGTGTTGGAGTGCATGGACAGCTGCTTGCCGTAGGTGCGGCAGATCGCGGCGAGGTCCTGGGTGGCGCGCAGCCCGCCCCAGTAGTGGTGGTCGGAGAGCACGACCTGCACGGCGTCGGCGGCGAACGCGGCGGGCACCTCGTCGAGGGCGGTGACGCACATGTTGGTGGCCAGCGGCAGCTTGGTGCGGGCGGCGACCTGCGCCATCTGCTCGGTGCCCGCGGTGGGGTCCTCCAGGTACTCGGCGACGCCTTCCAGCTCGGCGGCGACCTCCAGGCTGGTCTGGACGGACCAGGCGCCGTTCGGGTCGAGCCGCAGGGGCGCGTCGGGGAAGGCTTCGTGCAGCGCGTGGATCGCGGCGATCTCCTGCTCCGGCGCGAACGCGCCGCCCTTGAGCTTGAAGGAGCGGAACCCGTACCGGTCGGCGAACCGCCGCGCCTGCGCGACGACGCCTGCCGGGTCGAGCGCGGCGCCCCAGTCGTCCTCGGGTTCGCCGGGCAGCGGGTGCGCGGCCCAGCGGTAGAACAGGTAGCCGCTGTACTCGACGCGGTCCCGGACCTTGCCGCCGAGCAGCGCGTGCACGGGTAACCCGGTCTCGTGGCCGAGGGCGTCGAGCAGCGCCACTTCGAACGCGGACACGACGCTGTGCACCAGCTTCACCTCGGTGCGCGCGCCGCGGAGGCCTTCGGCGACGACGGTGTTGTCGATCTGGGCGATGTCGACCTCGGCGGCCGTGGCGGCGACCCGGGCGAACAGGTCGTTGCGGGCCGTCAGCGGGCGTCCGACGAGCTCCGGGCCGAAGGCTTGGGCGATCTTGAGGTAGTCGGTGTCGCCGTAGGTCTCGCCGATGCCGCTCACCCCGTTCTCGGTGACGACCTCGACGATGGTGCGCGGCGTGTAGGGCTGGTGCACGCCCTGCACGTTCAGCAGCGGCGGGTCGCTGATCAGGATGGGGGTGACGCGGACCTCGGCGATGCGGGTGCTCTCGGGCATGGGGTCTCCCTGCTCAGTCCTGGTCGACGAGCGCGCGGCCCGTCCCGATCAGCTTCTCGAGGTCGGCGAGGTCGGCGGATCCGGGATCGACCAGCGGGGCGCGCACCGGCCCGACGGGCAGGCCGCGCAACCGGGCGCCCGCCTTGACCAGTGCCACGGCGTAGCCGGCCCGGCGGTCGCGGAGTTCGACGAGCGGGAAGTAGAACTCGCGCAGCAGTTCCTCCACTCGTGCGCGGTCCCCGCCGCGCAGCGCGCGGAAGAAGGCCTTCGCAATCTCCGGGGCGAACGCGTGCACCGCGGAGGAGTAGGCGGTGATGCCGATGGCGGAGTAGGCGCGGGCCTGCATCTCGGCGGTGGCGGCACCGTTGAAGAACAGGAAGTCCGCCGGGGTGCTGAGCTTGAGGCGCTGCAGCGCGTCGAAGTCGCTGTGGCCGTCCTTGAGGCCGATGACCGTGGGGATCTCGGCGAGCCGGGCGGCGGCCGCCGGACCGAACCGGACCTGGTCGCGCTGGTAGGCGATCAGCGGCAGCGGGGTGTGCTCGGCGACGCGGCGCACCTGCTCGACCACGCCGTCCTGCGGAGCCGTGACGAGGTAGTGCGGCAGCAGCAGTCCGGCGTCGGCGCCCGCGTCGACGGCGCGTTCGGCGAACTGCCGCGCCTGCGCCCAGCCGTAGCCGAGGCCGGCGAGCACCGGGATGCGCCCGGCGGCGGCCTCGACCGCGGTGCGCACGACGGCGGAGTACTCGTCCTGCGTCAGCGAGAAGAACTCACCGGTGCCGCAGGCGATGAAGAACGCGGCGGGCGCGGCGTCGACCTGGCCCCGGAGGTAGATCCGGAGCGCGGCGAGGTCGAGTTCGCCGGCGGCGGTGAACGGGGTGAGGGGGAAGGACAGCACGCCGGTGTCCATCCGTTCGCGGAGGTGGGCGGCGAACCTACCGGGGTCGGGTGGCGAGGTACCGAGCGGAGCCGAAGCCATGCGCATCTCGTCTTCATATGTAGACTGCGATTCCTCTTGTAGATGAGATTAGGAATCGGCCCCACCGCTGTCAACGCCCCCGGTGGACCACCGGTGAACCGTTCCCGAACGATCGCCGCACCCGGACCCGGCCGCGCCGGCCGCCCCTGGCTTCGGCCGCGGAAGCGCACTTCCCCGCGCGACGGGAACCGGCACGCCCGGCTTCGACCGGTCCTGGGAGACCGCGCCGGCCGCGCTCGGCCTCGTGGTGCCGATCGTGCTCGCGCGCTACGAATTCGCTTCCGCCGGCCGCACACGGCTCGGCTACCGGGTGCAGCCGGACACCACCGCCACCGACGCAGCGCAGCCCGACCGCGACGGGCTCGACCCCGGCGGGTTCCAAGCCCTCCAGCTGTCCCACCGAAGGCGCCGCGCGCACCGCGCCCTCGTTCGTGCGGCCGCGCGTCGGGGAAGACGGGGCACCGACATCGGCCCCGCCGGCTACGCGGTGCTCGTCGGCGACGAGGTCGGCATCCGGGTGCGGTTCTCCGGCCGCACCATCGCGGGCATGGTGATCACCGAGCTCAGCAGCGAATTCCGGCGCCCGTCCTTCGGGCCGGATTCCGGGCGGCGCGTCGACCGGGACGTCATCGAACCGCCCGAGGTGCCGCTCGACCGCGGCGCGCACTACGAGGTGCCGGTGATGCTGGACCGCGCAGCAGGATCGGACGGCTCAACAGGATCGGAGGGCGCAGCAGGATCGGACGCCGCGCCGGAGGTCGGCGGCGGCATCGAGGACGGCACCGGCGCCATCCGAGCCGGTACCGGGGGAGATCACCGACTGGCGGCAGCTGGACGGCGCCGAGCTGCCGGTGCGGCTGGTGAGCCGCGAGCGGCGGTCCGGCACCCGGAAGGTCTTCGAACGCCGCCTGCTCGGCGCGGGAGACGAACGGGCGCCGGGGAACTCCGCCGACTGCACGGAAATCCGGCCCGAGGAGGCGCCGGACGTGGTGCACTGCGAACGCGGCGACACCGGCCAGGTGCTGGACGCGGTGCGCCGCATGCCCGGCGCTCTCGGCTGCGCGGCGGGCCGGGTCGAGGGCGACGACCGGGTGCTGCCGGTCCGCATCGACGGCGTGCCCGCCACCCGGAAGACCGTCGTCGACGGCGCCCATCCCTGCTGGGAGAACGAATTCGCCTGCACCTACGAGGAACCGCGGCCCGGCTCGCTCGTGTCGAGCTTCCTGGAGTTCCTGCGTTCCCCGGCGGGCGGCGCGATCCTGCGGCACGAGGGCGACGTCCCCTGCGCCGACCTGGACCGGCCGTCCCGCTGCGCTCCCGAACGATGATCAGTCCACTACGGATCGCTACCGGCGGCGGATCCGGGCCAGGTGCGCGGCGGAATCGACCACCGCGCCGTCGGCGACGTCCAGGCGGCGGGCGTTGTCCCCGGAGGCGATGCCGCGGTACGACACCCGGCGCACCTCCTCGACGTCCCAGCCATCGGTGAACGCGGCGGCGAAGTCGTCCCGGTGCACCGTCGGCCCGATGCTCTCCGCCACGTCGGCCAGCGCCAGCACGTGCACCACCGAACCCGGTTCGGTCACCGCGCGCAGCGAACGGGCGTAGGCGCTGCGGTCCGCCGGTCCGAACACGTGGAACAGGGCGCTGTCCAGCACCACGTCGAACCGCCGGTTCTCCTGGAGCCGCAACGCGTCCGCGAGCTCGAAGCGCGCGTCCACACCGCGCCGGGCGGCGTTCGCCCACGCCCGTTCCAGCGCGTTCGGGGACGAATCCGCGCCCAGCACGTCGTAGCCGTGGCCGGCCAGCAGGATCGTGTGCTCCCCCGTCCCGCAGCCGAGGTCCAGTACCGCGCCCCGGAAGCCACCGGAGCGCTCCAGCTCCACCACCGCGGGCTGCGGTTCCCCGATCACCCACGGCGGATCACCCGCCGCGTAGAACTCGTCGAACGTCGCGATCGGCACCGTGTTCTCCATCTCGAACCCCTTCGGTCGCAGCGGAATTCCGGTGGATCGGGCGGCACCCGCGGCAGCGGGCAGGGCGGTGGAGCCCGCCGCGCGGTGCCGCCCGATCCGGAACGGACGCTAGGAGTTCGAGCGCGCTCGAAGTCAAGGGCGCGCCGCTATGCTGGCGGCACGCAGCCGCGCCGCGCGCCCGCTGCGTTCTCCCGGCTCCGCGCGGACGGCTCCTGTCCCGGGCCGACCCCACCCGCACCGCCCAGGAGGTTCCGCATGTCCGCACCGCGCCGCGTCGTCGTCACCGGCGGCCCGGGTTCCGGGAAGAGCACGCTGCTCGATCGGCTCGGCGCCGCCGGGTGGGCCCGGTCCGAGGAGGCCGGTCGCGGCGTGATCCGCGACCAGCTCGCCATCGGCGGCGACGGGCTGCCGTGGGTCGATCCGGCGCTGTTCGCGGAACTGATGCTGTGCTGGGAGCTGCGCGAGCACCGGGCCGCGCGGGACGGCGTGACGTTCTTCGACCGCGGCCTGCCGGACATCGCCGGTTACCTGCGCGTCGAAGGCCTCCCGGTGCCCGCGCACGTGCACGCCGCGGCCCGGGACCTGCGGTACTCGGGCCCGGTGTTCCTCGCGCCGCCGTGGCCGGCGATCTACCGGACCGACGCCGAGCGCAGGCAGTCCCCCGAGCTCGCACGCCGCACCTGCGAGGTGCTCGCCGACACCTACGCCGACTACGGCTACGAGCTCGTGGCACTACCCCTGGCACCGGTCGAGGAGCGGGCGCGGTTCGTGCTGGACGCGCTCGGCTAGCTCCGCTCGATGCCGAAGTCGGCGGCGAGCTGGCGGGTGGTGCTGGCGCCGTCGATCGCCTCCCGGATCAGGTCGGCGTGCCCGCCGTGCTGCGCGGTCTCCCGCAGCAGGTGCCCGAGCACGCGGCGAGCGGTCCACTGCGCGTCCGGCGGGAACCACGGCGCCGCGGGCAGCGGCAGCGCCACGCCCAGGTCCGGCAGGTCGGCCGCCGCGCGGTCGGTGTCCTCCGCGGCCTGCCGGTAGTCGTCGATGAGGTCGGCCAGCGCATCATCCGGCCCCATCCGCAGGCTGTCCGGGTCGGCCCCGCCGAGCTGCTCCGGGTCGGGCTGCGAGCGCAGCACCCGCGTCCACTCCCGCTCCACGGCGGCGAGGTGCTTGAGCAGCCCGCCGAGGGTGAGCTCGCTCGTGGTGGTGCGCCGCGCCGCGGCGGCGTCGTTGAGCCCGCGCACCGTGATCAGCAGCGCGTGCCGCTGCTCGCCCAGCAGCCCCAGCAGGTCGTCCCGCTCGTCCGTTCCCGTCATCCTCGACGCCCCTCTCCCGGTTGATCGTTCCCGGAACGCTAATCCACACCCCCGACAGCCATCCATCGCACCAGGTGGGCGCCCCGTTCACCCGGTGACGGCGGGCCGGATCAGGCCGCACCGCGGAAGGTGCGGCGGTAGCGGGCGGGGCTGGTCCCGACGAGCCGCTTGAACCGGTCCCGGAACGTCGTCGGCGAGGTGAACCCGACCTGCTCGGCGATGCGCTCCACCGGGTGCCCGGTGGTCTCCAGCAGGTGCTGCGCCCGCCGCAGCCGCGCCCGGTGCAGCCACTGCAGCGGGGTGGTGCCGGTCTGCTCGCGGAACCGCCGGTTGAGGGTGCGGCTGCTGAGCGCGGCGCGCCCGGCGATGTCCGCCAAGGTCAGCGGCAGGTGCAGGTTGTCCTCCAGCCAGTGCAGCAGCGGCTGGACGCTGGCGCCGTCGGGGGCCGGTGGCTCGTGCGCGATGAACTGGGCCTGCCCGCCGTCGCGCTCCAGCGGCATCACCGCGAGCCGCGCCGCGTCGGCCGCCACCGCCGAACCGTGGTCGCACCGGATCAGGTGCAGGCACAGGTCCAGCCCGGCGGCCGCCCCGGCCGAGGTGAGCACGTCCCCTTCGTCGACGTAGAGCACGTCCGGATCGACCTCGACCGCCGGGAACCTGCGGGCGAGCTCGGCGGTGCCGCCCCAGTGCGTGGTGGCGCGCCGCCCGTTGAGCAGCCCGGCGGCGGCGAGCACGAACGCTCCGGTGCAGATGGACGCGATCCGGGCCCCGCGCGCCGCCGCCTCCCGCAACGCCGCCAGCGCCTCCTCCGGAACGGGGCGGTCCACGACGGACTGCCCCGGTACGACGACGGTGTCCGCATCGCGCAGCCCGTCCAGGCCCCACGGCGCGCGGATCGAGAACGGTCCCGCGCTCACCTCGCCGTCCACCGCGCACACCCGCACCTGGTAGCCGGGCGATCCGTCGGCGAGCAGCACCCACCGGAAGGTGTCCACCGGGATGGACAGGTCGAACGGCACGACCGGATCGAGGGCGAGCACGGCGACGAGGTGCATGGCGGGACCTGTTCACGAGGAGGGCGACGGCGGGGACGGCGGGGACGGCGGGGACGGCGGGGACGGCGGGGACGGCGGGGACGGCGGGGACGGCTCCACTGCTACCACCAGGTCGGGCGCGCTGGCCAGAATTCGGCACAAGCTGTCGTTTTCGCCACGGGCGAGTGGGCGGCCCGCGCTCCTACCGTCGGTTCCGCGGCGGCGACCGCCCCGCACCCTGACCCGAGGAGCGCCCGTGCACGCGCAGTTCGCCCTGTTCGACGGCTTCGACCCGCTCGACGTCCTGGGCCCGTACGAAACGCTGCTGGCCGGATCGGCCGCGGCGGGCGGCCGCATCACCGCCGAGTTCGCCGCGGCGGACGGGCCGCGCGAGGTGCCGTCCGGGGTCCCCGGCGTCGCCCTGCGCGCCACCGCCACCGTCGACCCCGAACGGGCCGACCTGCTGGTGGTGCCCGGTGCCGCCCCCGGCCCGGCGGACGGCCCGGTCGCCGAGGCGATCACCGAGGTGCTGGTGGAGGCGGCGCGCTCCCCGCTCGGCCCGCTGCTCGCGGCGGCCGTGCACCGGCCCGGCACCGCGGTAGCCACCGTGTGCGGCGGATCGGTGCTGCTCGGCATGACCGGAGCGCTCGTCGGCCGCCACGCCACCACGAACCGGATGGGGCTCGCCGACTTCGCCCGCACCGGCGCCGAGGTCGTCGACGCGCGGCTCGTGGAGGACGGCGACCTGCTCACCGCCGGCGGCGTCACCTCGGGCGTGGACCTGGGTCTGCTCCTGCTGGAACGCGAGGTGGGGCCGCTGGTGGCGCGCGCCGTCGAGGACCTCTTCCACCACGAGCGCCGCGGTACGGTCTGGCGCGCCGACGGCCCCGTCCCCGCCAGGTGATCGCCGTCCCGGAACCGCACGCCCCGCCGCGCCACCCGGCGTCGCGGCCTTGGCCGGATGCCGGTCGGCGGAGGACCATCCGGAGCATGTGCCGAAGCATCAAGACCCTCCGCCCGCCGTACGCGGAGCAGGTGACCGAGCAGGACGTGCGCGCGGCCGCGCTGCAGTACGTGCGCAAGATCTCGGGGTTCCGCGCGCCCGCCGCGCACAACGCCGCGGCGTTCGAGCGAGCGGTCGACCAGGTGGAACGAGCGACCGCCGAACTGCTCGACTCCCTCCAGATCCGAGGCTCCCACCCCTGACCTGGTTCAACTGCCTGTCAGCGGCGAAGCCGCTGAGCCGCCGACCACCAGAGCAACTCGCACCGCCACGGGTTCTCAGCGGCTTCCTCGCGAGGACAGCGTTTTCTCCTGTGGCGGAGCCACCGGTGAAAACGATCCCGCAGCGAGGAAGCCGCTGAGGTTCCGCCACCCGCCCCGAGCAACAGGAGCGGTGCGATCCCCGTCAGGGTGGTCAGAACAAGCGCCCCGCGGTTTCCGGCGGAGGTTCTTCGAGGGCCAGCAGGTAGCGCTTGCGGTCCAGGCCTCCGGCGTAGCCGGTGAGGCTGCCGTCGGCGCCGATCACCCGGTGGCAGGGCACGATCACCGGCAGCGGGTTCTGCCCGTTGGCCGCGCCCACGGCCTGCGAGTAGCCCACGTCGCCGAGCCGCCGCGCCAGCGCCCCGTAGGTGGTCGTCTCGCCGTACGGGATCTCCTCCAGCAGCGTCCACACGCGCAGCTGGAACGGTTCGCCGCGAGGTGCGAGCGGCAGGTCGAACCGGGTGCGCCGCCCGTCGAAGTACTCGGCGAACTGCCGCTCGGCCGCCGCGAACAGGTCGGTGTCGGCGGGCTCGCCGAGGTCCTCCCGGCGGTGCCTGCCGCCCGCGAAGTGCACCGCGGACAGCGCGTCGTCCCGGGCGATGAGGGTCAGCTCGCCGAGCGGTGTGCCGATCACCGCGTGCACCGTGCTCATGGCCTGCTCCCGTCTCGCGTGTCGGTACCACTATGCAGACGCTCGGGGCGGCGCGGACGTGAGGGGCGCACGCAGCTCGAATGGAAAATTCCTGCTGGAATAATCATGCCCATGACGACGGCACCACCCGCACGCCCGGCGAAGCGCGGCCGCCCCGGCTACGACCTGGACTCCCTGCTGGCGGTGGCGGTGGAGCTGTTCAACGAACGCGGCTACGACAGCACCAGCATGGAGGACCTCTCCCGCAAGCTCGGCATCAGCAAGTCCGCGATCTACCACCACGTGCCCAGCAAGCAGGACCTGCTCCGGCTGGCCACCGAGCACGCACTGGACGGCCTGTTCGCCACCGCCGCCGAGGCGCGGGAGCAGGACGCGCGAGCGGTCGCCCGGCTGGAGCACCTGGTGCGCGGCAGCGTGCTCGTGCTGGTGGACCGGCTGCCGTTCGTCACCCTGCTGCTGCGGGTGCGCGGCAACACCCCGGTGGAGCGGGCGGCGCTGGAGCGGCGCCGCGAGTTCGACCAGCTGGTGACCGACCTGGTCACCGAGGCGGTCGCCGACGGGGACCTGCGCGCCGACCTCGACCCGGCGACCGTGGGACGGCTGCTGTTCGGCATGGTCAACTCGCTGTCCGAGTGGTACCGCCCACGCGGCGGGGTGGGGGCCGCGGAGCTCGCGGACACCGTGGTGGCGATGGCCTTCGCCGGGCTGCGGGCGCACCGGGGCTGACGTCGCCGTTCCGGACGGGGATCGGACCGCCTCGCCGGCACCGGACGGGGTTCCGGCCGCCTCGCCGCCACCGGACGCCCCCGGAGGCGGAGGCCGCGCACGGTCACGGCCTCCGCTCTCCACCAGGTGGGGCCGCGGCGACAGCACCGGTTCCGGGGCTGGGGGCCGTCTGCGAATGCTCCCGCCGGAGCACCGTCGCGCCATCGGAATGCGTCCGCTTCGGGGCCGGACTGCGGTCTCCGGATTCCGCGACCACTGATCCCACAACGTGATCGTGTCCCGGGCACTGTCCATTCGCAACACAAGACCACCCGAATGCTCCCCGATCGTGGGGAAAACGCCCCTCCTGGCACTCGATTCCGCGCCCGTTCACCCGCACACTCGACGGGGAACCGGCAGGAGGAGGGTTCGGCCATGCGGCAGTCCCGCGGATCGGCACCGCACCGGTGGCTCATCGCAGCGGTGGCGGGGGCGCTGGTCGCGTGCGGGAATCCGCAGCCGCCCGCGGGCGAACCGGCGCCGCGGTTCACCTCCGAGGTGCGGCCGGTGGACGCCGCCCGGCTCGGCGCCAGCTGGCACCCGGGCTGCCCCGTCAGCCCGGACCGGCTGCGGCTGCTGCGGTTGAGCCACGTGGGCATGGACGGGCAGCAGCACATCGGGGAGCTCGTGGTGCACGAGGACCGGGTGCGGCAGACGGTCGACGCGTTCGCCCGGCTGCACGCGCTGCGGTTCCCCATCGAGCGGATGCGCCCCGCGGGGGACTTCCCCGGCGCCGAGGACGAGACGTCGATGCGCGCGAACAACACCTCCGCGTTCAACTGCCGCGGGATCTCCGGCAGCGGCTCGTGGTCGCAGCACGCCTACGGGCGAGCGGTGGACGTGAACCCGCTGCTCAACCCGTACCTGAGCTCGGAGGGCGACCTGCAGCCCGCCACCGCGGGGCCGTACCTGGACCGCTCCCGCCGCGATCCGGGGCTGCTGCACGACGGGGACGCGGCGGTGCGGGTGTTCACCGACGCGGGCTGGACCTGGGGTGGTTCCTGGCACGATCCGAAGGACTACCAGCACTTCGAGCTGCCGTGACCGCCGATCTCCGGCCGCGAGTGAACGCGTCCGGGGCGCGGCCGCCGGGTGCCGCCCGGAACGGGGAGAACCCGCGCCGGCCGGGGGAATCCGCTCAGACCGGGGTGAAACCGCGGTACCCGGTGGCCGCGACCTCCTCGCAGATCTGCTCGTACACGTCGAGTCCTGCGACGTAGGGCATGAAGACCCGGGGTTTCCCGGGCACGTTCGCGCCCACGTACCAGGAATCCGCCTGCGGGAACAAGGTTTCCTCGGCGACCTCGCGGACGTGCGCCACCCAGCCGCGCTGCGCCTGCTCGGTGGCCTCGATGCCGCGGAAGCCGCCGTCGCGCACATGTTTCAAGCAGCGGGCGGTCCACTGCACGTGCTGCTCGATGGCGCAGACCATGTTCGTCAGCACCGACGGACTGCCTGGACCGGTGATCAGGAACAGGTTCGGGAAACCGGCGACGGCGAGCCCGAGGTAGGTCACCGGCCCGTCCCGCCAGGCGTCGGCGAGCGCGGTCCCGTCCCGGCCGCGCACGTCGATCCGGTTCAGCGCCCCGGTCATCGCGTCGAACCCGGTGGCCAGCACCAGCGCGTCCAGCTCGTGCTCCGCTCCCCCGGCCCGCACCCCGGCCGGGGTCACCGCCTCCAGCGGGTGCTCCGCCAGGTCGACGAGGGTGACGTGGTCCTGGTCGTAGGTCTCGAAGTAGCCGGTGTGCAGGCAGAGCCGCTTGGAGCCGATCGGATGCCCGCCGGGCAGCAGCCGCCGCGCGGTCGCCTCGTCCCGAACGGCGGCGCGGACCTTGCCGCGGACGAAACCGGCGAGCTCGTCGTTGGCGCGCTGGTCGGCCATGACGTCGGCGAACGCGCCGAGCAGGCCGAACCCGCCGTCGTGCCACCGCCGCTCGTACTCCGCCTTGCGGCGCCGCGGGTCGACGTCGAAGGTGTTCTGCTCGTTGTCCTCCCGGTGCATTCCGCCGGCGCTGGCCCGGTTGGCGGCGCGCCGCTGCGGGTAGGTCGCCTTGACTCGGCGCAGCCGCTCCGGGTCAAGCGGGCCGTTGCGGGCGGGCACCGCGAAGTTCGGCGTCCGCTGGAACACGGTCAGCGCTGCCGCGCGCAGCGCCAGCTCCGGGATCGCCTGGATCGCCGAGGAACCGGTGCCGACCACCCCGACCCGCATCCCGCCGAAGTCCACATAGGACTCTGGCCAGGACCCGGTGTGGTAGGTGGGGCCGCGGAAGTCGGCCAGCCCGGGCAGGTCCGGTGCCCGCGGCACCGACAGGCACCCGGTCGCCATGACGCAGAATCGCGCCACCAGCGGCGGACGTCCGGTCGCGCGCACAGTCCAGCACGCGCCGCCCGGATCGAAGCGGACCGAGGTCACCCGGGCCCCGAACTCGATGTCGCGGCGCAGGTCGAACCGGTCGGCGACGTGCCGCAGGTAGCGCAGGATCTCCGGTTGGGCCGCGTAGCGCTCCGACCAGTCCCATTCCTGGTCCAGTTCCGGGGAGAACGAGTACGAGTAGTCCACGCTCTCCACGTCGCACCGCGCCCCGGGATACCGGTTCCAGTACCAGGTTCCGCCGACGTCCGACCCGGCTTCCAGCACTCGCGCGGTGAATCCGCGGGACCGCAGCTCGTGCAGCGCGTACAGGCCGCTGAATCCGGCGCCGACCACCACGACGTCGACGTCCGGTTCCGCTGCCGCAGTGCCCATCGCCGCCCCCGCTCGCACGCGGTTCTCCGCTTCGCAGCGGGGAATCTAGTGCAGCGGCGGGGACGGTGACGAGAGAAGTCACCGAGGTGGCCGAGCGCCCGGGTCAGGCCGCGGACGGACCTCCGGATCGCGCCTGCGGCACGCCCCCGCCCCTGCCCTCGTCCGGGTCGAGGCCGAGCATGTCGAGCAGTTCGGCCAGCTGGGCGGCGTCGCGCGCGTGGTGCGCGGTGGCGCGCACCGCCCGCGACCGCTCCTGCGGCGTCGGCTCGTGCGCGTCGGCCTGCTGTGGTGTGGGTCGTGCCTGCATTCGCCCGTCCTCCCCCGAGTGGTTCCGTGCGGTCGCCGATACTGCCACCCGCACCGCAGGGCGACACGGCCGAAAGTCCCTGCTCGCGCGGGCCGGGACGCGGGTCGCCTGGAGGTGCCCGAGTGGGGGAACCCTCGTGCCGCGCGTGGTTGAACCGGCCCGGGACCGGGCACTTCCGGAGGGCGGGATCGTCGACGAGGAGCTCACGTGCGTGTCCTGATCACGGGTTGGCCCAGCTTCCTGCACTCCGAGTTCTCCGCGGGCGACGTGGCGGCCATGCGGCGGGTGGCGGATGCGCTCGGCACGTCGGGCATCCCGCACGACCTCGCGTGGAGCCCGGTGCTGATCCCCGGGTCGCTCACCCTGGACGACGCGGATCCGGGCGACTACACGGATCTCGTGTTCGTCAGCGGCCCGGCGCACGGCAGGCAGGTGGAGGAGCTGCACCAGCGGTACGCGCGGTGCAGGCGCATCGCGGTCGGCGTCACGGTCATCGACGAGCAGGCGCCCGCGGTGCGCGGTTTCCACCACGTGCTCGCCAGGGACCGGCCGCGGGTTCCGGCGGCGCGGGATCTGGCGGCGAGCGGTTCGATCAGCCCGACCCCGGTGGCGGCGATCGTGGTGTCCCACGGGCGCCGCGAGTACGGGCCGCTGCGCAGGCACGACGGCGTGCACCGGTACCTGCTGAACTGGATCGGGCGGACCGAGTGCGCGCCGATGGTGGTGGACCTGCGGCTGGACCGGGTGAACGCGCGGCTGTGCTCGACGGCCGACCAGTTCGCCACGCTGCTCGGGCGGGCGGACGTGGTGGTGACGTCCCGGCTGCACGGCCTGGTGTTCGCGCTGGCGCAGGGGATCCCGGCGATCGCGGTGGACCCGGTGGGCGGCGGCGGGAAGGTCTCGGCGCAGGGCGCGGCGTGGCGGTGGCCCGCGGTGCTGTCCTCCGAGGAGCTCTACGACGGCGGCGACGGGCAGGCGGGCGCGCTGCTGGACCGCTGGTGGCAGTGGTGCCTGGGCCCGGAGGGCAGGGAGCTGGCCGCCGACCGCGCCGCCCAGGCGGCGGAAGCCGGCCGCCACCAGCTCTCCGACTTGATCGAACACCTCCGCGCCACGACCCCCGCCGAATGACCGATCAGGAAACCCCGTCCGCACCACTGAGCGCGGCACTCCGCGATCAGTGACGTTGTCCTGTCGGCGGCGAAGCCGCTGAGCAGCCGCTCCAGCACCCGGCACCGCCGCGGGTTCTCAGCGCTTTCCTCGCGAGGACGGCGATTTCTCCTGTGGCGGACCCACCGGTGAAATCGATTCCGCAGCGAGGAAGGCGCCGAGGTTCCGCCACCCCACCCAGTCCGAAACGAGGCGTCAGCCCAAGTCGCCAGGCCGGATCCGGTAGACGCCCAGGGGACGGTCGTAGTACTTGGTGGTCTCCCCCACCCATTCCATCCCGAGCCGCTGCGCGGTGGCGTGCGCGCGGTCGTTGGCGGGGTCGACGACGGCGAACAGTTCGATCGCTTCGTGCTCGAACGCCCAGCGGATGAGCGCGCCGGTCGCTTCGGAGGCGTAGCCGTACCCCCAGGCGTTGGGCCGCAGGTGCCAGGCGACTTCGACGTCTTCGTAGTGCGGTGGCAGCGGCCGGAGCTCGGCGCCGCCGATGATCTCGCCGGTGTCGCGGTGCTCGTAGGCCCACCGGCCGAGCGGGGGCGGGAGTTCGCGCTGTTCGTCGATCCACTGGGCCAGCACCCTGCGCATGGCGGCGAGGTCGGCCACGCGCGGCATGGAGGGGACCAGCCAGTCGGTGACGGTGGTGGTGCCGTAGACCGCGAAGGCACCGTCGACGTCGTCGGGCCGCCACTCCCGCAGCAGCACCCGTTCGGTCACCGGCATCGCCACCATGCGGGAAACGCTACTGCTTGAGCTCCGGCTCGTCCTGCCAGCACGCACCGGAACCACCGGGTTCCGCACTCGAAGGTCCACTGTGGACCGGATTTGGCGGCGCGCATCGCCGGGAGGCGCGGGTTGACATCGCGACGGCCGCCGCCAACACTGCGAGCAGAATAACCGACTGTTCGGTCAGTACAGAGGTGGTGGAGCCCCGGTGAGCAGGGTGGAACCCGTCGCGGACGCGGCACGAACGATGTTCGACGAGGACACCGCGTCCCGGGAACTCGGCATCGAACTGGAGTCCGCCGCCGAGGGCCGGGCGAGCGCGCGGATGACGATCACCCGCTCGATGGTCAACGGCCACGGCATCGCGCACGGCGGTTACGTGTTCCTGCTCGCCGACACCGCGTTCGCCTGCGCCTGCAACAGCCACGGTCCCGTGACCGTCGCGGCCGGAGCCGAGATCAACTTCATCGCGCCGGCGCACGAAGGCGATAGGCTGCACGCCGAAGCGACCGAGCGCACCCGCTACGGCCGCAGCGGGATCTACGACATCACCGTGCGCCGCGAGCACGACGCGGTGGTGATCGCCGAATTCCGCGGGCGCAGCAGGACGATCGACGGCCGGAGAGGGCAACGCGCATGACCGGAACGACCACCGCGGCCGACGAGACCGCCCCGATCGAGGTGGACGAGCTCCGCGCCCGCCAGCTGGACCGGCTGCGGTGGACGCTGCGGCACGCCTACCGCAACGTTCCCTTCTACCGCGCCAAGTTCGACGCCGCCGGGGTGCACCCGGACGACTGCCGCGAACTGGCCGACCTCGCGAAGTTCCCCGTCACCACCAAGGAGGACCTGCGCGCGAACTACCCGTTCGGCATGTTCGCGGTGCCGCGCGAGCAGGTCAGCCGGGTGCACGCCTCCAGCGGGACCACCGGGCAGCCCACCGTCGTCGGCTACACCCGGCACGACCTGGACGTGTGGGCGGAGGTGGTGAGCCGCTCGATCCGCGCCGCGGGCGGGCGACCCGGCGACCTGGTGCACATCTCCTACGGCTACGGCCTGTTCACCGGCGGGCTCGGCGCGCACTACGGCGCGGAGAAGCTCGGTTGCACCGTGGTCCCGGCCTCCGGCGGGATGAGCGCGCGGCAGGCGCAGCTGATCCGCGACTTCCGGCCCGACCTGATCATGGTGACGCCGACGTACATGCTCGCCCTCGTCGACGAGCTGCGCCGCCAGGGCATCGACCCGCGGGACACCGGGCTGCGCGCCGGGATCTTCGGCGCCGAACCGTGGACCGAGGAGATGCGCGGCGAGCTGGAGCGGGCCCTGGACATCGACGCGGTGGACATCTACGGGTTGTCCGAGGTGATGGGTCCCGGTGTCGCCGCCGAGTTCGCCGAGACCAAGGACGGCCTGCACATCTGGGAGGACCACTTCTACCCCGAGGTGATCGACCCGGTGCTGGGCGGGACGCTGCCCGACGGCGACGCCGGTGAGCTGCTGTTCACCTCGCTGACCAAGGAGGCGCTGCCGATCATCCGGTACCGCACCCGGGACCTCACCCGGCTGCTGCCCGGCACCGCGCAGCCCGCGATGCGCCGGATGGAGCGGATCACCGGCCGCAGCGACGACCTGATCATCCTGCGCGGGGTGAACGTCTTCCCCACCCAGGTCGAGGAACTGGTGCTGCGCGCCGACGGGCTGTCCCCGCACTTCCAGATCACCCTGTCCCGCCGCGGCAGGATGGACCACATGACCATCACCGCCGAGGCCGCCGAGGACTGCGCACCCGGGCTGCGCGCCGCCGCACCGGAGTCGCTGGCCCGCGCGGTCAAGGACGCCATCGGCATCACCGCGGAGGTCGTGGTGGCCGATCCGGGGACGCTGGAGCGGTCCGTCGGCAAGCTGCGCCGGGTGCTGGACCGGCGCGGCGCATGACGGCCCGCGGCCGGGGCAGGCCCGGGCACGACCTGGACTCGCTGCTGCGCATCGCCGCGGTCGTCTTCCACGAGCGCGGCTACGACGGCACCAGCATGGACGTGCTCGCGCAGCGGCTCGGCATCACCAAGTCCGCGATCTACCACCACGTCTCCGGCAAGGAAGAGCTGCTGCGGCGCACCGTGGACCGGGCGCTGGACGCGCTGCTGGCGGTGACCGCCGAACCGGAGTCCCAGCGGGGCCCGGCGATCGACCGGCTGCGGCACGTGGTGCGGCGCAGCGTGCACGTGCTCGTCGCCGAGCAGCCGTTCGTGACCGTGCTGCTGCGGGTCCGCGGCAACAGCGAGGTGGAGCGGGACGCGCTGGCCCGGCGCCGCGAGATCGACGCGTTCCTCGGGAAGCTGGTGGCCGAAGCCGAACGGGACGGCAGCCTGCGCCCCGACCTGGACCCGGCGCTGACCAGCCGGCTGCTGTTCGGCACCGTGAACTCGATCATCGAGTGGTACCGGCCGCAGCCGGGCCTGGATGCCGAGCAGCTCGCCGAGGCCGTCGTCCGGCTCACCTTCGACGGGTTGCGGAACCCGCCCGCTCAGCCCTGACCGACCGCTCAGCCCTGACCGACCGGGAGCCCGTCGGCCAGCCGCATCGCGAAGTGCAGTTCGTAGCGCACCGACGGGCCGTGCAGCAGGGAGCGCTCCAGGACCCGCTCGATGCGCACGATCCGCTTGCGCACTGCGGGCACCGAGAGCTCCAGCTCCTCGGCCGCCGGCTCCAACCGGGCGCCGGCGTCCAGCCAGGCGCGCAAGGTCGGCAGCAGGTGCGGTTCGGCCGCGCGCAGCGGCTCCAGCTGGCGGGCCGCCCACGCGAGCACTTCGGGCCGCTGCAGCAGGTCCGGCAGCTCGTCCGGTTCCGGTTCTCCCGGTTCTTCCGGGAGTTCCGGGAGTTCCGGGAGTTCCGCCGAGCGGGCGGCCAGGTGCAAGGCCAGGTGCAGCCGGGCCTGCGTGGGCAGGTCCCGCACGTCGCAGTCCAGCAGCCGCTCCAGCTGCGCGAGCCGGGCGCCGAGCGTGTTGCGGTGGATCTTGAGCTGGCGCGCGCCGCCGGTGCCGAAGTTCAGCCACGCCCCCAGGGTCAGCTCCAGCGCCGCCGCGTCCGGGTCCTGCACGCGGGCCGGTTCGAACGCGCGCAGCGGGGCCAGCACCTGCTCGGCCCACCGCTCGCCCGCCACGCCGACCACGGCGGCCAGGCTCTCCTGGAACGCGAACATCTCGAACGAGCCCGCCCCGCCGCGGGCGGCCGCCAGTGCGTGGAACGCCTGCTCGTAGCCGACGGCGACCTCGCGCAGCGCGACCACCCGGCTCGCGCCCACCCGGATCCGGTCCGGACCCGCCACCACGTCCCGCACCAGGTCCGCCACCGAGTCCGCCGGCCGGTGGTGCTGGTGCTCGCCGGCGGGGACCAGCACGATCAGGTGCTTGACGTACACCGGGCAATGCACGATCCACGCCCGGTGGCCGGTGATCCGCGCGATCCGCGCGGCCAGCGAATCCCGGTCGACCTTGCCCGCTTCGATGACGTAGACGGTGAGGAACGCGGGCAGCCGCGGGCTGAGCGCGCTCGCGACCCGCTGCGCGCTGTCCGGGTGCCCCAGCATCAGCAGGTGCAGCACGGATTCGCGGACGGCGGTCGCAGCCGCGGCCACCCGCCGGGACTGCTGCCGGGCGGTGTCGGCCTGCCACCGCAGGGACAGCAGCCGGGAGGCGTCGGCGAGGAGGCGGTCCACCCCGGCGGTTCCGGTGGCGGGCAGCGACACCACCAGCACCGGGGATTCCGGTCCCGCGTCCAGCGCCTGCGCGCAGAGCATCCGGTCGCCGCGGTGCACCGCGGCCGAGCGCACGTGCCCGGACCGGATGCGGTCGAGGTCCTCGGCGATCGCGGCGAACGCCTCCGGGGGAGGTTCCGGCGCGGGCACGACCGGTTCGCCGCCCGCGTCCAGCAGCACCGCCCGGCCGCGCACGGTCTCCGCGACGCGGCGCACCAGCAGCCGGAGCCCGTCGGGGGCCAGCGCGTCCTGGTGCAGGCGGCGCAGCCGGTCGGCGTCGAGGTCGGGCTCGGTGGAGGGGGTCCGCTGCGGCACGGGCGCCGAGCCTATCGGGCACGGGCACCGGTCCGGGGCGGGTCGGGAGATTCCGGCCCTGGACGGCCCAGCACCTCACCGGAATATGCCGTTTCGAAACCTGTCACTCGATTCAGCAAATTCTTACTGCTTCGGCCAACGACTGGGCGAACTGAAACTTCCCCGCCGAGTCGATCAAGCCCTACTGTTGGTGCCTTCCAAGGGGGCATCGAGTTCGGGCGACCTGGGGGCGCCCGAACTCGGTAACGATCGGTCGCGCCGCCGCTCGGCGGCGCGCCTTCGGACTTCGCGCGGCGGCCGGGCTCCTCCCCGGACCCGGCCGCCGCGCGGAGGTTCGACGCGGGACCGGCCCGCCCGCCCGGCGGGACGAACGGGCCGCTCACCTCGCGCGCCGGTCAGTGGATGGCGATCAGGCCCAGGGCGAAGCCCGCGGCGATCACCACCAGCGACACCAGCAGCGCCCACTTGATCGCGAACCGGTGCTGGTCGCCCAGGTCCACCTTCGCCAACCCGATCAGCACGTACATCGCGGGCACCAGCGGGCTCAGCATGTGGATCGGCTGGCCCAGCAGCGACGCCCGCGCCACCTCCATCGCCGAGATCCCGTGCTGCGCGGCCGTCTCCGCCAGGATCGGCACCACGCCGAAGTAGAACGCGTCGTTGCTCATGAAGAACGTGAACGGGATGCTCAGCACCGCGATCACCACGCTGAAGTACGGGAACAGCGCGTCCGGCATGCCGTGCAGCAGGTACTGCGCCATCTGCTCGATCATCCCGGTGCCCGAGAGCACCCCGGTGAACACGGCCGCCGCGAACACCATCGACACCACCGCGACCACGCTGTCGGCGTGCGAGGCGATGCGCGCCGCCTGCTCCTTGATGCTCGGGTAGTTCACGATCAGCGCGATCCCGGTGCCGATCATGAACAGCACCGCGATCGGCAGCACCCCGGAGATCAGCGCCACCAGCAGCGCCACCGTCAACGCGGCGTTGAACCAGATCAGCCGCGGCCGCAGGCTCTCCCGGTCCGGGTGCAGCACGTCGAAGTCGCCACCGTCCTCGGCATCGGCACCACCGGTGCCCACCGGACCACCACCGCCGCCCGCGCCGACCCCGGCCAGCGCCGGCTCCGCGGCGCGCACCCGCAGCTTCGCCCGCTCCCGCAGTCCCAGCACGTAGGCGATGACGAACACGGTCACCAGCCCCGCGCCCAGCGCCGGGATCATCGGCACGAACATCTCCTGCGGGTCCAGCCGCAGCACGCTCGCCGCCCGCGCCGCCGGGCCGCCCCACGGCACGATGTTCAGGATCGCGTTCGTCATGCACGCCAACCCGGTCATCAGCACCGGGCTCACCCCGAGCTTGCGGTAGATCGGCAGCAGCGCCGACACCGTGATCATGAAGGTGGTGGTGCCGTCGCCGTCCAGCGACACCACGGCGACCAGCGCCACCGTCCCCATGATCAGCTTCAGCGGGTCGTCGCCGGTGAGCCGGACGACCGCCCGCGCCACCGGGTCGAACAACCCCGCGTCGATCATGATGCCGAAGTAGAGGATGGCGAACATCAGCATCGCCGCGGTCGGCGCCAGCGACGTGATGCCGTCGGTGACCATCTCCCCCAGGTCCGGGGCGAAGCCCGCGATCACCGCGAAGATCGCCGGGATCACGATCAGCGCCACCATCGGCGCCAGCCGCTTGCTCATCACCAGGTAGAGGAAGACCGACACCATCGCCAAACCGAGCAACGCGATCACCGCACTACCCCCCTCCGAACCACGACGTGGCCCACGTAACACCGTTGTTCCATTGCGCGGAACCGTAGGTGCCGCACGCCCGTGACGGGAGGGTTAACGACCTTGTACGCCTAGCCCGCGTTGCGCGCGTTCTGCTCGTTCTGCGCCCCCGCACCCGCGCCACGGCCCCGACCGGCCGAAACGGCTGGGTAGGGTCGCGACATGTCCCGCCGCCCCATGCGGTTCGCCCGGCAGGTGCTCGCGCTGCAGATCGGGCTCGTCGTCCTGATCACCGGCGTGGGTTTCGCGCTCGCCGCGACCCTGCTCGACCGCAGCCTCGTCGACCAGTACGGGCAGCGCGCCCTCGGCGTCGCCCGCTCGGTCGCCGCCGACGACGACCTCGCCGCCGCCGTCGCCGACCCCGCCCGGCACCCGCGCGTGGCTACCAAGGCCGAACGCGCCCGCACCGCCACCGGAGCGCTGTTCATCGTCATCACCGACGACCGCGGCGTGCGGCTCGCCCACCCCGACCCCGCGCAGATCGGCGACCCCGTCAGCACCGATCCGCAGGCACTCGCCGGGCGCGACGTGGTCGACGTGCAGCGCGGCACCCTCGGCTGGTCCGCGCGCGGCAAGGTCCCGCTGCGCACCACCGACGGGCGCATCGTCGGGCAGGTCAGCGTCGGGTTCGACGCCCGGCAGATCCACACCGCCTTCCTGCGGCTGCTCGGCACCTCCGCCGCGGTCGCCGCGGGCGCCCTGCTGCTCGGCATCGCCGGATCGGCGCTGCTCACCAGGCTGCTCAAGCGCCGCACCCTCGGCCTCGAACCGCACGAGCTCACCGAACTCGTCCGGCAGCGGGAAGCGGTGCTCTACGGCATCGGCGAAGGCGTGCTCGCCGTGGACGCACGGGGCCGGATCACCTTCGGCAACGGCGAGGCCGAACGGCTCCTCGGCCGCCGCGTCGAACCCGGCACCCCGGTGCGCGAGCTCGACCTGCCGCCGCGGTTGCGGGCGGCGCTGCTCGACCACCGCCCGGTCGACAACCTCATCACCGTCACCGCCGACCGGGTCCTCGTCGCGCACCACCGGCCGGTGCACCGCGACGGGACCGACCTCGGCGGCGTCGTCACCCTCCGGGACCGCACCGACCTGGACAAGCTCACCCGCGAACTCGAATCGGTCCGCGGTACCGCCGACGTGCTGCGCGCCCAGCGCCACGAGTTCACCAACCGGCTGCACGCGCTGTCCGGGCTGCTGCAGACCGGGCACCGGCAGGAAGCGGAGGACTACCTGCAGGCCCTGTTCAGCGGCAGCATCGCCGGTCTCGGCCCCGCCGCCGACGCGGTGCGCGACTCGCACCTGGTGTCCTTCCTCGGCGCGAAGAAGGCCGCCGCCGCGGAGAAGGACGTGGCCCTGGAGCTCGGCGAGACCAGCTGGGTCGCCACCGCCGTCACCTCTCCCGTCGAAGTCACCACCGTGCTCGGCAACCTCGTCGACAACGCCTGCGAGGCGGCCCGCGCCGGCGGCAGGCGGCCCGCCCGGGTGGACGTGGACCTGCTCTCCGACGGCACCGCGCTGCACCTGTCCGTGCTCGACACCGGGGACGGCGTGCCCGCCGCACTGCGCGCGGACCTGTTCACCGAGGGCAGCACCACCAAAGACGGCGACGGCCACGGCATCGGGCTGGCCCTCGCCCAGCAGGCGGCGCGCGCGCTCGGCGGCGAGGTCCGGCTCGCCGACCCCGGCGGCGACGAGCACGGCGCGCTGTTCGTCGCCAGGCTGCCCGGTGCGCTCGCAGGCGGCTCGCCCGCCGATCCCACCAGCAATGCCGACACCGCCGAACAGGAGGCGAACCGATGATCCGGGTCCTCGTCGTCGAAGACGACTTCCGCGTCGCGCAGGTGCACGCCGAGTTCACCGACCGGGTGCGCGGCTTCCGCACCGTCGGCGTCGCGCACTCCGCCGCCGAAGCCCGCGACCTCATCGCCGAGCACCGGCCCGAGCTGGTGCTGCTGGACAACTACCTGCCGGACGGCCCGGGCGTCGCGCTGCTCGCCGAACTCGACGTCGACGCGATCATGCTCACCGCCGCCTCCGACCCGGTCACCGTCCGCGCCGCGCTGGCCGCCGGAGCGCTGAACTACCTGGTGAAGCCGTTCACCGCGCAGCAGCTCCAGGAACGGTTGACCGCCTACGCGCACTTCCGCTCCCGGCTGCCCGCGGGCGGCGATCCGGTGGACCAGGCCGAGATCGACCGGGCGATGCGCTCGCTGCGCGAAGGGGACCGGCCCAGCGCGCCGAAGGGGCAGTCCAGCATCACCACGAAGCTGATCACCGATGCGCTGCGCGCCGCCGACGGGCCGCGCTCCGCCTCCGAGATCGCCGACGAGCTCGGCATCGCCCGGGCCACCGCGCAGCGCTACCTCGCCGGACTCGCCCAGGACGGCAAGGCGATGATGACGTTGCGGTACGGGGCGAGCGGCAGGCCGGAGCACCAGTACGAGCCCTGCTGAACCCGGCGGCCGGCCGCGATCGTCCCGGACGAGCCCGCGGAGTCAGCGCCGAGACGAGTGCATGTGGTGCAGCCGCATCGTGCGCAGCACGTCCTGCAGGGTGCAGCGGGCCGGGTCCGGTAGGCGGGCGCGCTCGCACGCGCGCACCGCGGCCGCCCGATCCACGCCGAGGGCGTGCAGCCAGCGGATCAGGTCGTCCCGGGGCATCGTCCCCGGCCCCGCGGCGAGGACCGTGCGCAGCACCGGGGTGAGCATCCGGTCGAACGCGGCCTCGCCCTGCTCGAACAGCACGGCCTCGCACGCCTGGTGGAATCGTTCCCGCCCGTTCCCCGTTCGGGATCCGGCGGCACCCGCCACGTGTTCGAACAACCAGCGCAGGGAGTTCCGCACCTCCCCCGGTTCCGCGGCGGCATCGCCTTGGAATTCGCGCGCCACGCGATCGGCCTCCGCCGCCCAGAACGAACGGGGCGGCACGATCCCGCCGGAATTGCGCGAACCCGAACGCGCGCCGCGTCGACGGTTCAGCACGACGTGCACCACGACCCCCCACCGCTTGACCGCACCTGGATCCGCCCGATTCGGGCTGCTCATTCTGCCGGACTCGAACCGGCGGGCAACGATTCCAGGAACGTGCGGAATGAATCCGCATCGACTCCGAATGGACCGTGCAACGGATGCATCAGTTGCACCGAGAGGTAGAGGGTGAATCCCAGCGTCAAGGTGAGCAGCACCATCGTCGCGATGTTGGCCGGCCGGGCGCTCAACCCCACCAGCAGCGGGAACACGATCATCAGCACGCCGCCGAGCACGCTGCCCGCGAGCAGCACCACGTTGAACCGCTGGTCGTCGGTGGAGATGTCGACCCGCTCCCGGTGCGACTCGTCGATCTTGCGCAGGTCGGTGAGCACCTGCTCGCGGGCGGACTTGAGCACCTCGGTGTCCGCGGGCAGCGCGATCGCCTCCGCCCGCATCCCGTCGATCAGCCGGTCCACCTGCTCGTCCGGCCGCCCCTGATCCAAGGCGGGCCACTCGTGCTCGGCGACCCGCGCCGCGTACTGCTCGGTCAGCGAGCGCAGCGCGGTGGCCTGCTCCGCGGGCACCACGGCGACCTGCCAGTGCACGTCGCTGAGCGCGTTGACCTCCTGCTGAGCCGCCTTCTCCACGTCGTCGCCGTTCTGCCAGGCGAACACGATGTAGAACGCGAGGACCACGGTGAACAGCGCGTTCAGCACGCCGCCGACGAACGATTGCGAGTCCGAGTCGGAGCCGCCCGCCGCGACCGCTTCGCGGCGAGCGCTCACCAGCGTCACCGCGGCCACCGCCACAGTGATCAGCACGAGTACCAGAAAGCCGAGGAAGATCACGAGATATCCGTTTCTGACTGCGCGGACGGGCGCGGACACGCCCGGCGGAATGTGCGGGAATGGGTGATTGGGGGCACGCGGGGCCATCGGTGAACCACACGCGATACCGGACCCGGATCAACGGCCGAAAGCAGGCCGCCCCCTCGGTCCGCCGCGAAGAACCCTACCCGCCGAACCCCGTTGAAAGGAGGAACTTTCCAGCACCGGAGGGAAAATCACCGATTAGAGTGATCTTGAGCGATCACCCGGATCGGTAATGGCGGTTTCCAATCCAGCACTCTTCGCGAGCAGATTCAAATAGGCGCTGGTCAGCCTGCGCGGTGGACCATTGTGGACTTTCCGCGAGGTCGCCGGAACCACGATTCAGGGGTGCTACGGTCCTCCGCGATCGCCGATGAGGCCCCGAGTTCCCGCGGGCCGAATTCACGCATTCCACGAACAACGAGGAGGTGAGATGTCGCGTCCACGATCCGTTCCGAATCGGTTCCGGTCCCGAATCGCGCGGGCCGGGCGGACACCGCGCTCCGCGGTGCTGTCCTGCTGCGGGCTGGTGCTGCTCGCACCCCTGCTCACGTCCGCGTACGTCCCGCCTCGGCAGGACGCGGCGGCCGACTCGGGCAGGGCCGACATCCCCTGGGTCCCGGACGACGACGTCCCCGGCATCGGGGGCCCGGGGTGGCCCGGCGAGCACCCGGCGCTGTCGCTGCGCACCACCACCGCCCCGCGCGCCGCCCACCCCGGCGACCCGCTCACCCAGACCGCCGTCGTCACCAACACCGGGGACGCCGCGCTGTTCGGCACCGTGGTGAGCCTCGGCGCCGGACCGTGCCACGACGTGGTGGGCGGGCTCCACCCCGGCGATGCGCGCACCGTCACCTGCGACGGAACGGCACCGGCGGACGGCGAGGTGACGGCCCGCGCCGTCGGCATGACCTACACCGGCTTCGCCACCACCGCCCGCGCCACCGCGCAGGTCGACCGGCCCGCACCACCGGCCGAGCCCTCGGTCTCGCTGGAGATCCTGCCCGTGCGGGACGGCGCCGTGCCGGTGCGGGTGCGCAACACCTCCACCGTCCCGCTGCTGGACGTGGCGGTCACCGGGGAACCACCGGCCTGCCGCCGCTCCCTCGGCACGCTGGAACCGGGCGCGGAGACCACCTACACCTGCCCCGCGCGGCCCGGCGAGGTCGTGCGGCTGGCGGTCAGCGCGCGCTCGCTGGCAGGTCAGGTCACCGCCGCGGACGCGACCCTGGTGCTGCCACCGGCACCACCGCCAGCGCCATCGCCACCGGTGCCGCCCGCCGAACCGGCACCCGCCGTGCCGGCACCGCCGCCCGCGGCACGCCCGGCACCACCCCCGCTCGAACCCGCCGTCGAGGAGCTCGCCGACTCGGCGGGCCCCCGCGAATCCCCGGCGCAGACCGCCGGGTTCATCGCGGTGCTCGGCGTGCTGGTGATGATGGTCAGCGTCGGCGCGCTGTCCTCCGCCACCCGCCCGAGCAAGTGATCCCCGCGCACCCACCAGCACCGGACATTCCGCTTTCCGGGCCACGCCGGGGCGCACCACGTCGACTCCGAACAGGAACCCCCACCATGCGCACGAACGCTCGACTGCTCTTCGCGGCCGCCGCCGCGGTGCTCGCCACCGCCCTCCCGGCGAGCACCGCGGGCGCCGCCACAACCGGGCAGGTCCTGGTGTTCAGCACCGAACTCCAACCGGTGGACAGCTACGACGCGCCGAGCGGCTGCTACCGCGCGCCGCTGGCCGCGCACGTGCTGATCAACGACACGGACGAGCCGGTGCGGATCTACGGCGACCCGCTGTGCCTGACGGCGAGCCTCGTCGTCCAGCCCGGGCACGGCGCGCACGTGCCGCCCGGCACCGGCAGCTTCTCGGCGTGACCTCCGGGAACGCCGCGGACGCCGGACACCGGGACATGCCGCGGGATCTCGTCGTGGTCGGGCTCGGCTACGTCGGCCTTCCGCTCGCGGCCGCCGCCTGCGCGGCCGGCCTGCGCACCGTCGGGCTGGACGTCTCCGCGGAGGTCGTGGCCGGGCTCGGCGCGGGCCGCTCGCACGTCGGTGACGTGCCGAGCGGCGCGGTCGCCGAGATGGTCGCCGCCGGGTTCACCGCCACCACCGATCCGGACGTGCTCACCACCGCGGACACGATCGTGCTCTGCCTGCCCACCGGGTTGTCCGCGACGGGCGAACCCGACCTGAGCGCGGTGCGGGCCGCGGCGCACACCGCCGCCTCCCGGCTGCGGCCGGGCACGCTGGTGGTGCTGGAGTCCACCAGCCATCCCGGTACCACCGAGGAGGTCGTGCGGCCCATCCTGGAACGCGGCAGCGGACTGCGGGTCGGTGAGGACTTCCACCTCGTCTACTCGCCGGAGCGGATCGATCCGGGCAACGAGCGGTTCGCCATGCAGAACACCCCGAAGATCATCAGCGGTTGCACGCCGTTGTGCGCCAAGCACGGCGTCGCGTTCTACGGCCGCTTCGTCGACTCGCTCGTCGTCTCCCGCGGCACGCGGGAGGCCGAGATGGCGAAGTTGCTGGAGAACAGCTACCGGTACGTGAACATCGCGCTGGTCAACGAGGTCGCGCTGTTCTGCGACCGGATGGGCATCGACGTGTGGGACGTGCTGCACTGCGCGGGCACCAAGCCGTTCGGCTTCGCCCCCTTCCAGCCCGGCCCGGGCGTCGGCGGGCACTGCATCCCGGTGGACCCGCGCTACCTGGAGAGCAAGGCCCGCAGCGCCGGTTTCACCTTCGGCACGCTGTCCGCGGCGCGCGCCGTGAACGAGCGGATGCCCTCGCACGTGGTGCTGCGCGCGGCGGAACTGCTCGGTGGGCGCGGCCGGATGCTCTCCGGGTCCCGGGTGCTGCTGCTGGGGGTCGCGTACAAGCGGGACGTCGCCGACACCCGCGAGTCCCCGGCCTACCCGATCGCCCGCGGGCTGCTCGCCCAGGGCGCCGAGGTGTCCTACCACGATCCGAGGGTCGCCGAGTTCCACGTGGACGGGCATCCCCTCCGCAGAGCGCTCGAGCTCGCGGAGGCGCTGGCCGCCGCGGATCTGGTGGTCCTGCTGCAGGACCACTCCTGCTACGACCTCGTCGAGCTCTCCTCGTCGGGCTGCCTGCTGCTGGACACCCGGGGGAAGTCCGCGGGGACCGCGGTGACGCTGCTCTGACGTCTCCGGCCGGTTTCCACCGGCCGCATCGAGAAGAACTTGCGCGGTGCTTCGGCTCCGCGCGGGCCGGCCACCCCGATTCCGCGGGGCGGACGGAATTTCCTGTTCACCCATACACAGCTAGGAGGATGGCCATGAGCACGGCTATCGCGAACGACCGCCTGCGCAAGCGCTTCGCCAAGTGGGACCTGGACGGCAGCGGCAGCCTGGAGCGCAACGACTTCGTCCAGGAAGCCGAGAAGATCGCGCGTGCGTTCGACACGAGCGCCCAGAGCCCCCAGGCGCAGCTGCTGCGCGAGGCGTTCACCACGATGTTCGACCACCTGGCGAGCCGGGCCGGCCAGGCGCCCACGGGTTCGCTGTCGGAGGAGCAGTTCCTCCAGGTCGCCGAAGGAATGGTCACCCCGGGTGGCGAGGCCGACTTCGACCGGGTCATGCGCCCGGTGGTGCAGGGCATCGTCGGCCTGTGCGACAAGAACGACGACGGCGTGATCGACGCGGGCGAGTTCGCGTCCTGGCTGACCGCGGTCGGCGTGGACCGCTCGCAGGCCGCCTCCGCGTTCGTCGACATCGACACCAATGGCGACGGTGAGCTCTCGCTGGAGGAGCTGCTCGCCTCGGTGCGCGACTTCCACTTCGGCCGGTCGGACGTCGAGCTGCTGGGCTGATCCGCAGCGCGCGACAAGCGGCCGGTGACCACCCTCCCCTCGCGGAATGGTCACCGGCCGCCGTGTCGTTCCGGCCGTGCGCCGGAGTCGCCGCTCCAGCGGGTCAGCGGGTCAGCACCGTTCGGGGACCACCACCGCCGCTTGCTCGAAGGTGAGCGTCTGCTCCGGGAACAGGTCGAGGTCCGCACCGGTCCACGGGATTTCGGTGCGCACCAGGACGTTGTAGTGGTTCGGGTGGTGGCAGGCGTCGAAGCCGAGCACGGTGCCGACCACCCGCCCGCCGATGTGCAGCTCGTCGCCGCGGTCGAGCACGCCGGCGCAGCCGAACTCGGCGAAGCCGAGGAACCCGACGCGGTCCACGCGGGCGCCCGGGGCGGTGTCGGCGTGGTCGGTGGTGACGAGCTCGTGCACCTCCCCCGCCCGGATGCAGCGGCTGGCGTGCGGTTCGAGCGACATGCCCCGTTCGGTACGGCGGTGCCGCAGCACCTTGACGACGGTGGCGTGCAGCCCGCGTTTGCGGCCGTCTTCGTGCGGGTTCATCCCGAGCCCTCCTCGTTGGACGCGGCGTCCAGGAATTCGGTGCGGTAGACCGCGTCGACCAGTTCCAGCGCGGGCAACCCGCCGTCGGGACGCCGGTCGGCGGCGGTGTTGCCGGCGTCGAGCACGGCGCCGAAGTCGGCGAGGATGCCTTCGTACTCGTGCCACAGGGAGGTCTTGAACCCGTGGTGGCCGTGCAGCATGTCGGCGCGGTGCGCGCTGCCGTCGGCGCAGCGGATCTCGACGTCCTTGGTCTCGCCGGGGTGCGACCAGTCGAGTTCGACGACGGCGGGAACCCCGGTGGCGGAGCGCAGTTCGACGACGGCCTGCCGGTCGAGTCCCACGTCGTCGCGGTGCACGGTGACCGCGGCCGGTTCGACGTCGCCGAGGAACAGCCGCACCAGGTCGAAGGCGTTCGGTCCGTTGTCGGCGACGCACCCGCCGCCGCAGCGGTCCGGGTCGAGGTACCAGGTGTCGCCGCCGATGTGCTCTTCGATGCGTTCGAGGTAGCGCACGGTCATCGCCTCGATGGGGCCGTGGCCGCGGAGTTCCTCGCGCAGCCGCAGCACGTTGTCGTTGTAGCGGCGGTGGAACGCGGTGAACAGCGGCGCGGTGACCGAGGCGAGCGCGGTGAGCGCCCGGGCGTCGGCGAGGTCGATGGCGAGCGGTTTCTCCACGCACACCGGGATTCCGGCCCGCAGCGCGTCGCGGCTGATGTCCGCGTGCACGTCGTTGGGCACGACCACGATCACCGCGTCCGGGGCGGTCTCGGCGAGCAGGTCGCCGTGGTCCCGGAAGACCGGTAGCCGGTCGCGGTGCGCGGCCAGCGCGGAGTCGTCCACGTCGCAGACGGCGGCGAGTTCCCAGCCGGGCAGCGCGTCCAGCGCGGCCAGGTAGTACCGGGAGATGGCGCCGAGCCCGATCACGGCGGCGCGGCGCGGCGCGGCGCTCACCGCACACCTCCGTCCACTTCGGACTCGTCGAAGCCGAGCTCGACGAGGTCGCGGTGCACCGGAGTGCGCAGCGGCACCCCGTCCCGGCGGCGCCGCGCGGCGCGTTCCGCCTCGTGCCAGCCGGGATAGCGCACCGGGTCCTCGGCCGCGGGCGGGCAGTCCAGCAGGGTGCCGAACAGGCTCCGCGCGTCCGCGGTGAACGCACCGCCGGGGCGCAGCAGGTCGGGTGCGATGGCCAGCACGAAGTAGCCGATGTCGTCGTCGCGCCCGTGCGGCCCGCCGTCGCCGTCCAGCGCGGCCGGGGCGGGGCCGACACCGGCGCCGGGCAGCAGCGCGGAGAGCACTTCGACGACGAGTCCGAGCCCGAAGCCCTTGTGCGCGCCGGTCGCCGAGTCGCCGCCGAGCCAGCGCAGGTGCGCGCCGCCGCGGTCGAACTCGGCCGGGTCGGTGACGGGGTGCCCGGTGTCGTCGTCGAGCCATCCGGGCGGGATGCGCTCGCCGTCGGCGGCCGCGATCCGGACCTTGCCGGTGGGCACCGCGGTGGTGCTCATGTCCAGCACGAACGGGTGGCCGTCGAGGGCGGGGGCGGCGACGGCGATCGGGTTGGTGCCGAGCATCGCGAGCGCGCCGAGCGGTGGCCGGGCGATCCGCTGCGAGCCGCAGTTGCTGGCGACGATGCCGATCAGGCCGCGTTCGGCGGCGCGGGCGGCGTGGAACCCCGCGCAGCCGAAGTGCGTGCCACCGCGCACCGACACCAGGCCGACGCCGTGCACCTGGGCGCGGTCGGCCGCGTCGTCGACGGCTTCGGCGGCGGCCCACAGGCCGAGCGCTCGGTGCGCGTCGCGCACGGCGCAGGCGCCGAGGTCGAGCCGCGTGGTCGGCTCCGCGGTGGGGTCCACCCGCCCGGAGCGCAGCTGCGGCAGGTAGAGCCGGGTGAGGTTGAACAGGCCGTGCGAGTCGAATCCGCACAGATCTCCGTGGCACAGCGCCTCCGCGGCGAGGCGCGCCCGGTGATCGGGTATCCCGTGCTCGGCGAACAGCCGCGCGGTGAACGCGTGCAGCCGCGCGTAGGACACCGTCGTTCGTTCCCCGGAGTGTGCGATCTCCGGCAGCAGCGTCATCAGGTGATCTCCTTCCCGGCACCGCCGTGGTGCCGCTTGGTGAACTCGGTGAGCACCGCCGCGACGGCGAGGGCGAAGTCGCGGAGTTCGGCGACGTCGGCGTGTTCGCCGTCGGCGTGCGCGTGGTTCGCCTCCAGCGATCCGGGGCCGAGGACGGCGGTGCGGGTGTCGGGGATGCCGTGCATCCAGATGGCGTCGCAGGTGAACGCGGGCAGCTCGTCGGGCCAGCGCGGGATGCCCGCGGCGGCGAACAGTTCGGCCACGTCCTGCTGGTCGGGCAGGCAGGGCAGGCCGCGCTTGAGCCAGTCGACGCGGGTGATGCCCGCGGCCTGCGCGGCGGTGCGGGCGAATTCCCTGGTGTGCGCGAAGGTGTCGGTGAACTCGCGGACGCCGCTGCGCACCGCCTCCTCCAGCGCGCGTTCGGCGGCGGCGCCTTCGGCGGCGGTGGCGTAGGACAGGTTGAGCAGCAGTCCGCCGCTGCCGTAGACCCGGTTGTGCCGGTCTCCGGTGCGCAGGCCCGCGATGCAGCAGCGCCCCGGCCGGTCCTGCGGGTCGAGGTGGCGGGCGAGGTGCTGGGCGAGGAAACCGAGCAGCACGGTCGCGTTGTGCCCGGCGGCGGGCTCGTCGTCGATGGCGCCGTGCCCGTCGACCCGGATGTGCGCGGTCGCCGAGGCGGTGGACCGGGGCAGGTAGCGCAGCCCGGTCGGTTCGCAGAACACGTTGAGCGCGCCGACGTGCCCTGCTTCGACCAGCGGCCGGGTGCCGTAGGTGCCCATCGCGCCGCCTTCTTCCCCGGCGACGACCTGCACGAGCACCCCGACGTCCTGCCCCAGTTCGGGGTTGGTGACGCGGGCGGCGCGGATTCCGGCCAGCAGCGCCACGGCGGGTCCCTTGGCGTCGATGGCGCCGCGCCCGGTGATCCGCTCCGCGGTGCGGGTGACGGGTTCCAGCCCGCCGACGGTGTCCAGGTGCACGTTGAACATGACGGTGCGTTCCGGCGGCAGTTCCGGTCCGAGCCGCAGCACGAGGCTGGGCTGGTCGGCGAGGAAGTCCGGGTCGCGGGCCGCGTCGCGCACGGTGCGCGGCACGTCCTCGCGGTCCAGCACCGCGGGGTCGGGGGCCGCGTGGTGCGCGGTGCGGAACCCGATCCGCTCGGCCGCCGCGGCGTAGGCCCGCTGCGCCCGCCACATCCGGGAGGGCGGGGTGGCGCCTTCGAGCGGGTTCACGGTGGGCAGCCGCAGCAGGTCCACCAGCAGGTCCAGGTCACCGGGTTCGAGCGGTGCGGTGCCCATCAGGTCCGGCCGGGCGCGGTGACCGCGGTGTAGGGCGCGCTGAGCCGCCCCAGCAGCCGTTCGAGGGCGCGGCCCGCGTCGACGAACCGGTCGGCGGCGGTCTCGTCCGCGCGGACCCCGTGGTGCGGACGGGCGACCAGGTGCGGTTCGAGGGAGTAGGCCCCCTCGTAACCGGAGTTCAGCAGCAGCCGCAGGCAGTCGGCGACCCGCGCGGTGCCCTCCCCCGGTGGCACGTACATCACGGCGCCGGGTGAGCCGGTGGCGTCCTTGACGTGCACGTGCGCGACGTGGCCGATGAGCGGGCGCAGCAGTTCCGGGGCGCTGTAGCCGTGTTCGACGCCGTTGCCGGTGTCGAACAGCAGCCGCAGCGACGGGACTTCGGCGAGCAGCCGCAGCGTCCGGTCGGCGTCGGTGGCGGCCCAGCCGGCGCAGTTCTCGTGCAGCAGCGCGACACCGTGCTCGGCGGCGCGTTCGGCGAGCTTCGCGACGCGATCGCGCGCGCGGGCGCCCCACTCGGGTTCGGGCAGGCCGTCGTTCGGGTAGGACATGATGCGCACGTACCGGCTGCCGAGGTCGCGGCACTGCTCGGCGAGCACGTCGAGTTCGCGCAGGTCGTCGTCGAACGGGGCGGTGATGGGCCGGGCCCAGTTCCCGATCCGGGAGGCGAGGCACACCACGTCGAGCTCGGCGGCGCGGACCTGCCGCACGGTGCGGCGCAGGTCGGCTTCGTCGAGGTCGGCGAGCGGGACGCCGTCGACGGTGCGCAGTTCGATCGAGCGCCAGCCGAGCCTGCGGACGGCGGCGAGCTGCCCGGTCAGGTCCGCGGCGGCTTCGTCGCCGAGGCCGGCGAGCCGGGGGCGCGGGTCATCCTGCATGGTCTGCGGTCCTCCTCCGCTGTCGTGCGGGACCGGTCCGGTCCCGGCAGTGCTGCTTCGCCGCCCACAGCAGGCGGACCACGTCGCGGTGGATCGCGAAGTGCCCGGTGGCGGCGGATTCGGTTTCCGGTCCGATGGCCTTGAACCGGCGGTAGGTGCGCAGCGTGAACTCGGTGAGCGCGTCGTCGGGGAAAACCGACCGCTGTTCGTCGGCCCGCTGTACGTCGGCGCCGTGCACGGTCAGCTGCGCGTGGTGGTCCTGGTCGCTGAGCGGGTAGTGCCCGACGGCTCGGCCGCGTTCGAACGAGAGCTCCACGCTGCGTTCCCGCACCGGCGCGGTCAGGTCGGATTCGATGCTGGTGCGGACGCCGCCCGCGTGCCGCAGCGCGAGCCGCGCGCCGCCCATGCCGGGGATCAGCACCTCGCCGCAGCGCATGTCGGTGCAGTCGGCGTCGACGAGGTCGGCGGGCCCGGCCAGCCGCAGCGCGACGCCGAGCGAGTGCGGGACCTCCACGTCGAACGCGGTCGGGTGCCCGCCGGTGGCGGTGGAGTGGGTGAACCGGGGCTTGTGCTGCCGGAAGGAGATCTCCCGCAGCGGTCCCAGCGGCCGGTGCCGCACCAGGTCGTCGAGCCTGCGGGTGAGTTCGGCGTCGAGCCAGTGCGCGACGACCGCGAGCCGCAGCCCGTGCGCGGCCCGCAACCGTTCGACCTCGGCGAGCGCGGCGAGGTCGGGCGCGACGGGTTTCTCCACGATGATGCGGCGGAAGCCGAGTTCGGCGAGCTCGCGCAGCAGGGCGGTGCGCTCGGTGGGCGGGGTGCACAGGTGCACCACGGTGCGTCCGGGCGGGACCAGTTCGGCGGCGGCTCGGACCGATTCGGCGGCGGTGACCCCGGGCGGGACGCGGCGGGCCGCGGGCGCCGGGTCGCAGGCGACGATCGCGCCGGGGTGGAACAGGTCGCGGTCGAGTCTCCTGGCCTGCGCCAGGACGCGGAGGTGCAGCCCGGCGCCTGCGCGCCCGAGCCCGACCACGAGTGAGTGCAGCATCGTGCTCCGTTGCTCCAGAGGGGTTCGAGGTTGTTTCCGGGATTCCGGAGTCCGCCGCATGCCGGGGTTCGGACCGGGGGATCCCGGCCGGGTTTCGCCGTTCTCCGCGAATTCGTTCCCGCTTCCGCACCGGTTCCGGAGTTCACGCCTTTTCCCGAACCGTCCACACGGGACGGATCGGGCGACCATTCGGGATGCGTGGCGGAATGCAGGTCGGCGACCGCGCGGGGCCGCCGGAGGGCAAGACTAACGATTTCCCCGAACAGCCCAGGAACCGGGTCCGCGCGCCACCCGCAGGTGATCACCGGAAAGGATGAAAAACGCGCTTCACGTTCCGGTGGCCTTTCGGATCCGCGCGGCGTTCCGCTACTTTGCCTAGCCGAAGATCCCTCCCCATTTCCCAGGAGTTGACCGTCGTGTCCCGCGGTGTGCATGACACCGGGACGCGGGAATTATCGAGCCCGCCGGATTCGTCCGCGCCCGTTCCGTTCTTCTCGCAGGCCCGCACGTTCGACCGGCTCTGGCCGGCCATCAGCGACCGCGTCGAAGCGGTCTTCGACAACGGCAAGTTCTCCCACGGCAAGCAGGTCGCCGAGCTGGAACGGCGGCTCTGCGAGTACACCGGCGCGCGGTACGCGATCGGCGTGAACAGCGGGACGGACGCGCTGGTCCTGCTGCTGCGGGCGGTGGGGCTGCGGCCCGGGGACGAGGTGGTGGTCCCCGCCTACTCGTTCGTGGCGACCGCGAGTTCGGTGGTGCTGGCCGGGGGCCGCCCGGTGTTCGCCGACATCGACCCGGTGACCTATGCGCTGGACCCGGCCGAGGTGGAGCGGGTCGCGGGCCCGCGCACCCGGTTCGTGCTGCCCGCGCACCTGTTCTCGCAGATGGCGGACATGAGCGCGGTGTCCCGGGTCGCGGCGCGGCACGGGCTGGTGGTGCTGGAGGACAGCGCCGAGGCGATCGGGATGCGCCAGGTCGGAGTGCACGCCGGGCTGCACGGCGCGGGCGGCGTGCTCTCGTTCTTCCCGAGCAAGACGCTCGGCGCGATCGGCGACGCCGGGGCGGTGCTGACCGACGATCCGCGGACCGCGGAGCTGGTCGCGGGGCTGCGCCACCACGGGCGGTTCGGGCACACCCTGGACCACTTCCCCGGCATCTCCACCGAGACCGCCCGGCCGGGCACGAACAGCAAGATGGACGACATCCAGGCGGCGGTGCTGCTGGCGAAGCTGCCGGAGCTGGACCGGGACATCGCGCGCCGCGCCGAGCTGGCCGCCGCCTACCGGGAGCGGCTCGCGGACGTGCCGGGGATCGTGCGGCTGCCGGAGGTCCTCGACCGCGGCCCCGGCTCGACGAGCGCCTGGTACGTCTACCTGGTCGAGGTGGAGCGCCGCGACGAGCTGGTCGAGTGGCTGGCCCGCGCGGAAATCGGCACCGAAACCTACTACCCCATTCCGCTGCACCGGCAACCCTGCTTTTCGGCGGATTATTCCGCGAAGGTTCCGCTGCCCCACGCGGAAGCGGCGGCGCGGCGTGCGGTGGCCCTTCCGCTCTACCCGGACCTCACCCTCGGGCAACTCGATCGGGTGTGCTCGTCGATCCGCTCCTTCTATTCCGGGAGGCGCGCGTGATGCGTTCCGAGATTCCGTTCTTCCCGCCCGATCTGTTCGAAGACGATCGCAAGGTGATGCTCGATATCATCGGCGAGATCGGTCGGGATCCTCGACAGAAATTCATCCTCGGTGAACAAACCCGGGAATTCGAGGAGCTGCTGCGCGACGATCTCGGCGCCGCCGACGTCATCGCCTGCGGCAGCGGCACCACCGCGCTCGGGCTGGTGCTGCGCGCCGTGGACGTCGGCCCCGGTGACGAGGTCGTGGTGCCCGCGTTCGGGTGCGCCCCGCTGGCCGGTGCCGTGCTGGAGGTCGGCGCCGTCCCGGTGTTCGCCGACATCGACCCGCGCACCATGGTGCTCGACCCCGAGTCGGCGCGGCGGCACATCACCCACCGCACCAAGGCGCTGCTGCCCGCGCACATGTTCTCGATCATGGCCGACATGCCCCGGTTCACCGAGCTGGCCGCCGAGCACGGCCTGCGGCTGGTCGAGGATTCCGCGGTCGCCCAGGGCGCGGTGCTGCGCGGTACGCCCGCCGGGTTGTGGGGCGACGCGGGCGTCTACTCCTTCGTCCAGGTCAAGTCCTTCGGCATGCCCGGCGAAGGCGGCGCCGTCGTCACCCGCGACCCCGAGCTGGGGCAGCGGGTCCGGATGCTGCGCAACCACGGCCAGCAGGAGCGGTTCGTGCACCGCGTCGTCGGCACCAACAGCCGGTTCGACGAGATCCAGGCCGCGTTCCAGCGCTACCGGTACCCGGGCCTGCCCGCCCGGCTCCGGCGGCGTGCCGAGATCGCCGAGCACTACACGGAGCGCTTCGCCCCGCTCGCCGAGCACGGCGTGCACCCGCCACCACCGGGCCGCGAGGGCCGCTGCCACTACGTGTACTGCCTGCTCGCCGAGGAACGCGACGCGCTGCGGGAATACCTCGTCGAGCACGGGATCGGCTCGCACGTGTACTACCCGCTGGCGCTGCCGCACCAGGCCGCGTTCCGGCCCTGGGCACCCGTGGACGAGCACTGGCCGAACGCCGAGCGGGCCAGCGCCCGCATCATCGCCCTCCCGATCTACCCGCACCTCACCGACGGGGACGTGACCCGGATCGCCGACGCGGTCTGCGAGTTCGCCCGCCACCGCCCGCGCGCGCAGGCGCCGGGCACCAGCCAGTCCGGAACAGGAGCAGCACGACACGATGACCAGTGACCTGCACGCCGCCCCCGAACGCACCGGGGCAGGCAGGCCGGAGAGCAAGGCCCGCACCTTCGCCCGCCTGGGCAAGCTCGACGTCTACGACTACTACCTCAGCGTGTTCGTGGTCGGCGCGGCCGCGCTGCCCGCCGCCGGGTTCGCCGCGGGCGCCGAGGCGCTGCCGATGCTGCTGCTGTTCCTGCTCGGCGAGGTCTGCACCCTGGTGGCGCTGGTGTCGTTCGACGACGTGACGGGGTTCCGCGACGGCAGCGACATCGCCAACTACGGGCCGAACGATCCGCTGCGCAAGAAGCTGCGCAAACCGCTGGTCTCCGGCGCGCTGACCGAGCGGGAGGCGCTGGGCTTCGGCTGGGCCGCCGCCGGGTGCGGGGCGCTGCTGTGGCTGGCGGCCGCCGTCGTCGCCCCGCACCGTCCGATGTGGACGATCGTGGTGATCGCGGTGACCTTCGTGATCGCGCTGCAGTACTCCTACGGGCTCAAGCTCAGCTACCACGGCTTCCAGGAGGCGTTCCTCGTCGCGCTGGGCACCGTGCTGGTGCTCGCCCCGTACGGGCTGGCGACCGGCGAGTTCTCCGGGTTCGTGCTGGTGCAGGCGGTGCTGTTCGGCCTCGGGCCGCTCATGTTCGGGGTGTACTCCAACACCAACGACGTCGCGGGCGACCGGGCGGTGGGCCGGCCGACGGTGGCGGCGCTGACCTCGCCGCGCGGCAACGCGCTGTTCATCGGGGCGCTGTCGCTGGGCGAGTTCCTGCTGTGCCTGGGCGCGTCGGTCAGCGGGGTGGCGCCGTGGTGGTTCGCGGTGCTGCTGCTGCCCGGCAACGCGCTGCGCGCCCGGCAGTACCAGCTCGGGTTCCGCGCCGGTGACATCATGCGCGCCCGCAGGCTCGGGTTCCGGGTGCACCGGCTGTACGTGGTGCTGCTGGTCGCGGCGAACCTGCTCGCGGCGTTCGGGGGTGCCACCGGATGAGCGACGAGCTGGACGTAGCCGTGGTGGGTGCGGGCATGGCCGGGCTCACCGCCGCCACCGAGCTGACCCGCGCCGGGCTCGACGTCCGCGTGTACGAGGCCGCCGAGCACGTCGGCGGACGCACCGCGAGCGCCCGCGTCGACGGGTACACCATCGACACCGGCGCCGAGCAGCTGTCGCCCCGCGGCTACCGCGCGACGTGGGAGCTGCTGGCCCGGGTCGGCGTCGAGGACCACGAGATCCCGCTGATCAGCAGCCCGATCTCGATGTGGCGGGACGGCCGCGCGCACCCCGGGGTCGCCGAACCGCGCGGGCTGCTCACCGGTGCCGGGCTGTCCCCGCTGGCCCGGGTGGACCTGGCCCGGTTCCAGATGTGGCTGTCCCGCCGCCGCGGCGAGTTCGCCACCGACGACCCGCAGCACACCCCGCTGGCCGACAGCTCCGTCGCCGACTTCGCCCGCCGGTACCACCCGGACCTGCACGACTACCTGCTGCAACCCGTCGCGGGCACCTTCTTCGGCTGGGACACCGAACGGTCCTCGGCGGCGGTGATGGTGTCGCTGCTGCTGGCGGTCGGCGACGCGTCGAACTGGCGGACCTACCGCGGCGGCATGGACACCTTGGCGCGGCGGCTCGCCGCCGGGCTGGACGTGCGGACCGGGCAGCGGGTGCACCAGGTCGTCTCCACCGGCTCCGCGGCCCGGCTGCACGTCGGCGACGAGGTGGTGGCGGCGCGCGCGGTGCTGCTGTGCGTGCCCGCACCGGTCGCCGCGCGGCTGCACCCGGGCGCACCGGAAGCGGAGGCGGCGTACCTGGAGGCCTGCACGTTCACCCCGGCGCTGAAGGTGAGCTGCCTGCTGGACCGGCCGCTGGCGCCGGAGCACGGCGCCCCGCCGTACGTGCTGCTCACCCCGGAGGCCGAGGACGAGGTGCTCTCGGCGATCCTGTTCGACCACCAGAAGCATCCGGACCGGGCACCGGCCGGCGCGGGACTGCTCACGCTGATGCCGAACGCGCGCACCACGGCGGGCCTGCTGGACCTGCCGGACGAGGAGGTCGTGGCGCGGCTGACCGGTGCCGCGGCCCGATACCTGCCGGAGCTGCTCGCGGCGAACCGCCGCAACTTCGTGCACCGCCACCCGCACGGCCTGCCGGAGGCCACCCCGCAGGCGCTGGGCCTGCGGTCCCGGTTCATGGCGCGCCGCTTGCGCCCCGTCGACTACGCCGGGGACTGGGTGATGCTGCGCCCCGCCAGCGAGGGCGCGGTGCGTTCCGGCGCGCTGGCCGCCTCCCGGGTGCTGAGCAGGCTGCGCGCCCCGTTGAGCATTCCGACCCAGGCGAGGAGCCGACGCATTGAAACCGCATGACATGGGCGTCCTGTTCGACGAGTGCGCGCGGCGCGGCACCGCGACGGCGGTGCGGCTGGACCGGCCGTTCGACATCGCGCCGGACGGCGGCTCGTCCTACGGGGTCGCGGAGCTCGCCGACCTGGTGCGGACCGCGGCCGGGTGGCTCGCGGCGGCCGGTGCGGGGCGCGGGGACCGGGTGGCGATCGTCAAGGAGAACCACTGGGACTACGACCTGCTGGCGTGCGCGGCGGTGCGGATCGGGGCGGTGCCCGCGCAGCTGTCCGCGGAGCTGTCGACGACGGCGCTGGAGCAGCTGCTCAAGCGGCTGGACGCGGCGGTGCTGGTGACCTCCGGTGCGCTGGTGCGGCGGTGCGCGGAGCAGGGCCTGGACCTGGTGTCCGCCGCGCGCACCGCGCTGCTGCTCGACGGGGAGGCGCCGGGCGCGGTGCGGCTGGACGAGGTGCGCGGCCGGTCCGCTCCGGCGCCGCGGCTGCGCCCGGACGACGCACCGCTGGTCATCAACCACACCTCGGGGACGACGGGCGTGCCGAAGCTGGTGGTGCACTCCACCCGCACGATCATCGGGCAGCTGGCGCGGTTCGAGTCGAATCCGGTGCCGGTGATCGGGGTGCGCCCCGACGACGTGGTGGTCAACGCGAGTTCCTACGCGCACGGCCGGACGTTCTGCTGGACCGCGGTGGCGCTGAGCAGGCAGCCGCGCGAGCTGGTGGTGCTCAGCTCGGCCGATCCGGACCGGGTCGATCCGGTGCTGCGCGCCTACCCGCCGACGATCGTGGAGGCGCTGCCCGCGTCCTACGTGCGGTTCCGGGCGCTGACCGAGCGGCTGGACAACCCGTTCCGCCGGGTGCGGCTGTTCATCAGCACCTACGACGCGGTGCACCCGCCGACGATCCGCGCCTACCTGCACGCCTCCGCGCACCGGCGTCCGCTGTGGATGCAGGGCTGGGGGCAGACGGAGACGGGGCCGCTGACGTTCCGCTTCCACACCAGGCGTTCCGCTGCCGGGGCGCGGAACCTGGGCCGCCCGATCCCGGTGAAGACGCGGCTGCGGGTCGTGGACCCGGACACCTTCGAGCCGGTGCCGCGCGGCACGCCGGGCCTGGTGTTCGCGCGGACCGCGGCGCGCTGCCTGGACTACGCGGGCGAATCGGAGCGCTGGGCGGCGAAGGCGCGCGGGCCGTGGTGGAACACCGGTGACATCGGCGTGCACCACCGGGACGGCCACGTGTCGCTGCTGGACCGCGAGGTGGACCGGACGCCGCGGCTGAGCTGCCTGGGGACCGAGGACGTGCTGGAGGACCGGCTGCCGCAGGCGCTGGAGTGCGTGCTGCTGGGCCGTCCCGGCGACCTCCCGCTGCCGGTGGTGGTGACCGCGGACGGAGCGCTGCCGAGCGGAGCGTGGCGCCGCGCGATCCGCGGACTGCCCGCGCTGGCCGAACCGGTGGTGCTGACGTGGGATGCGGTGCCGCGCACCGGTACCGGGAAGGTCCGGCGCGCCCTGCTGCTGGAGCGGCTCACCGGGAACACCGACACGCCCGGATCCGGCCGGTGGACGTGACGGTCCGGACGCGCGGAGGAGGAAGCCGGTGGTGACCGGGATCTACGTCTTCGATCAGCGGCGGGCGCACGGGCGGCACCGGCACCTGTCGGCGGCGCACGACCCGCTCACCCGCGCCCGCCTCGCGGAGACCGGGGTGGGTGACGGGTGGCACTGCCTGGACGTGGGTGCGGGCGACGGCGAGATCGCGCGGTGGCTCGCGGACCGGGTGGCGCCCTCCGGCAGCGTGCTGGCCACGGATGTGCGGCCGAACCCGCGGTCGCGGCCGCCGGTCGTCGAGCACGACGTCGTCACCGATCCGCTGTCCGAGGAGGCGTTCGACCTGGTGGTGGCGCGCCTGGTGCTGCGCCACCTGCCCGAGCGGGAGGCGGTGCTGGCGAAGCTGGTGAGTGCGCTGAAACCGGGCGGGTGGTTGCAGATCGACGAGTTCGACACGTCCTACGAGCCGCTGCTGCTGGCCGGGGACGCGGAATCGGCGCTGCTGTACGAGAAGTTCCTCGCGGCGAAGGCGACCGCGATGCGGGCGGCGGGGGTGGGCACCGACTGGGGCAGGCAGGTGCCGCTGGCGATGCACCTGGCCGGGCTGGTCGAGATCGACCCGCATCCGCAGGTGCAGCTGCGCCACCCGGGCAGCCCGGACCTGCTGCTGCTCGTGCAATCCACTGTGGACATGCACGCGGAGCTGGTGTCGGCCGGGATGACCGCGGGGGAACTGGACCAGGTGCGGGAGATCGTGCGGCACCCGGACTTCCGCGCGACGTCCTGCCTGATGTACTCGGTGCACGGCCGGAAGCCGGCGCGGTGAGCGGGGTACCCACCTCGACGCGCTCGGTGGCGCGGGTCGCCGCCGAGGTCCGCGACGTCCTGACCGGCGGGCCGGTCGACCCCGCTGTGCGCTGCGAGATCGACTGGTCCGGGCCGGTGCGGGCGGTGCTGCCGGACGAGGCCGCGGTGCAGGCGGCCTGCGGCATCATGCACGTGCACGGCAGGGCCGCCGGGCGTCCCGCCGCGCTGGGCGTCGACTACGCCTCGGTCGTCGCGGGCGTGCTGGCGAGCCAGGGCGAACTGGCGGCGGCGATCGCGCGGGCCCGGGGCGCGCGGATGGCACGGGTGCGCACCTCGGTGGCGGCGGCCGCGCTGCTCAGCGTGCAGCAGTACCTGGCGGTCGCGGCCACCGACGCCGACACCGCCGAGGACGCGGAACCGCGGCCGGAGCCCGGTGGGGCGCGGCCGCCGTTCACCACCGCCGACGGGGTGCGTTGCGAGCTGGAGACGCTCGACGCGGACCCGTGGCTGCGGTTCTGGCAGGCTCTCGGTGCCGAGCACGCCGCGATCGCGCGCGGCTGGGGCCCGTTCCAGCGGCGCTTCGGCACGGCGTGCTGCGCGCTACCGCCCGCCCTGCACGCGGCGGTGGGCCGCGCCCGGTTCGCCGAGGTGCTGGCCGCGGCGGCGGAGTCCGGAGTGGCGGTGCTGCCGGTCCGGGAGGATCCGGTGCCGCCGTGGGAGGTTCCCGCCTGCACCACCGCTCCCCTGGGCCGGCCCGGTGCCGCCCTCCGCCCGCGCGGTGGCCCCGCGCCCCTCGACGGCCTCGTCGTGGTCGAGTCGACCCGGCGGGTGCAGGGCCCGGTCACCGGGCACGTGCTGCGGATGCTCGGCGCCGAGGTGATCCGCGTCGAACCGCCCGGGGGCGATCCGATGCGCGGCATCCCGCCGACCGCCGGGGGCACCTCGGTGCGCTACCGCTCGCTCAACGACGGCAAGCGGGTCGTCGAGGTGGACATCAAGTCCGCCGCCGGGCGGCGGGAGCTGCGCGAGCTGGTGGCGGGCGCCGAGGTGTTCGTGCACAACTGGGCGCCGGGCAAGGCCGCGCAGCTCGGGCTGGACTCCGCCGACCTGGCGCGCGCCCGGCCCGGGCTGGTCTACGCGTGGGCGTCCGGGTGGGGCGAGGCGGCCGGGCCGAATCCGCCGCTGGGCACGGATTTCCTGGTGCAGGCGGGCGGCGGGCTGGCCGCGGCGCTGTCCCCCGCGGGCGACCCGGTGCGCCCGTCGCTGATGACGTTGACCGATGTGCTCGGCGGGCTGGTGTGCGCGCAGGGCGTGCTGGGCGCGCTGCTGCACCGGGTGCGCACCGGGGAGGGCTCACGAGTGGACACCTCGCTGTTCTCCGCGGCCGGGCTGGTGCCCCGGCCCGGCCGGCGCGCGCCCGATCCGCTCGCGGCTCCATTGTGGACTGAGGACGGTTTCGCCGTGCTGCCGCCGGGAATCGACCCCGCCACCGCGGCCGCCGCGTTCGGTCCCGGCGACCTCACCACCCGGTTCCGCACGCGCCCCACCGCCGAGTGGGTCCGCCGCGGCGCCGAATCCGGGGTCGTCGTCACCCCGGTGTGCGCGGACCTGCGCGAGCTGACCACCGACGACCGGTTCGCCGCCGCGCTGGGCCGCGCCGACGACCACGTGTTCCCGTTACCTCCCTGGGAGTTCTCATGATCGACAGCACCGATCGGGTCGCCATCGGCGACCTGGTGCCCGCCGCGCTGCGCGCGCGGTGGGTCCGGGACGGGCACTGCCCGGGCCGCGACGTGCACGCCCTGTTCCGCGAGCAGGTCCGCGCCCATCCGCACCGGGAAGCGGTGCTCGACGCCGACGGCGTGCTGGACTACGCGGCGCTGGACCGCGAGGTGGACCGGGTCGCGGCGGCCCTGGACCGCGCGGGGATCGGCGCGGGCGACGTCGTCGGCATCCGGCTGCCCAACGGCAGTCGGATGGCCATCGCGGAACTCGCCGTCGCTGCCGTCGGCGGTGTGGTCCTCGCCTACCCGGCGGGGCGCGGATTCCGGGACACCCGCAGCCTGCTGGGCCGGTCCCGGGCGGCCGCGGCGATCTTCGGCACCACCGAGGACGCCGACGACGCACGTGCACTCCCCTACCTGCGCCGCGCCTTCACCTTCGGTGCCGGGGAATCCGGCCCGCGGTCGCTGGACGACGCCCCGGCGGCGCGGTGGGCGGCGCGGGAGCACGACCCGGAAGCGCCGGTGCGCATCCTGGTCACCTCCGGTTCCGAGGCGGAGCCGAAGATGATCGCCTACTCGCACAACGCGATGGCCGGGGGCCGGGCGAACTACGTGCGGGCCCTCGCGGGAGCCGGGCCGGTGCCGATGCGGGCGCTGCTGCTGATGTCGATGGCCTCGTCCTACGGTTCCTGCGCGACGCACGTCGCGATCGCCGCGCTGGGCGCCACGCTCGTGCTGCCCGGCGGTTTCGACGTGGCCCGCACCTTCGAGCTGATCGGGCACCACCGGCCCGGCCACGTGTTCGGGGTGCCGACGATGCTGCGCCGCCTCGCCGACCACCCGGCGGCCCCGGACGAGGACCTCTCCTCCGTGCGCGTCGTCGTGTCCAGCGGAGCCCCGCTGTCCGACGTGACCCGGGATGCCGCCGCGGACCGGTTCGGCGCCCGGGTGATCAGCGTGTACGGCTCCTCGGACGGCATCAACTGCCACACCGCCCGCACCCCGGGCGCGCCCGGCACCGGCCTGCCGGACCCGGCCGTCGCCGAGATCCGCGTCGTCGACGCCGCCGAGGACGAGGTGCCGCGCGGGGAGAGCGGCCAGATCCTGGCCCGTGGCCCGATGACCCCGCTGAGCTACGTCGCCGACCCGGAGCTCGACGGCCGCTACCGCACCGCGGACGGCTGGGTGCGCAGCGGGGACCGCGGGATGCTCGACGAGCACGGCAGGCTGCACGTGCTGGGCCGGTTGCGCCAGGTCGTCTCGCGCGGCGGCTACCACATCAGCCCGGCCGAGGTCGAACGCGAGATCGCCGCGCACCCGTCGGTCGTCGACGTGGCCTGCGTCGGGATCCCCGACGACGACCTCGGCGAACGGCTGTGCGCCTGCGTGAGCCACACCCCCGGCACCGCGGAGCTCACCCTCGACGCGCTCACCGGATTCCTGGAGCGAGACCGCGGCCTGGAACGCCGCAAGCTGCCGGAATTCCTGCTGGTATTGCCCGAACTCCCCCTGGCACCGACCGGCAAGGTCTGCCGCCGCACCGTCACCGCGCTCGCCACCGAGCGCACCACCGCACCGGGAGGAACCCGATGACCACGCTCACGCCCCGCCTCGACCTGCTCGCGCTCACCCCGGACGACTTCGCCGACCTGCAGCGGCTGGCCGAGCGGTCCGGTGCCGCCGCGCAGGACGCCGGTCTGGACCCGGTCCTGCTGGAGCTGGTGCGGTTGCACGCCTCGCAGCTCAACGGCTGCGCGTTCTGCACCGGCCTGCACACGGTGCGGGCGCAGGAGCTCGGCGCGTCCCGGCAGCGACTGGACGCGCTGGTCCGCTGGGCCGGCTCGTCCGAGTTCACCGCGCCCGAGCGGGCCGCGCTGCAGCTCGCCGAAGCGGTCACGCTGCTGCCCGGCGGACAGGTCCCCGACGAGGACTACCGGTCCGCCGAAACCCACTTCGACCAGGCCCAGCTCGCTCACCTGCTGTGGACGATCAGCCTGATCAACACCTTCAACCGCCTCGCCATCGGATCCGCGGGGGTGCGGGGATGAGAGCGGCCGCCCCCGACCGGCGGCCGCTGCGATCCCGGCGCTAGTGGAAGGTGATGTCGCCGTTGATCACACCGCCCTGGAACGACTTGCGGGACGATCCGTTGATCACGTTCTGCACGCTGGGCTGCGGGGATCCGTCCGGCTGCGGGGATTCCGCCGCGGCGCCTCCCGCCCGGCCGTCGTCCCGGGCATCGCCGGGGTGCGTCGGCCGGTCGTCCGGTGCGGAGCCGTCGGGGCCGGGCAGGAACCGCTGCACGAGGCCGGGGTCGCAGCCGGGCACGCGCACCCACGCGGTCTCGTCGTGCTCCTTGTTGCCGACGTGCAGCGGGACGAACTCGTCCTCCTGCAGCTCCCGCACGTGGTCACCGCTGAAGGCGACCTTCTTCGCGTGGTCGGACACGATGAGCGCGGTGGCGATCCCGCGCTCGGCGCGGCAGCGGCCGAACAGCTGCTTGAACGCGTCGGCGTCGAGCATCCGGGTCAACGTCACCTTCGACCGCTCGTAGTACGCGCCGCCGTGCACCGGGCCGGATTCCACGGCGACCCGCAGCAGGATCTCCGGTTTGCGCCGCTGGTTCCGGCGGATCGCGGCCGATTCGAGCTTCGCGGCCGCGTCGAGCACCGATCCCAGCAGGGAACCGGGCAGCGTCAGCAGCGCGCCGTCGCCGGTCGAGTCCCAGCTGAGCACCTCGTCGCGGCTGATCTCGGCCGTGGTCAGCGCGGTGTCGAGCAGTTCGGCGATGGCGGCGGGGATCTCCTCGGCGTGGTAGCCGGGGATGCGCGCGGAGCCGACGACGTCGACGCCGAGCAAGGTCCGGGTTGGGGACACGTGTGGCACTGAAATCCTCCAGACGAGTGATCACGTTCGGAGGAGCCATCGTGGAACGGGGTCACCGCCCGCACTCCCGGATTTCCGGGGGTATCAGCGATCCGGCTGGATCAGCTCGTCCAGCCTCGCCGGGTCGACGACCGTGAACGTGCACCGGGCGGTGCGGATCAGGCCTTGCTCGCGCAGTCTGCGCAACTCGTCCTCGACGTGCTGGCGGGACGCTCCGAGCACGCCCGCGATGTCCTCCTGCGTGAGCCCGTCGACGCGCGCTCCGGCGTCGGTGCGCCGCCCGAACCGGTCCGCCCAGAACCGGAGTTCCCGCGCGAGCCGCACCAGCAGCGTCCGGGTCTGCCACACCTGGCGCTCGTCGAGGATCTGCTGGCGCCGCCGCAAGGTCTCGTGGACCAGGTCGCGCACCGATCGGTGCTGGTCGTGCAGGTGCAGGAAACGATCCGCCGGGAGGCGCCACCCGTGCCCCGGGGAGAGCGCGACGACGCTCGCGGTGCGGACCTCCGCGTACATCGCACCGATGTCGCCGAGCAGTTCCCCTGGACCGCACACCCCGGCGATCGGCTGACCCCCCGCCCGGTCCGGCAGCACGATCTTGACCAGGCCGGCGCCGAGGAGCACCACGTCGGTCGCGGCATCGCCGACGCTCATCAGCCGGTGGTCGCGCCGGAACACGAACGCGCCGCCCGCGTCCCGGAGGGTCGTCCTGCCTTCGTCGGCTCGGTTGTCCCGCACGACCGGAATTGTCCGGCACCGGGGCCCCGATGACGACGACTCGCCGGACGACGCCGCGCACTCCACCCGGACGGCCCAGCAAGAGCCCCGGTGATCCCGTGCCGCTGCGGATTCCCGTCCCGCGGCGACGACGCCGGGCGGGCTCAGCAGTGGTCGAAGACGTGGGCGGGGTCCGCGGGCGGCACGAGGTCGTGGTCGCGCAGCGTGGTGGTGGCGGGGGTCTCCGGGTCGGCGCAGACCTCGGGGAAGGTGCCGCGCAGGTCGTCGGCGTACTCGATGTCGAGCACCAGGCCGCCGTAGTGCTCGGTGTAGTCCGCGCACTCGGTCCAGCGGTGGCAGCTCTCGGCGATCGCGAAGTCGTAGCCGGCCTCGTCCTTGCCGCGCACACCGAGGTCGGGGGCGTTCTTCTGCGCCACGGCGAGCCCGGCACCGTGCGCGGCGTCGACCAGCAGGCGCGCGAAGGCGAGGTTGTCGTCGGCGTCGAGCGCCCCGTCGGAGCGGGTGTAGGAGTCGAGGTTGTCCAGTTCCACGGAGTCGAAGCCGCGGGCGGCGCAGTCGGCCACGGTGGCGCCGATGATCTCGGCGAGCCGGGTGCGGTGCTGTTCGGTGGAGGTGTCCAGCAGGAGTTCGTCCGGCCAGTCCGGATCGATCACCGGTTCCCCGTCGGGCCCGGACAGCACGAGGTCGCGCCGCTGCTCCAGCCAGAGGTCGCGGTCGGCCGGTTGGGTCTGGAATCCGTTGACGTAGCAGATGTTGTGCAGCCCCGGCACCGGTTCCGCGGTGCTGTCCCTGGTCACGACGGTGACTCCGGCGGGCGGCGGGTAGGCGCCGCCGAGCTGGTAGTCGTGCACGCCGCCCACGGGTGGCGCGCTGCGGTCCGGGCCGGCGGGAGCTTCGGCGGCGATGTCGCGCACCACCGGCTGGTCCGGCTCGGTCCCGCAGGCGGCCAGTGCGAGCACTGCCGCGCCGAGCACGGCGCAGCGCGTCGCCAGCGGTGCGCAGCCCATTCGATCCACTCCTCGAGCGCAGGCCGCGGTGCCGATCACCGCGAACTCCGGAGATCAGCTTAGGCCGCGGCCCCGCCGCGCTCGCCAGGTCGAACGGCGCACCGGGTGAACGCCGCAGCAGCGCCGTCCGCCCGGCCGAACGGCCCCGGACCGCAATCGCCCGTTCGGCCCAATTCGCGCGGCAGCCGCAGATTTCGGCGCCACGGTCAAGGAATCCGGCTCGACTCCACTCGAAGGGTGGGTGCTCGCGAGTACGCCGTCATGCCCGCCGCGGCGGCCGGTCCCACTGCTCGCCCCACCGACGACGCAGGGAGTGTGCGATGCACGAGGGATTGGTCGAGCGGGTTCGACAGCTGGTGGACGAGCAGGCACCGCGGGACCCGGAGGTGGCGGCGATCGAGCTGGACCTGCTGATCGCCAGGTTCGGCCGCACCGAGATCGCGGCGGCGCTGGCGATCGTGGCCCCGGTGGAGATCGCGGGCCTGGTCCGGCACGGCCGCTGACGTTCGCTCACCTCGCCCGCACGCGGCGCGGTGGCGCCACCGCGCGCCCCCGGGATCGGTCGGCTCCCGGGGGCGCGGTGCGGTCGAGGCGCCGGTAGACGAGTGCGGCGGCGAGCAGCGCACCGGCCAGCACCAGCCACGGCGCCGTGCCGGACACCGCGAACAGCACGGTGTTCAGCCCGGGTCCGACGGCGCTCGCGATCCCCCACACCAGCTGGTAGCAGGCGCCGTAGCGGCCCGCGCCCGAGCCGCCGGCGAAGTCGAGCACGATGACCATCGCCACCGCCCCGAACAGCGCCTGCCCGAGGCTGAACACCAGAACCAGCACCACCAGCAGCAGCGCCGCGCCGGACACGTTCCGGCCGACGAGCAGCAGGAATCCGCCGAGCGATGCGGCGACGAGCAGCGCGGACCGCGCCATCAGCCGCATCGGCGCCCGTCCCCTGCCCCAGCGCAGGACGACGGGCTGGAACGCGGGGATCGCCAGGCAGGACAGCACGTACGCGACCGGCGGCAGCCACAGCGGCAGCCCGAGCCAACGCAGGTAGATCGGCAGGATCGATTCGAACGCGACGGCGGCGAGGGTGAGCGCGAGGGTCGCGCCGGTGAACGCGAGGAACCGCCGGTTCGCGAACACCTCGCGGTACCCGCGGGTCACCGCGGCCGACGGCCGGTGCCGCGGGGCGCGCGCGCCGATGCGCCGGAACAGCAGGCCGGCGACGGCGAATCCGGCCGCGTTGAGCAGCGGTATCGCCGTCCAGAACACCGGCCCGGACCACTGCTCCAGCGCGGCGCCGACGGCGACGACCAGGGCGCCGAGCCCGAGTCCCATCGTGCGCAACCCGTTGAGCAGCGCGAAGAACCGGCGTCGCGCCTGCTCATCGGAGGTGATCCCGGCGACGAGCCCGCCGTGCGCTGCCCAGTAGAGCCGGTCGCCGAGGCTCACCCCGAACGCGATCACCACCACCGCGGCCGGGGTGTCGGCCCACAGGTAGGCGGGGAACACCAGCGCGCGGATCGCGCAGCTCAGCACCGCGGCCGGGTAGGGGCCGACGCGGTCGGCGAACGCGCCCGCGGCGAGCCCGCCGAGCACGAGCGCGGCGAGCGATCCGGTGCTGAGCGCGGTTCCGGCGGTGGCCAGCGGGATGCCGCGCCCTTCGGTGAAGTACAGCAGCGAGAACGTCACCCACACCCCGGAACCGATGGTGTCGACGACCATCGCGGTGAGGAAACCGCGAGGTCCTGCCCGGTGCGGCGGTACCGCGGTGCCGGGCCGGTTCGCCTGCTGCATCGGTCTCCTCCGGTCACCGGTGTCCGCCGCGCGCCGGGGCGCCGCGCGGTTCCGACGGGGTGGTCCCCCGGCGGGCGGGGCCTCGGCGGGGCGCGATGCGGCGCGGTGGGGCCGGGTGCGGTGGCCGCGACGGCGTCGTCGGGCCTGGTTCGGGCGCGGCCGGGCGTTCGCCGCTTCCGGGGTGGCCGTCGATCGCGGCGGTTGCCGAGGATCGCGGGGGAAGATCGCGGCCGCGCGCCGCTTCACGTTAACCGCGGAGCGGGTACCGATCCAGGAATGTCACACCCTCGGATCAATGATGCAGGGAAATGAGATGGGACACGCTCGATGAATACCGTATCAGCGATTCAGAAGTGACATAGCCGCAGTTCACAGCGCTTTCCGCGACCTTCGAAAAAGTGCGTCGGCCGCGTGGTGAATTCACCTCGGGTCGCCATTTTCGGATTCACCGAACGGCCGCTCTCCCGTTCGCGACGATGCGATCCAGCAAGAATTATCGGCCTCGCGGGAATTCCGCACGCCGCACTTCCGGCGGAGCCGGTGGCGACGCCGCGCCCCGCGGGTCACCCGCCGCAGAAGTCGATCAAGATCCACAGTGGACCTCGCCCCACGATCACCCGCCGCACCGCGAGCCACCTGCGGTGCGACCGCACCCGCGGGACAACTTGACTCGTCAACCAGGCGTTTTCCCCGGTACCGCCACCCGCCGCCGCGTCCACGACCGGCCACAGTGGCGCGAACGCGGCCCGGACCGGGGATAACGAACCGGGTACCGCCGGACGTGAGACGATCTCCGTCCCTTACCCTCTCGCTCGTGAGGGAAGAACGAACTCTGCTGCACGAGCTGGTCGACCAGCTGCCGGACGACCGCCTGGGCCAGGCCGTCTCGCTGCTGGAGAAGCTGGTCAGCGTCTCGCTGCGGCGCAACTTCAAGACCGAGGACAAGTCGGAGCCGCACGACCAGCGCTGGAACTAGCGCGGGTCAGACCGGGACCAGCGCGGTCGCGGCGCGCGGAACGCACTCGCACACCACCGGCAGCGGCGCGAACCGCTCGCCGTCGGCGTACCCGACGACGCCTGGAGTGGACAGCCGCACCCGCCGCGCCCGGTAGGTCGTGACCTCCGGCCGCGCCACGTGCGTGCCCGGGTAGATCGTCGGCAGCAGCCGCACCAGCCGGGCCAGCGGGACCGCACCGAGGACGGTGACGTCGAAGAGCCCGTCGTCGGGCACCGCGCCCGGGCAGACCCGCATGCCGCCGCCGTAGCTGGCGCCGTTGCCGACCGCCACCAGGACACCGCTGGTGGACACCCGTTCCCCGTCGAGCTCCAGCTCGTAGTGCAGCGGCCGCAGCGCAGCCAGCTCGGCCACCAGCGCGAGGTTGTAGCGCAGCTTCCCGCGCGGCCAGCGCAACCGGTTGGTGCGCTCGGTGACCTTCGCGTCGAAACCACCGGCGAACACGGTGCCGAACCAGCGGTCCCCGGCGCGCCCGAGGTCGATCGGGCGCGCCACCCCGTCCAGCAGCACGCGGGCCGCGGCGATCGGATCGTGCCGCGGGACGCCGAGCATCCGGGCGTGGTCGTTGCCGGTGCCGGACGGGATCACCGCGAACGGCGTGCCGGTTCCCGCCACCGCTTGCAGCGCCAGGTTGACGATGCCGTCACCGCCGCACGCCACCAACGCCCCGGTTCCCGCCTCGACGGCCAGGTGGGCCAGCGCCTGCGCCTCGGCCGCGTCCCGGCCGACCAGGACCCGCACCGACACCCCCGCCCCGCGCAGGAAGTGCAGCGCGCGCAACGCGACCGCCGCGCCCCCACCCTGGCCCGAGCTCGGGTTGACCAGCAGCGCGATCTCGTCGATCACGGGATCAGCTTGCCCGGGTTGAGCACTCCGGCCGGGTCCACCGCGGACTTCACCGCCCGCAGCACCTGCACGCCGAGCTCCCCGATCTCGTCGGCCAGCCACGGCCGGTGGTCCAGGCCGACCGCGTGGTGGTGGGTGATGGTGGCCCCGACCCGGCTGATCGCCGCCCCCGCCGCGTCCTTCGCGCGGCGCCACTGCCGCACCGGGTCCTCGGCGCGGGCGCAGACGACGGTGAAGTACAGCGAGGCCCCGGCCGGGTAGACGTGCGAGAGGTGGCAGAGCACCAGCGGCGGCGTGCCCTGCGCCGCCAGCGCCTCGGTCACGGCCTCCTGCACGGCGGCGCGCGTCTCCGCCAGCCGGGACCAGGTGGTCGCCGTTTCGAGGGTCTCGGCCAGCGCGTTCACGTCCAGCAGCGCGTCCCGCAGGTACGGGCCGTGGTAGCGGCCGTGCGCCCAGCTCTCGGCGGGTTCGGCACCGAGCGGTTCGCCACCCGCCTCGGCCAGCAGCGCCCGCGCCCGCGCGGACACCGCGACCCGCGCGCCCTCGTACCGGGTGATCAGCAGGCAGCCGCCGGGGCCGCCGCCCTCTCCGACGTCGTGCGCCGCGGACAGGTTGATCCAGGTCTCGGTCTCGTCGGACAGCCGCGCGACGGTGGGCAGCGCCTCCTCCTGCGCCAGCCGCCGCAGCGCCGCCGAGCCGGCGTCGAAGTCGGGGAACGACCAGCCCTCGGACTCGACCTCGGCGGGCACCGGGTGCACCCGGGCGGTCACCTCGGTGATGATCCCGAACGCGCCTTCCGAGCCGAGGAACAGCTGCCGCAGGTCCGGCCCGGCCGCCGACGCCGGCGCCCGGCCCAGGTCGAGCTCGCCGCCCGGGGTGGCGACCCGCATCCGCAGCACCGCGGCGTCGAAGCGCCCGTAGCCCGCCGAGGCCTGCCCGGAGGAGCGGGTGGCGGCGAAGCCGCCGATGCTGGCGTGCTCGAAGCTCTGCGGGAAGTGCCCGAGGGTGAACCCGTGCTCGGCCAGCAGCGCCTCGGCTTCCGGTCCGCGCAGCCCGGCCTGCAGGGTCGCGGTGCGCGAGTCGGCGTCGACGGCCACCAGCCGGTCCAGCCGTCGCAGGTCGAGCGAGATCAGCGAGGTGAAGCCGCCGCGCTCGGGTTCCACTCCCCCGACGACGCTGGTGCCGCCGCCGAACGGGACCACCGCGATGCGGTGCTCGGCACAGCGGGCGAGGACCGCGCACACCTGGTCGTGGTCCGCGGGCAGCACCACCGCGTCCGGTGCGGCCCCGGCGTCGCCGGCGCGGCGGCGCAGCAGGTCGGGCGTGCTCTTGCCGCCGGCGTGCAGCAGCCGGGTCTCGTCGTCGGTGCGGATCGCGTCGTCGCCGACGATCCCGGCGAGGGCGGCCCGGGCCTCCGCGGGAAGCCGGGTCTCGCCGAGGCGCACTTCGGACCGGGCCACCGAGGGCGTGTCGCGGTGCTCGACGCCGAGGAACGCCTCCAGCAGGCCGCGCACCTGGTCGGACACCGGGGTCGCCGCGTCGGTGGTGCCCCAGGCGTTCCAGGCCAGATCCGGGGTGCGGTGCTCAAGCTCAGTCATGCGTTACAGTTTTACACATGACGTCAAGTCGTAACGACGAGGCGATCCTGGACGCCGCCGCGCAATGCGTGCTCGCCGTCGGGATGCGCCGCACCACCCTCGCCGAGATCGCTCGCCGCGCGGGCGTGAGCAGGCCGACGGTGTACCGCCGCTGGCCGGACGTGCGGACGCTCTCGGCCGACCTGCTCACCCGCGAACTCGTCGCGCTGCTGCCCGCCGACACCGGGGGCGGATCGCGCGCCGACGGCGTCGAGCGGATCGTGCGCACTGCCTCCGCCGTGCGCGACCACCCGCTGTTCCGGAAGGTCTTGGAGACCGATCCCGAACTGCTGATCACCTACGTGTTCGACCGGCTCGGCACCAGCCAGCACCACATCCTCGACGTCCTCACCGGCGCCATCCGGCACGGGCAGCAGGGCGGCTCGATCCGCGCGGGCGATCCGGACGAACTCGCCGCGATGGTGCTGCTGCAGGTGCAGTCCGCGGTGGTCTCCGCCCGCATCGTCTCCGACGTGCTGCCACCGGACCGGCTCGACGAACAGCTGCGCACCGCGCTCGACGCCTACCTGCGCCCCGAGGAGGGAGCACGATGACCGCCCTGAACGCCGCCCGCCGCACCCGCGAACTGGCCGAGCTCGCCGAACACCCCGAAGTGGACCTGCTCGTCGTCGGAGGCGGGGTGACCGGCGCCGGAGTCGCGCTGGACGCCGCCTCCCGTGGGCTGCGCGTCGTGCTGGCCGAGAAGCACGACCTCGCGTTCGGCACCAGCCGGTGGAGCTCGAAGCTGGTGCACGGCGGGTTGCGCTACCTCGCCTCCGGCGCCGTCGGCATCGCCTACGAGAGCGCGGCCGAGCGCCGGGTGCTGATGGAGCGCACCGCCCCGCACCTGGTCCGCCCGCTGCCGCAGCTGCTGCCGCTGGTCGGCGGGATCGGCGCGGGCCGGGCGGCGCTGGTCGGGGCCGGATTCCTGGCGGGCGACCTGCTGCGCCGCGGCTCCGGCACCTCCGGGGCGACGCTGCCCGCGCCGCGCCGGGTCTCCCGCGTCGAGACGCGGCGCATGGTGCCCGCGGTGCGCCAGGACCGGCTGCGCGGCGGGCTGCTGTCCTGGGACGGGCAGCTGGTCGACGACGCGCGGCTGGTCGTCGGGATCGCGCGCACCGCCGCCGCGCACGGCGCGACGGTGCTCACCCGCTGCTCGGCCGAGCAGGTCACCGGCGAGGGCGCGGTGCTGCGGGACCACCTCGGCGGCGGCGAGATCCCGCTGCGCGCCCGCGCGGTGATCAACGCGGCCGGGGTGTGGGCCGGTGCGGTGGCACCCGGCCTGCGGCTGCGGCCGAGCCGCGGAACGCACCTGGTGGTCTCCGACGAGCTGTTCGGCGGGCTGGGCGCCGGGCTGACGGTGCCCATCCCGGGGACCACGAACCGGTTCGCGCTCGCGCTGCCCGCCGGGAACGGCCGGGTCTACATCGGGCTCACCGACGAGGAGCAGCACGGCCCGATCCCGGACGTGCCCACCGCCGACGAGCGGGAGGTCGGGTTCCTGCTGGACACGGTGAACTCGGTGCTGGCGCGGCCGATCCGGCGGGACGAGGTGCTGGGCACCTACTCGGGGCTGCGCCCGCTGCTGGACGGCGGGGAGGGTGCCAGCTCGGACCTCTCCCGTGAGCACGCGGTGCGCACCGGACCGGACGGGGTGATCAGCGTGGTCGGCGGGAAGCTGACCACCTACCGGAAGATGGCGCAGGACGCGGTGGACGCCGCCGGGATCGCGCGGCGGCCGTGCCGCACCGGGAACCTGCCGCTGCTCGGCGCCGCACCCCGCGCCCGGTTGTCCACGGTGGATGCGCCGCGGGACCTGGTCGACCGCTACGGCACCGAGGCGCCCGCCGTGGTCGCCGCGGCCGACGGCGATCCGCGGCTGCTCGAACCGATCGACGGGCTCGGCGTCCGCCCCGCCGAACTCCGCTTCGCGGTGCGCAGCGAAGGCGCGCTCGACGTCGCCGACCTGCTCGACCGCCGGACCCGCATCGGCCTGGTACCGGCCGACCGCGAGCGCGCGGTCCCCGCCGCGGAGGAGGCGCTGCGGGCGGGCTGAAGACGGGCTCCCCGCCGCCGCACACGGCGAGGAACCCGACCCTTCACCCCGATCCGCGGACGCGCTCCCGCGGCTCGGTCTCCGCCCACCGCCGCGCGGCGGCGCGATCCAGCGCCCCGTCGGCGATGAGGACCCGCAACCCGCGCGCCAGCACGGCGCCCGGGGCGAGGACCACCGGTTCCCGGGACGCCAGCTGCGCGCCGACGCCCGGGTAGTCGGACGTGCGCACGAACCACGGGTCGGGTTCGGCGCCGGTGAACACCAGGGTGTGGTCCCGGCCCGCCCAGGCGAGCCACGGCGCGGTGCGGTCGTGCACCTCCGCCTCGCCCGCGGCGTCGGCGGTGAACGGCTCGCCGGTCCCGGGCAGGCGCCAGAAGAAACCGCCGTACCCGGCGCCCGCCCGGCCGTTCGTGGCGGGACTGCCGATCCTGATGTCCCGCCCGGCGGGGTTGGTGAGCTCGGTGCGCACGTCCAGCTCCCAGCCGTCCGCGGCGGGCAGGCTCCGCAGCAGGCGCCGTTCGGCCAGCAGCACCGAGCCGTCCGGCGCGCACCAGTGCAGCCGCTGCCGGAGCTCGTTCGGGCGGACCTCGTCGAACCCGAGGTGCTCGATCCGCCCGTGGTCGGCGCGCTGCACGTAGCCGAGCCCGCGCAGGTAGGTGGCGCCGCCCCACAGGTTCCAGCCGTCCACGTCCTGCGCGGCCAGGGAGAACCCGAGGTGCCACGGGTGATCCGCGGGCCGCACCGCGGTCACGGCGGTGCCGCGGAGGGTGCGCACCGGGTGCAGGTGCGGGCGCGGGCCGAGGTGTGCGGGCAGGTCCGCCCCATCGCGGTAGCCGGCGACGACCGCACCACCCAGCCGCAGGTCCGCGATCATCGCGCCACCGCCGGGAAGTCCACTTCGGACAGCAACCGGAGCTCCTCCGCCGCGCGGACCACGGCCGCGTCGACGCCGGGGACCACGCACCGGGGGTGCGGCCCGCTGCGGTCGACCAGGTGCGGGATCGGACGCGGTTCGGGCGCGAGCCGGACCGCTTCGAGCACCCGCATGAACGGCCGGGTGGCGGCGGGCGGGACCAGGAGCGGGACCGCCGGGTCCCGGACGTGCGCCACCAGGTTCGCGAGCAGGCCGGTGCCGCCGAGCTCGAACTCGCTCCTGCGGCCGGCGGAGTCGACGCGCAGCCTGCCGGTCCGGTATTCGAGGACGAGCCTGCCGCGGCTGCCGTGCACCACCACGTGCGGCTCGACCTCCCGTTCGGCGCAGAGCGTGCCCGCGACGGCGATGGTGGTGCCGCGCGCGGTGACCATCCGCAGCCCGGAGGTGTCGTCGGCCTCGATCGGATTCGCCCGGTGCAGCCGCACCTCCAGCTCGCGCGGCGGTTCGTCCCCGGCCGCGCCGTCGAGGGCGAGCGCGGTGGCGGTGGCGTGCGCGAACGGGTTGGTGAGCGCGCCGTCGACGACCGGCACGCCGTCCAGCTCCCGGCGCCCGGCCCAGCGGGCGCGCGCGTAGTACGCGGTGTCGCGCCGCCACGCCCCGGCCGCACCGATCCCGCGCACCTCCCCGACCGCACCCGCGGCGAGCAACCGGCGGGCGTGCGCGAGGGCGTGCGAACCGAGGCTCTGGAACCCGATCTGGCAGGCGCGCCCGGTGCGCTCCAGCCCCGCCGCGAGCCGGTCGAACTCGGCGAGCGTCGGGGCCGGTGGCTTCTCCAGCAGCAGGTGCGAACCGGATTCCGCCGCCAGCAGCGCGAGTTCCGAGTGGGTGTGGATGGGGGTGCACACGATCGTCACGTCCGGCCGGACCCGCGCCAGCAGCGCGCCGAGCTCGGCTTCGACCGGCACGTCGCCGATGAGTTCGCGGTCCGCGTCCGCGGGCGGCACCGGGTCGCAGATCCCGGCGAGCCGGACGCCGATGCCGCGCAGCCGCCGCAGTTGCCGCAGGTGCCAGCGGCCGTGGCCGTGCAGGCCCGCCAGCACGACCGTCGTCGTCTCGGTCATCGATCCTCACCTGGAGCGGGGGTCACCGGTGCGCATCGTAGCGAGCGGACCACGATCCTGGAAAGCGCATTCCACATCTCGCCACCCGTGGTCGGCGGTGGCGAAAACCGGGTGTTGACACCGAATCCCGCTGCCGGTTCCATCTGGAAAGCGCTTACCCAGACTGCGTGCGCCTCGGCCCCTCGACCGGTTCGGCCGCATGGCGGCCTGCACCCCGCTGAACGGAACAACGACGTCACCGCAGCACGCCGAGGAGGCACCCGTGAGCACCGACACCGGAGGCAGATCCGCCGCATCCCGCGGCACACCGCGCAGAGCGGCCGCCAGCGGATGGATCGGCAGCGCGCTGGAGTACTACGACTGGTTCGTCTACGCGCAGGCCGCCGCGCTGGTCTTCCCCACCATCTTCTTCCCCGAGGGCGACCCCACCGTCGCGCTGGTGGCCTCGCTGGGCACCTACGCGGTCGGCTACGTCGCCCGGCCCATCGGCGCCGTCGTGCTCGGGCACTGGGGCGACCGGCGGGGCCGCAAGAACGTGCTCGTGCTGGCGATGTTGCTGATGGGCCTGTCCACGTTCGCCGTCGCGCTGCTGCCCACCTACCACCAGGTGGGGATGCTGGCGCCCGTGCTGCTGGTGCTGCTGCGGTTCGTGCAGGGCTTCGCGGTGGCCGGGGAGCTCAGCGGCGCCAGCGCGATGATCGTGGAGCAGGCGCCGTTCGGCAGGCGCGGCTACTACGCGAGCTTCAGCCTGCACGGCACCCAGGCGGGCCAGGTCATCGCCGCCGCCATGTTCCTGCCGCTGTCGGCGTTCCTCAGCGACGAGGCCTTCGACGCGTGGGGCTGGCGGGTGCCGTTCCTGCTCAGCGCCGTCGTCGTGTTCGCCGGGTACCTGATCCGGCGCCGCGTCGCCGAGAGCGCGCTGTTCGAATCCGAGCAGCAGCGGCGGCGCCCGCAGCGGGCACCGATCGTGCAGGTGCTGCGGGAGAGCGGCCTCGACGTGCTGCGGGCGACCTGCATGACGCTGGTGAACGTGGTCGGCGTGGTGGTGTCGGTGTTCGGCGCCGCCTACGCCACCCAGCCCGGGTACGGGATCGAGATGGACAAGAGCGTCTACCTGTGGATCCCGGTGGTGGCGAACCTGGTGGCGCTGCTGCTCATCCCGTGGTTCGCGAACCTGTCCGACCGGTTCGGCCGCCGCCCGCTGATGATCATCGGTTCGCTCGGGTCGGGGGTGTTCTCCTACGCGTACCTGTGGTCGGTGGGCCAGGGGAACGTGGTGCTGGCGGTGGTGCTGGCGATCCTGGCCTGGGGGATCTTCTACCAGGTGTGGAACGCGACGTTCGCGAGCTACTTCCAGGAGCTGTTCCCGGCCCGCACCCGGGTGACCGGGTTCGCGATCGCGCAGAACCTCGGGCTGGCGATCACCGCGTTCCTGCCGAGCATCTTCGCGCTCGTCGCGCCGCCCGGGTCGGCGAACGTCCCGCTGGTGGTGGGCTCGTTGTGCTTCGGCATCACCGTCCTCGGCGCGGTGGCGGCCTGGTCGGCGCGCGAGACGCACCGCATCCCGCTGGCCGACCTGGGCGAGGCGGACGCGCGGCCCCTCTCGAAGGAGGACTTCGACCGGCTCCGCGCCCAATCCCGCTGACACCTCAGGTGAATGGCCCATCGGACCCACCACGACGGTCCGGTGGGCCATTCACCTGCGCGGTCCGGGCGCGCGGAGCTCCTCGACGACCTGGGCGGCGCGCAGCGCGAGGTGGTCGCACCAGGGCGCCGCGGTCAACTGGAGCCCGACCGGCAGGCCCGAAGCCGGGTGCACGCCGCACGGCACGCTCACCGCGGGCCCGCCGTACATCGACCACGCGTAGGTGAACCGGGCGATGGACCGGGTGGAGTCGGCCAGGTCCACGGCGTCCCGCCGCGGCACGTCCACCGGGATCGTCGGCGTCACCAGCACGTCGACCTCCGCGAACAGGGCGTGCACCCCGCGCTGGAACTCGCGGCGCCACTCCCGGCCGCGTTCGCGGCGCTCCGGCGGCACGTCGTGGCCGAGTCGGATGCGGCGCAGCACGTCCGGGTCGAGCGTCTCCGGCCGGTCCCGGACCCGGTCCGCGTGCACGGCGGCGGCCTCCGGGTACATCACGTCGAGCATCCGCGGCTGGGCGAGTTCGGCGCCGGGCACCCGCACCTCGCGCACCGGCCCGCAGGCGCGGCCGAGCGCGTCGATCGCGGCCCGGACCACCGCGTCGACCCCGGGGTCCACGTCGTCGAAGAAGAAGTTCACCGGTACCCCCACCCGCAATCCGGCCGCGCCGTCGGCCAGCGCGGAGAGCACCGGGACCCGCTCGGCGCGCACCGAGTGCGGGTCGGCGGGGTCCCAGGCGTCGAGGACGGCGAGCACCTCCGCGGCGGTGCGCACGTCGCGGGCGATCGGGGTGACGGTGTCGAAGGAGGTGCTCACCGGGAACACGCCCGCACCGGATACCCGCCCGAGGGTGGGGCGCACCCCGACGATCCCGTTGACGGCGGCCGGAACCCGGCCGGAGCCACCGGTGTCGGTGCCCAGCGAGGCCGCGCACATCCCGGCCGCCACCGACACCGCGGAACCGCTGCTGGAGCCGCCGGAGATCCGCGCCTCGTCGACCGCGTTGCGGCAGTCGCCGAAGGTCGCGTTGCGCCCGACCACGCCCATCGCGAACTCGGCGAGGTTGGCCTTGCCGAGCACCACCGCGCCCGCCTCGCGCAGCAACCGGCTCACCGTCGCGTCGGCCGCGGCCGGACCGGTGGCGTGGTGGCGGGTGCCCGCGGTGGTGGGCACGCCCGCGACGTCGATGTTGTCCTTGATCGTGGTGGTGAGCCCGTGCAGCAGGCCGGGTTCACCGGTGGCGGCGTCCAGCTCGTCGGCTTCGCGCAGCGCCGCCTCGTCCCTGGTGCTGATCAGCGCGCGCAGCCGCGGGTTCTCCGCCGCCGCCCGGTCCAGTCCCGCCCGCACCCGATCTCGAACCGCTCCCACGGCAGCGCTCCTCCTCGTTCCCACCGGCCCTCCTCGTTCCCACCGGCCCTCCTCGTTCCCACCGGCCTGCTCCGCGTTCCCACGGCCAGGCGCCGCGCGACGGCGGAACCCGCCGGGTGAACGGCCCGTCCGACCGCTGAGCCCGGACGAGCGGGCCGTTCACCCGGGGCGGAGCTCAGCCCGCCCGCAGCCGTTCCGTCGCCGCCCGGTCGACGGTGCCCGCGGCGAGGTCGACGACGACGCCATAGTGCTCGCGCGCGTCCTCGGCGGAGACGAAGTCGTCGAGGACGTCCTCCAGCACCGCCGCCGGGTCGCGCCGGAACGGGTCGCCGTAACCGCCGCCGGAGGGCAGCTTGATCTCCAGCGTGTCGCCCGCCGCGCACTTCTCCTGCGTCACCTTGGAGTACATCGGTTCCTCGGCCGAGGTCCCCGCGTTGCGGGTGAACGATCCGGCGCGCCCGTCGTGCCCGCCTTCCAGGCCCTTCGGCGGGTCGGTGCGGTTGTCGGCCTCGGAGCCGATGAAGGTGTCGGTGAGCATCCGCCACTTGCGCACGCTGCCGATGCCGCCCCGGTACCGCCCGGGCGCCGGGGGTTCGTCGCGCAGCTCGTAGCGCTCGGCGAGCATCGCGTGGTTGAGCTCCAGCTCCTCGATGGGGTTGTTCCGGGTGTTGGCCATCAGCGAGTCGACGCAGTCCAGCCCGTCCTTGCCGTTGCGCCCGCCGTAGGAGCCCTCGTTGATCTCGATGTACACCCAGTACGACTTCCCGTCCGCGGCGATCCCGGAGTAGGCGATCGCGCACAGCGCGGCGGAGGAGCCGGCGACCGCCCGGTCCGGCAGCACGTCGGCCAGCGCCAGGTTGATCGAGTCGAAGATCCGGTTGATCTGGGAGAACCGCGCGAAGCAGGACGCCGGGAAGTCCGGGTTGAACAGGGTGCCCTCCGGCGCGTAGGCCTTCGCGGGGCGGAAGCAGCCGTCGTTCTGCGGCACGAACTCCTCGGTCAGCGCCTCGTCCAGCAGCAGGGTGCGGACCGCGGAGGCCACCGTCGGCAGCACCGAACCCTCGAAGGGCACGTTGAACGCGGTGGGCACCTGGTCGTGCGAGCCGGTGAGGTCCACGACCACCTCGTCGTCCTGCACCTTGACGGTGACGGCGACCTTGAGCGGCACGTCCCGGTTCTTGCCGTCGTCGTCCAGGTAGGACGCGGGGGCGGTGTACTCGCCGTCGGGGAGCTCGCGGATCTTGCGGCGCAGCATGTCCTCCGAGTAGTCCATCCACTTCTCGGCGGCGGACATCACCACGTCCAGCCCGTAGCGCTCCAGCAGTTCCAGGAACCGCCGCTCGCCGAGCCGCGCGCAGGCGATCAGGGCTTCGAGGTCGCCCGCGTTCTGCTCGGGGGTGCGGACGTTGTCCAGGATGTGCTGGATGAGCGCCTCGTTGCGGACCCCGGCGTCGTAGATCTTCACCGCGTCCATCAGCTTGCCCTCGGCCCACACGTCCACGACGTCCATGCACAGCCCGGGGAAGTTCCCGCCGATGTCGGACACGTGCCCGGTGCAGCCGGCGAAGCCGATGTGCACGCCGCCGAAGAAGATCGGGATCATGATCCCGTAGTCCGGCGAGTGCGCGGCCCCGTGGTACGGGTGGTTGTGCAGCACCACGTCCCCCGGCCGGTAGGTCCCGGCGAGCTTGCGGTCGATGCCGCGGATGTAGGCGGGGATGGAACCGCAGTGCATCGGCGTGGAGTCCGATTCGCACAGCTCCCGGCCGTGCGCGTCGAAGATGCCCGCGCCGAGGTCCTCGGACTCGCGGATGAGGCTGGAGTACGCCATCCGGTAGAGGATCTGCGCCATCTCCTTGGCGATGCTGTTGAGCGCGCCGCCGATGACCCGCAGCGTGATCGGGTCGACCTCGACGGTGGTGAAGTTGCCGGGTGCGGTTCCGGCCAGGGACACGCCTGCCGGGTCGAGGGCGGTCATCGCTGGTCTCCTTCGCGTCCGGCGGCGGTGTCGATGATGATGTGGCCGACCCGGTCGATGGTGGCGGTCTGCTGCGGGCCGACGACGGTGGTGGAGTCGAACTGCTCGATGATCGCCGGGCCGGTCAGCTCGTGGCCCGCGCGCAGCAGCGCCCGGTCGTAGACGGGGGTGGCGAACGTCTTCGGCTGGTTGTCGGGGGTCCAGAACAGCGCGTCGGTGGTGGTCTTGATCGCCGCGGAGGCGTCCGGACCGCCCGCTTCGACCTCGGCGAGCGGCACGTGCCCGACGCGGCCGACCGCGGCGACGCGCACGTTGACCAGGTGCACCGGTTTGTCGTCGAAGCGCTGCGAGTAGGTGCGCTCGTGCACCTCGTGGAACGCGTCGGCGGCTGCGGCCATCCACGCTTCGTCGATGTCACCGGGCGGGGCGGGCACCCGCAGCTCGTAGCCCTGTCCGAGGTAGCGGCAGTCGAGGCTGCGCTCCAGCACGATCTCGGCGGGGTCGAGGCCGTCCGCGGCGAGCTGCTCGACGGCTTGGGCGCCGAGCCGGTCGAACTCGGCGGCGATCCGCGGCAGGTCCGGGTCCGCCGAGGACGTCCACACCGTCGCGGGCGTCTCGACCCGGATGTCGGTGCTGAGCAGGCCCATCGCGGAGGCGATGCCCGGGTGGTGCGGCACGATCACCCGCGGCACCCGCAGCTGCTCGGCGATGTGCCAGGCGTAGAGCGGTCCGGCGCCTCCTTCGGCGACCAGGGAGAAGTCCCGCGGGTCGTAACCCTTGCGGACCGAGTGCAGGCTGATCGCCTCGGTCATGGCGTGCGCGAGGATCTGCACGATGCCGATCGCGGCCTGCTCCACCGAGGTGTCCAGCCGGGTGGCGACGTGCTCCTCGATCGCCCTGGTGGCCAGCGCCGGTTCGACGTGCATCGAGCCGGACAGGAAGCTGTCGGCGCGCAGCCAGCCCATCGCGACCATCGCATCGGTGCTGGTCGGTTCGGTGCCGCCGCGCGCGTAGCAGGCCGGGCCGGGCGTGGCCCCGGCGCTGCGCGGGCCGACGCGGAACATGCCGCCCGCGTCGACGAACGCGATCGAGCCGCCCCCGGCGCCGATGGTGTCGACCTCCGCCATCGGCACCATCGCGTGGTAGTCGCCGATGCGGGTGTCCAGCAGGTGCTTCATCCGCAGCGCCCCGTCCGGAGCCACCCCGATGTCCGCGGAGGTGCCGCCCACGTCGAGGGTGATCACGCTCGGGTACCCGGAGGCCGCGCCGATCGCGCAGCCGCCGAGCAGGCCCGCGACCACGCCGCTGGTCAGCAGCAGCACCGGGTTGTCCGCGGCGCGGCGCGAGGAGATCAGCCCGCCCGCGGAGGTCATCAGCCGGATGTCGCCGCGCACCCCGGCGTCGCGGGTGGTCGCGGCGAGGTTGTCGATGTAGCCGGAGACCTTGGGGCCGACGAAGGCGTTGAGCGCGGTGGTGGAGAACCGCTCGTACTCCCGGTACTGCGGCGCGACCTCGCTGGAGAGCGAGACGAACACGCCGGGGCACTCCTGCTCGACGATCTCCTTGACGGCCTGCTCGTGCACGGGGTTGCGGTAGGCGTGCAGGAAGCACACGGCGATGGCCTGCACCCCGCTGTCGCGCAGCGCGCGCACCTGCTCGCGGGCCGCGTCGAGGTCCAGCGGCACCAGCACCTCACCGGCGGCGTCGATCCGCTCCGGCACGACCCGCCGGTTGCGGCGGCGCACCAGCTGCCACTTCTGCCAGGGCAGGTCCTGGTAGGAGGAGTAGTTCAGCGGCCGCTTCTTGCGCGCGATGTGCAGGACGTCGCGGAAGCCCTCGGTGGTGATGAGCCCGACGTCGGCGCCGTCGTGCTCCAGCACGATGTTGGTGGCGACGGTGGTGCCGTGCAGGAACTGGTCCAGGTCGCGCACGGAGATGCCGGTCCGCTCGGCGAGCTGCCGGACGCCGTCCACGGTGGCCAGCGAGGGGTCGTGGGGTGTGGACGGGACCTTGTGCACGGCGATCGAGCCGTCCTCGTCCCAGTACATGAGGTCGGTGAAGGTGCCGCCGACGTCCACTCCGATGCGTTTCATCGCCTGGTCTGCTCCTCGTCTCGGACGACGTTGTCCTGCGCGGGAGGTTCCGCTCGCCCGCGCGGCCGGGGTGCGAGCCACGTCACGTCCGGCCGGGCAGAAGTATGCTGGCTCACCGAGTCCGGAAGCAATACATCTGACATTTTCGGATGCCGACGTCCGCCGCACCGGATCGGGCCGTTCGCCCCACCGGGCTCGGCCGACCATCGCAAACGCGGCACGCCGAAGCGGCGCCGGACGAGCCCCCGTCCGGTGCCGAGCTTCGCGAGGAAAAACGTCTGACTTTTGCGGGCGAGCCCTGGCTCAGCGCCCGCGCAGCACCGCCCCGACCTGCCGCACCGCGTCCGCGGACGTGGAGGCGTGCGGGGCGAGCCGGACGTGCTCGTCCCGGCCGGTGGCGGCGATGCCGGCGGCGGCCAGCTCGGCGGCGACCTCGCGGGACGGGTGCCCCGGCAGGTCGAAGGTGAGGATGCCGCTGCGCGGCGGCGGTGCCGAGGTGATCCGCGCGCCCGCCGAGCGCAGCTCCTCCGCGAGCTCGCCGACCCGCTCGGCGATGCGGGCCTCGATCTCCGCGATCCCGGCCCGTTCCACCAGGTCGAGCGCGGCGGCCAGCTCCCCCGCCGACACCGGGCTGAGGTTCGTGATCGACCAGGACCCGGCGCCCGGCACCGGTTCCCGCACCTCCCCGTCGAAGCGGCCCGGGTCCCGCGCGCCGGTCCAGCCGGACAGCAGCGGGCGGTGCCGGTCCAGGGCGCGCGCCGAGAGCACCGCGAAACCGGTCCCCCACCCGGCGCGCAGCCACTTCTGCCCGCCCGCGACCAGCACGTCCGCCGCCGCCCAGTCCGCCCGGACGGCGCCGAGCGCCTGGATCGCGTCGACCACCAGCAGCCGGTCCCCGATCACCTCGCGGATGCCCGCGAGGTCGGCGCGGTGACCGGTGCGGAAGTCCACCGCGCTCACCGCGACCGCGGTGACCTCGTCGTCGAGCCCGGCGCGCACCGCCTCCGGGGTGACCAGCCCGTCCGGCGGGGACCACGGCCGCACCTGGATCCGGCCGGCCTCGGCGGCCCGGGACCACGGGTAGGTGTTGGCGGGGAACTCCGCGCCGGAGACCAGCACCGCTCCCCCGGTGGCGAACGCCGCCTGGAACAGCGCGGTGCTCGTGTTCGGCTGCAGCACCACCTGGTCGGCGGGGAACCCGCACAGCCGGCCCACCCGGGACCGCGCCTCGGCGTCCGCGCGCATCAGGTCGTCCACTGTGGAGTGATCGGCGGTGCCCGCCCGTTCCAGCAGCCGCGCCGCGGCCTCCCGCACCGCGCGCGACGGCGGGCCGAAGCGGGCGAAGTCCAGGTACCCGGGGCTCTCGGTGAACTGGTCGAGGTAGTCCTGCGGCAGCGGCATGGCGGCGAAACTACTCCGCGCGACCGGCCCGACCGGCCGCGGTCCACCTCGGACCGCCGCGCGGCGCGGTCACCCACCGGACGAACCGGGCGCTATCCTCGGAATACGCATTCCCGGGAAGGAGCGATGTGGCCGCACGAGCAGCGACCTTGACCGACGTCGCCAAGGAAGCGGGGGTCTCCCTCGCCACGGCCTCCCGCGCCCTCAACGGCAGCGAGCGGGTCGTCCGGGCCGAACTGCACGACCGGACGCTGGCCGCCGCCGCACGGCTCGGCTACACCCCCAACGCGCAGGCCCAGTCGATGGCCAAGGGCTCCACCGACCTGGTGGGGCTGCTGGTCAACGACATCGCCGACCCGTACTTCTCCACCATCGCCGCCGGACTGGCCACCGCCGCCGAGGAGCACGGGCTGCTGGTGATGCTGTGCAGCACCGGCGGCAGGCCCGAACGGGAGCTGGAGCTGCTGGCCGCGCTGCGCCGCCAGCGCGGCCGGGCGATCGTGCTGGCGGGCAGCAGGATCAACGATCGGGCGCACCTGCGGGAACTCGCGGCGCACGTGGAACCGTTCACCGCCTCCGGCGGCCGGGTCGCGGCGATCAGCGAACCGCGGCTGCCGGTGGACACCGTGGTGGTGGACAACCGGCGCGGCGCCCAGGACCTGGCGGTGCGGCTCGCCGAGCTCGGCTACCGGCGGCCCGCGGTGCTCACCGGCCCGGAACGCCTGCTGGTGTCCCGGGACCGGCGGGACGGGTTCCTCGCCGGGTGGCGGAAGTCCGCGGACGGCGAGCCGGTGTGCGCGGCCGAGGAGTTCAGCCGCGACGGAGGTGTCCGGGCGATGCACCGGCTGCTGGACGAGCACCCGGACGTCGACTGCGTCTTCGCGATCAACGACCTGATGGCGCTGGGCGCGATGGCCGCCTGCCGGGAGCGCGGGGTGCGGGTGCCGCAGGACGTGGCGGTGGCCGGGTTCGACGACATCGCCACGCTGCGCGACGTCACGCCCGGGCTGACCACGGTGCGGCTGCCACTGGCGGAGATGGGCCGGATGGCGCTGGACCTGGTGCTCGGCACCGAGCAGGAGAAACCGCGCCGCCGCAAGGTCCGCGGCGAGGTCGTGCTCCGGGAGAGCACCCCCGGCCGCTGACCCGTCCCTTCGACGAACGATCCACTCACCCAGCCCCCGTCCACCGGAGCGCCTGCGCGAGGTGAATGGCCCATTCGCCCAGCGCCGTTGGGCGAATGGGCCACTCACCTGAGCGCCACGGCACGAGAACGGTCCTGGTGGCCCGCTCGTTCGCGGTCCGCGCGGTGCTGCGGGCGGGCGCCCTTCGGGCGCGGCACGCCGGACCGATGGGGCGTCGTGCTGGGGCCTCGCGGGCGCACATCGCGGGAAGCGCTTTCCGATGCATCTTGTTCCGGGCCCCCTCTTGCACCTACGGTTTCGGTAAGCGCTTTCCAGAGGGGCGGTACTCGCATGACCGAGCGACGGCTGGGCGTCGTGATGAACGGCGTCACCGGCAGGATGGGGTACCGGCAGCACCTGGTGCGGTCGGTCCTCGCCCTGCGCGAACAGGGCGGGGTGCGGCTCTCCGACGGCACCCGGGTGCAGCTCGACCCGGTCCTCGTCGGCCGCGATCCGGCGAAGCTGGCGGAACTCGCGGCGCGCCACGGCCTGGACCGCTGGACGACGGACCTGGACACCGCGCTGTCCGCGGACGACGACCGGCTGTACTTCGACGCGCAGGTCACCTCGGCCCGCGAAGCGGCCATCACCCGCGCGATCGCCGCGGGCAAGCACGTCTACACCGAGAAGCCCGTCGCCTCGGACGTCGCGGGTGCGCTGCGGCTGGCCCGCGCGGCGCGCGATGCGGGGGTCCGCGCCGGGGTGGTGCACGACAAGCTGTACCTGCCGGGCCTGCTGAAGCTTCGGCGGCTGGTGGAGTCCGGGTTCTTCGGCCGCGTGCTGTCGGTGCGCGGCGAGTTCGGCTACTGGGTGTTCGAGGGCGATCTGCGCCCGGCGCAGCGCCCGAGCTGGAACTACCGCGCGGAGGACGGCGGCGGCATCACCACCGACATGTTCCCGCACTGGAACTACCTGCTGGAGAACCTGTTCGGCCGGGTCGAGGCGGTCACCGCGCGGGTCGTCACGCACGTCCCGCAGCGCTGGGACGAGCAGGGCCGCGGCTACACCGCGACCGCCGACGACGCCGCCTACGCGACCTTCGAACTCACCGGTGGGGTCGTGGCGCAGCTGAACTCCTCGTGGGCGACGCGGGTGCACCGCGACGAGCTGGTGGAGTTCCACGTCGACGGCACGCACGGCAGCGCGGTCGCCGGCCTGCACCGCTGCCGCGCGCAGCACCGCGCGCACACCCCGTCCCCGGTGTGGAACCCGGATCTGGTGGAGCCGACGCCGTTCCGCGCGCAGTGGCCGGAGGTCCCGGACGACGAGGTGCCTGCCAACGGGTTCCGCGCGCAGTGGGAGCAGTTCGTCCGCCACCTGCACGACGACGCCGAGCACCCGTACGACTTCCCGGCCGGGGTGCGGGGTTTGCAGCTCGCCGAGGCCGGGCTGGCGTCGTCCCGCGAAGGCCGCCGCGTCGAGCTCGCCGAGGTGGTCCTGTGACCGCGCTGCTGCTGCCGACCGCGGACGGACGCCTGGTCGAGCACGTGCTCGGCGAACCGCGGGACTGGCCGAGACCGGACGGCCCGCTGCGGTCCCGCGTCGCGTACGCGGCCGCGCACGTGGTGCCGCGGGTGCTGGGCGAGAACGTGCCCGGCACGCCCGCCGACGTCGACTGGGACGCGACGCTGGCGGCCCGGCACCGGATCTGGTCCGACGGGCTCGGTGTCGCCGAGGCGATGGACACCGCGCAGCGCGGCGCGGGCGTCGGCTGGGCGCAGGCGGCCGAGCTGGTGCGCCGGTCCACCGCGGAGGCACGGGCCTGCGGCGGGACGATCGCGGCGGGCGCGGGTACCGACCAGCTGGACCCGGCCGCGCTGCCGTCCGGGCGCGCCGGGCTGGACGTGGTGCTGCGGGCCTACCGGGAGCAGATCGCGCTGGTGGCGGGCAGCGGTGCCGTGGTGATCCTCATGGCGTCCCGCGCGCTGGCGGCGGTGGCGCGTTCGGCCGAGGACTACGCCGAGGTCTACGGCGCGCTGCTGGCCGAAGCCGACGCGCCGGTGGTCCTGCACTGGCTGGGCCCGATGTTCGACCCGCGGCTGGCCGGGTACTGGGGCAGCGCGGACGTGGCGGTGGCGGCCGAGTCGTTCCTGCGGATCATCCGGGAGCGGCCGGAGAAGGTCGACGGGGTGAAGGTCTCGCTGCTCGACGCCGCGCAGGAGCTCGCGCTGCGCCGGGCGCTGCCACCGGGGGTGCGGCTCTACACCGGGGACGACTTCCACTACTCGCGGCTCGTCGTCGGCGACGGCACCGGGTATTCGGATGCGCTGCTGGGGATCTTCGCGGCGATCCACCCGGCGGCTTCGGCGGCGATCCAGGCCCTCGACCGGGACGACCCCGGCACGGCCAGGTCCATCTTGGACAGTACGGAACCGTTGGCCCGCAAGGTGTTCGAGCTACCGACGTTCCACTACAAGACCGGCATCGCGTTCCTGTCCTGGCTCAACGGGCACCAGCCGGGATTCGCGATGGCGGGCGGGCTGCACGCGGGCCGCTCGGTGCCGCACCTGGCGGAGGTGTTCCGGCTCGCCGACCGGGCGGGCCTGCTGGTCGATCCGGACCTGGCGGTCGCGCGGATGCGGTCCTTCCTGGCGGTGAGCGGGGTGGCGACGTGACGGGCCGGTCCCGGTTGTCGCTGAACACGGCGACGACGAAGGGCTGGACGCTGCGCGAGGCGGTGGACGGCGCGGCGCGAGCCGGACTGCCCGCGGTGGGGCTGTGGCGGGACCGCGTCGCCGAGGTCGGCGTACCGGCCGCCGCGAAGCTGGTGCGGGACGCGGGAGTGCGGGTCTCCAGCCTGTGCCGCGGCGGGTTCCTCACCGCCACCGACCCGCACGAGGTGCGCGCGGCGCTCGCCGACAACCGGGCCGCGATCGCGGAGGCCGCCGCGCTCGGCACCGACGTGCTGGTCGTCGTGGTCGGCGGCCTCCCCGCCGGGGACCGCGACCTCGCGGGCGCGCGAGCGCGCGTCGCGGACCGGATCGCCGACCTGGCCCCGGTCGCCCGCGAGCACGGGGTGCGGCTGGCCCTGGAGGCGCTGCACCCGATGTACGCCGCCGACCGCGCCGTGCTGTCCACAGTGGAACAAGCGTTGGACCTGGCGCGGCCGCATCCCCCGGACGTGGTCGCCGTCGTGGTCGACACCTTCCACGTGTTCTGGGACCCGCGGCTGGCGGCGAGCATCGCCCGCGCCGGGAGCGAGGGCCGCATCGCCGCCTACCAGGTCTGCGACTTCCTGCTGCCGATCGCGCCGGACCCGCTGCTGTCCCGCGGCATGATGGGCGACGGCGTCATCGACTTCGCCGCGCTCACCCGGCTCGTCGCGGCCACCGGCTACGCCGGGGACGTCGAAGTGGAGATCTTCAACGCCGACGTCTGGGCCACCCCCGGCGACGAGGTCCTCGCCACCATGACCGCCCGCTACCGGGACCACGTCCTCCCCCACCTCGACGGCTGAGCCGCCGCCCCACTTCCGGCGCACCCACCCCTCGCGGTGCGCCACCGCCACCTCCCGCGACCGTTCCGGATGCAGCAATCTTGCGCCGATCGGACGACCTCCCACCTGCGGAAACCACTACTCCGAACGTCAACCGAACGGAGGCCGACAGCGGGGTGCGAGTTGTGGTGAGTTGGGGTCGGTCCCGTTGATCACGATGCTGTGGAGGGTGTGTGAAGGCCCAAGCCGCGCTCAACAAACTCGGCCGGAAAGCGGACGTCATGTTCGAGTCGACGTCGTCCCTCAGCGCCCGGGTGAGCGAACGCGCCAACAAACTCGATCGCGACATCGTGAAGAAGGGGCGCGAACCGCACGCTCGGCCGAAAGCACTCATCCCGGTGCGGCACGGCCACCCCGTGGAGCTCACGCCTTGGCAAGTGCTGCACACGTTCGCTCGAACGGTCGCCCTCGCCGGGCAGGGTTCCGCTCGCGCGGTGGCACAGCACTGGGACTGCCTCCGCTACGTCACAGCGTTCGATTCGACGGCGCAGCACGCGATGCAGCTGAGCAGGAACGGGAACGACCTGAACTACCACCGGAAGGGAGCTCAAGCTCGCGATCTCGGGATCGCGTTCGGACTGGCAGCAGCCCAACAGATCTTGCGACAGGAGTTCCCCGGCTATCGGTTCGACGCGCTCGATTCCGAACTGGTGCTGACGGCGTTCTGCGGTTCGAGCAGCGAAAAACCGGCCGCAGGCACGAGCGCGACGAGGCCGAACTACCTGCTCGTCGGGCGCAAGCCCGGCGCGCCGATCCGCGTCATCGCCATTGACGCCCGGGGGTCGCACAGCAAGTCCGATCCCGCACCCACCGCGCTCGCGCAGTCCGCCCGGCGCGTGCACGGCCTGGTTCTCGGCGAATCGGACTTGTCCGGGAATCCCTTTCCCGGCTTGATGACCGCGACCTGGCTGCGTCGCGACGGCATCGGTGTCCGCCTGCTGGCCGCCGAAGGCGACGGCGTCCTCACCGTTCCGGATCCCTCCGTGCCCGCGCAGGACGACGCCATCCTTCCCTTGATCACCACGACCGTGAACGGAGAACGAACCCAGCGGCAAGGCTTCGCGGTGCGGGACGATCTGCACGATTGGCTCGCCCGTCTCTTGGTCCGCACCAGTGCCGCGTCCCTCCTCACCTTCGCCGGAAATCGGGCGGCGGCACGAGACCTGCTGACCGAACGCCAGCAGGCGCGGCTCGGAACGGCCGTCTCCTCCTCCGTTCCCGGGACGCAGGGCGATGCCCGCATCACGCTGGGCGGCATGTCGTTCGTGGGAACCGATCAGGTGTTCCGGCTCAACGGTGAACGGGTGGAGGTGTACTCGGCGCTTCTCGCCGACCAGTATCAACGCTTGAGCGAGGGACTCATCGACGAACACGAGGCCGGCATCCCGGACGCGCTGACGACCTGGCGCCGCAACAAGAACGCGGCCCACATCGAGTGGGGGAAGACCGGCCTCGTGCACATGGACGCGAGCGGGGCATTGCTGGCGATCCGCCCACGACTCCGGAACAGCAAGGTGCTGGGCTGATCGATGGTCGTCGGCTTTCGACCCTCACCTCCCCTGTTCCGATCACCTCCGTGACGGTGGCGACGGCCGAACGGCGAACCTCCGCACGCACCCCGCCGTCCCCCGGACCTACCGCCCCACCGCCGACAGCGGGATCTCGCCGGAGCCGCGGGCGGTGAGCCGCAGCGGGAGGGTCAGCGTGGCGCCGGTGCCCGCGGTGCCGTCGAGCTGCTTGAACAGCTCCTCGGTGGCGGTGCGGGCGACGACCTCCGGCGACTGGTCCACGACGGACACCGCCGGGTACAGCGAATCGGCCATCGGGAAGTCGCCGAAGCTGATGAACGCGATGTCGGTGCGCCCGCGCGCGTGCAGCGCGGGCACCACGCCCAGCGAGCAGCGGGCGTTGGAGGACAGCACCGCGGTCGGCGGTTCGGCGGAGCGCAGCAGCTCGTCCAGGGCGCTGCGCGCTTCGGCGGCGCTGGACAGGCCGGTCTTGACCAGGCCTTCGTCCACGCCGACCCGGGAGCTCTGCATCGCGCTGCGGTAGCCGCGGATGCGCTCGCCGGTCGTGTAGACCTCGGGCCGGTCGCCGATCAGCGCGATCCGGGTGTGCCCGGAGTGCAGCAGGTGCCGGGTGGCGGCCTCGGAGGCGCCGAAGTCGTCGCCGAGCACCGTGGTGCCCAACCCGGCCGCCGGTCGCGCCGGCCGGTCGGCGAACACGACCGGCGTGGTCCCGGCGACGGCGCGCAGGTAGCTCTGGTCCGCGCTGACCGGCACCATGATCAGACCGGAGACCTGGCGCTGCAGCAGGCTCTCCACCAGCGCGTGCTCCCGGTCCGGGTCGCCGCCGACGCTGGAGACGAGCACCGCGTGGCCGCGTTCCAGCGCGCACCGCTCGATGACGCTGGCCATCTCGGCGAAGAACGGGTCGGAGAGGGATTCCAGCACCACACCGATCGCCTCGTCCCGGCCGACGCGCAGCGAGCGGGCGTGGAAGTTGGGGCGGTAGTTGAGCTCTTCGATGACGGCCTGCACCTGATCGCGGGTGCTCACCGAGACGCCGGCCGCTCCGTTGATCACGCGGGAGACGGTCTTGGGGCTCACTCCGGCCGCGGTGGCCACGTCGTAGAGCGTGACGTTGCCTGCTGGCACGCCGGGTTCCTTTCCGTCAGGCCGCGGTGCAGCTCGGTGAGCTGCGCCGCGATCGGCCGGGTCGCGTCCACTCTAACGTGGGGCGTGCGCGGCGGGTCCGCGCGCGCGGCCCGGACCTGCGCCGGGTCGGCGAGCTTGGCCGCGTCCCGCGCGGCGGCCCGGGCGCGCATCCGTTCGAGCGCCACCTCGGGCGGGCAGTCGACCCACACCAGCACGGGTTCGGCACCGGCGGCGCGGAACCGGTCGGCGACCGCCTCCCACGCGGCGGGATCGGTGCGTTCGGCGGTGAACGGGGCGACGAGCACCGCCGAGGTGCCGGTGCGCACCGTGTCCAGCGCGGTGCCCAGCAGCGATTCGTAGCGGGCGGTGCGGGCGTGCTCCCGCATCCACGGGCTGTCGGGGGTGCCGGAGCCGCTGACCCGGCCGAGCAGCTCGGTGAGCGGCCCGGCCAGCACGTCCAGGTCCAGCAGCGCCGCGCCCCACCGGCCCGCGGCCACCCCGGCGAGCGTGGTCTTGCCGCTCGCCGGGGCGCCGCAGACGAACAGGGCGAGCGGGCTCATTTCCGGGCTCTGGCCCGCAGCAGGGCCTCGACCTCTTCCAGGGTGCGGCCGCGGGTCTCCGGCAGGTACTTCTTCAGGTAGCAGAAGCCGATCAGGCCGAACACCGCGTAGAGCCAGAACAACCCGCTGGGCGTGAACGCCTCGAACGCGCTGAGCACCGTCAGCGAGATGATCAGGTTCAGGCCCCAGTGGGTGAACATCCCGAAGCTGCCCGCCTTCCCGCGCAGCGCGGTCGGGAAGATCTCGCTGTTGATCAGCCACATGGCCAGCCCGATGCTCGCCGAGAACATCGCCTCGTAGGTGATCAGCAGTGCGACCAGCACCACGCCCCAGCCACCGCTGAGGTCGGTGACCGCGTACAGCAGCCCGATGCCGACCAGCGAGGCCACCACACCGCCGAGGCCGACCAGCAGCAGCGGCCGCCGCCCGATCCGGTCCACCAGCAGCAGCCCGACGAGGGTGAACACCACGTTCGCCACGCCGATGCCCACCGAGGACAGGATCGCCGCGGACGCCCCGAACCCGGCCTTGGTCAGCAGCGTCGGCGCGTAGTAGGTGATGGCGTTGACGCCGACGAGCTGGTTCACCGCCGCCACCCCGATGCCGAGGTAGATCGCCGGACGCATCGCGGGTTTGAGCACGTCCCGGTAGGTGACCGAGTCCTCGGCGGTGACCGCGCCGGACAGCGCGCTCAGCTCCGCCTCGACGCGGTCGGCGCCGACGACGCGCCGCAGCACGTCGCGGGCCTCGTCGATCCGGCCGCGCGCGACGAGCCACCGCGGGCTCTCCGGCAGCCCGAACAGGCCGAAGAACATGAGCAGCGACGGAATGCCCGCCAGCCCGAGCATCCAGCGCCAGGCGCCCGCTTCGGCGAGCAGGAAACCGGACACGTAGGACAGCAGGATGCCGGAGCTGATCATGATCTGGTTGATCGAGACCAGGCTGCCGCGCTTCTCCGGCGGGGCGATCTCGGCGATGTAGGCGGGCACCGACAGCGACGCGGTGCCGATCGCGAAGCCGAGCAGCAGCCGCGAACCCAGCAGGGTCGCCAGGTCCGGGGCCAGCGCCGAGATCACCGCACCGGCGGTGAACACGATGCTGGTGATCGACAGGGTGCGCCTGCGGCCGAGCGCGTCCGCGATGATGCCGCCCAGCCCGACGCCGACGATCGCGCCGACCAGCAGCGAGGCCACCACGACCTGCTGCCACAGCTCGGACAGCGCGAACTGCGGGGCGATGTAGAGCAGTGCCGCCGAGATGACACCGGTGTCGTAGCCGAACAGCAGCCCGCCGAGCGCGGCGACGACCGCGGCTCCGGTGACGGCCGCCGCGGGCGAGCGGGCAGGGGCTGGGGCGGGTGACGTGGTGGTCACGGTCGTACCTCGTTTCTCCGGCGACGCTGCCGGGAAAGAGCGGTGGCCGCCCGGCGGGGCGGCCACCGGGGGACGTCAGACTGCGGCGTACGGGGTGGCGCGGCCCTGGATGGCGGTCACGCACTCGTCGAGCCTGCGCCGCGCGGTGTCGGCGAGGAACGGGCGCCGGTCGGGCTGGTCGAGCAGCACGGCGTCCTTCCAGAACGCGCGGCCCGCGATGAAGCCGGACGCGCCGCCCTCGTCGCAGGAGATCCGCAGCACGTCCTTGAACTCGTCGAAGCCGACGCCCGCGGACAGCACCACCCACGGCACGCTGACGGCCTGCGCGATGCGGCGGCAGGCCGCGGCGGAGCCGGGGTACTCCAGCTTGAGCAGGTCGGGCTTGAGCTCGTCGAGTGCGCGGGCCGATTCGATGATCGCGTCGGCGCGCGCCTCGGGGCTCAGCTCGCCCTCGCCGGGCAGCGGGTAGATCAGGTTCTCGACGACCGAAGGCACACCCTCGGCGCGGCAGTCCGCGACGACCTCGGCGGCGGCGGCCAGCGCTTCGGCGGAGACGTCCCGGCCACCGAGCTCGCGGTCCCGGTCGGCGCGCAGCTGCACGAAGAACTTCACCGCGTGCCCGCCCATGTCGCGCACCCACTGCGCGTTCTGCGCGGGTTCGCGGCGGGTCAGCGGCTCGTCGCCGAACTTGCCGCGGTCGGACGGTTCGGCGGCGACCGCGAGTCCGGCTCCGGGTGCGAGGTTGCCGTCGGCGATGGCGGCCGGGACCCCGAAGTCGGGGTCGACGAGCAGTCCGCTGGCGCTGGGCGAGAGGCCGCCGATGACGTCGCCCTTGAACCCGCGCAGCAGGTCGTCGTCGATGGGCTGGCCGGCGGCGGTGAACATGCGGCGCAGGGTGTTGCGCTGGTCGAGGGCGACGATGGCGAAGGTGCCGTCGGACTGGGCGATGTCGGCGAGTGCCGCGGTCATAGTTCTGCTCCGATGGTGTCGAGGGCGTGCTCGGTGAACCGACGCGCGATGTCCACTGCGGACAGCGCGGTATCGCCGTCGCCGTGCGCGGCGGCGCGGGCGGCGAAGATGGCGGCGCCGTAGGCGCTGGGCTGGTCGATCCGCGCGTAGCGGACCGCCGGGAGGCTGCGTTCCTTCACCGCGCGGAAGCTGCCCATCCGGGTCCAGCCGCCCGCGGCGGTGACGTGCTCGTGCGGCCCGGCTTCGGCGGCCATCAGGGCGATGACCGCGTCGGTCTCGGCCACGGCGTGCGCGAGGGCCGCGGACCAGACGTCCAGCGGGGTGGCGTCGTCCCCGCCGAGCCGGACGTCGACGTGCTCGCTGCGGGCGTGCGCGCCGGTGATCCGCACCGAACCCGGTTCGGGGCCGCGGGCGAGCCAGTCGCGGTCGAGTTCGGCCCTGGCGGGTTGTTCCTTGCGGCCCAGCAGCGCGAGGACCTGGTCGAGCAGCAGTCCGCCGCGGGTGCCGCCGAGCAGCAGGTGGCGGCCGGGCAGCACGTGCAGGCCCTGCGCGATGCCCTCGGCGGTGAGCCGGCGGCGCTGGTCGTCGCGCAGCGGTGCGGACGCGACGCGCAGCAGCGCCTCGGAGGTGCCGCAGGAGTCGAAGAGGTGCTCGCCGTGCCACACGCCGCTGGCGACCGAGGCGACCGGGTGGTCGTGCCCGGCGACGGTCAGCACCGCGCCGCGCACCGCGTCCGGCGCACCGGGGTGGTCGACGGTGCCGATCGGCGTTCCGGCGGTGGTGAGCGGCGGCAGCACCTCGGCGGGCAGCGCGAGGTGCTCCAGCGCCGGGCCCCACGGCTTCTCGGTGGCCTGGTCCAGCAGCCCGGTGCGGGAGGCCAGCGAGGGTTCGGTGACGGCCTGCCCGCCGAGCGCGTGCGCCACGAATTCGGGGACGTTGAGCCAGGTCCCGGCCCGCTGCGGGGGCAGGCCGCGCGCCGCGAGCCAGCCGAGCTTCGCGAACGAGCACAGCGGGCTCAGCGGCAGTCCGGTGTGCGCGCTGAACTCGCGGGCCAGGTCCGCGGGCAGCGCGGCGAGTTCGGCGCCGCCGCGCTGGTCGAACCAGGCGATCACCGGGTGCATCGGCTCGCCGTCGTGGTCGAGCAGCACGCCGGACTCGGCCATGCCGGTGATCGCGACGGACACCACGCGCAGCGCGCGGGCCGAGCGCTCGGCGACCTGGACCGCGTCGGTCACCGCGGACAGCACCCGGTCCAGCAGCAGCCCGGCGGGCAGTTCGCTGTGCCCGCCGGGGGTGCGCTGCCACTGCGTCGGGGTGCGGCGGAGGCTCAGCGCGACGCCGGCCCGATCGGCGACCAGCACCTTGATCTCGGTGCTGCCCACGTCGACGCCGACGACCGCTTCCGTGGCTGCGAAGTCCACCTCGGCACGCTCCTTCTGCCGCTGACACCGGCCTCGTCGCCGGTTGCAGGACACTGAACCGCGGCCATGTCATCGATGTCAACGCTTTCTCGATTCACCGTGGACATCGATGTCAAGGACGACGCACCGGAACCGCGGCGGACATCGAGCGGAACCGCCGGGCACGGAGGCGGGCCGACCCGAATCCGGCGGTACGGTTGCCCCACGACTGGAGGACCGACCGTGACCGCACCTGCCTGGCTCACCTCGGAGCCGATCGCCCACCGCGGCCTGCACGACGAGGACGGCGCGGCACCGGAGAACTCGTCGGCCGCGTTCGCCCGCGCCGTCGCGGCGGGCGTGCCCTTCGAGTTCGACGTCCAGCTCACCGCGGACGGCGTACCGGTCGTGCTGCACGACGCCGACACCGCCCGGATGACCGGACGGCCGGGACTCGTGCGGGAGCTGACGTGGGCCCGGCTGCGGCGGTTGCGGATCGACGGGTCCGGCGAGCCGGTCCCCCGGCTCGACGAGGTCCTGGCCGCGGTGAACGGCGCGGTCCCGCTGGTGATCGACGTCCGCCGGTGGGGCCTCGACGCTTCGGCGGCACTCGAACGGGCCGTCGCCGACCGGCTGCGCGGGTACGCCGGCGCCGCGGTCGTGCAGTCCTTCGACCCGCTCGCGGTCCGGCGCCTGCGGCGACTGCTCCCGGACCGGGCCACCGGCCAGGCGTCCGGATCACTGCCGTCCGCGGGACCGCTGAAGGCCGCGCTGGGCCGGATGATGCTCACGAACGCCGTGGTGCGCCCGGATTTCCTCACCTACGAGCTGGCCGCGCTGCCGGACCGGTTCGTCACCTTCTGGCGCGGGCCGCGGTGCCCGGTGCTCGCCTACACCGCGCACTCCCCGGCGGAAGCGGCGCGGGCCGCACGGCTGGCCGACGGCTACTTCTTCGCCGGGTTCGTCCCGGTCAGCGCGGTGTGAGGGGAGGAACGCGGGGCACGTCGTGCGTCGGGAACGCCATCTCGGCGAAGAACTGCTCCGCTTCGTGCTTGCGGATGTCGACGAGCCTGCGCATGAAGTCCCGCGTGATCTCCCGCTGCTCGGGGCTCGCCGAGTCGGCGTCCACGTCGGCCGCGTCCAGCCTGCTGTGCCACTCCCACCACGCCGCGGTGATCGCGCGCTCGGTGTTGCGCAGCAGGATCCACGACTGGTCCCACCGGTAGAACGCCCGCAGCGCGGTGATGCCCGCCATGATCACCCCCGCGGCCGAGATCACCAGGTCGCGGCCCGCGTAGTCCCCCGCGACCAGCAGCGGCAGCCCCGCACCGATGATGATCACGGCGATCCCGCTGAACCGGAAGAACCGCCGGTGCCACGCCGCCCGCGAGTCGTAGAAGGTGCGCAGTCGCAACGCGTACGACTCCACGGCCGCCGGATATCCCAGCGATCGGGGATCCGGCAGCGCGCCGGGATAAGGCGGTTGGAACTTCATCCGACAAGCCCCCCGATCGTGCCACCACGAACATCGACAGCATGCCACCGAACGGGATGGCGACGGGCCGGATTCGGCACCTGCACCGCCGGACGCACCGCATCGCTCGCCCGGTCCCCGGATACCGCGGCGGACGACCGCCCCCGGCCATCCGGCCGGTGAAAACGTTCTCTTGACGCCGCGAGTTCCGGACCACACCCTCACGAAAGTGATCAATCGGGCGCGGCCGCTCCGCCGCTCCCGGCGCTCCGATCCGCTTCGAGAAAGGCGTGGTTCATGACCGCAACGCTCCCCTCGCCGCACCGGTCCCGCGGCCGCCGGACGCTGATCGCCGCGGCGGTGATGCTCGGGCTGCTCGCGGGCGGCGCGCCGGTGGCGCAGGCCGCCGACGACTCGTTCCAGCGCGGACCCGACCCGACCGACGAGAGCGTCGAGGCACCACTGGGCCCGTTCGACGTCGCGCGGGACGTGGTGCCGCGCGGTGCCGTCACCGGCTTCGGCGGTGGCACGATCCACTACCCCACCGACACCTCCGAGGGCACCTTCGGCGCCGTGGCCGTCGCCCCCGGCTACACCGGCGACCAGTCCTCGATGGCCTGGTACGGCCCGCGGCTGGCCTCGCAGGGGTTCGTGGTGTTCACCATCGACACGCTCACCCCCACCGACCAGCCGGATTCGCGCGGTCGCCAGCTGCTCGCCGCGCTCGACCACCTCACCACCGCCTCGTCGGTGCGGGACCGCGTCGACGCGGACCGGCTGGGCGTCCTGGGCCACTCGATGGGCGGTGGCGGTGCGCTGGAGGCCGTCGTCGCGGACCCGGACCTGCGGGCCGCGATCCCGCTCACCCCGTGGCACACCAGGAAGGACTGGTCCGGCGTGCGGACTCCGACGCTGGTCATCGGGGCGGAGCGGGACTCAGTGGCGCCGGTCGGCTCGCACGCCGAACCGTTCTACGAGAGCCTGCCCGGCGACCCGGACAAGGCCTACCTCGAACTGGCCGGGGCCGACCACTTCGCGCCGAACTCCGCGAACACCACCATCGCGAAGTCGAGCATCGCCTGGCTGAAGCGGTTCGTCGACGAGGACACCCGCTACGAGCGGTTCCTCTGCCCGCCGCCGAGCGGCCCGGAGATCGCCGAATACCGGGACACCTGCCCGATCGGCTAGCGCGCCCGGGTCGTCGCCGGCCTCCCCGGCGGCGACCCCGCGGCCCGGCTGGTTCCACAGTGGACGACCGGGCGTGCGGGCGGCGCCGCGCCCGCGCCGGTAGGTTGGCGGAGTCCGCACCGACCGCCGGAACAGGGAGGACCCGCATGTCCACGCCACCGCTGCCCGACGAGGCGATCGCCTTGCTGCGCAAGCCGAACCCGTCCACGATCGCCACCTTGCGCGCCGACGGCCAGCCCGTCTCCGCGGCCACCTGGTACCTGTGGGAGGACGGCAAGGTGCTGGTGAACATGGACGCGGGCCGCAAGCGGCTGGACCACGTCCGCCGCGACCCGCGCGTCACGCTCACCGTGCTCGACGCCGCGGACTGGTACACGCACGTCACCCTGATCGGCCGGGTCACCGAGCTGCGCGACGACCCGGGGCTGGTCGACATCGACCGCCTCGCCCACCACTACCTCGGCAGCCCCTACCCGGACCGGGAACGGGCCCGCGTCACCGCCTTGATCGACGTCGACCGCTGGCACGGCTGGGGCGGCCAGAAGGACAACACCCAGGCGGGCTGACGGCGCCGTTCACCCGCTCCGGGCGCGCCCCCCCGGCCCCCCGCGGCGCGGCCCCCACCGGGGGGGAGCGGGGGGGGGGAAAGATAGGAACAGGCGGGGGGGGGGGAAGGGTGGTTGTAAAG